>NZ_JAXOVU010000009.1:0-138554 GCF_036663435.1 Halomonas sp. 5021
CGCCCGGATGGCCGGACTTGGCCTTCTGGACGGCATCCATGGAAAGGGCGCGAATGGCATTGGCCAGCTCAAAACGGTTATTCATATCAGTGGTACCTTGGTTGTTGTATTGAGTAGCTTGTTATATTGGATAGCTTGTCGTTAGGCGCGAGCAGCCAAGCGTTGCGTGATCAGCGACTCTAATGTCTGTTGGTCGCAGGCGAAACGGCGGATCCCGTCAGCCAGCATCTCGTTGGCCATGGCATCTTGGTTATGCTGCCAACGAAACGCTGCTTCTGATAGCGGTGTGGATGGTTCGTGGGTGACAGATTGTGATTGGATGTTGGAGGCCACTTCTCCCACCATGCTATCAAGCTGCTCTAGCAGTGCGGGAGAAATGGTCAGGCGATGGCAGCCCGCCAACGTCAGGACCTGATCGATGGTACGGAAACTTGCCCCCATAACGACTGTGTCGTAACGACCAGCGTCAGCCCTCTCGCAAATCCCTTTTACGAATAGCACGCCAGGATCGTCTTCTGGCGTGAACTGCTTACCTGTCGCCTTTTGGTACCAATCGCTAACGCGGCCAACGAAGGGCGAGATCAGATATACCCCTGCATCAAAGCAGGCCTGCGCCTGAGCATCGCTGAACAAGAGTGTCAAGTTGCAGTTGATCCCCTCGCGCTCGAGTTGCTCAGCCGCACGGATCCCTTCCCAGGTAGACGCAAGCTTGATCAGCACGCGGTTGCGGTTAATCCCTAGTTTCTCGTAGCGCTCAATCAGTTCGTAGGCCTTGCGGATACTGGCTTGGGAATCAAAAGAAAGGTGTGCGGACACCTCTGTTGATATTCGTCCAGGTATCACGTTGGCAATTTGCCCGCCGATCGCCACTGAAAGCTGGTCAACTATTCGGCTCGGGTCGTTCTCATCACGACTTGATTCAGCGAGCACTCTATCGATCATCTCTTGATAACGAGGCAGCTCGAAGGCCTTGAGTATCAAAGAGGGGTTAGTGGTGGCGTCCTGTGGTTGATAGCGCTTTATGGCATCCAGGTCGCCCGTGTCGGCCACGACCAGTGAGTGTTCGCGTAATCCATCCAGAAGCGACATAGTCGACTCTCCTTAAAAAATGAACGGTATCCGATCAAATGATTGATCATTTTTGGCGATTTAGTCAAATCCAGTCGCTAGGAGCACCCGTGTTACAGCTATCAAACAAAAGTATAACTCTTTGTTTTGTCAGCGGTGTTTGTTTTGTTTTCATTTAAAAACAGTTGTTTGCGTATTTTTTGCCATTTAACCGTCCTTCCTTCCGTACTTAGAAAGCCATGATCTTATGATCAATGTGTTTACAAATGATAGGCAGGTGATAAATTGAATAGCGTCAGTAGACGATTGGTAGCTGTGAAGTGGTGCTTATCACTGTCAGTCGTTCACGTTTCTATTTTCTGGAAGGGAGAGCATGAATGCCCAATGTGACACATTCTCTTAAAGTCGCGATTGGCGGTGATGAGGCGGCTTACGAGCTGAAAGAAATTCTCATTGGCCATGTCCGTGAGCTAGGCTATGAAGTCGAGGATTTTGGTACTTTTAATGCAGAACCGGTGCTGTATCCCGATGTTGCCTTTGAGGTGGCCACGGCGATTAAGGAGGGTCGCTTCGATCGGGCCGTGCTGGTATGTGGGACGGGAATCGGGGTGGCTATTTCTGCCAATAAGGTACCCGGCATCCGCGCTGCACAGGCACATGATACCTATTCGGCTGGTAAGGCCAGAACCAGCAATGATGCACAGATCGTCACATTAGGGGGGAGGGTGGTCGGGCACGAACTCGCTAAGTCGATTGTATCGACCTTTTTGGGCAGTACGTTTTCAGGTGGGCCATCTGAATTAAAAATAGCCAGGATTGCAGAGTATGAGTCTCGGATGAGTGCCCGGTAAGCATAAGTCGCTGGCATTCGCCGACACTGATTTATAACCACATAGTAACAACAACGCCAAGCAAGCTGTGATAACACGGTCTGTGCTCGCTTCGGAGGATATAACAATGACACGCCTATTTAACGACCCGAATGATTTCCCTGAAGAAGCCCGGTTAGGCTTGGTAGCTGCCAATCGTGACAAGCTGATGGCGGTGCCGGGAGGTGTTGTGCGCAGTACGCGTAGTCAGCCGGATACTGTCGCGGTTGTCATCGGAGGTGGCAGTGGCCACTACCCAACCTTCGCGGGATTGGTCGGGCAAGGATTAGCACACGGCGCCGTCATGGGTAACCTGTTTTGCTCGCCTTCTGCACAACAAGTTTATTCTGTCGCCAAAGCCGCTAACAACGGCGGTGGTGTACTGCTTTCCTTTGGTAATTATGCGGGCGATGTACTGCATTTTGGTGAGGCGCGTGAGCGTTTAATCGCTGAAGGTATTGCCTGTGAAATCGTATTAGTGACGGATGATGTGGCGAGCGCACCCTTGGACGAATTCGATAAGCGCCGAGGTATCGCAGGGGATTTAACCGTCTTTAAAGCTGCCTCCGCTGCCGCAGAAAATGGATCATCACTGGAAGAAGTGGTTCGAGTGGCGAAGGAGGCAAATCGCTGTACACGTTCTTTTGGTGTGGCATTTGAGGGGTGCACGTTACCTGGGGCAGCTGATTCGCTCTTTCATGTCCCCAAAGGAAGAATGGCGATCGGGCTGGGAATTCACGGTGAGCCGGGCATTAGTGAGACCGATATCCCTTCCGCGGACGGGTTGGCCAGGGTTCTTGTCGACCGGTTGTTGGAAGAAGTCCCAGAAGGTATCAGCATCAAAGGGGCGAGGGTGGCGCCAATACTCAATGGTTTGGGCACCGTCAAGTATGAAGAGCTGTTCGTTATTTATCGTAAAGTCGACGAATTGCTGCAGGAGGCCGGTCTTATCATCGTAGAGCCGGATGTGGGCGAGCTGGTGACCAGTCTTGATATGGCCGGGGTTTCGCTGACGCTGTTCTGGCTTGATAAGAATATGGAGCCGTTATGGACCGCTGCGGCGGATGCGCCGGGCTATCGAAAAGGCAGTGTGACGCCAGCGCAGGCGCTGGATCCGGCAGAAGTTGAGGTGGTTACTCAAGATGAAATTCCCGAGGCTAGCGATGCTTCGCGACAATTAGCCACCGGTGTTGTGGAAGCACTTGGAGTGCTCGCCAGTACCGTCGATGAAAATTGCGAAATGTTGGGTCAGATTGATGCGGTGGCGGGCGATGGCGATCACGGTATTGGTATGCAGCGCGGCAGTCAGTCTGCGCTTGAAGCGGCCAGAGAAGCTTTGGATGGAGGAGCCGGTGCGGAGACAGTGCTCCACTGGGCTGGTCAGCGCTGGTCGGATAAGGCGGGTGGCACCTCTGGTGCTATCTGGCGGGTTATCTTAAAAGCGATAGGGGAGTCGCTTGGTAATGAGAAGCCCCTTTCAAGTCAGCGTCTCGCTGCTGGCGTTTTTGGGGCCCGTCAGCAGGTAATGGCATTCGGCAAGGCAGCGGTGGGCGATAAGACCCTGGTCGATGTGTTGGTACCTTTTGCCGATGCGCTATCGCAGGAGGCTGAGAATGGTCGGGGAGCATTAGCTTGCTGGGAATACGCTGCACGTGTGGCGAGTGAAGCGGCTGAGGCCACCGCGAAACTTACCCCCCGGGTTGGGCGCGCGCGTCCATTGGCTGAAAAAAGCTTGGGTACGCCTGATGCCGGTTCGGTTTCATTGGCGCTGATTATTCAGGCGCTGATTCCTGTATTGAAAAAGTGTCAGGCAAGCTGACATGATACATGCCTTTCAACAACCCCTGGATGCCGAGGATGAATGGTCAAGACGCTGCTGACATTGACTTAATGACAGAGATTGCAACGCTCTACTATGTGCAAGGGGAGACGCAAGAAGCTATTGCTAACCGACTTGGGCATTCGCGAGTGCGAATAGGCCGGCTGCTCAAGCGCGCACAGGCAGAGGGGATTGTGGATGTTCGGGTGCGCTTACATCGTTCCGTTAGCATAGAGATTGAGCAGGAACTAAAGCGACGCTTTGGTCTGAAGCGAGCGCTGATTGCGTTGGATAACGCTGATCCTGATGTGCAGCGCTCAGGTGTAGCGAGTCTGGTGGCCGATCATCTTTCACGTAGTTTGACTGACGGCCAGATCGTCGCCGTGGGTATGGGGCGTAACGTCGCCGCCGTGGCCGATAATGTTTTCCTGGCAGAGTCGTTAAATGTTTCTTTTGTATGCGCGATTGGTGGCTCGTTGCGTGCGGGGGAGCATATGAACCCCGATCATATTTGTCGGCGTTTGGCGAGTCGATTTGGCGGGGATAGTGAGACCCTTTATGCCCCAGCGCTGGTGCAGAGCGGTGAGGTAAGGGATGCGCTGTATGAAAATTCCACCGTGCGTCAGACATTGGATCGCGCCCGGCGCGCGGATACGGCGTTGATTGGTGTCGGCGACGTGAGTGAAGACAGTAATATGGTGCGTATGGGGTGGTTTTCCGCCCAGGAAATTGCTGAAGCACGGCTCTCCGGGACAGTGGGCGATATGATGGGTTATGACTTTATCGATATCCATGGGCAGCCTTCGGCGACGCAGATGCAGGGGCGTGTGGTAGGCCTCAATATCCAGGATCTCACGCGCATTCCAGATGTTATCGCTATCGCCAGCGAGAATACCAAAGCGGTTGGTATTCTGGGTGCGCTACGTACCGGGGTTATCGATACTTTGGCGACTAGTGTCACCAATGCGCACACTATACTGCGGCTTGATGAGGCGACTCAGAGCGAAGTGCGCGCGTGATGTATGGCCATTGCCCGACAGCTTGCAGGCTTAAATATGACCGGCCGAGCTCGGAAGCCTGCTTGTTTTCCTTCTAGATTCTTTCCCGCATTCATTTGTTCGCCGTGAAGTATACCGGCCCTTCGCGGAGAGATGCTTGTAAGTGGTGCTTGTCGATAGCAATCTCTATGTGAACATTTGAACAATCATCGATCATATAGAATGTCGTCTACCACTTACCTTCACTTCTTTTTTATGGCAAATAATTCCAAAAATATAAATTAATTATTATTATCAGCGGCTTGCGAGATGATCCTAAAGTATAATAATAAAAGACATCATTATGAATTGACTCGGCTACGCTTAAGGTAGTTAATTCATATGTACACGTTAGGAACTTTTGTAACGCCAGTGCAGAAAGACAACACGAGAAGCATTAGGAGTGAGCAATGCATAACGCTGATAACAACAATCACGCTGAACTACCACTGACCATGCAAGCCGTGGTCGCCTACGCGCCTGGTGATTATCGCCTTGAAGAGGTGGACGTGCCCGAGGTGGGAGAAGGTGAAGTGCTGATTAAGGTCGAAGCATGCGGGATCTGCGCAGGCGACCTCAAGGCCTACGAAGGCGCCCCCAGCTTTTGGGGCGATGAGACTCAGCCCGCCTACATCAAGGCACCGATGATTCCAGGTCATGAGTTTATTGGTCACGTGATGGCTTTGGGTGAGGGGGTTAAGAACCTGGAGATCGGCGACCGCGTTATTTCTGAGCAAATTGTGCCTTGTTGGGAGTGTCGTTTCTGTAACCGTGGGCAGTACTGGATGTGCGAAAAGCACGATGTCTATGGGTTTCAGCATAACGTGAACGGGGGGATGGCCGATTATATGGTCTTCCCCAAAGAGGCGATTAATCACAAGCTGCCCGATGAGATTCCGATGGAAAAAGCGGTTCTTATTGAACCCTATGCGTGTTCGTTACACGCGGTAAAGCGTGCGCAGGTTGAACTGGGTGACGTGGTTGTCCTCTCCGGAGCGGGAACGCTAGGGCTAGGAATGATCGGCGCGATCAAAAAATCCGGGCCTTCGAAACTGGTCGTTCTGGATCTCAATAATAAGCGTTTAGAACTTGCCAAACAATTTGGTGCCGACATCGTTTTGAATCCTGCTGACGTCGATGTTGTTGACTACGTGAAAAGCATAACAGAAGGCTACGGCTGCGATATCTATATTGAGGCTACTGGTGCCGTTAAGTCAGTAGAGCAAGGTCTCTATATGATTCGTAAACTTGGTCGTTTCGTCGAATTCAGCGTATTCAAAGAGCCTGTGACTGTCGATTGGAGCATTATCAGTGATCGTAAAGAACTGGATATATTAGGTGCGCATCTAGGCCCTTATTGCTATCCGCTTGTGATTGAAGGTATCGGGAATGGTGATTTTCCAACGAATCATGTTGTTACACATAAACTTCCGTTGAATAAATTCCACCAAGGGTTGGATATGATGCGCAATGATCCTGACGCGTTAAAGGTTGTGCTTATACCTGGCGATCAGTAGGTTACGAAAGCTTTTTATTTATAAATACAATGATAACCGGAGTGGTTATGTCGGCGACATTAAATTCGGTGCCCGGTGGTAAGCGTATAAGCGTCTATGTGACAGCTGCTTTAATTTTAGTGCTATTCGCACTCATGGCGTTTGATACCAAAGTCATTAGTCTTACGGAGCTTGAGAGCGAGGCGGGTTTTTCACCACAGCAATTTGCTAAGGAAACCTTTCCTGAGATTCAGGCGTATGTCGAGAATAATGCCGTAGATGCATCGGTATTGGCGCCGGAAGTGCTCCAGGATGCTGGCGCGGCAGGTGGTAAATACGGCGTGGCCGCAAGCATCGGTCATATTGTACCGGTCTCTTTATCAGGCGTTGCTGTAGAGGGACAGGGGGGCACTTACACCCTTGATGTTGCCGATGTGCCTTCAGATATCGCCATTCGTGTACAAACTGGCCCAGCTATTAATGGCACAACGCTGAGAGATACAACCGGCAATATTCAATTTGGTGACTTCACCAATCAGATCGAATACCAGGATGTCGGTGCAGCACTCAATGATGAAATGAAGCGCCAAGCGCTTGCGGATATTTCCGGGCAAGATTTAACTGGAAAAACGTTAGAGGTCGTCGGCTCCTTCACCATGATAAATCCCAAAAACTGGCTAATTACTCCCGTGAGTATAGCGATCATTGAGTGAGGATCGTCTATGAGTATCGATACATCAACAGTGGAAGTAGCTCCGGTAATTCTTTCTGCACGCAATATTGAAAAGCGTTTCGGTGCCGTGCAAGCCCTCAAGGACGTGAACTTCGATATATATCGGGGGCAGGTGACAACGCTTTTTGGCGAAAATGGAGCGGGTAAGTCGACGCTGATGAAAATCTTGTCTGGCGTCATGACTCAGACGGGGGGCGAAATTGTTTTGGAAGAAGAAAGTGTCAGCTTTTCTTCTCCATCAGATGCAGAAGCCTTGGGGATTGCCATTATTCATCAGGAGTTGAGCCTGGCCCCTAACCTTAATGTGCGTGACAACATTTTTATGGGTCGCGAGCTGACTAAAGGAGGGGGTAGTGTCGACTATAAAGAAGAAGCGCGCCAGGCTGAGCTGCTAATGGCGGAGCTTGATGAACCCATCCACCCGCTCACTCTGGTCGAAGACCTGCGCGTGGGGCAGCAGCAAATCGTTGAAATCGCTAGAGCACTGTCCAAGAACTCACGGATTTTGATTATGGATGAGCCGACCTCTGCCTTGAGTGCGACGGAAGTAGAAACGCTTTTCAAAGTCGTCAAGGACCTCAAGAGCAAGGGCGTGTCGATTGTTTATATTTCCCACCATTTGGAAGAAGCATTACAGATTACCGATCATGCCGTTGTGCTGCGCGATGGTGTGATGACGGCTTATGCTCCGCGCTGTGACATCGACCTGCAGTGGATTGTGAGGCATATGGTGGGAGAGAGTTTTGATCTTGGTTCACCGCCAACAGGGTACGAGCTGGGTGCCAGCGCGCTATCTATTCAGAATCTGTATGTAAGCGACGATAAAGTCGCAGGTCGTTATGTGGTCGAGGACTTTTCGCTGGACGTAAAGGCAGGCGAGATTGTCTGCATTTACGGGCTGATGGGTGCTGGCAGAACGGAGTTACTGGAGTGTGTGGCAGGGCGAACCCGACAGTCCCAGGGAGATGTTTTGCTCAACTCACATGATGTCTCGCATTACAACATTGCACAACGAATAGAGAGAGGGCTGGTACTGGTGCCTGAGGATCGTCAGCGTGATGGATTGGTTCCCACCCTGTCAGTTGGCAGGAATCTGTCGCTAGCCAGTATCCGTGCATTTACTCACAAAGGGCTGACGTCATCCAGCCTGGAGGCAGGAATGATCGGTTCAGCAATTGATAAGGTGCGCATCAAGACAGACGGTGGCGAAGCTGGCATCGGTTCATTGTCCGGCGGCAATCAGCAAAAGGTGGTGATCGGCAAAATGTTGGCGACTGATCCTGACGTCATCATGCTAGATGAACCAAGCCGTGGCATTGATGTAGGCGCCAAGGCTGAAGTGTTCAAATTATTGAGCCAGGGAGCGCGACAAGGTTTGGCGGTGGTTTTCACAACGTCTGAAGTCAGTGAATGCTTGAGTATACCGCATAGGGTGCTGGTGATGAGCAAGGGGCGAATCACTGCTGAATTCGGTCCTGGCGTATCGAAAGATGAAATTATGGCTGCTTCCGGTGAATCAGTTGCTGCGTAATTATTAAAAATAGGTGTTTAACCATGTCTCATCATAATAACAATGGCGTACAAGCAGAAAAAAAGCGCATTGACTTCGTTAAGATTTTGCTCGAAGGAAGAGCTTTTTTTGCTTTACTTGCGATCATCATCGTCTTCTCCATCCTTTCGCCGGTTTACTTCTCGACGGGTAACTTTTTAACCATGTCCTCACACGTGGCTGTTTTTGGGCTACTAGGTGTAGGCATGCTATTTGTCATTCTGACCGGTGGTATCGATTTATCGGTTGGCTCTACACTGGCTCTTAGCGGCGTGTTCGCGGGAATGCTACTTGAAGGGGTTGAAATTGAAGCGCTTGACTTGGCTTTCTTCCCTTCAGTGTGGGTCGTTGTGGTGCTTACTTGCTTACTAGGCGGGGTAGTCGGGGCTATCAACGGTGTGCTCGTTGCCTATTTCAAGGTGCCAGCTTTCGTGGCCACGCTGGGTATGTTGTATGTTGCACGCGGGGCCGCCCTGTTGCTGACGGATGGTTTAACTTTCAATAGTTTAAATGGTGATCCTGCGCTGGGTAATACAGGGTTTGAGTGGCTTGGTTTTAATAAACTGCTCGGTATTCCCGTGGGCATCTTGATCCTTTTCAGCGTTGCCATGATTTGCATGTTGGCGCTTAGCCGCACTCCTTTTGGTCGGTGGGTCTACTCTACGGGCGGAAACGCACGAGCTGCAGAGCTATCCGGGGTGCCGGTAAATAGAGTGAAGCTATCTGTCTATATTATTTCCGGGGTATGTGCCGCCATCGCTGGTATTGTGCTTGCCTCGCAGTTGACCTCTGCTGGGCCTACAGCAGGCACAACCTACGAGCTGACCGCGATTGCGGCCGTTGTGATTGGCGGCGCCTCGCTTATGGGTGGGCGTGGCACGATTCGTAATACTTTATTGGGCGCCTTTGTCATTGGTTTTCTCGCCGATGGGCTGGTCATCATCGGCGTGTCTGCTTATTGGCAGATGGTCTTCACGGGCAGCGTTATTGTCTTCGCTGTCATGCTGAATAATGTGCAGTACAGTGCTAACAAAAAGCCCTCGAAAAAAGCTGATAAAGAAAAGATAGAAACTAAAAAAGAAAGTTCTAGTGCAAGCGCTACTTGACGTAGCCTTGTTTAGAAGTGTGACCTGATTGGGTCTGTATAACCAAGAGCTAACAATCATAACGACGAGGTGATGAACATGCTTCCCAAAAGCAAGAAAGTAATTTTTACAGCACTGGCCAGTGCCTCTATGCTCTTTAGCGGTGCTATAGCAGCTCAGGAAAAGGGGCTCATATCTATCATTGTCAATGATATGTCAAACCCTTATTGGCAAACGGAAGGAACGATTGCTGAACAAACGGCAGAGGAGTTGGGCTATGAAGCAAATGTAAGCTCTCATGTCGGTGATACCAACACTGAAAGTAATCAAGTCGATACGGCGATTACCAATGGCGCTAAAGCGATTATTCTAGACCCTGCAAATGCGGATGGTTCTATTGGCGCTGTGCGAAGAGCTGTTGATGCAGGAATCCCCGTGTTTATTATTAATGCCGAGATTAATCAGCAAGGATTGGCCAAGGCACAACTTGTATCCAATAATGCACAAGGGGCTGCGTTAGGGGCGCAACAGTGGGCAATGCAATTGGGTGGTGAAGGCTCTTATATCGAGTTACAGGGCCCGCCTTCTGATAATAATGCCGCGACAAGATCCAATGGCTACGAGACAGTGCTAAGCCAGTACCCAGACCTTAACCTTGTGGCCTCTGATATCGCTAATTGGGATCGTACGGAAGGTCGCAATAAAATGCAGAGCATGTTGCGCTCCCATCCTGATATTAAGGGCGTGATCAGTGGTAACGACGAAATGGCCTTAGGTGCTATTGTCGCCCTGAAGCAAGAGGGTTTGCTTGATGATGTATTGGTTGGTGGATTTGATGGTTCGCCTGATGCGGTTGATGCGGTTCGTGCGGGTGAATTGGCCTATACTGTCCTACAGCCGGTAGCTGTTTTTGCTGAAGAGTCAGTGAGAATTGCCGATCGCTATATCAATACCGGAGAAACCGGTCTGGATAGTGAAAAGCAACTGTACGACTGTGTCCTCATCACGCCGGATAGCGTTGATAATTACACATCCCCTTTTGTATTAGAGGGATAAATCGAAAGATAGTCTTTCTTCGAGGCCAGTCAGCGTTGATGCTGGCTGGCTTTTTTGTTGAGAGGAAGAGTCAATGATATTTAACTTTGGTTCCATAAATATTGATCATACATATCGTGTTGCCTATTTTGTTCGCCCTGGTGAAACGTTGGAAAGTAATGAATACAGTGTTGGTTTGGGGGGGAAAGGCGTCAATCAATCATTGGCGATAGCGCGTGCCAAGGGAGCGGTCAGTCACTGGGGGCGCGTTTCATCAGTAGACGCCTGGGTGGTGCCTGAGTTGGAGTCTGCGGGTGTCGGTGTGCAAGATGTCGAATTGACCGCTGAGCCGAGTGGGCATGCGATTATTCAAATTGATGCACGTGGTGAAAACGCTATTCTTTTATTTTCAGGCGCTAACCATGGCTTTACACCGGAACGCATGAAGGCGCTTGTTGCGCAAACAACGCCTGGTGACACAATGCTTATCCAGAACGAGTGCAATGGGCTTGATCAGCTGATTCCATTGGCAGTGAGCCATGGTTGCAAAGTGGTATTTAATCCTGCGCCAATGACCTCGGGGGTATCGTCGCTGCCTCTGGACCAATGTAAGTTACTATTCTTTAACCGTACAGAGGCCGCCACTTTATTGGAAATGCCATTAGAGTCGAGTGCTTCCGATTTGCTAAGACGTTTTAATGAAACGCTGGGAAGTGTCGAGGTGGTTCTTACGCTTGGCGGTGAGGGGGCCTGGTATCAGTACAACAGTGAGGCTTATTTTCAACCGGCCTTAAAGGTACAGGCCATCGATACAACGGCAGCGGGTGATACCTTTGTCGGCTACTTCCTGGCGGCCCGACAGGCGGGTCTTGAGCCACCGCAGTGCCTACAAAGGGCAACAGCAGCGGCTGCCCTGTCAGTTCAAAAACACGGTGCTGCCAGTAGTATCCCGATGGAAGAAGAGGTTGATAGATTGATATATGAAACGGCCTAGGCGCAATCCGAGTAAGTAAACGCAATATGCATCGTCGGCATTGAATATCGAGCGATCATGAGACCGCTCGACATCTCAACCGTGCCCCATTGAAGCTAGCTTAGCTCATGAATTCTGCGGTGATTGCTCAGAGTCATCGCTAAAGCTTCTGCCGCTTCCTTGCCTTTGGCTCGGAAATGGCCATGGAAAAAATCATGGTGTGTGCTGTGCTCATGGAAATGGTGGGGTGTCAGGACAACGGAAAGGATCGGAATTTCGGTTTCCAGTTGCGCTTGCATCATGCCTTCGATGACCGCTTGAGCAACGAATTCGTGTCGATAGATGCCGCCATCAATGACAAAGCCTGCCCCCACAATGGCGCTATAACGGCCAGTTTTGGCGAGTAGTTTAGCCTGAAGCGGGATTTCGTAAGCCCCTGCAACTTGGAATATCTCTACTTGGTCAGCGGAAAAGCCATGCTCGCTGGCAAGTTGAGCAATGAATGCCTCTCTGGCTTGAGTGACTATATCGTGATGCCAAGACGCTTCGATAAAGGCAACGCGAACTGATGAGGAGTGTTGGGTCTGATTCATGGTCATCCTATGGGGATTGTTTACCAGAACCAGGGCATGAGGCATCCAATAGCACAGTACCCGTATGCGTTGAAACGCAACGGGTAATATCACTAGGAAACCTTCTCTTTTATCCGGACTATGACCGTCGGCTCCGGAGTCTCACCGAATCTGCTGTCCTCAGCCGTTAGGTTACCCCCTTTGGCGGAGCGCTCGTGGGCTTGTCCGCATCAAGATATGATACGGCATCACCACCGGTGGGGACTTGCACCCCGCCCTGAGAAAGTTCGCCATTAACGGCGGAAAGCATTATACGCTGACTGCCTGGAGTGTGTAGAGGCAGCCTTAAAAATTAATTTAAGGCTGAGGGCAGACCCATTGGACGTTTATGGAGATCGACAGGCCCTGGACGCTTCCCGACATCCCAAGCCGATGCCATCAGTGGTAAGCTGGCGGACGCTTAGCAGGTTAATGATTGAGACGGTGGCAACTTTTTTTGAGCTAAGCGGCTTAAAACGTGCCAGAAGGCTTGGCTCCATGATGGCCAATCTGCTGGCCTCCTCCAGAGGGACTCATGTGGCAGTACCTGAAACTCTGCGTAATTTTTAAGCGGTTATTTTGGTGCTGGCTGTTCTGGCAATGTTTGCCGAACTAATTCATCGACTGACAAGTAACATAAGGACTCGCCATGCTCTCGCGTATGCTCGCGCCATTGTTTCGTTACTTTGAAACGCGCGTTGATCCCTATCCCGAAGGCAACGTGACGACGCCTCCCAAGGGACTGGCGGCGTTCATATGGCATTTTTCCCGCCCGGTTTGGCCGCTGTTGCTACTGATGTCGCTGTTCACCGGCCTGGTCTCTGCCGCCGAGGTGGTGTTTTTTAGCTACATGGGCGAGCTGGTGGATTGGCTCGGCAACGTGGATCGGGAGAACTTCTGGGCCGAGCATGGCCTGTGGCTTTCCGGAGTAGGGATTCTTGTGCTGATTGGCCTGCCGCTGTTGGTCTTGGCGCAGTCATTGGTGACGCACCAGAGTATCTTCGGCAACTACCCGATGATTGGCCGCTGGCTATCGCATCGGCACATGCTCAGCCAGAGCCTGGCGTTTTATCAGGACGAGTTTGCCGGGCGGGTGTCGCAGAAAGTCATGCAGACGGCGCTGGCGATTCGCGAAACCGTCACCAAGGTAATGGACCTGCTGGTCTATGCCATTGTGTACTTCACCGGTGCGGCGATTTTACTGGGCCGTGCTGATCCTTGGCTGCTGCTGCCGCTGGGGCTCTGGCTGGCAGGCTATCTGGCAATCATGTGGTTTTTCGTGCCGCGCCTGAGGGATGTTTCCATGGCCCAGGCGGATGCCCGTGCCCAGATGACCGGGCGCGTGGTGGATAGCTATAGCAATATTCAGACCATCAAGCTGTTTGCCGACACCCAGCGTGAACAGGACTACGCCAAGGATGCCATGGAAGGTTTCATGGGCACCGTGCACCGTCAAATGCGCCTCGTCACCATCATGAGCGTGTGCCTGACACTGCTGAATACGGCACTGCTGGTGGGCACAGCGGGGATGGCGATCAGTGCCTGGTACCTGGACGCCATCTCATTGGGCGTGCTTGCCATTGCCATCGCGCTGGTCATGCGGATTCGTTTCATGTCGGACTGGATTTTATGGGAAGTCGCCGGCCTATTTGAAAACATCGGTACGGTGCAGGACGGCATGAACACCATCGCCCAGGAGCCTACCGTTCGTGATACACCCAACGCCCAGGCGCTAAGCGTTCCCCATGGAGCGATTGCTTTCGAGTCGCTGCGCTTCGGCTATGAACAAGCCAAGGGCGAGAACAGAACCGTGTTCGACGGCTTGAGTCTGAATATTGCCCCGGGTGAGAAGATTGGCCTGATCGGCCGCTCCGGGGCGGGTAAGTCGACCCTTGCCAACCTGCTGCTGCGTTTTTACGACCTTCAGGGCGGGCGCATTGTTATCGATGGGCAAGACATCGCCGGGGTTACGCAAACCTCGCTGCGCCACCAGATCGGCATGGTGACCCAGGACACGTCGTTACTGCACCGTTCGCTGCGCGATAACATCCGCTACGGCAGCCCCCATGCCAATGATGACGACGTCTGGGAGGCGGTATGCCGTGCCCATGCGGATACCTTTATCAATGATCTGGTCGACCCGAAAGGGCGGCGTGGGCTGGACGCCCATGTAGGCGAGCGGGGCGTCAAGCTGTCCGGCGGCCAGCGACAGCGCATTGCGATTGCCCGGGTGCTGCTCAAGAATGCCCCGATTCTGGTGCTCGATGAGGCCACCTCGGCGCTGGACTCCGAGGTGGAAGCCGCCATTCAGGAGCAGCTTGATACCCTCATGGAAGGTAAAACGGTGATTGCGATTGCTCATCGGCTGTCCACCATTGCGATGCTCGACCGACTTATCGTGGTCGATGAGGGGCGGATTGTCGAAAGTGGCACTCATGCCCAATTATTGGAAAAGAATGGCATTTATGCGCGTCTCTGGCGTCGGCAATCGGGTGGGTTCATCGGCCTTGATGTCGATGCTGTTAGCCCCAATGATTAATGTACCGACCATTCTGTCCAAAGAGGTGTTCATGCAAGCGATTCAACTCAATCAGCCCGGCGGTCTCGACAAGCTAACGGTAGTGGATCAAGCCGAGCCCGGCGAGCCGGGGAAAGGTGAAATTCGTGTGCGCTTGCACGCCAGTTCGCTGAACTTTCACGACTACGCCGTGGTAGCCGGGATGATCCCCACCGAGGAGGGGCGTATCCCCATGTCGGATGGCGCCGGGGTTGTCGACGCCGTCGGTGAAGGCGTGAGCGAGTTTTCCGTGGGCGACCCGGTGGTGTCGACGTTCTTCCCCGGCTGGTTGGAGGGCCCGGCGCGGGTCGGCGACTTCCGTACCACTCCCGGCGATGGCATCGATGGCTATGCGCGCGAGCAGGTTATCGCGCCTGCCACCTCGTTCACCTATCAGCCGGCTGAATACAGTCACGCCGAATCAGCTACCCTGACCACCGCTGGCCTCACCGCCTGGCGCGCATTAGTCGTCGACGGTGGCCTGAAAGCTGGCGATACGGTGCTGGTGCTGGGTACCGGTGGCGTTTCCATCTTTGCGCTGCAATTTGCCAAGATGATGGGGGCACGGGTCATCGCCACATCGTCCTCCAACGAAAAGCTCGCGCGCCTGCGTGAGATGGGGGCGGAGCACACCATCAACTACAAAGAGACGCCCGAGTGGGGGAAAGCCGTCAAGGCGCTGACCGAAGGCGAAGGCGTTGATCATGTGGTGGAAGTAGGTGGCTCAGGCACGTTGCCGCAGTCGATCGATGCGGTCAAGATCGGCGGTCATATCGCACTGATCGGCATATTGACCGGCCGTGAAGGGGAAATCCCCACCGCCAAGCTGATGGCCAAGCAGGCCACCCTGAAAGGGTTGATCGTGGGCAGCCGCCGCGACCAGATAGAAATGATTCGTGCCATCGAAGCCAATGGCATGCGGCCGATTATCGACCGTGAATTCCCGCTGACCAAAATCGCCGATGCCTTCCGTCATCAAGAATCCGGCGAACACTTCGGCAAGATCTGCCTGACATTCTAGTCGAGCGATAACCCCCAAGACCTTGCGATCAGGCCTTAGTGCCTGGTCTTGCCTTGCACCAGCGCCGCCCTCACGGGCGGCGCTGGTGCGTTAAGCGTTTACTCGTCGTCTGAGGGCAGCTCAGCGCTATGGTAGACGTTTTGTACGTCGTCCAGATCGTTCAGCATGCCGAGCAGTTTTTCGAACATGGCCACATCGTCGCCTTCGACCGGCGTGGTGGTTTGCGGCAGAAACTGAATTTCATCGGCCTCAAACTCGATGTCGCCGAAGGTGTCCAGCAGCGCCTGCTTGGCCTTGGCGTAGTCGGTATGCGGTGCAAACACGGTGATGCGGCCGTCTTCATGTTCGATGTCGGTGACGTCGACATCTGCCTCCATCAGTGTTTCCAGCACGGCTTCCTCGTCGCTACCGGCAAAAGCGAAAATCGCGCAGTGGTCGAACATATGGCTGACGCTGCCGGGGGTGCCGATTTTGCTCTTGGTCTTGGTAAAGCAACCGCGAACGTCGCCGAAGGTGCGGTTGGGGTTGTCGGTCAAGCACTCGACAATCACCATGGCATTTCCTGGGCCGAAGCCCTCGTAGCGCGCCGCTGAAAAGTCTTCGCCGCCCGCCCCGCTGGCTTTATCCAGCGCCTTGTCAATCACGTGAGAAGGTACCTGGTCCTTCTTGGCACGCTCCATCAGCCCGCGTAGCGCCAGGTTGCTATGGGGATCGGTGCCGCCCGACTTGGCGCAAACGTAAATCTCGCGACCGTACTTACTGTAGACCTTCGTCTTGGCATCGGCCGTTTTGGCCATGGATTCTTTACGGTTCTGAAAAGCCCTACCCATGTTGACGTCCTGTAATTAGTGATTCTCCCTGCTGATCAGGGGTGTCATCAAAAAAGCCAAAGTTTACCCAACAGAATATCATGCTAACAGCCTTATTTGCTCAAGCGCAGACGTCGTCTGGATGGTTTTGACGTACACTGTGCGGGTCGCCATTGGCTGGCGGCAAAAGGATAATCAACGATCAAGGAGAATCACATGCCATTCTCGCTATGGTTGTCGCTGGCGGCGGTATGCGCCATGGGCGCCATGTCACCGGGACCCAGTCTGGCGCTGGTGCTGCGCCATACCTTGGGTGGGGGAAGACTGGTGGGTGTGACAGCGGCGTTATGCCATGCCGGTGGCGTTGGGCTTTATGCACTGCTTACCGTGCTGGGTCTGGGCGCGCTGATTGTGCAGTGGCCGGCCCTCTTCCAGTTGATTACCTGGGTAGGGGCTGCATATCTTGCCTGGCTGGGCATTAAAGCGCTGCGTGCCGGTAGCGCCGGGGCGATGCAGCAACAGGCAATGGTCACGTCCGGCGCTAGGGCCGCCAGAGAGGGCGTCTTGGTGGCGCTTGGCAATCCCAAGCTGATTCTTTTCTTCGTTGCGCTGCTCAGCCAGTTTGTCACGCCCGATATGAGCCTGGTCGCTAAAGCGCTCATCGTGGTGACGGCGATGGTCATTGACGGGGGGTGGTACGTGCTGGTGGCCGTTGCCCTGTCGCATTCAAGCGTGCTGCCCTGGCTTCAGCGCCGTGCCCATTGGATCAACCGGGTGACCGGGGTATTGCTGCTGGCATTGGCGCTTCGCGTGGTGGCCGGTCCGCTGGTCTAGATCGGCATTGGCTGGCTCGAGGAACTGGTGCGTTGGGCATAGAAATGGCATGGTAAGTGGCGAGGCGTTCCAGGGGGAAAGCGGCAGATGACACTTTACGATCAGGATTGTTATAACCACATGGGGCAGCCGTTTAATCTGCGGGCGTTGCAGGGGCAGGTGTTGCTGATCGTCAACGTTGCCAGCCGCTGTGGCTATACCCCGCAACTCAAAGAGCTGGAAACGCTTTACCAACGCTATCGAGATTGCGGCTTCACGGTACTGGGGTTTCCCTGCGACCAGTTTGGCAAACAGTCCCCGGAAAGCGCTGAGGCCTTTTGTACTTTTGGCGAGCAGCAATACGGCGTCACATTTCCGCTCATGGAAAAAGTGCGGGTTAACGGCGGGGACGCTCACCCGCTGTTCGTCCTGTTAAAGCGTGAGGCGCCCGGCATGTTGGGCACAACAATGATCAAATGGAATTTTACAAAATTCCTGGTCGGGCGTGATGGCAAGGTCATTGCGCGCTTTGGTCCCCGGGATCATGGCCGCTCGTTACGGCTACGCCTGGAACGCGCGCTCGACGAGATTTAAGTCTCGCCGCGGGCGACCATCACCCGGTTCATCAGCTCGTTCCAACGGTGGCGAACCATCATGGTCGTCAGGCCTGAAAAAAGCGCCCAACTCTTGCGCCGCCAGCCTGTTAAACGCAGGTTGTGGCTGACCAGTTGCTGCATCAGCTTGCGATCATTGAACTCACGCCATTCGCTGGCAATGGACAGTTGGTGGCGGGCCATCACCGGCGCCATCTCCAAGCGGAACATCCATTCAAGCTCTTTGAAGGTCATCTCAAAGCGCTGAACGACCTCAACCATCTGGGCGTAATCGCGTTCACTTGGCTCGCGGTCCAGCCATAACGGGGCCAGTGCCAACCACAAATCGCCACGTTCATCGACTAGCTGCTGTGCGTTCATTAACAAAGCCTCACGGGCGGTCAGGGATAAAACAATATCCTGACGTGAAAGGTCCATAAGCTCAATAGCGGACAGCGCCGCCCGAGACCGCTAGAATAGTGCCACTGATGAGCTAAACACGTTATTTTGAAAGCGAGGTTCCCTTTGATTATTAAACCCAAAGTACGCGGCTTTATTTGCACGACCACCCACCCGGTTGGCTGCGAGCAAAACGTTCGCGAGCAGATTGAAGCGACCCGCGCACGCGGTTTGGACAAGAGCGCCGGCCCTAAAAAAGTGCTGGTGATCGGGGCTTCCAGCGGCTACGGCCTGGCGGCGCGCATTACCGCGGCGTTTGGCTACGGGGCGGATACCCTGGGCGTGTTCTTTGAAAAGCCGGCGACAGAGAAAAAGCCTGGCACAGCGGGTTGGTACAACAGCGCAGCGTTTGACAAATTTGCCAAGCAGGAAGGCCTTTACAGCAAGTCGATCAACGGCGATGCGTTCTCCCACGAAGCGCGCCAGAAAGCCATTGAACTGATCAAGCAGGACATGGGCGAAGTCGACCTTGTGGTCTATTCGCTGGCATCGCCGGTGCGCAAACTGCCGGATAGCGGTGAACTCAAGCGCTCAAGCCTCAAGCCGATTGGCGAAACCTACCGCGCCACCGCGATCGACACCAACAAGGACGCCATCATCGAAGCCGAGGTGGAGCCCGCGACCCAGCAGGAGATCGACGATACCATCACTGTGATGGGCGGCGAAGATTGGGAACTGTGGATGGATGCGCTGGACCAGGCCGGTGTGCTCGCCAAGGGCGCGCGCAGTGTGGCGTTCAGCTATATCGGCACTGAGATCACCTGGCCGATCTACTGGCACGGCGCGCTGGGCAAGGCCAAGGAAGACCTGGACCGTGCCGCCGCGGCAATCGATACCAGGCTGAAAGAGACCGGTGGGGGTGCCAATGTGGCGGTACTCAAGTCGGTGGTCACCCAGGCCAGCGCGGCGATCCCGGTGATGCCGCTGTATATCGCCATGGTGTATCGCATCATGAAAGAGCAGGGCGTCCACGAGGGCACGATCGATCAGCTTAACCGCTTGTTCGGCGAGCGGCTCTACGCCCCGCAAGACGGTGAGATGGCCACTGATGACGTCGGCCGTCTGCGCCTGGATGACTGGGAGTTGCGTGACGATATCCAGAAGGCCTGCCAGGACCTGTGGTCGGAGGTCACCACCGAGAACCTGTTCGAGATCACCGACTACGCGGGCTACAAGCACGACTTCCTGAAACTGTTTGGCTTCGAGCGTGATGATGTAGATTACGACGCCGATGTTGACCCGATGGTCGACTTTGATGTTGTCAATCTATAAACCGGTCAGCGCTAATTGGTGTTGCGACCGCTAAGTGTTACAGAAACGTCGGGCCTGGGAGCTCGGCGTTTTTGCATTTATACGTCATGTTTTGTTTACCACGACGTAGCCACTGCCTTTACCCAGGCAATTGGTTAAGATGTCGGTTTGTTTTCGTCACGGCGGTTTTCCATGCAGCATAACCCAGTCAACTCCCCCAATGCCGCGTCACGACGGCGGGTAGCGTTTGTGCTGCTGCCGGGGTTTTCGATGCTGGCGCATGCTGCCGCGCTGGAACCTTTGCAAATGGCCAACCAGCTCAGCGGGCAGATGCTTTATCAAACCGTCACGCTGAGTATGGATGACGAATCCGTCCGCAGCGGTGCGCAGCTTTCCGTGCTGGCGCAGCATACCTTGGCAAGCACGCCTGGGCCGCTTGATTTATTGCTGGTCTGCGCCCCTACGCCGCTGCCTTATGCACTGCCCGCCAAGCTCAATGAATGGCTGCGGGGATACGTGGGGCGCGGCGTGATGTTGGGAGGGCTGGCGGGTGGCACCGAGGTGCTGGCGCGCTGCGGGCTGCTGGAAGGTTACCGCGCCACGCTGCCCTGGCAGCGGTTCGACGCCTTTTCCCAGGCCTATCCGCAAGTCACGCTTTCCCAGCAGCTGTTTGAGATTGACCGCGACCGGCTTTCCTGTGCAGGTGGCACCGCGGCGATGGACATGATACTGACGCTTATCGGTCAGCATCACGGCGCTCGCCTGGCCGAGCAGGTTTCGGAACAGTTCGTTTGCGACCGGATTCGCCTGGCGGACGAGCGCCAGCATGTGCCGCTGCGTAGCCGTCTGGGTCACGCGCCGCAAAGCCTGGTGGATGCCGTGACGCTGATGGAAGCCAATATCGAGGAACCGCTCTCTACCCTGGAACTTGCCGAGCATCTGGGAATATCCCGGCGCCAGTTGGAGCGGTTGTTCAAAAAATACCTGCAGGCGGTGCCCAGCCGCTACTACCTGGACCTGCGTCTTCAGGAAGCCCGCAAACAGCTACGGGAAAGCGACCTGGCGGTAGGCGATATTGCCTTTGCCACCGGCTTTTCTTCCGGGGCACATTTTTCTACCGCCTACCGACACCATTTCGGCATGACACCGAGGGAAGAGCGCCTGAATTAAAGGGATTAGGTTAGATGGATCAGGTTAATGTATCCACGATGCCACCTTCCACGCGCAGGGCGGCGCCGGTGGTGGCGCTGGCTTGGGTGGAGGCTGCATAAACACTCATGCTGGCGACCTCTTCGGGTGTCGCCAGGCGCTGAATGATGGAAGAGGGACGGTTCTCCTGCACAAAGCGCGCTTCCACCTCCTGCTGAGAAATACCTTCTTTCTCCGCGATTTCGCCAATCATGTTGAGCACCCCTTCTGAGCGGGTTGGCCCCGGCAGAATGGCATTGACGGTCACCTGTGTGCCGCTCAATACCTTGGCAAGCCCCCGCGATACCGACAGCAATGCTGATTTGGTCATGCCGTAATGGACCATTTCGCTGGGGATGTTGATGCCCGATTCACTGGACAGGAACTGGATGCGGCCCCAGTTGCGCTCACGCATTCCCTGGGCGTAATGGCGTGAAAGGCGCACGGCGCTCATGATATTAACGTCGAAGAACTGCTGCCAAGTGGCGTCGTCGACCTCAAAAAAGTCCTGTGGGCCGAAGATGCCGACGTTGTTGATCAGGATGTCGGTGCTGGGCTGTTGTTCGATCAGCGTCTGGCAGCCTTCAGCGGTGCCCAGGTCGGCGGCCACGCCCGTCGCCTTGGCGTTGGGAACGTCTTTCTTGATGGCCGCGATGGCCTCGTCAATACGTGCCTGGGTGCGCCCGGTGATGACGACATCGGCACCTGCATTGGCCAAACCCTGGGCAATCGCAAAGCCGATACCTGCGGTCGAGCCGGTAATAATGGCGTGCTTGCCGTTAAGATCAATCTGCATGGGGTGTGCTCCTCTCTTACTGAGTATCAGTACCTCGCTACACAACGGGTAACTTTATAGCTTGCTAATGAGTGTGGTGCTCTTTTAGGTTTCTTCAAGGGGGAGGTCTTCAATTGATCAGGCTTTCAGTCGCATGCTGAGCACTGAGCCAGTAAAAGGGGCCTTGCGACCCTCCTTTATGACTTGGCATTCGGCGGCATCACCACCCACTCCGGTTCCTCGAATTCGCCGATCAGGCGGATCTCGCAGCAGGGGGCCGCACGGCGGATGATCTCCTTGATCTCCGGGTTGGGCTGGGTTTCCATGGCGTCGCGGCTGGCCTTGCTGTCCCAGTGGGCAATGGCGATCAGGGTGCTGGGGTCGCCAATCTTGCGATGCAGCTCGGTGCCGCGTGCCCCTGGCGCCTGCTGGATGAGCTGGCTGGCGCGGACCCAGGCGTCGGCGTAGTCCTCGGCGCGGTAGCCGTCGCGGATATGCACTTCAAAGATATATTTCATGGCGCTTCTCCCTGTTGCTGCTGCTGAAACTTTCGATCCTGGGCCAGTGTATCCCGCCCACCCGTCCCCAACTGCTTCTTTTCCTGCGCCGCTAGTCGAGCGCAATGCTCAGCGTCTGCCGGGCCTTGCAGGGGTAGCCGTGGCGCAGGTGCAGGGTGCGCTCGTCGAGGTTCATCACCACCGCGAACAGAGTCTCCATGCGCTCGGCCTCGGGCAGGTCGATGTCAGTGTGCTTGCAGATCGACATGGGCGCATTGTGGTGGTCGCTCAGTACGTCGAACAGCGCGCTGACGCTGGCCTCGGGCGGTGGGTCGAGCAACTCATCGAGGCGGCGCAGGCGCACATGGGAGTCGGGCTTGGGGAAGTCGGCGACACAGGCGGTGGTGGCCGCGGCGTAGAGGTGGTTGGTGTGGGTCACCCGCCCGTCGCGGGCCTCGAGTACCCCCGGTGGCCCGGGCTGTACCTCGAAACCGGCGGCCTGGCCTGCAGCGCTGGCGACCAGAAAGTGTGCCGGTGAGGCGACGCGGTCTTCCGCGACGATGCGCTGGGCGCTGGCGAAACCGTCGCTTTCGAGAAGCTTGCGCAGGGCGACGTGGATCGGCAGGCCGTCGCCGCAGGTCTGCGAGCGGATGGCGTTGAGACACACGCCGAGGCCGTGGGCGTTGAGGCCTATCTTGGCCAGCATCCCCGCCTCGCCGACGCTGACCAGCGACGGAGCGTCGTCGCCCTCTATGTGCAGTACCACCACGTTATCGAGCTGGTCGAGGCGCCAGTCCCAGTTCTGGGCCAGCCACTGCCGACCCTGCTGGTAGAGCGAGAAGGCGGAACAGCCGCCGCTGGCTTGGGTTAGCGAGATCTCACTGCGGCAGTTGAGGGTGAGGATGTCGTCGCGCTGCAGGTCGGCGCCCTCGGCAATGCCCTCGAGCTCATCCAGGATCGCCGGAAAGCCGCGTTCGATAGCCGGTATAAAGCGTCGCGCCGCCTGTCGGGCTGCAGCCCAGTCGAGGCCTGCAAAGTCTTGAAACAGCCGGTCATAGACCTCAATGCTGCGCTGAATCTGTGCGGCGTGGCGCTGGCCATGGACCACGCCAATGGCATGGCGGCTACCACGCAGTTGGGTTACGTTGAGCATGCGGCGTGCTCCTCGGGCGGATTTACTCAAGCCTACCGCGAACAGCGTTGAAGTGCAGGTGGGTGCTTGGATACGCAGGCTCACGGATTTGCTCGCCCTTGATGGCCGACACTGCGCACCGATGCCTGGATTCCGCGCCTTATTCAATGTTTGAGGAAAGGGCGCGGCTGACAGCTACCGAAGGGCATCAGGCGTCCCCAAACGACTAAATACGTCACTGATACCGTGAGGTGAGAAGGATGGATATAGAGTGTTAAAAAAGGGGGCGCGTTAAATGCTGCTTTTCATAATTTGCCGTCCCATTGCTGAAAGCAGTTACCCTATTCGGCCCCTTATACTGTTTTCATTCCCTTACCCCACTGGAGGTAGCGTCCCATGAGCCACACCCCAAACCGTCAGGATTTCGATCACTATATGGCGCCCAATTACGCCCCGCAGCAGGTCATCCCGGTGCGAGGAGAAGGCAGCCGCTTGTGGGACCAGCAGGGGCGTGAATATATCGATTTTGCCGGGGGCATCGCGGTCAATTCCCTGGGGCACTGCCATCCGGTACTGGTCGATGCGCTAAAGGATCAGGGTGAAAAGCTGTGGCACCTTTCCAATGTGTTTACCAACGAGCCAGCGCTGAACCTGGCCAAGGCGCTGGTCGATCGGACCTTCGCCGATAAGGTCTTCCTGTGCTCCTCCGGCGGTGAAGCCAATGAGGCCGCGTTGAAGCTGGCTCGCCGCTGGGCTGTGGATAACCACGGTGAGCATAAAGATAAAATCATCTCGTTTTATCAGTCGTTCCATGGGCGCACTTTTTTCACCGTGAGCGTGGGGGGGCAGCCCAAGTATTCACAGGGGTTTGGTCCGGTGCCCGGTGGTATCCTGCATGCCAACTACAATGATCTGGAAAGTGTGCGCAAGCTGGTAGGCGACGACACCTGCGCGATCATGGTCGAGCCCATGCAGGGCGAGGGCGGCATCGTGCCCGGCACGCAGGACTTCCTCCAGGGGCTGCGCGATCTGTGCGACGAGCACAATGCGCTGTTGATCTTTGATGAAGTGCAAACCGGCGTGGGCCGCAGCGGCGAACTCTACGCGTATAAAAATTACGGTATTACCCCGGATATTCTCACCAGCGCCAAATCCCTGGGCGGCGGTTTCCCTGTGGGGGCAATGCTGGCGACTGATGCGGTGGCAAAATCATTGGTCATCGGTACCCACGGCTCCACCTACGGCGGCAACGCGCTGGCATCTGCCGTTGCCCTGGCGGCGGTCGAGTTTATCGATACTCCCGAGGTACTTGAAGGTGTCAAAAAGCGTCATGACCTGTTTCGCGAGCACCTTGAAACCATCAATCGCAAGTACGGCGTGTTTAAAGAGATTCGCGGTATGGGCCTGCTGATGGGCGCCCAAATGTCCGATGCCTATGAAGGACGTGCCAAAGATATCCTTCCACTGGCGATTGAAGAGGGCTTGATGGCGCTGATTGCCGGGCCCAATGTGCTGCGCATGGCGCCTTCCCTGGTCATTCCGGAAGCGGACATCGCCGAGGGCATGGCCCGCCTGGAACGTGCGATTGAACGGTTAGTTGCCGCCACATGAGTGAAGCCGTAGCAACCCCCGTCTCAAATGCTGAGGGAGCGTTGAGGATGCTGGTAATTCGACCGGTGAAAATGGCCGACCTGGCGGCGCTGGAACAGCTAGCCGAGCACGCAGTACCCAGGCTCACCAATCTACCCGCCAACCGCGAGCGTCTTGAAGAGCGGATTGTGCGCTCCGAGGCGGCCTTCAGCGGCGAGGTGGAGTTCCCCGGCAACGAGCACTATACGTTCGTGCTGGCGGACGACGCCAGTGGCGAAGTGCTGGGCACGGCGACCATTCGCGCTCAGGCAGGCGCTAATGAGGCCTATTACACCTATCGCCAGGAAACGCTGATTCACGCCTCCCAGCAGCTCAACGTTCGCCGGGAAGTGCAAACCCTGGCGCTTTCCCATGAAGTCTCGGATGCCACCCTGCTGTGTGCCTTTTCGCTTAATCCGCGCTACAAGGGCACCAGTGCCGAAAGCTTGCTTCGCCGTGCACGGCTGATGTTTATCGCCCAGTACCCTGAGCGCTTTTCGCGCATTCTGGCGGTGGCATTCCCAGGCTATCTGGATACGCGCAGCGAGTCGCCATTCTGGGAGAGCGTGGGGCGGCACTTTTTCGCCCGCAGCTTCCAGGAGATGAATCATATTGCCGGGGTGCGCTCGAAAAGCTTTATCGCCGAAGTCATGCCCCAGTTTCCCCTCTATCTGCCCCTGCTAACGCCCCAGGCGCGGGCAGCGATTGGCCGTGAACACCCGGCCCATGAAGAGGCCCTGGAAGAAATGCTGGCGGAGGGCTTTGTGCGCTCGCGCCATGTGGATATTTTCGACGCCGGGCCGATTGTCAAAACCGAACGTGAGCGCCTGGAAACCTTCCGCTCGGCAGCGTGGCATCCGGTCCGGGTTCGTCCTGAACACGCGCTTCCTGACGCGGAACCGGCGATGATTGCCAACCAGAAACTGGGGGGCTTCCGCTGCATTGTGGCACGCTATGCGCTGTCGCCCACCGGTCAGTTGATGCTGTCGCCCGAGCATGCCGAACGCTTGGGCGTGGAAGAGGGCCGCGCGGTGCTCGCCGCGCCGTTAACCTTGCCCAGCGCGGTAGATGCGCTTGATGAAGGAGAAATGTAATGCGCATTCGACCCATTGCCCGGGATGATCTTGATGGGCTCCAGGCGCTTGCGCAGCAGGCCGGTGTGGGGTTTACCTCGTTGCCGGATAATCGCGAGTTTCTGGCTGGCAAGATTGAAGCTGCTGCCCGCGCTTTTGAAGAGCGCACCCCAGTGGATGACCGGCTTTATTTCTTCGTTCTGGAAGACGAAGACAACGGCGAACTCGCGGGTTGTTGCGCGATTGAGGGCCAGGTCGGTCGCGAAGTGCCGTTCTACAATTACCGGCTGGGCACGCTGGCGCATTCCTCTGTACAGCTGGATTTGCACCGCACCATCGACACGCTGTTTTTAAGCTCCGACCATACCGGCGATGCCGAAGTGTGCTCGCTTTTTCTGCGCCCGGAATACCGCGGCGAAGCCAACAAGCATTTGCGCAACGGCGCGTTGCTCTCCAAGGCGCGCTGGCTGTTTATCGCCCAGTTCCGCGACCGTTTCCCCGATAAAGTGCTGGCGGAAATGCGCGGCGTTTTTGATGAGCACAACACCAGCCCCTTCTGGGAAAGTCTGGGCAAACACTTTTTTCCAATGGATTTCAATGAGGCCGATCGCCTGACCGGTCTTGGGCAAAAGAGTTTTATCGGCGAGCTGATGCCCAAGTTCCCGATCTATACCACCTTTATGTCAGAAGACGCGCGTGCCTGCATTGGGCAGGTGCATCGGCATACCCGCCCGGCCATGGAAATGCTTAGAAAAGAGGGGCTTCGTTGGGAGGGGTATATCGATATTTTCGACGGTGGCCCAACGGTGGAAGCCTACATTGACGATGTACGCGCCATCCGCAACTCACGGCTCTGCCAAGTGGAGGTGGCCAACAGCGCGCCGCAGGAGAGCCTCAGCCGCTGGCTTGCCGCGACCACCGATATGCTCAGCTTTACCGCGAGCTGGATAGGCCGTGCCCCCACTGAAGACAATACTATCGTGCTGAGTGAAGCCGAAGCACAGCGTTTGAGTGTCACTACCGGTGATCATTTACGGCTACTCGAGACCTAGGCGACGTTTACAGGAGAGTTTTATATGCACGCCCAACAGCAGCAACTGATCAACGGCGCCTGGGTAGCTGGCGAAGCAGCGACTTTGACGAAGGTTGACCCGGTTTCCGGGGCACTGCTTTGGCAAGGGGCGGAAGCCTCCGGTGAGCAGGTCGCCTCAGCCGTCAGCGCCGCACGTAGCGCCTTTCCCGACTGGGCGCGCACGCCGTTTGCCGACCGCCAGGCGCTGGTCGAGCGTTTTGTCGAGGTGCTGACCGCCCGCCGCGAAGCGCTGGCTGTCGCCATTGCCTCCGAGACCGGCAAGCCGCTCTGGGAAGCGCGCACCGAAGCGGGCGCGATGATCGGTAAAGTGGCGCTTTCACTCAAGGCTTACCATGAGCGCACCGGCGAACGGGAAAAAGACGTCGGTAGCGCCAAAGCCGTGCTGCGCCATCGCCCCCACGGCGTGATGGCGGTGTTCGGTCCCTACAATTTCCCGGGTCATCTGCCCAACGGCCATATGGTGCCCGCGCTGTTGGCGGGAAACTGTGTCGTCTTCAAGCCCAGCGACCAGACGCCGCTGACCGCCGATTTGACCCTGCAGTGCTGGCTGGAAGCCGGTCTGCCCGCAGGCGTCATCAACCTGGTGCAGGGCGGTGTGCCGGTTGGTCAGGCGTTGGCAGCTAACCCTGATATTGATGGCCTGCTGTTTACCGGTAGCGCCAAGGTGGGCGGCATGCTCCACCAGCAGTTTGCCGGTCAACTGGATAAAATCCTCGCGCTGGAGCTTGGCGGTAACAATCCGCTGGTGGTGAAAGACGTGGAAGATGAGCGCGCCGCGGTGCTGAGCATTCTGCAGTCGGCGTTTCTCTCCGGCGGCCAGCGCTGTACCTGCGCGCGGCGCTTGATGGTGCCTAAGGGCGAGGTCGGTGACAGGCTGATCGACGCGCTGTCAGACGCTATCGCCAAGCTGCACGTGGCGGGCCAGTTCGAGGAAGAACCTGCGCCGTTTTTCGGGGGCTTGGTCAGCGTGGCTGCCGCGGATGGCCTGCTCAAGGCCCAGGATGAGCTGGAGTCCATGGGCGGCACGGTGATCAATCGTATGCAGCGTCTACAGGACAACACCAGCCTGCTCAGCCCCGCGCTGATCGACGTGACCGGCTTGGACGTGCCCGACGAGGAGCACTTCGGCCCGCTGCTGAAAATCCACCGCTATGACGACTGGGATGAAGCGGTACAACTTGCCAACAACACCCGTTACGGGCTTTCCGCCGGGTTAATTGGCGGCGATCAAGCCGACTGGGACGACTTCCTGCTGCGCATTCGCGCCGGGATCGTCAACTGGAACCGCCAGACGACCGGTGCGTCCGGTGACGCGCCCTTCGGTGGCGTAGGGGATAGTGGCAACCACCGCCCCAGTGCCTACTATGCGGCGGATTACTGCGCCTACCCGGTGGCTTCCATGGAAGCCGACAGCCTGGAAATGCCCGACACCTTGCCGCCGGGGGTCAGCTTATGAACACGGCGACCATCAACAACGTCCAGGAAGTCAATTTCGATGGCCTGGTCGGCCCGACCCATAACTATTCGGGCCTGGCCGTGGGTAACGTGGCCTCGATGAGCCACGGCGGCCTGGTGTCCAGCCCCCAAGAGGGCGCGCTGCAGGGGCTCTTGAAGATGAAGTCGCTGATGGACGCGGGCTATGCCCAGGGCGTTCTGCCACCCCAGCAGCGGCCGGATATCGGTGCGCTGCGCGATCTGGGCTTTAGCGGCAGCAACCGTGAGGTATTGGCCTGTGCTGCCAAAGAGGCGCCGCAGCTGCTCCGCGCGGTCTGCTCCGCGTCCAGTATGTGGACCGCCAACGCGGGTACCATCACGCCCAGCATGGATTCACCGGACACTCGGGTACATTTTACGCCGGCCAACCTGCAGTCTAGCTTCCACCGCTACCTGGAGCCGCAAACGACGGGGCGTGTGCTGCAAGCGATCTTCCGCGACGAACGGCATTTCGCGCACCACCCGGTGCTGCCCGCCACCCCGGCCTTTTCCGATGAGGGCGCGGCCAATCACACCCGCCTATGCGGTGAGTACGGCGAACCCGGCGTGCACCTGTTTGTGTATGGCCGCCAGGCGTTTGGTGACGTGCGAAGCGGCGAGCGCGAACCCAAGCGTTATCCTGCCCGGCAAACCCTGGAAGCCAGCCAGGCGGTGGCCCGTCAGCACGGATTGACGGCGTCGCAAACCGTATTTGCCCAACAGCATCCGAACGCCATCGACGCAGGTGTGTTCCATAACGATGTCATCGCCGTGGGCAACGGCCCCGTGCTGCTCTATCACGAAATGGCCTTCCTGGATGAAGAGGGCACACTCGATGAACTTCGCTACAAAATGGCCACGCCATTAATTCCCGTGCGGGTACCCGTAGAGGCGGTGAGTATGGAAGATGCGGTCGCGTCTTATCTGTTCAACTCACAACTCCTCTCCAATCCGGATGGCACCATGACCCTGGTGGTGCCCGGCGAATGCCAGGAGCGCGAGGCGGTATGGCGTACCATCCAGGACTA
Source organism: Halomonas sp. 5021 (assembly GCF_036663435.1). NCBI lineage: Bacteria > Pseudomonadati > Pseudomonadota > Gammaproteobacteria > Oceanospirillales > Halomonadaceae > Halomonas > Halomonas sp. 5021. The sequence continues at coordinate 29,667 of NZ_JAXOVU010000009.1, forward strand.
CCTGTTGGCGGGGAATAATCCGATCAGTGAGGTGATGGTCAAGGACGTCAAGCAGAGCATGCGCAACGGCGGCGGCCCTGCCTGCCTGCGCCTGCGTGTGGCTCTTTCCGAGGCAGAACGAGCTGCGCTTACCGGCCGCGTACTGCTCACCGATGCGCTTTACGATGATCTGACCGCTTGGGTAAATCGCCACTACCGCGACCGCCTCGCCCCGGATGATTTGGCCGACCCGCAGCTCGCGGAAGAATCTCTGGTCGCGCTGGATGAGCTTACCCAATTGCTCAAGATCGGGCCTGTTTACCCGTTTCAGTTGGGGTAAGGGCTTAAGCTAAGCTAGCAACCAAAACGCCAAGGCCATGCCTTGGCGTTTTGCATACGATAAGTCCAAGATATCTCAGGTAACTGACGCCTAGAGATTCGCATATGGAAGCCATTATTCGTCGAACCGACGACAAAGCGTTCGCGGAAAACATCATTCGTCAGAACATGTCTGCCTACTATAAGCACCTGGATATGCACTGGGATCCTGACTTGTTCGATAAAAACTGGGACGAGTTTGATAGCTATGCGTTAGTCGTAAATGCTTGCCCAGTTGGTTTGTTATGCTTAAATCGTGAGGCAGGTGCTTACTATATTCGAGAACTGCAAATTGATCAGAAATGGCAGCGACAGGGCCTGGGTACCGCAGCAATCCGATACGCAATGGCAATCGCCCAACAAGCGAACGTTGACTTACTTAGACTACGCGTATTTTCTATCAACCCGGCAACTGCTTTATACGAGCGTATGGGGTTTCGCATTCTCAAAACCGAAGGCGGAACTCACTATATGGAGCGGAGCATTTTCTAACCCAATCAAGTAGCTCGGGTTTGACGATTAAAGGCGCGTGCCGGCATCGCCAGCAGCGCTCAATATTGCAACCTTCATGATATGTCTCTCTTGGATAACTTAGTTAAGTTGCTTGGCTTTGCCAATGTTGAGCAGGGCAATCCCTCCACCAATCAGCAGGGCGCCTGGTAGCAGGCCCTCGGGGGTGGTTTCTCCCTGCAGCAGAATGGCGACGGGTACACCCACCACGGCGCCGACGGAACCCAGTAGGCTTAGAAACACTGGCCCGCCACTTTTCTGTAGCAGGAAAAGCAGCAAGAACTGGCCTGCGAAGACGACCGCTTGAACGGCAATCAGTATGATCGGCAGGGAGCGGCCTGTCGGAACTTGCAGCGAGAAGTCCGGCAGAAAACCCACGCTGAGTAGAATGATGGCGGCGGCGATGAGCATCCCCGGCGCCAGCGCATCGCTGGATACACCTTCTGGCCAGCGCAAGGTTCTGTAAAGATTACCGATGGCCAGCAGCACCGGGCCGATTAAAGCGAGGAGAATCCAGAGGTAATCGGCATCAGGCGCAGAAAGCTTATGAAAGGCCAGGGTGATGGCCCCTGCCAGGGCTGATACGACCCCGGCCGCACGCAACACCTGGAACCGTTCCATGTTTAACGCTAGTGCGCCGAGGTAGGTGAGTAGCGGTGGCAGGGTGATGATCAATGCCACGAAACCGGCACCCACATGGGGGATGGCAGTGAAGAAGAGTAGGTTGGCACCCGCTACGCCGAGCAGTCCTGACATGGCGTAATACTTGACGGTGCGACGGTTAACGGGCGGTAGATTACGGCGGAAGGCGGCAAGAACCAACAAAATGAGTGCCGCCCCTGAAATCGACCAGAACAGAAACGCGAGCGCTGATAGCTGAATATCACCGGCTAGTTTCGCCAAATTGGTCGACAGACCCAGCAAAGCGCCACCGGCTAAAAGGTATACCAGTGGGGCAAGCCAAGCGCTTTTGCATGGGGGAGTTGTGCGGGCAGTGCTTGATAGCGTCATTGGCGAAGTTCTCATTCGTACCGTTTTTGAAAGTATCTTGATATCAAGATATGTGCGATTAATCTTGACGTCAAGCTAGTCAGGCGCAAAATACTCTTATGGATCATGTAGACAACATTCTCAAACAGTGGCGGCAGGAGAGGCCCGACCTCGACGTTGTGCCGATGGGTACCATCGGGCGGGTCAAGCGGCTGAACCACACTTTCATGCGTGCAATGGAGAAGACCTGGGCGGAATACGGCCTGACGGATGCCAGTTTTGACGTTCTGGCGACCCTTCGCAGAGAGGGGGAACCCTACGCGCTATCGCCGGGTGATTTGATGGCATCCACGATGGTGACGTCGGGCACCATGACCCACCGTATCAACCAGCTGGAAAAGGCGGGTTTGATTGAGCGGGTTAAAAACCCCGACGATGGCCGTGGTTTTCTCATTTCTCTTTCCCAGCGTGGGTTTGATTTGATCGACGAAGCCGTGGCCGCCCATGTGGAAACCCAGGCGCAGCTGGTGAGTGGCCTGAGTAAAGAGCAACGAGAGCAACTTGATGACCTGCTCAGGCAGTTCCTGGCGGTGTTTGAGTCATAGAGAGGCGTTTTACGTCAAACAAACCCACTGCGATGGCGGCTGGCTTGACCTCGTGTAGACTCTTAACTGTCTTTAAAACCGACCAGCCAAAGACCCGAGCAGCTTAATGACCACCTCGAATAACGCTTTTTCCGATGCTGAGCGGCGCGGGCTCTACCGCGCCATCTTTGAACGGCGCGATGTGCGCTCTCAGTTTCTGCCTGACCGGATCCCCCCTGACGTGCTGACCCGCCTGTTGGAGGCCGCGCACCATGCGCCTTCCGTGGGCTTTATGCAGCCATGGGATTTCATCGTGATTGAAAGTCGCGACGTCAGGGAAACGGTGCTGGCAATGTTCGAACAGGAGAACCAGAAGGCCGCCGAGCGCTTTGAAGGCGAGCGTAAAGCGCATTATCGAAGCCTTAAGCTGCAAGGGATTATGGAAAGTCCAATTAATCTCTGTATCACCTGTGACCGAAGCCGGGGCGGCCCCCATGTACTAGGGCGCAATAGCATTGTGGAAACCGACCTGTTTAGCACTTGTTTGGCGGTGCAAAACCTCTGGCTGGCAGCGCGGGCGGAAGGGATTGGCGTTGGTTGGGTGAGTATTCTTGACCAGGAACAGCTGAGCACTGCGTTAAGCCTGCCTGAGCATGTTTACCCGTTGGCGTATCTCTGTCTTGGCTACGTGAGCGAGTTTTTAGACCAGCCTGAGCTTGAAGCCAAAGGCTGGCGCTCTCGCCTACCATTAAGTGAACTTGTGCATGGAGATAAGTGGGGGCAGCCGCTGAACAGTGGTTAATGAGAAAACCTCTATAAGGAGGGCCTCCTCGTTGTTCCAGGCCCACCTGTATTGGGTTTGCGGCGCAGGCTTTTGTCTTCGTACATGCGCTCATCTGCCAGAGCAAATACCTGCTGGGCAGGCGCTTCGCTGGAGCTTGCGCATCCCAAGCTTACATGAAGCGCCAGTTCTTCGCGTTCGCCGTTGGCAGTGTCGATGGTACAGCGCTGGTCGGGAAGGTGTTCCCGGATCAGACTGGCCATACGCTTGGCTGCTGCCAGGTCGGCAGAGGGAAACAGAATGACGAACTCATCGCCACCGTAGCGTGCCAGTACGTCACTGTCCCGGCAGTGACGTTGCAGATACCTGGCAACGCTGGCAATCAGTTGGTCGCCTGCGACATGGCCATGATGGTCGTTCACTTCCTTGAGTCTATCGACATCCAACATCAGCACAGCAAAATCCAGGTTTGGCGTCTGGGCCTTGCTCTGGATGCTCATCTGCAGCGCCGATTCCAGAAATCCTCGGTTATAAAGGCCGGTGAGCCCGTCACGCTCAGCGGTTTTCTTCAGTTCCAAATGCAGCAATTTATTTTCGGTAGCGGCCGCCAACTGGTCGGCAAAGAGGGAGAGTATTTGCTCCAAACCATCGTCCCGGTTGGGAGCTTTCACGAACAGCCAACCTTCGTACATGCTTAAACGGGCTCCCATGGGCATTATATAGAGATTCTCACCTTCTTCTGTTTGTGGCAGTTTGACCGGATGTTCTCTTTGCTCATGAACGCTGGCCAATAAGCGCTTCAGGCGTTGTTCATCTTTTGGGCTTAGCCCCGCAACAGCCGCGTAGCGTGTTATTTCAGAGCGTTGCGGTTCCTGGAGAAAAACGGCAAAGCCGTAGCCGGGAAAGTGAGTATGTAGGTGGTTTAAAGAGTCATTCAGCAGGGAGTGGATATTGATCGCGCGATTGGCGACCGCTCCGAGATCCAACAGGGCGTGAAAAACCCGGTTCTGAAACTTAATCTCGCCAATGCTACGGCCAATCTGACGATTCTGACTGTACGTGACGCGACCAATGGTTAGAAAATAGACCACTGCTCCCGCCCACTGGTAGATGTCTAAGTTGTTACTCACATAAGGTCGAAAAGTAAACCCTGTCAAGGCACTTCCAATCAGGGCCGCGACGATAAAAAGTAGGGCTGAAACCATCATCTTCCTAAGTCCGCCGACCACTAAATTGTTCATCAGGCAGGCAAGCCCGATGGTAATGGTGGCTAACGCATAAAAATCCAGCACGCTGCACCAAAAACCAAACAGCAGGCTGTCGAAGAGGAGATTCCTGAACTCGGCACGCTTCGAATTCTGAGCGTTTGCCGCAAGCGCGTAGGCGACGCCGGGCCACAGCAGCAGCAACATCCCTGGCAGAATAAGCGTCCAGCCGCTGCCTTCTACGACAGCGATCCATACGGTTAGCCCGAAGGTATGGCAAAAGGCAAAAACTCGTGGGGCAATTGTTGCCAATGCAAGACGATGCGTACGTCTTAATAAAGGTTGCATTCGTGAGCTGTATCCAACGTCATTTGATTAACAGACTAGCACCTAAGAGATTGATCAGCCCTAATCTAGCGTTAGGCCAATAGCGTGGTGAGCCTACCTTTTGATCATGGGTTTTAGGCCGTGTCAGAGCGTATCGATTGGATGTGATGAAGCCTGACTTCATCTGATGATCTTGCCGTCAAAATCTCTGACCAGCGGCGGGTTGAGAAGTGTCGGCGCTGGTCAGCCTTCCCATAAATCGCTAATGTATTCGTTTGTGCTAAACAAGGTAGAGCGCCATTTATGCAAAGCGATATCGCCCTTCAGCGACTGAGTGCTGACGATCCAAATGCTGAAATCGTCGCGGGCTGGACATTTGCAACCTGGGGGCATTTACACCCTGGCCTCACCCCAGAACAGGCTATTGAACGTTTAAAAGCCGAATGTGGTCAGGCTGGGGTGCCTTCCATCTTTGTCGCCATGCAAGGCGAAACCCCGGTGGGAACCGCCAGCCTGATTGCCGATGACATGAGCATCCGCCGTGAACTTGCCCCCTGGCTGGCCTCAGTATTTGTCGTGCCCGAGTGGCGGGGGCGGGGTATTGCGTCTGCATTGGTGCGCCGGGTAGAAGCAGAGGCCGTTGAGAACGGCATCGAGCACTTCTATCTCTACACCCCTGATCAGCAGTCGCTCTATCGGCATTTGGGGTGGCAAGATGTAGAAAGCCTTGAGTACCGGGGCGAAACCGTCACGGTGATGTCACGGCAGTTGAGGCGTTAGGGGCGTATTGCCGCCCGTGGCTGCCCCCACCTGAATAGGCAAGGTATTAAGGACGGTGACTTAATCTCTTAACGTTTGTCGCCTATGCTTAGGGTGAATAGCATTTACGCACCGACAAAGGCATCGCGATGAGTCATGCACTAACGGGACACAATCGCCCTCAGCAAGTGATTGAAGCCATCCAGCAGGTCAACGCGCCGCTGGCCGCGGCGACCCGCCAAGCCAAATACGCCAAGATGGCGGCGTCGCCGTATCGTTTCTTTCGGGGTACCAATCATTTGTATTGGCAAGACGTATGGCACGACTGGCGCTTTGCGTTATTTGGAGGTTGGCCCAATACCCAGACCTGGCTGCAAGGTGACGCCCATGTCTACAACTTTGGTGCCTACGGTCATCATGATGACCAAGTGCGCTACGGTATGGACGATTTTGACGATGCGCTGATCGGCGACTACCAGTATGACTTGTGGCGGCTGGCCATCAGCGTGGTATTGGATGGCCGTGAAAATGTTGAACTTAGCCCCAAGGCCATTGATAAAGCGCTAAACAAGCTATTGGAAAGTTACTATCACACCTTGGCAGATCACACCGATGATGTGTGCATAGAGGCGGTGACGCTGGATAGCGCAAAAGGGCAGTTGAAACCTTTCATGAGCAAGGTGGCGGATAAGCAAAGCCGTGCGCGGATGCTGGAAAAGTGGACCACCCTCGACGACCAGCATGGCCGTCGGTTTGCGGAACGTCCCGGAAAACTAGCCAACTTGCCAGCAGACATGGCCAGCCAGTTGCGTCGGCTGATCGAGCAGGAATACCAGCAAACGCTTCAGGATCCGGTAAAAGAGAGCGATCCCCGTCATTTCCGCGTAAAAGACACGGCTCGCCGGTTAGATGCGGGCACCGGTTCGCTCGGGGTGGAGCGCTACTATGTGTTGATTGAAGGGGGCGCTGATCATGAACACGACGACATCATTCTGGATGTTAAAGAGCAGGTGACCCCGGAAGCGTATCGCTTTATGGACAAGCCCCAAAAGCAAGTATGGCGGAGGCTATTCCCCAATGAAGGTATTCGCCATGCGGCAGCATTTCATGCCATTGCGGAACACCCGGATGCCTATCTGGGTTGGCTCACCATGAATGAAAAGGTATTTTCGGTCCGTGAGCGCTCTCCCTTCAAGAAGGACTTCCCCACCCACAAGCTGTCCGGTGGCAAGCCATATCGCAAGCTCGCGCAGCAGTGGGGGCAGATCCTCGCCCGGGAACACCTGCGCGGTGCGCAAGCGCTGAATAACGGGGATCACCGGCCGTTTGCCATGGCGGTTTGTCAGCGGCTTAAAGGGCGTGAAGAAAAGTTTGTGGATGTCGTGTCGACCCTGGCGATGGCTTACGCTGACTGCGTCGAGCAGGACTACAGCGTGTTTATTGATCACTTCCTGGCGACCGATTCCCCTTAGATTGGGCAGCCGCCTGGATGGCGGTGACGATGATTACTGTGTTTGCCGTCTGCCGATTATAAAGCCATGTTCCTCGAATGACTCGGACCATACCACGCAGCGGTTACGGCCGCTGCGTTTGGCATGATAAAGCGCTTCATCAGCGAGTCGAAGTAGCTTATGCGGGTCATGAGTGTGGTCGGGGTAGGTGGCGATGCCGCAAGACAGTGTGATCCGTCTGAGTGTGGTTCCCTGGTGGTCGCAAGCGCATTGGGCAATTGAGGCTAACAGCGTATTGGCGCTGGACTCGGCTGTTTTGGCAGAGGTATCCGGGAGGAGCGCGACAAATTCTTCGCCCCCAATTCGGCAGACTATGCCCAGATCCACGAAGTGTTGAGTGAGTAGAGAGGCCATTTTGACCAGAACCGCATCGCCTGCATCGTGGCCAAAGTAATCGTTGATGTCCTTGAAATGATCAATATCCAGCATTAACAGCGAGACTTTTGTGCCATGTTGTTGAGCACGCCGGCATTCGTGATCGAATACCGTATTGAAATGGCGCCGGTTGTGAAGGCCGGTCAGGGGGTCTTCAAACGAGAGTCCCTCTAACTCGCGAACCAACTGCCCAAGTTCTTCTGTCCGTGCAGCCACCTGCTGCTCAAGGGTTTCGTTGGCCATTGCCAGTTGTTGCTGGGTGCGTCGGTAGTGCCACAAAAAGATGGCCGCAATAGCCAAGGAAAAAACCAGACTGCCATAGCTCAACGGCACCGTTCGCCAGGCCACAAAGCCATGAGCGACGGCCATATCAGCAAGTAGCAACGGAGCAAAAAAGGTGAAGCTCAGTACCAGCAAGCGCTGTTCAAGATTGAGTCGGCGAAAGCGAAAGAGGGCGAGCAACAGCATAATAGGCAAGGTGATGGCCAGCAGAACATCAAACACCGGGAAGGTGATCGAGAGGCTGATAATGCCTAACTGCACCAGGCCCATGGCCATCACCAAGTAAGCCAGGTGTAAGGCCCAGAGTCGTTTGATCCAGCGTTTGGCCGTTCCCTCAAGCCAATGGCTGAGTAGCATCCCCAGTGCGATCGGGAGGGTGTAGTAGCTGCCTGCTCTAAGCATATCCCAAGCCAGGGGACCGTCGGCGATCAACTGGCGGGCGGGTGCCTCGGCAAGCAGCATCAGCCCAGAGGCGTAGGCGAACAGTGCGGTGGCCAGGAAACCACGTCTTTCAGGCCCAATAAGGGCGAAAATAGTGGCCAGAATGGCAAGTACCAATACCAGCGCACTGACACCAAGGTCCTGGGCCGACTCATGGATGACGTGTTTGAGTACATCAATACGCTCCATTACCTGTACTTCGCCCCAAAGGCCAATACTGGTGTAGTAGGAATATAGGCGGAAGGCCAGTGGCTCGCCTTCAGTGTCTTCAGGCAGGTCGATCATGTGCCAAGGCCAGCCGGCAAAATCCCCTCGCCCCTGGTCGTCAAATTCCCCGTACTGATAAATCAGCTCATCACCGAGGTAGGCCTGGCCAATGAGATTGATACTGGTGATATAAAGGACGGGGTCGTTCCAATCGCCCTCAGGCAATGTCGTGCGTAACCAAAGGTGCTGATGGCCCTCGCGACCCGGTGGGTTAGAGGGAGACATCGTTGATAGCCAGTCGGCGGATTCATCATCTAGCCACTCGGGCTCGCCATTAGCATCCCGGGGCGAGTCGCCCCAGCGGTATTCCCAGTCCATTAGCGGCTGAGGTGGAGCTGCCGCTTTGACGCCATTAGAGAGTGTCGCCAGCACAATGAGTGAGACGATCAGCAGAATAAAATGGCGTATGGCGAACCCACGGGGCAGCATGGCGAACGTCCTCGTTTTTTATAGCGGTCATTCTGCTGATTCAAGGCAACAACAATACTCACGACCTATGGTTGATGCAGCGTGATACGAGAGCTTAAGCGCTTTAGCCCATTTTAACCAAAAAGGACGCCAAGGCGATGCTGTTTCTTCAACGATCCCCCGGTGGGGTGATGTCAAAAAATACAAACGCAGATGCCAGTCAAGGATCTTTCTTAAAGTGGTTGCGAAAACTCTTTAATTTACAGGATGTTGCCCCGCCGGGATTTTATGCCCGTGTTCGAGTCAGCAAGGTAAGTGCTATTCTGCCTGCTTTAAAGTGGCGGAAATAAAGGAGAGCCACGTGTCGGGTATTGTTGTCTGGCTGGATATGGTGGGGGTGATCGTTTTTGCCTTGTCTGGCGTCGTCCTGGCATGTCGTTCGCGCATGGACCCGTTTGGCATGCTGGTGCTGGCCGCCGTCACGGGGATTGGCGGCGGCACGCTGCGCGACCTGGTGCTGGGCGTCAGGCCGGTTTTTTGGGTGGCCGATCCAACGTACCTGTGGGTCATTTTTGCCACCGTGGGCATCTCGCTGGTGGGGTTTCACTATATCCACCGCCTTTCACGCGGCTTTTTACCGATTGCGGACGCCTTTGGTCTGGCCTTGTTTACGGTGATTGGCGCCCACAAAGCGCTGTTGCTGGGGACATCCGGTGTTGTCGCCGTGTTGATGGGAATGATGACGGGGGTGGCCGGCGGCATGATCCGCGATGTGCTGGCCCAGCGGGTGCCGATGGTGCTACGCGAAGAAATCTACGCCACGGCGGCGATGGCGGGAGGCACGGTTTACGTACTACTGGACGCCCTTCAAGCGCCGCTTATCCTGACCATCGCCGCCTCGCTAAGCGTGACCCTTGGGTTGCGAATCGCGGCGATTCACTGGCATCTGGCGCTGCCGGTATTTGCCTGGGTAAGCGTAGCGCCCAAAACCGACGATGACGCGACGGCACCACTTTCCACGTCGCAAAAAGCCAAAGAGCGGGTCAGGATGATTCGCCGTGAGCGCAACCGTCGTTAAGGTTTGGGAAAACGCGTTGCCTCCCGCCAGCGCTCAAACCAGCGCCTGGGTTGAAATACTTTCAGGTCAGGCTCGCTGTCGATCAGCTCGACGCCTGTTCCCAGGGCACCAATGCGGGCATATAGCGCGCCATTGGCCTGTTTCTCAGCCAGGGTGACGTCGGCCAGCAGTAGAAGAGGCCCGCCGGTAAGCGTCAGGTCGTAAAGGCGAATACGCTCGCCGTCGATGTGTAGCTTCGCATCACCGTTGATATCACGCACGTTCAAGAGTCGGCCCAGCCAACCGCTTTCACGGGCGCGCGCCAAGAAGAGTCGGGCGAGTAAGCCGGTATCACGCATGCCAAGGCGGAGGTCACTGGTGAGATTGATTGGGTCGCGCCACTCGAGCAGTGCGTTATCCAGGCTCAGTTGCACCCACCACCCGGCATCCTGAGTTCCATCTGCGCTGTGACGAAACACGTTTTCCAGACGCAGAAACGAGTCATCGGCGTTAAAACGCCGTGCGTCCAGGTCACCTTCGTCAAGTTGCAGATGCAGCTCAACATCGCCCTTGAGACGCTGGTCAAGCAGCGCCAGGTCGGCGCCAAAGGCGCGCAGGTTGATCTCGCCCTCGGCGGTCAGTCCTTCCAGCAGCCATTCGCTGGTCAGGCTCGCCTGACCGCCTAATAGACGGATACCCGCCTCTTCGGGTAGATAGCGGTTATAGCGGGTGAAGTCGGGTACCTGAGTAATGGGCAGCGCGATACGCGTGGTGAAGTAGGCAGGCTCTGGCGATGCCAGCACCTCACTAAAACGGTCGGTCTGCGTCGTGAGAGCGAAGTGGCGCCCTTCAAGGTGAGGTTGGTCGTCATCCTGGCGCGTGAGTGTAAAGTGCGGTATGCCCAGCGAAAGCTGGGCGTGCTCGGCGCTATCCAACTGAGCCGTCAACTCGCCGCGCCCGGTGGCGAGGTAGTCTAAAAAGCCCACCTCAAGCTGGTTGGCGTTGACCCTGAGGCGAGTTGGGGCCAGCAGGCGGTCATCACGGAAAGCGCCCTCAGCGAATAGCTGGCCGTTGCCCGCAAGCCTTAACCCGTGAGCACTGGGCAGGAAGGCATTCAAAAAACCTAGCCGCTGCACACTGCCCTCCAGAGCAAATTCCCCGCTGACCCGATTTGCGTCATTAGTTTCGGCGCGCTGGAAGCGGCCTTCTCTGAGTAACAGGGTGCTCTGTAGCTGCTCTGTGGAAGCGTCCGTATCCGCGACTTGCCAACGCAAACGTGATCCGCTGATATCCAGTGCGGTGCCGTCGAGCGCTGCCTGACGAATCACCAGGGTGAGCTGGGCATTGCTTTCCAGCGTGCCTTTCTGTTCGCCGTGCTGCCATCGGGTGGTGAGTTGCTCACCGGCTAAATGGATATCGCCATGCATCTGCTGGGTGGTGATATCAAGCTGGCCGAGGCTGGTGGCCTGGCCATTGAGCAGCTGTAGCGGGGCAGGATCGGGCAAGACCGCGCTCAGGTAGGGTTGCAGAACGCTGATGTCTGGCAGGCGTGCGGATTGCCAGGTAAGCCGGGCGGTAGCGTCTTCTCGCGCTTGCACAGGATCAATCGGGCTGCGCGTGTTCAGGGTGATGGTGGCGTCCGTCAGCAGCGTTCGCTCATGGTGGCGCAGGGTTGCGCCGATGAACGTAAGCGTCGCCTCGATAGCCTCTTCGGGGGTTAGCTGGGCCGTCAGCGAGCCGCTTCCCTGAGCATTGATATCCAGCAGTTGAGCCGATAGTTCTGGCGCCTGAATCGACAACGAGGCACGGTGAGGTCGGGCGTCACGAAGCGTTACACTGGCTTCGATTTGCCCGTTTCCGTCAAGGCGAATACCCTGGCCGTCAAAGGTGCCTGCCAGGTATCGGTCAAGCATGTCCAGCCGGTTGACCTGGCCTTGTAGTTCAAGCGTGGCGCCCGTCGGCAGATCCAGCCGGTCCAGGCGCTGGTTGGGAATGCGGGCAGCAAGGCGGAGCTGGGTATCGTCGGCATAGGGCTGGCTGTCAGCCAGGACCACATCGTTTAACTGAGTGGAAAAGGTGAGCGCATCGCCTTCTGCTGCCAGGCGCACGTGCCCTTCGCCGACAGCGGTATGCAGCGACGGTGATGAATCAGGGGTTATCCAGCGCGGTGAGTCGCTTGAATGGGGCGTCAGGCGTTGCTCATCCATTGACAGACGCAGGACAGAGGCTGTCAATGTGAGCAGGCTGCCGGGCTGTAACGTGCCAGCGTCAAGCGCAAGCTCGCCTTTCAACGCACCGTTACCGTCAAGCGTCAGCCAGGGCAGCGCTTGCAGGTAAGGCATGAAAACGTCCCAGGCATCGGCTTGAGCATCGATTGTCAACTGCGCTGAAAGGGCGCCAAGCAAACTGGCAATAAGCTCATGGGGTGGGATGTTTGCGGTGGATACGCTTTCCAGAGTGGCATTGGCGTCTAACTGGATATCTCGGGCCAGGATGGCCTGGTCGCTTGGTCGCATCAAGCGCCCATGGTGGATATCCAACGACAGATGGGGCACGGCCAAGGCGTCACGACTGAACTGAGTGTCCTTGATCTTGAGCTGGCCCTCGGCTTCCAGCGCCATATCGCCAACGGTCAGGCGGCGAAGCCCGCTTGCCTCCAGCGCTTTGATATGCAGTTCGCCGCGCAGCAAACCGAGCAAGGACAACGAAAGGGTGGCTTGCCGGGCGTCAACGGTGACGGGCATTCGATCATCTTCAAGCGCGAGGTAGAGATTCTCGACCTCCCAGCGCCCAGGGTGCAGGCTCTGGGCAGTTGACCAGCGCACCTCGACGCCTTCGATTCTGGAAATCTGCTGCGGCAGCCACTGGCTGTTGAGCAACCAGGTACTGCCGATGAGCCAGACAAGCACTACCGTCAAAGCACTCAAGAGTGTGACAACCAAGATGCGGGATAGACGTTTTGAGCGGTGACGCGGGTTTGGCATACGGCTTCCTTGCAGATGACTCCTGCTGATCGACGTTTTATGGCATTATGCGCGTCGTAAGCCCGCCATCGACTTTTGATTTCAACGCTAAGCAGACAGCCAACGCCATGTTCAAGGAATTTTACACGCAGCGCGGAGAGTATGTGGTGATCTCCGCTGAGCAGGCCAGCCACTTCGCCAAGGGCGTCGCGGGGGACTACAACCCGATCCATAATCCGGATGCGCGGCGTTTCTGTGTGCCAGGGGACCTTCTTTTTGCGCTGGTGTTGGCAAAATTTGGTTTGTCACGGCACATGACGTTTCGTTTTACCAGCATGGTGGGCGCGGATACACCACTGTTGTTCAGCGAAGCTGAAAATGGCGAGCTTCACGTATGCGGTGAAGACGGTAAACATTATTTACAGGTTACCCGACGGGGGGAGTGGACCAACGATGCCTCGGTAGTAGAAGCGTTTGCCCGCTGCTACGTAGCGTTTTCGGGCAAGAATTTTCCCCACTACCTCAAGCCGCTCATGGAACAGCACGGGGTCATGTTCAACCCCAAGCGTCCATTGGTGATCTACGACAGCATGGGGTTTTCGCTGGAGCGTCTGAACGCGGTATCGCCGGGATTGACGCTCAGCGACTCGTCGCTGGATGTGCAGGGCAAGCGTGCCGATGCGTTACTCGAATTTGCCATTCAATCAGCGGGCGAGCCGGTTGGGGTAGGCTCCAAGAAGTTGGTCGTCAGCGGGCTATGCCCCTATGACGCCGATGAAATGGCGGCGATTGTGGAAGAGTTCTATCGGCTCAAGGCTGCCTATCTCGCATCAGTCGAGTAAGCAGGCAAGCCGGGTACGACGTTAGTGGCGATGGCTGCCCTCAACGCTTGGGGTAGGGTATTCTTGGCTTCTCATCATAATGCCGTGCCACGCGCAGGTTCCATGCAACAAGTACTGCGCAACAAGTACTGGGCAACAGGCACGACGCAAATTACAAGAGGCGCTACATGAACCATCGTAAACTGCTGACCCTTGCCATTACCGCGACTACGCTGGCGGCAGCGTCACTCAGCACTCAGGCACGCGACTTTCGTTTAGGACTGATTACCCCCGCCCAGCATCTCTGGTCGACCGAAGCGGAAGCCTTTGCCGACACCTTGCATGAGCGCTCTGATGGCGAGCATAGCGTATCGGTTTTCCCTGCCCAGCAACTGGGTAACGAAGCGCAGATGGTGCAGCAGTTGCAAAGCGGTGCGCTGGACATGGCTTTCCTGACCATTGCCGAAATCTCCAATCGGATTCCCGACTTTGGCGCGCTTTATGCGCCTTATCTGGTTGATGACGTCAACCACGCTGCTCGCTTGCTGCGTTCAGACGCTGCTGGCGAGCTGCTGGACCTGATGCCGGAAGGTGTCGGTCTGGTTGGCGTTGGTTACGGTATGGTGGGCATGCGTCAGGTGCTCAGCCGTGACCCTATCGAGAGTGCTGATGACCTGGAAGGCCTGCGCCTGCGGATTACCCCATTTGAGCCAATCCGTGATTTCTATACGGCAACCGGTGCGGCCCCAGCGCCCATGCCGCTGTTGGAAGTGTACGATGCCCTGGCCAACGGTCAGGTAGATGCCATCGATATGGATTTCGACTCTATTCTGATTCTAAAATTCTACGAGCAGGCCGATAACCTGCTGATCTCCAATCACATGATGTTCCCCATGGTGGGGGTGGTGTCCGGGCGTGTATGGCGGGAGCTATCCGAAGAAGACCGTGAACTGATCGACACGACCATGGCCGAGCATCTGGAGAATGTACTGGTAGGCTTTGAGGAAAAAGACGCCGCTCAGGAAGAAGAGATCCGTGCGCTGGATATCAATATCGTCGAAGCGGATGCTGAGTTTTTCGCCGATGCGATTGCCGAGTGGGAAGATATCTGGGCACCCAAGGCGCCGATGCTGGAAACCCTGCGCGAGGAAGCCGATCGCCTGCGCGAGTAAACCGCCGACAAGCCAACCACTCGACCACTGACGAGGACCATCCACGATCATGTTGCAACGCCTTTCCTCGGGGCTTGCCCGCTTTGAAGAAACCGCCGCTGCCGCTCTGGCCGCGGCGGTGACGTGTTTGATCCTGATCAATATTGCCTTTCGTGTACTGGGTAACCCGCTTTATTGGATAAGTGAGTTATCCATTTACGCGATGATCTGGATGACGTTCCTGATTGCTGGCGCAGTATTCAAGCGTCGCCAGGGAGTGGCGGTGACTCTGCTGAGCGATGTGCTGCCCCGCGCCGGGCGAAAACTGATCGTCCTCTGGGTGGATGCCATGGTGCTGGTGTTTGCCCTGCTGCTCGTTTGGCTTTGCTGGCGCTGGTATCAGCCCTTCATGCTCGCCCAACTAGGCTTCGACACCGGCGCGTTTCAGGGGCAGACCTTCAACTTCATATACGCCGAGAACACCTCAACGCTGGGCGTGAAGAAGTTCTGGGTTTGGTTGATCGTGCCGTGGTTTGCGCTATCGCTCTCCCTGCATGGGCTGGCCAACGTCTGGCAGTCCGTCACCCAGTGGCGCCGCCCTGACGACGAACCGACGGTCGAGACCTTACGATGATGCGGGTGGAGCGCTTATGACGATTGCCGTGTTTGTACTGCTACTGATCAGTGCCGTGCCGATTGCCCTGGTGCTCGCACTGACGGCGATGGTGTATATCTATGTGTCGGGCAATAGCGTGCTGTTCGAGTCTTACCCGCAGCAATTATTCAGCGCCATCGAGAGCTATGGGCTGCTGGCGATCCCGCTATTCATGCTGGCTGGAGAGCTGATGAACGAAGGCGGTCTCACCCGACGTTTGATCGCCCTGGCACGAATTCTGGTGGGCGGTTTCCGTGGAGGCCTGGCATATATCAACCTGGTCGCCAACATGATGATGGCGGCCATTATCGGCTCGGCGGCGTCGCAAATCGCTATCATGTCCCGCGCCATGGTGCCCGCCATGGAAGAGGAAGGCTACGATACGCCGTACAGCGCGGCGATTACCGCGGCAGGTGGCCTGCTGTCGCCGATCATCCCGCCCTCGATGCTGTTTGTGCTGTTCGGGGTGATGGCCCAGGTACCTATCGCCGAGATGTTTATTGCCGGGTTGTTGCCGGGGTTACTGCTGGGGGCAAGTTTCTTTATCGTGATCGCGCTGGTCGGCTTGGTGCAGCAATACCCCAAAGGCCAGTGGCCCAGTCGCCGTCAGGCGGTGCACGATGCGCTTTGGGGGCTGCCAGCAATGCTGATTCCGGTGATTATTATCGGCGGCATTCTGTGGGGCATTGCCACACCCACCGAGTCGGCGGCGTTGGCCTCGCTTGCGGCCTTGATCATGGGGCGTTTTGTGTATGGCGAACTACGTCTGGTTCAAATGCCCCAAGTGCTCAAACGCACGGCGGTCAATGCCGGTTTGGTCATCATGCTGATTGCCGCCGCTGGCGTATTTGGCTGGGTGGTGATCTACGAGCAGTTGCCACAGATGGCGGCCGAGTGGATCGCAGCCCTTACTGCCAATCCCTTCATTTTCCTGCTCATGGTGATTGGCGCACTGTTGCTGGTGGGCATGGTCATCGACGGTATCGCCGCGCTGATTCTTGTGGTGCCGATCCTGATGCCGATTGCCGAGACGCAATTTGCCATCAGCCCTTATCAATTTGGCGTCGTGGTATGTCTGACCTTGGTATTGGGGCTGTTAACGCCCCCTGTTGGTGCCGGGCTGTTTATCGCTTCTTCGATGACCGGCGCACCACCGCTGAAAATCTTCCGTGCACTGCTGCCGTTTTTGCTGGCAACCCTGGTCACGCTGGTGCTGCTCGCATGGCTGCCGTGGCTGACCAACGGGCTGATCCAGCGATAACAAACCGCTGCAAAACGATGTTCCTGGTGCTGTTTCGCTGGTACGTGTTCTGCTGGCGCATTGCCAGCAGCACGTCGTGATGGAAAGGCTAATTGACGCCGCGCGCGAGATTCTGTTTACTCGTGCAATAGTGCGTTTACGTTTACGTCAACTTTCTAACACAATGACAACAGGAGCAACGCCATGCCCACTCGCGATATCCCCATGTTTATCGATGGTCAGCCCGTCATGTCCCAGAGCCAGGAATGGCGTGATGTGGTGAATCCCGCTACCCAGGAAGTCGTCGCTCGCGTGCCTTTCTGCACCGCCGACGAAGTCGAGCGCGCCATTGCCAGCGCTGAAATGGCCTTCAAGGAGTGGCGCAAGGTACCGCTGGGTAAACGGATGCGCATCATGCTCAAGCTACAGGCGCTGATTCGCGAGCACACCCCAGAGTTGGCGGCGTTGATTACAGAAGAGCACGGCAAAACCCTGCCGGATGCTGAAGGCGAGGTTGGGCGCGGACTGGAGGTGGTCGAGCATGCCTGCTCCATTACCTCACTCCAGTTGGGGGAACTGGCCAATAATGCCGCCAACGAGGTCGATGTCTACACCATGCACCATCCGCTGGGTGTCGGGGCGGGCATTACTGCTTTCAACTTCCCGATCATGCTGCCCTGTTTCATGTTCCCGCTGGCCATTGCGACCGGTAATACCTTCGTGCTGAAACCCTCGGAGCAGGATCCCAGCTCGACCATGCGCCTGGTGGAGCTTGCCCACGAAGCGGGCATTCCGGCGGGCGTATTGAATGTGGTTCACGGTGGCCCCGAGGTGGCGAACCAGATTGCCGATCATCAGGCGATCAAGGCGCTGTCGTTCATTGGCTCATCCCACGTAGGCTCGCTGCTGTATAACCGCGCCGCCGCGGCGGGTAAACGCATGCAGGCGATGATGGGCGCCAAGAACCATTGCGTGGTCATGCCCGATGCCAATCGCAGTCAGGCGATCGACAGCCTGCTGGGCTCTGCCTTTGGGGCGGCCGGGCAGCGTTGCATGGCCAACTCGGTGGTGGTCCTGGTGGGGGAAGCCCGTGAATGGCTCGACGATATTGTGGAAGGCGCTCGTGGCATGAAAGTCGGGCCTGGCACCCAGCGTGACGCTGACCTGGGCCCGCTGGTATCCCCTCAGGCCAAGGAGCGCGTCGAGCGTTTGATTGGCGCAGGTGAAAAAGAGGGCGCCAGATTAATGGTCGACGGGCGAGGCTGCTCGGTTGATGGCTATCCGGAAGGTAATTTTGTCGGGCCGACGTTATTTGCCGACGTGACGGCAGACATGTCCATCTACCGGGAAGAGATCTTTGGCCCGGTACTCTGCGTGGTCAGCGTGGCAACCCTGGATGATGCCATCGCGTTCATCAATGCCAACCCCAACGGCAATGGCACCTCGATCTTTACCAACTCCGGCTGGGTGGCGCGGCGCTTTGAAAACGATATCGATGTGGGGCAGATCGGCATCAACGTACCGATCCCGGTGCCGGTGGCCTATTTCAGCTTTACCGGTTCGCGAGGCTCGAAGCTTGGTGACCTGGGTCCCAACGGCAAGCAGGCGATTGCTTTCTGGACCCAGACCAAGACCGTGACAGCACGCTGGTTTGAGCCGGAAAACGTCTCCAGCGGTATCAATAGCACCATCTCACTTGGCTGATGTCACTCGCCAAACGATATTTCCCTCGGCCTGAATGGGCCGAGGGAACGTCAATGCGAGGACTAAAAATCCTGGAACAGCGGTAAACTCTCCTCCAGCAGCCGTTCAATCGGATCAAGCTGACTCTCGTGCAGTACCAGCATTGAAGGCTCGCTGGCAAAATGCTTGCCGGTTGGCACCAGCAGTGCAAACTCGCCTTCTTCAAGATGAAATTCGTGAATCTCGCGCAGCCCTTGGGCGGTATAGCACTGGGTGCAGCGGTACGCTTCGTCCTCGCCGTATACCAGGCGGTGGTACATCTTGAACAGCGTATAGAGTGCCAAACCGCCTTCAAAAGCAGGCCAGCGGGCCGGAATAGTGCGCGTTTCTTCATCCAGCGTTTGCCCGTCTGCCTCGGCATTGGCGATCGCATCGTCTAGCGGGCTGGCCAGCAGGTCATCACGTGCGGCCGGAAGGGCGACGTTGTCTTTTGAAGCCTGAGTAAAGGTGCTGACTGCGCGTTTAAAATCAGCCACGTTGTGAATGGCGTAGTCGGCATGCTGCAAGTCATCCGGCTCGAAACCGCCGTTCTCCCAGCCATGGATGACTCTCAACGTCATCAAGCCACGCTCCATGGGGCGTGCCAACAGCAAGTAAAGCGCAATATGCAGATGTAACTGTCGCTCATCCGTATCGTTTTCAAACGCATTGTAAGGGTCAGCAAACAAGGCGTGGAGCCTGCCCGGCGTATGTTCCTTGGCTTCTGTATAGCGCATTAGAGATTTCCCGTTGAGCGAACCGTGTCGCTCTGGGCGCACGGTTTCTATAACGTTATTAGAGCACCTACGGAGTATGGCGAGCGATGACGCGGATTGAAAGCCCTCGGTCGTGTGAAGCACCGAGTGCTTGCGCGTTATGGCATGCGCGCGCCACTTTACGTTGGTGCGATTCTCGTTGAGAATAATACCTGTTCATAACGATCTTTCACACACTGTCGCCAGGGGGGCCTCGAAGAGGCTGAGAGTGCGCTTGCGCTGACCCTGGAACCTGATCCGGATGATACCGGCGGAGGAAGTGCGACATGCCCTACCTGACATCAGCTGCGCTTGCCGCGGCACTTGGCGTTTTCATCATCCTTGGCCTGCGGGCTCGCTGGGCCGGTGGCACGGTCGATGATTACATTACGGCCCGCAATTCCCAGTCCGGAGCGACCCTCGGACTATCGTTTCTTGCCTCCGGGATGGGGGCATGGATTCTGTTTGCCCCGCCGGAAATCGGCGCCTTTGTTGGCCCCGTGGCGCTTGCGGGTTATGCCATCGGTTCGGCATTGCCATTTATCGTATTGGGCCTTTATGGGCCGGCCATCCGCCGCGCACTGCCCGAAGGCAGAAGCATCGCCGAGTTTGCCCAGGCATGCTATGGCACCAGCGTGCGGCGCTGGGTGTCACTGGTGTCAGTGGCCTATATGGCCTGCTTTCTCGCTGCAGAGCTGACGGCGATTGGTGCGATTACCGCATTACTTTCCGATGTGCCGCCCGCTTTGGTTGTCCTCGGTGTCGCTTTGAGCACGCTTGCCTATACCGTGCTTGGCGGGCTGAGGGCGAGCCTTGCCACCGACCGTTGGCAGGCCTGGCTGTTGATCGCTCTGCTGCTTATCGTCAGCAGTGTTGCCTTCACCTATTTACCCGCCATGCCAGACGTATCGTCGATGCCGAGTGCCCCATTGGGCGACGCGCTGAGTGTAGCGGTGACACTGGTCATTGCTGTCACCGCGGCTAACCTTTTCCACCAGGGTTACTGGCAGCGAGTGTGGGCCGCGCAGGATTCACGCAGTCTGGGCCAGGGGGCCTGGCTGGGGGGTGGCATGACCGTCGCTGTGGTGATGGTCATCGGCGGCCTGGGGATGCTTGCCGCGATGAGTGGCGTTGCGCTGGGTGAGCCGCCCATCCCGTTTTTTGCTCTGCTGGGAAATGCGCCGTCGTGGCTCGCCATGCTGGCCCTGGTGCTGGCGGTGACACTGGTGGCGTCCAGTGTCGATACGCTACAGAACGCGATTGCCTCGCTGATAGTCTCCCAGCATGAGCAGCAGGGCAGGTCGCTGACCACGGCGCGCTGGTGGACCGTTGTGCTGATGGTGCCGGTGGTGATCATCGCCCTTCAGGGGCTTTCCGTATTGCGGCTATTCCTGATCGCCGACTTGCTGTGTGCCGCGATTGTCGTACCGGTATTGCTGGGGCTATGGAAGCGGATGTCCACCGCGGCTGCGATTGGCGGCGGTATTGCAGGGCTTTTAGGCGCCGTGTTACCCGGCTGGCTGGCCAGTGGTAGCCTTGTAGCGGGTCTCATGGCGGCGACTTTCCCTGCTGGTATTCCCACGCTGGGTCCTTTCCTCGGTGCGTTATGTGCTTCTACACTGGTAAGTGTTAGCTGGGCGAAAGTGGTTGGTCATCGGGCATCTTGGGCAAAGCATGGCTGATCACGTTATGATGGTTGGTTATCGTCTACCGTCATGGGCCACAGTCAATGAACTACCCTATTCTTCCCGACGAAGAGGCTCGGCTGGCGGCGCTTTACGAATTGGCGCTGCTGGACACGCCGGAAGAACCCGCATTCGACCGGGTGACGCGTCTGGTCACCCAATTACTGAATGTACCGACCTCGACCGTCACGCTGATTGACGCCAAGCGGCAATGGATAAAATCTCGTGTGGGAACTGAGCTTCGTGAAACATCACGTAGCGTGGCTTTCTGCGCCCATACCATTGCGGAATCTGCGCCGCTGATTGTTGAAGATACCCGAGAAGATCCGCGTTTTGCCGATAATCCGCTGGTGACCGTGCCAGGCGGAGTGCGTTTTTACGCGGGTATTCCGCTGCGCACATCAAAGGGGTTGGCGTTGGGGTCGCTGTGTGCCGTGGACACTAGGCCACGTCGGCTTAGCGACGCCGAGATCAACGCGCTTAAAGACCTTGGATCGATTGTTACTGATGAAATTCACCTGCGTGAGCGGTTCCTGTTTGAAAAGCAGCGCCGGGAAGCATCCCAGTCATCTCTCGAAGCGCTGCACCTGGATCTTGAAAACCAGATTGAGCGGCGCACCCGAGAGCTGAACCTGGTGATCGAGTCGGCCTATGATGCCTATATCAGCATTGACGATAACGCCGTTGTGCTGGACTGGAATCGAGCCGCGACGACGATGTTTGGCTGGACGCGCAGGGAAGCACTGGCGCGCTCCATTGAGCATTTGATCTTTCCTGATGGCATGCCGGAAGGCGACCAGCAGACGCCCGTCACCTACTACGCGGCACGTCGTGACGGCAGCTCATTGCCGGTGGAAATGCGCATCAAGTCGCTCGATATAGAGGGACGCAGGCAGCGCAGCCTGTTTCTCCACGATGTTACCGAGCGCATACAGCTCGAGCGCCTGCGCGATCTTGAAGCCCGTGAAGACGCACTTACCCAACTGCCCAACAGGCGGGCCCTGGATGAGCGGTTGCCAGAGGCGATGGCGCGCACCCGGCGCCAGCAAACGGCTCTTGCGGTGCTGTTCATGGATCTCGATGGGTTCAAGGCCGTCAATGATCTGCATGGCCATGCAGCCGGTGACGAACTGCTGCGTGAAATCGCCAAACGTCTAAGCGCCGCCGTGCGTGAAACCGACTACGTAGCCCGCTGGGCCGGAGATGAGTTTGTCGTGCTGCTGGAAAACATCGCCCTCGATGCCGCCGAGCGGCTTGCCCGGCAGTTGATTGATACCCTCGAGCAGCCCGTACAGCTGCAGGAGGCGGAGGTGCATGTCAGCGCCAGCATTGGCGTGGCGCTCTATAAGCCAGACGTAAGTGAAACGGCACTGGAACTGCTCAAACGCGCCGACGTTGCCATGTATAACGCCAAACATGCCGGTAAAGCACAGGCCTGTATGGCTGACGCGCCCGCATGAAGGTGTCTGCCAAAACGTCATCAGTTAACCATCAGGGACGATCATGATTCGGACGCTGTTAACGACCCCCGAAGGTGAAGTACACGAAGGCGACGCAAAGCTCATCGACCTGTGGCGACAAACCCCGGGCAGTCATATCTGGGTGGATATGCAAGGCGAAAGCCAAGCCGTCGAGCAGCGCTTTTTGGAAGACTTTGAATGCCACCCGATGGCCATTCAGGATGCGCATAAAGAGCGCCATCCACCCAAAATCGAAGAGTTCGATCACCACACACTGATCATTTACCGCGGTATCTCCTCGTTTGATGCCCAGTTGAACTTCGTGCCCCAGCAAGTGAGCTTTTTTGTCGGTGAGCGCTTCCTGGTCACCCTTCACCCGGGCGAAGCGTTAAGCATCAAGCGTCTGTTCAATGAGCAGGGCAGTGCACTACTGGCTCACTCCCCAGAGCATGTGGCACTGCGGGTGATGTACCTGTCGGCCGGGTATTACATCGATAGCCTGCTGGAATTCGAAGTGGCGCTCAGCGATCTGGAAGATGAACTGCTGGATAACGGCAATGACGTATTGATGCGGCGTATAACCGCCTACCGCTCGCGGCTGGTGAAAATGCGTCGAATCTTCAGCTACCACAAGGGGATTACCCAGGAACTGACCGCCTACGACTATGCCCACCTGCCGCGTGATAAAAGCGACACCCTCCACGCGATTACTGACGTGGAAGAGCGCTTTGAGCGGCTCTATACGCTCACGCAAATGTATTACGACATCTGCGGCGATCTGGTCGATGGCTACATTTCGATTTCATCGCACCAGCTCAACATCACCATGCGCGTGCTGACGGTGATTACCGCTATCTTTGTACCACTCACCTTTATTGCCGGTATCTACGGCATGAATTTCGAGTATATGCCCGAGCTTGGCTATCGCTACGGCTATTTCTTTGTCTGGGGGGTAATGCTGGGTATCGGTGGGATGCTGATCTGGCTATTCAAGCGCAAGCACTGGTTTTGACACCCAGGGTGACCTGATGGAGACGACACAAAAGTTTGTTATGGTCATTATCAGGCACAACATCTTTATCTCTTAGTCGAGAGGAGCCCAGCGAATGGCAGACGCAAATGCTAGTTCAACGCCGCCGACAACCATGGCGGCCATGCTGCTAACCGGGCATGGCGGTATCGAGAAGCTTGAGTACCGTCAGGATGTGGCGACCCCCAAACCCCAGGCAGGCCAGGTCCTGGTGCAGGTCACGGCGACGGCTAAGAACAATACCGATCGTAAGGCCCGCGAGGGACTGTACCCTACCAAGGACAAGGGCGACGTGACCTCGTTTGCCATGGGCGGTGAGCCCACGCTGACGTTCCCACGCATTCAGGGCGCCGATGTGGCGGGCCGTGTCGTGGCGGTGGGCGAGGGCGTTGATGCTTCGCGGATCGGTGAGCGGGGGCTTCTGGATTTCAATCTGTATGCCGATGATCGCCGTGATATCAACCTGACCCCGGATTACTATGGCCACGGGGCCGATGGTGGCTATGCCGAGTACATCGCCGTACCGTCTGACCAGTTTCACCACGTGCCCAACCCGGCGCTGCACGATGCCGAGCTTGCCGCCATGGGGATGTGTTCCTACCAGACGGCCTACCACATGATGACATCCGCCGGGATCGGCGCCGGAGAGCGTGTGCTGGTCACCGGTGCCAGCGGCGGGGTAGGCACGGCGCTGATTCAGCTTTGCCGGGTAGTCGGCGCGATTCCCTACGCCGTCAGTCAACCCGATAAAGCCGATGCACTTCTCGCCCTGGGGGCCGAGGCGGTGATCGACCGCGGCGATTTACCCACCTTTGTCGATCGCGTGCTGGCTACCACCGGCGGCCAGCCCATCGACGCGGTGATGGACCTGGTTGGCGGTGAGATGACCAACCTGTTCATCGATACCATGATTGTCGACATGCAGCACCGTAAACGTTACCCGCGGCTTTCCATCGCCGGGGCCAGCGGCGGCAATCTCAGCGAGGTCATGTGGACGCGCATCTACCTCTACCAGGTGCAGATCTTTGGGGTCTCTCACGGCACGCGGGAAGAGGCCGAACAGCTCATTGCCTGGATTCGTAGCGGCGAGTTGAAGCCGGTGTTGCATGCGGCCTTCAAACTGTCCGAACTCCATGACGCCGAGCGCTATTTCGTCAATCGTGGCAGTAACTATCTCGGCAAGATCGTGATTGTCCCGGATAGCCAATGGGAGTCCCATGGCGCTCCGTTTGCCCTTAACGCTTCCTAACTGCAAAGAGTCCGGCGAATGAATACTCAACATACCATCCAGTTAATGGACACCCACGCGGGAGGCGATGTCAGCCGTATTGTAACGGGGGGTATTGATCACCTTCCGGGCAATAGCGTCCGCGAGCAGATGGAGTATCTGCGCGATGATGCCGACGGCCTGCGTCGGCTGTTGCTTGAAGAGCCCTACGGCATTCCCGAGATGTCCGTAGACCTGCTAGTGCCACCCAGCGACCCGGAAGCCGTCGCCGGTTATATCATCATGGAAGTCATGGGCTATCCGATCTATTCGGGGTCCAACACCTTGTGCACCGCCACGGCAGTGCTGGAAAGCGGTATCGTACCCAAGCAGGAAGGCATCCAGCGCTTCAAGCTCGAAGCCCCCGCCGGCCTGGTGCAGGTAGAGGCCAAGGTACATGACGGGGTCGTAGAGTCGGTCACCTGTGGCGGTCTACCGAGCTATATCGACACCTACCGTGAGACGATCGACGTGCCCGGCATCGGCCCGGTGACCTATTCGGTCGCTTACAGTGGCGGCTTTTATGCGCTGGTGGATGCGGCTGAATTAGGCTTCAAGCTGACCCTGGAAGAAGAGTCGGCGCTGGCGCTGTGTGCGCATAAAATCGTCGAAGCCATCAAGGCTGAGCGCGGTTTTTCCCACTACACCCTGGGGGATGTCGGGCCGCTGCCGTTCCTGCACTTCATGGGGCCTGAAGAAAAGGTCGCTGAAGGTTATGTGCGTTCTCGCTCAACGACCTACGTACATCCCGGCGTTATTTGCCGCAGTACCACCGGTACGGGGACGTCCGCGCGGCTGGCGTTGATGCATTACGAAGGACGACTCAGGCAAGGCGACAAGCTGGAAACCGTGTCACTGCGCGATACAGGTTTTATCGGCACCTTCATCGATACCCACCAGGAAGGCGCTTATCACGTGGTGGAGAACACCATCACTGGGCGCAGTTACGTGCTGGCGCACTCGGATATCGTGATCAACTGCGATGATCCATTGGTTAACTGTGGTGAGCTTCACCACATCCTGAGCGACCGCCATCACCCGCCACGCGCTGAATTACCTTCAGAGACGACATAGCCTTCGGCCTCAATACGTTCCCATACCGGGGCCTTGTCGGCCTCGGTCATCTGCCCCCAGCAAGCGATTTCATCCAGACGTCGCCCGCAACCTTCACAAAGTGATTGGGTCGGTTCTATGCGGCAGATCTGACGACAGGGGGAGAGCGGACGGTCAGGGAGGGATGAAGTCACAGGTATCGTTAACCTCTTGGATGTAGCAAAACGGCGGCTAAAACTGGAATGCCAAGGGTACCATGTCTTTGCGTATTGGCTGGGTGTGGTAGCGTGATAACTCCTTTTGTCTGCAATGAGGAAACGCCATGCATTATTTGCTCGACGAAACGCCGCTTGAAGTGGGCACTCTGTATCGGCTGCTATCCGGCTCGGTTTGCCCTCGCCCGATTGCCTGGGTAGCGACCCAGGACCGCCAGGGCAATGCCAATCTTGCCCCTTTTTCGTTCTTCAATGTCGTCAGCGTCGATCCGCCCGTACTGGGGTTCTCGCCGTTACAGAACGGCCAGGGCCGCAGCAAGGATACCGTGCGTAACCTGGAAGAGAATCCCGAGTGTGTGGTGCATGTCGGTAGCGAAGCATTGGTCGACGCGCTCAATACCACCAGCGCAAGCCTGCCACCCGGCGAGGATGAATTCACCCTGGCAGGACTTGAAAAAGCCGCCATGCCCGGTGTGTCGGTCCCCCGCATTGCCAACGCGCCGGTTGCGTTCGGTTGCCGACTGCGCGACATCATTCGCTTTGGTGACCAGCCCATGTCAGGCAATCTGGTGCTTGCCAACGTGATCTCCCTGCATCTTGACGACGATGTCTGGGACGGTCGACACGTCAGCCTGGAAATACTCAACCCTGTGGGTCGACTGGCAGGTAGTGACTATGTTCGCACCACCGACCGTTTCGCGCTGCAACGCCCCCGCTAAGCTGGCAACGAATGAATCAGACCCTGCTTAACAAACGTTTGTTTACATACTTCGCTACAATGTTTACTTAGAAATTAAGGATAATTGTCCTTTAGTCCTATATTCTGCGGCCGATAGAACTGTTGGGGGGATCACGCAGTGGTTATGCGTGGTGACCTCTACAGCGCTATAACACTGTTTTAAAAATGTTTTTAGAAATGTTTTTAAAAGTGTTCTTAAAAGTGTTCTTAAAAAAAGTGCTGAGACAGCCGTGCCTGGCAATCAAGCTGTACTCGGCAATAAAGCGGGCAAGCAGATAAAGGAGGGGGGCAATGCGACGATTTTGGATAGCGTTACTGGCGAGTGTGGTGTCGATTTCGACAGCCCACGCGGAACTCAAGTTTGCCATTGTAGCACCCGACAGCGGGCCGGCCGCATCGCTTGGGCAGGGCATGAAAAAAGGTATCGACACCTACTTCGCTGAAGTCAACGCGTCCGGAGGCGTCAATGGCGAAACGCTGACACTTTCCGCCTTTGACGACAGGTATGACCCGCTCACCGCTGCTCGCCATACCCGCGACGTGGTCCAGGACGAGGATGTCCTGGCAGCGATCGGCAATGTGGGTACCCCCACCGCGACCGTCACCATACCGATTTACAACGAAGCCGAAACGCTGCTGTTCGGCGCTTTCACCGGCGCGGGAGTGCTACGCAAATCGCCTCCCGACCGTTATGTCATCAACTACCGCGCAAGCTATGTGCAGGAAACCGCCGCCATGGTGGATGGCCTGATAGAGGCAGGCATCGAGCCGCAAGAGATTGCCTTTTTTACCCAAAACGACAGCTTTGGCGACGCGGGCTATAACGGAGCCAAGCAAGCGCTTGAGGCGCAGGGCTTTACCGGCACCGATAACCTGGCCCATGGCCGCTTTTCTCGCGGTACCCGCAATGTCCATCAGGGGCTGGCCACCATTCTGCAAGCTGCTGAAACGCCCAAGGCGGTGATTATCGTGGGTACCTATGGCCCTGCCGCCGACTTTATTCGCGAAGCCCGCCAGGATATGCCCGACGCCGTATTCCTCAATGTGTCCTTCGTCGGCAGCCAGGCGCTGTTGAACGAGCTGGGTGACCAGGCAGACGGCGTGATCGTGACTCAGGTTGTACCGCCACTGGATTCTGATCTGCCGGCGGTCGACGAATATCGCCAGGCGCTTGATGCGTATGCCGATGGCAGTGAACCCGACTTTGTTTCCCTGGAAGGTTATCTGGCGGCAAAACTGTTTGTGGAAGGGGTTAAGGCGGCAGGTGATTCGCCGGATCGAGAAGCCATTGTTGACGGCCTGCTTGGTCTTGGCGAGATCGATATCGGCCTTGAGGAGCCGCTGCATCTGGGGCCTGACGATCACCAGGCCAGTGACAGTGTCTGGCCGACAATTATTACCGATGGCCAATTCGAGTTAGTAGAGTGGTCAACGCTGCTGCGCTAACGCTCATACCCGCCGCTGTTACGTCATTTACCCTGATACGAGCGAAGCTAGTCTAATGAAAAAAACACTCAGTTTACGTGCCATGTTGATAGGCCTGTTTCTGGCCGCCGTTATCGGTGCCGTTGTACTGGCCGTCACCGGCTGGGCAACCAATCAGCGCTTGATCGACTCACAGCGTTACATCACCAATGATGTGATGCCATTGCAAAATGCCAGTCGCGAAATGGTGTCGACGATGGGCGCTTTTGGCCAGCGTCATGCCGATCTGCTGGCGGCTGAAAGCGCAGCTGACATGGCTGACATTACCCCGCGGGAGACGCTTGATGAGCGTTTCAGCCAGGCGCGCAATGACCTGGCTGCCGACGATGCCGAAACCCAGTCAAGCCAGTTGGCCGCTCTTGATGAGCACTACCAGACCCTGCTGGAGAGCGATACTTCACTGCAAAACGTTCGTCAGGAAGAGCTTGCCCTGCAAGCACAGATGGATGAAAAGCTCGCCGAGATGCAGGCGCTGATCGGCGAGGTCATGAACAGTGCCGGCGATATTGCCGGACGGACCGCGCTGGTTCAGGTGCGTGAACAACGTGCGCTTGAAGACCGCCTGAATGCCTGGCGCCAGGACGGAATGACAACATTGCCTACCGGTCTGCTGGATAACCTGTTCAGCAATGAAGCCGATGTCACCCGGCTAAGCAGTGAAGTGCGCATTGCTGTGGCGATGCTCGCCGATTTGGGGCGACGCTTGATGCAGGTCGAAAGTGAAGATGAACTGGTCAATCTGCGTTACAACCAAATTGGTCAGCAAATTGGTTTGGCCCGCCAGTCGTTGGCAGGTATTACCCGTTCGCCAAGCACCGATACCGAGCAGATGGAACTGGTGAACGGGCTGGATGACATTATTGTCGAGCTGGAAAGCTTGATGATCAGTGACGACAGTTCGGTTTATGCCTTACGCCAGCAGCAGTTGGACCGCCAGGCACAGGTCCAGAACGAGCTGAATAACGTCAGCCAGGCAATGGCGCAAATGGGCGACGCCTTGACAGACGTGGAAGCTTACGCGGTAGAGCAGGCCGACACTGCCGCTGCGCAGGCCGAAGCGCTGGCCAATGCAGGCCGTACGCTATTGATCGTTGTGACGCTTGTGGTCATTACGCTGCTGGCAATTTTCGGCTGGCGTACCATGGTACGGGTACTGGGGCCGCTGACGACCATGCGTCGACAGATGGAAAATATCAGCGGTGCTGCCGGTGAAAACGCTGATCTTTCCATGCGCCTGGATCTGCAGCGTAACGACGAAGTCGGGCAAACGGCCCAGGCCTTCAACCGCATGATGGATACCTTTGAAGGGATGGTGGCGCAAATTCGCCAAAGCGCCGAGGCGATTGCCGCGAGTAGCCGACAGATTGCCTCGGGTAACGAAAACCTTTCCCAGCGTACCGATCAACAGGCGGCTTCGCTGGCGGAAACCGCCTCCAGCCTTGAGCAGATCACCGCGACGGTCAAGCAGACCGCCGATTATGCGGATCATGCCAAAGGCGCGAGCACCAGCGTTGACCAGCGCGCCCGTTCTGCTGGCGATGTCGCTCAACGGACCACCGAGGCGATGGGTAACATTCGCGAATCCAGCGAAAAAATCACCAGCATTATCAAGGCGATTGACGATATTGCCTTTCAGACCAACCTGCTGGCGCTGAATGCATCGGTGGAAGCGGCGCGGGCGGGCGAGCAGGGCCGCGGTTTTGCCGTGGTGGCCCAGGAAGTCCGCAAGCTGGCAGGGCGAAGCGCTGAGGAAGCGGCACAAATTCGCCATCTGGTCGACGACAGCGTGGCCAAGGTCAGCGAAGGGGAGCACTTGGTCAACGCGTCCAGTACCCACCTCCAGGAAATCGTCGATAGCCTGGGTGAAGTCACGCGCTACGTGACGGAAATCGCTCAGGCGACCCATGAGCAGTCGTCCGGCATCGAGCAGATCAATCAGGCGATTGCCCAGTTGGATCAGGTGACCCACCAGAATGCCCGCCTGGTGCAGGAGGCTTCAACCGAAAGCCAGACGCTCGACGAGCGAGCCGGCGACATGAACCTGCTGGTAAGCCGATTCCGGGTTGGTGAAGACGCCGGTCAACGGCATTTATCACTGCCGGAGCAAAAGGCCGCGCCTCGCCTTAGCTAACGCGTACGTTCTACCCACCGTCATCACAGTATGTGGAGATGGTGGGTAGTGTAGTAATGGCCTACTACCCGTCTTTTACCCACCCTTGCTACGCTCAATACACACGCGACTCCGCGTAGTAACGCTATCTTGAGCAATGCGGTTGTTGATTAATGATTGATAACCTCGTTGCTGATAACAAGGAGACTTGAGATGAGCAGCAAGCGCATTTTAATGATTACCGGCGACTTCACCGAGGATTATGAAACCATGGTGCCGTTCCAGGCGCTAATGGCGGTGGGCCACCAGGTAGATGCGGTATGCCCCGACAAAAAAGCGGGGGATAGCGTGGCGACGGCGATCCATGATTTCGAAGGCGACCAGACCTACACCGAAAAACCCGGCCACCGATTCGCGCTCAACGCGACCTTCGCCGATATCGATCCGGCGGATTACGATGCCTTGGTGGTGCCCGGTGGTCGTGCGCCGGAGTATCTTCGCCTGAACAAGCAAGTGCTCACCATGGTGCAGCACTTTTTCGAGGCCGATAAACCGGTAGCAGCGATCTGCCACGGTGCGCAGCTGCTAGCGGCTGCCAAGGTGCTGGACGGCAGGCAGTGCTCCGCTTATCCGGCTTGTCAGCCCGAGGTAGAGCTTGCCGGGGGGCGCTTCGCCAACCTGGAGGTGACCGATGCAGTAACCGACGGCAATCTGGTGACCGCGCCCGCATGGCCTGCACACCCTGCCTGGCTGGCCCAGTTCATGGCGGTACTGGATCGCTGACATCATCGCCGCCCAATGATCATCCTACGCCCAGGTTATCTGGGCGTAGTCCTGTATGGCGGCTATGCTGGAAACATGAATCACGGTGAAGAGACGGTGTGATGTGCAAACTGTTTATCGATGCAGACCCCTCGCTTTGGCAAAGTGCCAGCCACTCACTGCGCATTGACGGCATGGTGACCAGCGTACGTCTGGAGAATTATTTCTGGCAGATACTCGGTGAAATTGCCCGGCGTGACGGTATGAACACGGCGCAAATGATCACGCGGCTGTATCACGAATCCATAGCCGCCGGGCATGATGCGGGCAACTTCACGTCGTTTTTGCGCGTATGTGCGCTACGCTACCAGGCCTTACAGTTAAGCGGGGATATACCGCAAAATCTGGAGGTGCCGATTGCGTCGCTGGATGCCGAGCAGATGGTTTGTCGCGACACTATTCCACAGGCAAAGCAGGTCCACTGACGCTCTATTCAAATCGCTCACCCAGGCGATCAAGGAAGGTTTCAATGCGTAATGCGTTGGTACCTACATCGCTTGCGCCCAGCCGCGACGCCGAGCGCATATCCACTCGTACGCCGTTTTCCTGCTCGGTCAGGCGAATCACCACGTCATCCTTGAAGCCAAACCAGGGGGTGGTGGCCGTTGCCTCAATGGTATTATCAGTCATCGTTTCAATCTGCCAGCCAGCGGCTTCCACTTCTGCCTGAGCCGCGCCAAGAACGCTCGGCGCTGGTGCCGATACTACGAGAGGTTCCACCTCAGGGTAAGCTTCCTGTTGTTGGCGGGCGGTTTCTTCACCGGGATAATCAACAGCGTTGGGCGCGGCGTCTCTGGCATCGCGCAAGGCATCAAAGGCCGGTGGGTTCTGCGTGTCGGTGGTAATATCATGAATCATCGGGGCCTGCTGAGCACGCTGCCAATGCTGCCACGGCAAATAAAGCAGCGCGACGGTGCCCGAAAAGACGACAATCGCCACGACACCCGCGCCAAAGCGGCGGGTCATCGCGCCGGCGATCAGCAGTAGTAGGCTCAGCGCCCCGGCAGCAGCGGCCACGTACACACCATAGCGTAGCAGGCTGAAGGCATCACCGAGTGCGATGAGCTCCCAACGGTAAGCGGGGCCTGCCAGGCCCATCAGTATGGCGGCCCCGAGCAAAGCAAGCACGCTCAGCCATGCCAATAGGGTAGGCCATTTGCCCCCTTTCGGGTGCTGAGCGCTTGATTGTGTTGCCATGCCTTTCTCCCAGCGTTCAAAGCGTTAATATATTCAGGATATCTTCAGCATAACCAGCTATTGATCGGTATGCCTGTTTTCCCGACCAGAGAGCCTCTGACCACGATGACCCAGCACGATACCTACACCACGATGGCAAAACAGGTGCGCACATTGCTGGTAAACGCACCTCGCGATGCATTGCCCATGACCTATCAGCAGGTGGCGAACGCGCTAGGGCTTACGCCGCCCCGTACTATCCAGCGCGTTGCTCAGGCGCTCGAGCAGCTCATGGAAGAGGATGTGGCCGCCGGTCAGCCAATGGTCGCGGCCTTAGTCGTCAGTCGCCAAGGTGCCGGTCTTCCCGCCGCTGGCTTTTTTGATCAGGCGGTGGCTCTGGGGCGTTTCCCTGCCGACGCCCGCCAACATGAAGCGTTATATATCGCTGAGCGTGACAGGGCGCTTGAATCTCGACATGCTTGAATTTCGAAACGACCCGTTGCAACCACGCTATCCTTTGCGCAGTGGGTCGAGTAGGCCGCTCAGGCCGTTATGGTCGATCTCATGCATTAAATGTAGCAGTTGACCGATTTCGCCGGTTGGAAAACCCTCCCGCGCAAACCAGTTCAGGTAGGGCCCGGGCAAGTCGGCAATAAGCCAGCCTTCATATTTGCCGAAGGGCATTTTACGTGTCACCAGCTTTTCCAAGTCTTCTGGGTTCACCTGTTGATTCCTATAACGCTTGATGGAAGCACCTTTTATCGTTTCAAAACGCTATTATCAACGCGTAATGGATTTTATTTTGGTACGGCGCGCTCTAGGATAAGGCAATTCAGCCTGGCTGGCGCAAGGCGTTAGCCAACCCAAAAGTGGTATGAACACAACTCACCTTTCAGGAGATAACCATGAGCCTTTCCCCGTTTCATCTGGCGATTCCCGTCTACGACCTGAATGCCGCGCGGGCGTTTTATAACGATGTGTTTGGTTTGTCTGAGGGTCGCTCAAGCGATCACTGGGTCGACTTCAACTTCTTTGGTCACCAGTTGGTGATCCATGAACACCCCAAAACGCCAGGCCAGGAAGAGGTCCATACCAATCCGGTCGATGGCCACAATGTGCCGGTGCCGCATTTTGGTGTGGTGCTTGGCTGGGATGAATGGGAAGCCTTGGCAGAACGCCTCAAGGCCCGTGATACCGACTTCGTGATTGAGCCTTATGTGCGTTTCAAGGGCGAAGTGGGCGAGCAGGCCACCATGTTCCTGCTCGACCCGTGTGGCAACGCGCTGGAGTTCAAGGCCTTCAAGGACATGAGCCAGCTATTCGCCAAATAGCCCTTTTTTCGAGATAACACAGTCTCAAGAGCGCATGGCCTGCTCCTGGCGACGATGCTGCAACGGCGCGTCGCCAAAATAACGCTTATAGTCGCGGCTGAATTGCGGCACGCTACGGTAGCCCACCGCCTGTGCCGCCTGGCTGACGTTATGGTCGTCCTGAAGCAACAGCTGTTGGGCCTTGATCAACCGGAGTTGCTTGATGTACTGGGTCGGCGATGCGCGAGTAATTTGTTTGAAGTGCTGATGAAACGTCGAGGGACTCATACTCGCCTGCCGGGCTAGCTGATCAACGCTGTAATCATTGGCAAAATCGCGATGCAGCAACGACAGCACTTGAACGATGCGTGCGTAATGGCCGTGGCCGCGCACCAATGCCTTGAGCGCCTGCCCCTGCTCTCCTTTCAGCGCCTCAAATACCACATCGCGTATCCGTGCGGTGCCCATTGTGTTGAGCTCTGAAGGCTCATGAAGGGCATGCACCAGGCGTAATACGGCCGCCTGCATGCCTGGTGTCATGGCCACCGATGCCATGGGCAGCGTGGTCTGGCTGTGGCTGGGTGCATCGCCCATGGTGGTGACCATCTCGCTGAGCAGGGCTGGCTCCAATTGAATGGAAACCCCCAGCAAGGGCGCTTCAGGCGAGCCGTAGGTTTCACACTCGAACGGCAATGGCAGGGTTTGTACCAGGTACTGGCCCGGGTCGTAATGAATTTCCCTGTCTCCCAGGTAGCCGATCTTACGGCCCTGGGCGATGATAATCAGACTAGGCTGGTAAAGCAGCGGCGTTCGCGGTTGGTGGCGGTCAAGGCTGAGGAGCGATACCCCGCTTAGCGCGGTAGGCGTCATGCCTTGCTGATAAACCAGTGGGGTAATCAATTCGGCCAGCTCGCTGATGACCGGTGTCTCCTCGCCGTCGTCAGGGTTGGCTACGTCGATCGGCATGTCGGCCTCATGATAAAGTTTTGTTGATAGGATAATTATGACAGTTTTCTAAGGATCTTTTGTTATTTTATAGCAATTATATGGAGGATCATGCAAAAGTTTCGTAGATTCACTCATCGCTAAAAGCGCTCTTGAGGTCGATACTGGGAGCCAGTCCCTAGTTTTCAGGGAATCATCCGAACAAGGAGCTTTATTTGATGAGCGAAGCAAAAGCCTACGCCGCCTTTTCTGCAGAAAAACCGCTAGCCCCGTTTACCTTTGATCGTCGCGAACCCCGCCCAGACGATGTCGCCATTGATATCATGTACTGCGGCGTTTGCCATAGTGACCTGCATTTCGCCAAGAATGACTGGGGAATGACCCAGTACCCAATTGTGCCCGGTCACGAAATCGTCGGCCGCGTTACATCTGTTGGCGACAAGGTAAGCCGCTTCAAAGAAGGCGATATTGTCGGTGTTGGTTGTATGGTGGATTCCTGCCGTACCTGCTCGGCCTGCCAGGATGGCGTGGAACAGTATTGCCTGAACGGGTTTACCATGACTTACGGTAGCGAGGACCGTCAGGATGGCACCATGACCCAGGGCGGTTACTCCAACAAGATCGTGGTCAGCGATCACTTTGTGATGAAAATGCCAGATGGCATTGACCTGGCGTCTGCGGCGCCGATCTTATGCGCCGGTATCACTACCTATTCGCCGCTCAAGCATCACGGTGTGGGTGAAGGCCACAAGGTGGGCGTCATCGGCATGGGCGGCCTGGGCCATATGGGCGTCAAACTGGCCAAAGCGCTGGGCGCTGAAGTCACCGTGTTTACCCGCTCGGACGCCAAGGTGGAAGAAGCCAAGCGCAACGGTGCGGATCATGTTGTGGTATCCAGCGACCAGGCACAGATGGACGCCGTGGCAGAGACCTTCGATTTCATGCTCGACACCGTGCCGGTCCAGCACGATATCAACCCATATCTGGCGTCTCTCAAGTACGACGGCACACACATCATTGTGGGTCTGTTGGAGCCCATTGAGCCGGCCATTGAAGGCTTCAATCTGGTCTTCAAACGCCGCGTGGTCGCCGGGTCGCTGATTGGCGGCATTGCGGAAACAGAGGAAGTGCTGCAGCTGTGTGCCGACCAGGGGATTACCTGCGATGTTGAAATGCTGGATATCAACAACATCAATGAAGGTTTTGAGCGCATGGAAAAAGGCGATGTTCGCTACCGTTTTGTCATCGACATGGCAACCATCTAACGCCTTGCCGTTAGTCCAACGCTAGCTTACGTGACTGCCCGGTGATGAGCTTTCTGCCCATCACCGGGCTTTTTTGTGAGACTAACGTCTAAATTTTCCTAATGTGACTTCATTTTCGGCGTTGCCTGCCGATAGGCCTTGATACCTATTCTTAAAAACCCCAAGGGATCAACAGGATGAAGCACCTCTCGATTAAATGGAGCCTGACCGCCGCGCTGGTTATCTTACTGCTGATGATTGGGCTGATTGGCGGGCTGGGCTTCTATTCGAACACCACCAGCGAAAATGCGCTGAACGAGCTGGCCATCAACAACGGAGAGTTGGCCAACGCCGCCAACCGCACCCAGGTCAACGCATTGCGCGCCCAGATTTTTCTCGATCGCTATGCCAGCTTCAGCATGCAAGGGAACCCGGAAAAAGGCCAGGAGAGCCAGGCGATGGCCCAGGCCGCCATTGAGGCCGCCGACGAGCGTTTCGAGCAGTTCCGACAGGTTGAGCTTGCCGAGGATGATCCTCGCAATGAGTACGTTGACGAGATGGTATCGACCTACGATGCGTTCGTGACCGAGGGTATTAAACCTCTGCTGGAGGCAGCACCGTTCCAAGTCCAGCGCAGCCAGGAAG
Organism: Halomonas sp. 5021; assembly: GCF_036663435.1. Lineage (NCBI taxonomy): Bacteria > Pseudomonadati > Pseudomonadota > Gammaproteobacteria > Oceanospirillales > Halomonadaceae > Halomonas > Halomonas sp. 5021. The sequence goes on from NZ_JAXOVU010000009.1 coordinate 66,014, forward strand.
ACTTAAGCGAGCTGGGTATCGCCTTTGACGATGCCATGCAGGCGTTTACCCATTATGCCAATCAGCGCAGCGACGAAATGCTGGTCGAGGTTTCTTCGCTGAACCGTATCGTCGGCATTATCGCCATTGTCCTGTTGGTCGCGGCCGTACTGGCGACGCTGATCATGCGCATGGTGATTGTTCGCGGACTGGTCACGCCGCTGCGAGAGGCGGTGGAGCACTTCGAGCGTATCGCCAGCGGCGACTTGACTGCCGACATCGAGGACCGGGGACGTAACGAGGTAGGCCAGCTTTATAAAGGGTTAGCCTATATGCAGACCAAGCTTAAATCGCTGGTGGTCTCGCTGCGCGAAAGCAGCGATAGCGTATTCAGCGGTACTGGGGATATTTCCGCAGGCAGCCAGGACCTTTCCGCACGTACGGAACAGCAGGCTTCCGCACTTCAGCAAACCGCCTCCAGCATGGAGCAAATGGCCACCGCGGTGAGCCGCAATACCGAAACCGCCCAAGAGGCAGATCAGCTGTCGGTGTCGGCTTCGCAGTCAGCGGAAAGTGGCGGCAAGGAAGTGGCCCATACGGTGCAACTGATGCGTGATATTGCCACCAGTGCCGAGCGCGTTAACGACATCATTGGCGTGATCGACTCAATTGCCTTTCAAACCAATATTCTTGCATTGAACGCTTCGGTAGAAGCGGCGCGGGCTGGCGAACAGGGGCGCGGGTTTGCCGTGGTTGCCAGCGAAGTGCGCCAGTTGGCAAGCCGCAGTGCCGAATCGGCTAAAGAGATCCGCCAACTGATCGAGGCCACCACCGGCCAGATTCATCAGGGTGCGCAACAGGCTGAAAGAAGCGGTGAAACGATCAATGACACCGTGGATTCCATCCGCCAGGTCACCACCCTGGTAAGCGAAATCTCCACCGCCACGCGGGAACAGAACAACGGCATCGAACAGATAAACGCCGCCTTGACTGAAATGGACTCGGTGACCCAGCAAAACGCCGCGCTGGTGCAGCAAACCAATGTGGCCGCTGCCTCGCTGGAAGGTCAGGCAAAACAGCTTGCCGCCCTGATGGCCACCTTCCGCCTGGAAGAGGGCGGTGCTGCGCTGTCCAGCGCTGATACTCGCAAGCCGGATGTCTCGCAGCCGAACGCTACATTGGCGGCGCCGGTATCAGAACCCCCACGCAGCAAGCAGACAGCGACGGCGCAACAGGATAACGATGATTGGGACGAGTTCTAGCAAAGCGTAAGGCGCGTCCCCGCCTCAAGCGAGGCGGGGACGGGCGGGTCAGACTCGAGCAGATACCCTTAAACGGACATAGTCGGCGGTCCAGTTGCCCTGTGCATCGCGCAGGCTGTGGCCCAATAGAAGTTGGGTGTTGTCGATCACTGATTCACGCAAATCATCTTCCAAACCATGGAAGAACGGATTGGCGAAGGTGTTCAGCCAGCCGGTCATGCCGGCGGGAAGTCGCGTTGGGCGAGGGATAAGCTCAATCGACTCGACCTTGAAGCCGACGGTTTCCAGCAGGTGGCGATAATCTTCCGCCGTTGGGAAATACCAGGGGTGGCGGCCACGCGCGCTGATACCGCGGAACTGCAGGGCGCCAATCAACGCAGTGCAAATGGCGGCGACGTTGCCATGCCCGCCAAACTCGGCGACAAAACGCCCGCCCGGTTTCAGGGCGCGTTTGATACTGGCCAGTACCGCTTGAGGGTCGAGCATCCAGTGCAGCGCTGCGTTGCTGAAAACCGCGTCGAACTCCTGATCGAACGGCATCTGGTAGGCGTCCATGACCCGCGCGTTCAGCCCGCGCTCCTGGGCGGCACTGACCATGTCTTGCGAGGCATCGATTCCCACCACCTCAGCCCCGCTCTTGGCGATGCGCTCGGTTAGTACGCCATCGCCGCAACCCAGGTCCAAAATCCGTTCACCCTGCTTGGGGGCAAGCAATGCAAGCACTTCGTTGCCCATGTCGGGGACAAAGTTGGCATGCTGGGCATATCCTTCAGGGTTCCAGGATTGCCGAGTCGACTGGCGTGATGTATCGGTCATAAATGCATCCAAGCGTGGTGTTCCGTTAAAACCATTGACTAAGTATAGCGTGACATCGGGGTTGGTGCGTTGTGCGCAAGGCGTTTTACTGCAACCCAAGCGTTGGTTTTTGTATCTGAAGGGACCTGAGTAGGTAAGGTCGCTCCGGAAGCATTTGGCTATCCAATTCTCAGGGTTACCGCTAGGCTAGTAGCCTGTTGTTTTGTTGGAATTTTGGATTGTTGGCAGAGGACGCAAGGTTATGAACCAGGAAGTGCATCACGCAGAAGATGATTTTGAAGGTGGCCTGGATGCGGAGGCGGCCGGTGAGCAAGAGACCGACGACACCATCGAGCGTTCAAAGCGAAACACTGAGAATGCCGAGCAGCAAGAGGCCAAAGAACTTCCTTCTCAGGCTGCCGCCGTTCACCAGCGGCTGCGCATGGATGGCCAAAAGGAGCTGGCGCGCGGCTCGATGGCACTGCTGCTGTCGGCGGTGGCCGCGGGCATCTCGATGAGCTTTTCCATGGTGGCACGGGGTGTCATGCACGCCAAACTGCCGGATAGTGATGTGGGGTTTCTGATCGAGTGCCTGGGTTACACCATCGGCTTTATTGCCGTGATCCTGGCCCGCCAGCAGCTGTTTACGGAAAATACCGTGACGGCGGTATTGCCCATTATGAGCAACCCGACACGGAAAAATTTTGCTTTCCTGGGGCGTCTCTGGAGTGTGGTGCTCGTCGGTAACTTATTGGGCGCGGCACTTTCTGCTGCCACGTTTCTGTATATGCCAATGTTTGACGCGGCCACTCATGAGTCGTTTACCGCGATTGGCGAGCACATGATGGAAAACTCGCCCTACGAGATGTTTGCCAAGGCCATTCTCGCCGGCTGGATGATTGCCACGCTGGTGTGGCTGATTCCCGCGGCCGGGCAAGCCAAGGTGTGGGTCATCATCATTATTACTTACGTCATGGCGATCGGCGAGTTCACCCACATCGTGGTGGGTGCGAGCGAAGGGTTTTACCTGTTGCTGATCGGTAATATCAGTTGGAGCGAGCTGGTGTTCCAGTTTGGCCTGCCCACGCTGGCGGGTAACGTGATCGGGGGTACCTTTATTTTTGCGTTGATCAGCCACGCACAAATTCGCGGCGACAAGGATCTTTCCGTGAAGGCCAAGCCGGACGACGCCAACGGTGGATCACGCGATTAGCGTTGACAGCCTGCCCGCGGGGATCAACTTCGCTGGTATGCCCAAACGCTAGTTGGGGGGCAGCAGGCATGCTCAGGTGAATTGGCTATACTCGGTTGTGAAGACCCCGCATAACAACAACGTGGCTCAGGAGGATCCAATGACCCTACAGCGTGCCTACTGCCTGCTGGCAGCCTTTTATAGCCTGTTATTGGTAATCGGCATTATTGCCATATTGATGGGTGGCGGTACGCTGCTCGCGGCGGTGTATCTGGTCGTCGGTTTTTTTGCCGTGCTGGGGCTTTGGGGAATAAGCCTTCAGCGCAGCGTGATGAACCCGCGTATGTGGCGACCGCTGGCGGTTGCACTGGCCGTGGGTGCGGTCGTGCAATTTGTGGTGATGCTGCAAATGTCGGTGTCAGGTGTCACCCTGACATGGGTATTGACCAGCAGCATCTTTGCCATTCTGCTGGCGATTATGCTCTATCACTACGGTAACCGCGACCAGCCGCTGTGGGCCACGGAAGACGAGAGAAGTGATGCAAACCGATTACGGGTCATGCTCCAGCAGCAAACAGCGCTCACTGCGGTTCACCGCGAAGGCGAGCGCGAAAACCATGCCAACGTGTTCAAGGTAGGTAACGAGTACGAGGCCAATATCACCCGCCACTCGCCGGAAGGTCAGGAAGCTTTCAGCGAACGCTTCCGCCATCCCGAGTCGTTGGTGTTCTTCCTGGAAAAATTTGCCAGTATATCGATCAACGATTTTCAAAGGCCCACCGCTAACTGATTGCCTCGCGATCTTCCTCTAGCACTTCATCGATCCAGGCCAGCCAGGTCTGGGTCAAGCGTTTGCCCAGGCGCAACGTGTGCCACGGGGCGCGCTCGTGCGGGTGAAGTGAGTCGGGAGAGGAAAAACACGCCGACTCAATAGCCTGGTAGCTATCCATCCGTTCCTCCAAGGTGTTGCGCAGCGAAGCCAGTTCCGCATGGCGGGCGTCGGCTGGCCAGCGTTCCCAGACAAAGAATTTGGCAAACAACGGCGACCTCACGGGTTGGGGCCCCAGTGGGCTGGCCAGCCACGATTCCAGAAATGCAATTCCTTCCGAGGTAATGTGGTAAACCTTGCGATCCGGCTTGTCGTATTGGGCCACGGTCTGACAGCTCAACAGTTGCTCTCGATGCATTTTGTCCAGCTCACGGTAAATCTGCTGGTGGCTGGCCTGCCAGACATGAGCGAGTCCTGTCCTGAAACGCTGTAGAACGTCGTACCCAGTACCCGGTTCGCGTTGTAGTGTGATAAGCAGTACGGCTCGTAATGACATGGATGGCCTCGTTGCATTTATGCATATTGTTGCATACTGAGCGCGTCGCTACTATGCTTCTTGATATGCAACAAGTTGCATTTAATGTCAGGGCGTTCAGGATCAGAGGCGCGAGAGGAATGTGGTGTTAACGTTACATCTGTGGGCATCGTTTACAGGACTTGGTGTAGGCGTAATCGTATTGCTAAGGCATAAAGGCGACTGGCTGCACAAAACCTTGGGCATAGCGTGGGTATCTGCAATGGTGGCATCGGCGCTCAGCTCCTTTTGGCTGGGGGGTGGGGTGTTTCCCATGATCGGTCATTGGGGCCCTATCCACCTGTTATCGTTGTGGATGCTGGTAGCTATATCGCTAGCGCTTCTGGCGATCCTGCAGGGCCGTGTCCGAGATCACAAACGATGGATGCTTGGCGCTTATGTCGGCTTGTTAGGCGCCTTTATCGGCACATTGATGCCTGGGCGGTGGGTCTCGGCTCAGTTGGGCATCTGGTGACAAGGAGTAGTGAATGTTTCTAGGATTGAGTGCCTTTCCGCTCACCCCCATGAACGAGCACAGGCCCGACGAACACGCGTTTCGCTAGAAAAAACACCCGGCCGTGGCCGGGTGTGATAGTGCGTGAAACAGTGGTTACTCGACGAGTTCGAGCAGGCGGTCAGGATAGTTGGTGAACAGACCGTTGACGCCCATGTCCATCAGACGCTCCATTTCCTCGGTTTCGTTGATGGTATAGACGTGCACCGGCAGGCCGTTTTCCTGGGCTTGCTGGACAAAGTCGGCGTCAATGACCTCCTGGCCGTCATAGAGGTAGTTCGTGCCGATGCCCACGGCGTAGTCGGCAACTACCTGGAAGTCTTCATCGGTAATCTCGGCGGGGCCCGGTGTTACGCCTGTCCACTCCACCAGTGTCGAATCGTCTTCTTCGCTGGGGTAGTACCACACCAGCTGGATCAGCGGTACGTCGTCGTTAAGTTCCTGCACTTTCAACAGGCTGTCCTGCTCGAAGGACTGAACAAGGACGCGACCGTTCTCGATCATGTCGTATTCTTCCAGCTTTTCCACCAGTGCTTCTTCCAGGCCCGGGTTCAACTGGGGCGACTTTGTTTCGATGTAGTAGCGGGCATCGTGACCAAAGTGTTCGAACAGCTCATCCAGGGTGAGCATCTGCGCCCCTGCAAAGTCATCGCTGGCGCTATCGGGGTTTGCCTCGTTGAACCAGGTGCCGGTATCCAGCGCCTTCAGCTCTTCCAGGGTGTAGTCGTTGATCGCGCCTTCGCCATCGCTGGTGCGGTCGATGGCGTCATCATGAAACACCACCACTTCACCGTCGGACGAAAGCTGGGCGTCCAACTCCAGGTAATCAACCCCCCACTCATGGGCCAGTTCGTAGGCCGCCATGGTGCTCTCCGGCGCATGGCCGCTGGCGCCCCGGTGGGCGATGACTTGAAACGATTGCAGATCTTTTAGCTGCTGCTCCAGCGGCGAGGTATCCGCCAAGGCGGCGGTCGTGGCAGCACCAGCGAAAAGACCCAATGACATGGCGACAATCAGAGGACGACGTTGCATAGGAATTCCTTAAATTGAATGTTTGATCAATAACCCTACACGGATTCACGAATGAAAGCCAAACGGTGAGTCTCATCGGAATACGCGTAATGATGATGGCGCTGCATCATTGGGTTGGTGCGCATCGTTCGCTAGAAGTAACGGGAAAACCCAAGGCTCGCCTCGGTAGCCGATTGGTCTCGCTGCAGTTCAAACCGGATATCCCACGCAGTGGATAGCGCCACCCGATGTTGTAGTTGCCACTCCGTCCGCTGGCGGTCGTCGTAACCAACGTTTCGCCGATGGGTCAGCTGCAAGTGGGTGCGCTGGCGTGGCGACCAGCTACTGACCACGCCCGCTTTGATCATGGGTACCGCTACCCCTTCGTAATGCCGTTGGGTGCGCAACTGGGCACCTGCCAGGACGTACGGCAGGTGAGAACCTAGCGACCATGACTTACCTCCCAGCACATTGGCCACGCCATCGAAGCAGCGTCGGCAGCTTAAGCGATTCCGCTGGATCCCCGCCGATATCTGCCAGGCGGTTTGTGGCAGGGTAGGCAATGTAATAGCGTTGGTGTGCAGGTTGGTAATGTTAAAAAGGTCGAAACGCTGTAATGATACCCCTTGTTCGTCGGCGTTGATTTCGACGTTGGCAATTTCAACCGCCGAATGGGGCATGCGCGCCCGATTGGTATCCAGTAGATCGTACTGAAGTGGTCGAAATCTAAGGCGAAACGCATTGCCCGAGTGACTGTTATGGACACCGCTGACATTCACCAAGGCAGGTGGCGCCACTTCATGTATGGCAGGTGGTTTGGGGTGGTTCGTCTGCGTATCCCCTTTGGGGAGGCGCAATCGCGCCTGCAGCAGTTGCCGCTCGATTTCCGGTAGCTGCTCGGTATCGCCGGTTTGGCGCAGAAAAGAGGCGTGGCTGAGCAGCGTATCCAGAACGTCGCTTCGTTGAGCAGCAGGCAGCTGGGTAAATTCGGCCGCCAGCATCTGCAGGTTATCTTCCTCGGGCCATACGGCGTTCGCCGCCTCTTGTTGACGCGCGCTTAGTGCCGTGAACTGGCGTTGGGTCGTGAGCCGTCGCGATGGGATGTGGCGCGTGTCGGCGAGCAAAGGCTGGCCGTGATGTTCTGCGCGACTCAAGGTTCTTAACAGGTCTTCAGGGGCCACCCATGGAGAAATACCCGGCGTCAGGTCCTCATCGATAACCAGCTCAAGTGTGCGGGCAATGCGTGACGCGCAGTTCTGGGATAAAAACAGATACTCGTAATCTTGACCTACAATTTCAAAAAGGTGCGCTGTTAAAAGCGACGCTTCCTGATCCGTCAGGCGTAACTGGTAATGCCATAAATCACGCATTTCCCGTTCGGAATAAAGCGTGGCATTGCGATAGAAGGACGCATTGGAAAATGTCGCGTTGTAGCCGCCAAAAAGGCCCTTGGCCATGTAGGTCAGCATGCCGTCATCGTTTGGAACATCCGCGCCGAAGTTCAGGCTGGTATCCAGCAGGTGTTGTGGATTCGACGACGCGCCAACGCTCTGTCCGGAAGCCGAGTGAAGCATGATGTGACCAAAAAACGAGGCGGGATTGCCGAGATAGCCCGTCGCAAACATCAGGCCCAGACCGGCGCCCTGATGCGTTGATTGCCATTCGTTGAATTCAGGGCAGTCAGCACCTGGCCACTGCTCACCTGTTTTTTCTGAGAGCCACATGGCCCGCGCAGGAAATTGGCAGCGGGCATGTTTCCCCGGTGCGCGGGAAGGCGAGCGCAAGGCGGCAAGCGTTGCTTCCAGTTCGGCACGAGGATCGTAGCGGCCATTTTCAGCTAGGAAAAAGGCGTCATCGATCACGGCGCTGCGCGGCGGAGAAAAAGGCGTCTGGCGGTCAAAATGCAGTAGCGAACGCCATTGGGGGTGTTGCGAAAGGGTCGTTTCTTCTGCGTGTAACAGGGTGCTAGACAGTGAGCATAGCAACAGGGTCGTCAGCCAAAGCCGCCGCATGCGCGAAGTATCCTTTAGGGAAGCGGAGTGGGCTGGCAGAAAGCCAGCCCACATGAGGCATTAGCTGGCTGAACAGTTCGCAGCCGCTTGATTCAGGCTGTTGTAGAAACGGTAAGCCTTGTCTTCATGGCTCATGGAAGAGTAGCTGGCGTCAGCGCTGACGGTGCTCAGGTCGTTTCGCAGCTGGGCAACGCTTGCTGAGTTGCTGGCATCACAGCCCACGAGTCCGAGGGCAGCCGTCAGGTGCTCGCCTTCGCCCATGGCCGCTTCCATGGCCAACTGGTCGTAGGTTTCATCGATAAACTGAGCCACCTTGACTTCTTCGCTTTCGCAGGTCTCGGGAGAGATTGTGGCTGACGTGACGGCGGTGGTGCCCGAGTCCCAAATCACATTCGAGATGGCAGCCGCTGTGGTGTTGTCGTCAAAAATAGCGGCACCGATACCGCAATGTTGCCACGGATTGATATCACCCTGATGATCGTTGGCGAAAGTGGTGGTGCTCAAGGTAAGTACGGCGGTAGCGCCTAACAGTGCAACAGCCGCTGTCATAGAACGTTTCAGCATGGTATTCCCTAATGATTTATTTTGTCGGTTGGAGTTTTTATATCGAGAGGTCCGACAAGCCTCAAGATTCGTCAATACGCTAGAGGTGAGCTATGTATAAAGTCTTCTTAATGTTACCAGTTTTGTCATGCTTTTTTTGTAAGCCAAAACCTACAGCCATGTAAGATATGGCTTACATGACACTTCGCGTGCACGTCATGCGATGTTCTGAAATGGCACCGTCAAGTTAAGAAAAGCCATTTGAATAAAACAGCTTGTCAACGCAATACTGAAGCGACTACTCCCATGCGAATTGCCTACCACAAGAGACTTCCAATGACCCACCAACTCCGCTGGGCACTGACCGGAATCTATTTTGTAATCGCCCTGCTGGTAGGCGTGGTCCTGGGTAGCGTGGTGCAAACCCAGCTCAACCTGGCAGCGATACAGTCGATGGGCGTGGCAATACCGCCAGCCGTAAGAATCAACACCACATGGCAGGATCTGCTCAGTTTTGCGCCGCTTTACGCACTGTTGTTTGGCGTGGGTTTCTTGGTTTCCCAGACCTCGGCCGTGCTGCTGTCCCGTCAACTGGGCGGTCGGTATTCAATACCGCTGTGTGGGGTCGCCGGGATTGTCGGGCTCTGGGCCACGTTGTGGCTGGTTAATATCCTGGCCCCACCGCCCACCTTGATTGCCGCAACGCGTGGTGCTGGCGGGCTTGTTGCCATGCTGGCGACCGCGGGAGTGGCCGGTACCGTGTTCGCGGGGCTGCGTCGACGTGTCCAAGATGCCAGGCGCCCGCGCGGTTTTTCCGGTTTCGCGGTGTTGGTCGCTGTCGGTGGTTTGGCCACGGTATTGCCTGGGATTAGCCAACCGGCCCAGGCGCAGGCCGACCCGCCGTATCATATTGAAACGCTTGCCGACGATTTAGCGCACCCTTGGTCGCTGGCCTTTCTGCCCGACGGGCGGATGCTGGTCACCGAGCGCCCGGGCCGACTCCGGCTGCTGAGCAATGAAGGGGAAACACTGGTGGAATCGCTGGGCGGCGTGCCGGAGGTATTTGCCGCTGGGCAAGCAGGGCTGTTTGATGTGGCGCTTTCACCGCAGTTTGAAGACGACCGGCAGGTGTATCTCAGCTACGCCTGCGGCACTGCACAGGCCAACCACACCTGTCTGGCCCGGGCCACACTGGCAGAGAACAGCCTGGAAAACGTCAGCGAGATATTTCGTGCTCAACCCGCCAAGCAGGGCGCTGCCCACTTCGGCGGGCGCATCGCCTGGCTACCGGATGGCACCCTGATACTGACCCTGGGCGATGGCTTTGATTACCGCGAGGAGGCACAGAATCTGGGCAATCATATCGGCAGCCTTGTGCGGCTAAACCCGGATGGCAGCGTGCCCCAGGACAACCCCTTTGTGTACTACGGTGAGGCTCGCCCGGAAATCTACAGTCTTGGGCACCGCAACGTACAAGGGTTGGTGTTCGACAACCAACAACAGCGGCTTATCGCCCACGAACACGGCCCGCGGGGCGGTGACGAGATCAATATCATCGAAGCAGGTGCTAACTACGGCTGGCCAATCGCCACGGGTGGGCTGGATTACACCGGCGCACGGGTGACGCCGTTCGAAGACTACCCAGGTACCGAACCACCGACGCTTGAATGGACGCCCTCGATTGCACCTTCCGGCATGGCGCTCTACAGCGGTGAGCTGTTTCCCGAATGGCAGGGCGACTTGCTGGTCGGCGCACTGGTCAATAAAGAAGTGCGCCGCGTCCGATTATCTGATGACGGCTCAAGTGCCAAAGACGTAGAAGGGTTGTTCGGCGAGCTGGAAGAGCGCATTCGCGATGTGCGTCAAGGGCCGGAAGGCGCGATCTACCTGCTCACCGACAGCCCGCAGGGCAGGTTGCTGAAAGTGATACCGTAGCCTGGATTTCTCATGGCCCTTTCAGTCACTTTCTTTTCTGTCCCATGAGAAGTTCGAGCTAGGCAAGCAGATATAAACATACTAACGTTCCGACCTCTGCGACCCCTATCGCTTCTAGTACATCTATTAACTCACAGGGGGAAAAAGCTGGTGGATCGTCAGAGTAGAAGAACCTAAGTAGCTGACCTATACTGCTTGTCGTCACGCTCAATAACATGATAATTATTTCTATCGAGTTTATTTCAAAGAGCACAAGTAGTGCTGTTAATAAAATGATTAATACAAACATGACGTTTAAGGTAAGGCTTTTATTATTAATGCCGTCATCCAGGCCTTTATGAGCTAGATAGGGTTTGGGTAAGTGAGGTAGGAACATGCATCCACCACTGAGGTTGTTAGAATAACCACATCATGTCATCAAAGACTTAACGACTACTTAAAAGTTGGTGATTGGGCAGGAAACGGCACAGTTGGCTTTTATCTTGCTTTTTTGGAAAACATCCGTTGTCTTGAGCACGTGGCTAAATCAGAGCAGTTGCAGGTGGGCACAAAACGTTCGAAAGCAACAGGGTAGCGTTTGTAATAGCTGGGCCCATGGTTGCCCAGCTTATGCACCACGACCACATGGTCAGCTGAGGTACTGTCAATTTGCGTGGTTAAATCTTGAACCAGCGCCTCGTCCAAGTACCGTCCATCTTGGCACAAAAGCGCACAGTCCTATGGCGAGAGCGCTTTTGTGTCACTCCCGACACCCTTACAGCCTGACTGGTTATCAAGCCAGGTGACCTTCTATTCCGGCGTGGGCTAATGCGTTCAGCAAAGATTCATGCTGCTGAGCATAGGCACTTACGTAATCGTCACGCCCCGGCAATGAAAACATACAGGGGAATGAGACCGCCGTGCTTGTGCCGCAAGCAGTCACTTCTGAAAAATGGATAATGTCGGGCTGCTGGGCAAGTATGGGCGTGGTTTGGCGTCCATAACCATTTAATCCCCAATTCGCCGCCCGCGCCGTTTCGCCCACCACGATGACGAACAGTGTAAGTTTGTCACCCACGTGTGAAATGGTACGGGCATCCTTTCCCACTGTTCGAAAAGTAAAGCTCATGAAGACCCAAAAGTGAAGGCAGGTCATTATCAAAACATAGTGGCAAAGGTAAACCACGCCTGTAAGGAAAGAAGGTCATAGCCAGCAAGGGCTTGTTGCAAAAAAGGTACATTGTAAAAGAACTGAATATGACAACGACCTATAAGACAAGTTGCTCCGTGCTTAATGCGGGGCGATAACGCCAACCGGTGTCAATAAGTTTTGAAGGTAATGAAAGCGAAGGGGGCATCGAAAGGCTCTCTATGAAAAGATTTACGAACGGTTATGCGCGTTAATTCATTAACTAGAGTACGTAGGGGCTGCACTGGGCTGTGACGTTACGCGCTGTTTTGGATATTTTTTTACCGAAATAGCATGCATGGGAGCCGCTGTGGCTTGCCTGTCAAGATTAGCGTGTATGGCGTCTACTACCGTACTGATGTCTGGACGCCAGAGGATCGTGTCATAGGCTTCTCTCGGTACGAAGGCGAGTGATTTTTTCTGACGTACCAGGGAAATGGTGGCCACATCGAGTGCTGCTGCTAAGTGCATTGGCCCTGAGTCGGGTGTCACGAGTAATCGCGCACGCTCTAGAACTGCAGCAAAGTGACGGATAGGAAGCGGTGGGCATAAGCTGCCATAACGCGATGACATCAAGCGCTGCTCAATCGGAGCTAGAAGCCTAAATTCCTCCGGCCCAAGGAAAACGACATAACGTATTTTGCAGACTTCTATGTCATCGATGAGCATTTGCCAAAATGCCAGCGGCCAACGTTTGTTTTGATGCCCGCCTACGAAGATCGCAATAAAGTCACTTTCTGACGGTTGATTGATATGCAGGCTGAATAGCTGTCGTATCTTCGTGATGGCCTGATAGCGTTCCTGCTCCGTCAGCTGGAGCAATGGCCGATTACGACAAGCAACACCGAGCGGGCGTGTCAAATTAACGATAGCATCGTAGGCATGTGATGATTTCCCCTCCACTTCAATACTGTACCACCGCTGGTGACCTTTACGTGCCCCCATGCTGTACCGCGCCCCTATTAACCGGGTCACTATAAAGCCGCTCGTTGATCCTCCGCTCACTTGTACCGCCAGGTCATAGTTTTGTGCTCGTAAGCGTCGACATAGTGTCACATACTGCCAGGGACGGAGAATGGCAGTTCTTGACAGTAAATGGAAATGGTCAACAGGGCGCTGTTGCAACAGTGGCCATGTTTTGTCGGTCGCTAAATAGTCTATGCGCGCGGAAGGAAAACGTTCACGAAAAGCATCGATGGCAGGGGTGCTGATTAGCGCGTTGCCCAGACGAAAATTGGGGCGAATAATTAAAATTTTCTTTATGTCCACAAGGCTATCAATGGTTTCTGGTGCAGGCTGTTTGAGGATGTGCCGCATGGCTCCCAGCAAATATCGCTTCATTCTTTTTTCTAAAAAACGGGCCATTATTTTTAAATAATAGTTTGATCTAATAAGTGTTAGTAAGTGCATGCTATGGCGCTCTGTTCAGTTAATAGACAATGGTCTGCCCGCGGCAGCGACAAGGCAGATTCAAAATGACTGCCATTGAAGGCGCTACTTTGGCCTTGCCCATGGCGAAAGAGGCAGCTTGAGCCTAAATAACTTAAAGAAGAGTTAAGCTGCATAAGAGGTTTGCAAAAAAAGGGGGCTGGCTTACTGGTTGAATTCAGATACGTATGCTTTGTGGGGTATAAGTTGCCGTATTTAAGAAAAGCTTAAGTTTTGGTAGCGAAGATAGCGGTTCGTGGATTGGGGGAGCAGCATGCGTGCACTGCTAATAGAAGATGATCCCTTGCTTGGGGATGGGATTAAAACGGCGCTGGAACGCGAGGGGTACACGGTCGATTGGTTTATGCTTGGCCGCGAGGCCATCCGCGCTATCGGAAGCGAGACTTTCAGTGTGATCATCCTGGATCTTGGCCTGCCTGATATGGACGGCATGCAGGTGCTCCAGTTACTCCGTCAGCAATCCATCCTACCTATTCTGATTTTGACCGCCCGCGATGCGATGGAAGACCGTATTGGTGGTTTAGATGCCGGGGCAGATGACTATGTGCTCAAGCCTTTCAATTTGCAGGAGCTGCTCGCCCGTTTGCGTGTCGTAATGCGACGCGCTGAGGGGCGGGCCTCGCAGATATTGACGCTGGGGGCGCTGAGTATTGATGAGGCTCGTCATGTGGTGAGTTGGCGGGGTAAAGACGTAAAGTTGGGCCGACGGGAGTATGCCTTATTGTTAGAGCTAGCCAGACATCCGGACAAGGTGCTATCTCGTCCTCGTTTAGAAAATTTGCTTTACGGCTGGGGCGAAGAGGTCGAGTCCAATGCGGTGGAGGTTCACATTCACCATCTGCGAAAAAAGCTTGAAAAGCATCTGATCATTAACGTGCGCGGGATCGGCTACCGGCTGGATAGCCAAGCACAATGAGATCGATACGGCGTTATTTACTTCGTACGCTAGCCATTACCTTGGTTGTCGCTGGGGGCATTGCGGTTACCGCCGCTTACTTAATTACCGATCACGAGCTAGAAGAAATTCTCGATACACAGCTCAGCCTGCATAGCCGGATTGTGGCTGGCCAATTGGACCCAGACGCGACCATTGACGACTACGCTCGCCTCGCTTCGCGCATGGGCTTTCCAGAATATCCGGCCCAGCTATATCGCGACGGTAACAAAGCACCAGTGAGTAGCTCTGAGTCAGGTACCAAGCTTTACCACGAGGAAGAGCTTAAATTAGTACTGGGTTTTTGGAATTCAGATGGCTCACCCAGGCTGTTAGGAGGTAAATGGAAGGATGCCGGCCCTTTCCCCGCCCCTTTCGAGGAGGGTTTTCGCTGGGAAAACTACGATGGTCATCGTTGGCGGGTGTTCAGCATGTTCGACGTTGCCAGCGATACCTGGATCAGCATGGGGCTACGCGGGTCGTTTCATGATGAAGTGGTGGAGCGGATCACCTGGAACAATTTATTGCCGATGCTCTTTTTGCTACCACTCCTCCTTTGGCTGATGAGTCGCATTATCCGGCGTGGTATAGCGCCCATCCAAGCGCTTTCCAGCCAGGTACAAGGCCGCTCTGCCAACGACCTGCGTAAAATCGATAACCCGGTTCCACAAGAACTTATTGAATTACGCCAATCGCTCAACGACTTTATCGCCCGGTTGAAAGCAACGCTAGAGCGCGAGAGGCGCTTCACTGCAGATGCGGCCCATGAATTACGCACTCCCTTGGCAGCGCTTAGAATCCACTTGGATAATGCGCAGGCCGGAGGCGATCAATCATTACAAAAGGCTTATGTTGGGGTAGAGCGGCTTCAGCGGGTAGTAGAACAGCTGCTTATTTTGGCGCGTTTGGATCAAGTCGCCACAGCATCACGGGCCACTATCGACCTTTACCCGATTATTGCTGAGTTGGTAGCCGAGCTATGGCCACTCGCTGAAGATCGAGATCAGCACTTGAAGCTAACAGGCTTAACCCGGCTGGAAGTTCGCGCCGACGACGTCGAGGTAGGCATTCTGTTTCGTAACCTGCTGGATAACGCCTTGCGCTATACGCCGAAAGGCGGCCAAGTAGAGGTAGAGTTGGCGCTTTGGGAGGGTTTGCCTCAGCTTATTGTCAGAGATACTGGACCCGGACTCCCCGAGGCACTGTTAGAGAAAGTCACTGAGCGCTTCAGGCGCGCGTCTGGTCAAGGCACCACCGGTAGCGGATTGGGTTTGTCGATTGTCTCTGAGCTCGTGCAGCGCCAACAAGCAACTCTTACCCTCTCCAACCGTGAGCCCAGTGGACTAGAGGTAAGCGTGAGATGGGAACTTCCTACTTGAGCTCTGGCGCCACAGGTTGTCTTTTGCTGGTCATAAGACCCATGCATGCTGCCCAATGATGGTATTACACCTATGATACATTCAGAACACCATAGATCTCACCGTGCCGGCTGGCTGCGTGCCGCTGTGATGGGTGCCAATGATGGCATTGTTTCTACCAGCAGTTTGATATTAGGCGTTGCCGCAGCCAATACCACCCAAAGTGATATTATGCTGGCGGGTATTGCAGGCCTGGTGGCCGGCGCAATGTCGATGGCAGCGGGAGAATATGTGTCGGTAAGCTCGCAATCGGACACCGAAAATGCCGATCTCGACATCGAACGCAAAGCATTGGCTGAACATTACGAACTCGAGCAGGAAGAACTTGCCGCTATCTATGAAACTCGTGGCTTGACGCCTGACTTGGCTCGGCAAGTCGCCGAGCAATTGATGATCAACGATGCCCTAGGCGCGCATGCACGAGATGAGATTGGCATCACCGACATCAGCCAAGCGCAGCCACTTCAGGCAGCACTCTCTTCAGCCGCGACATTCACTATCGGCGCACTGCTACCGCTACTGGTGGCTTGGTGGGCACCCCCCGCGCTGCTTATACCTCTAGTCGCGTTGTTCTCACTGCTCTTTTTAGCCTTGCTCGGTGCTATTGCTGCCCGTGTTGGAGGAGCGCCCATTCTAAAAGCTGCGGCGAGAGTGATGTTTTGGGGCGCACTTGCCATGGGGTTAACATATGTCATCGGACATACATTTGGCGTGATGGCTTAAACGTCTGATCGGTTATAGCGACAATACTACAGGCTTGAATTTCGGCTAAGTGCCTGCACTCTTAGAAGGGTAGGCAACACACAAGGAGACGTTATGACGGCGTTAGTGATTGGCGCGAACGGACAGATTGGCAAACAGTTCTGCGAGCTGGCCCAAAAAGCGGGCACGCCCATCAAGGCGATGATTCGCAGCGAAGAGCAGGTGCCATGGTTCAATGACAGAGGTATCGATACCGTCATTGCCGACCTGGAAGACGACTTTTCGCATGCCTTTGAAGGCTGTGATCAAGTGGTCTTCACCGCTGGTTCAGGACCGCACACCGGGCCGGACAAGACCCTGTTGATCGATCTTTACGGGGCCATTCGTGCTGCCGATATCGCCAAGCAGAAAGGTATTTCCCGCTACCTGATGATCAGCGCGATACGGGCCGAAAACCCCATGGAAGCGCCCGAGAAGTTGCGCCCCTACATGGCCGCAAAATTCGCCGCCGATGCCCATCTGCGCAACAGCGGCGTACCCTACGTGATTCTTAAACCCGGGCGTTTGACGGATGACGCCGCCAGCCAGCAGTTTGCAAGCTCAATCGACGAGGCCGGCGACAATCAAATCTCCCGCGCCAATGTCGCGCATGCGTTGCACTACGCGCTGCAAAGCAGTGTTATCAACAAGGAGTTCGCGTTGCTGGACGGCAAGCGGTCGATCGACGAAATTATCAAGTAGACGTTCTCAATGAGCCACCAGCCGTTCAGGCGTTAACCCCCTTCATGCCTTCCGGCGTGTAGCGCTCACCGGTTACCGGAAGGCGCTCGGTGGCCGCTTCAAGCCGTTGCTGCTCATCGGCGGTCAGGGTGATGGACGTTGCAGCCGCATTCTCTTCAAGGTAGCGCAGACGCTTGGTGCCGGGAATCGGCACAATGTTATCGCCTTTGGATAACAGCCAAGCCAGCGAAAGCTGCGCCGGGGTGCAGCCTTTATGGGTGGCCATTTCACCAATCACGTCGGCGATTCGGCGGTTGGCATGCATGGCCTGTTCAGAGAAGCGCGGCAGGTTAGGACGAAAATCACCTTCGCCAAAGTCGGCATTCGCCTGAAGTTTTCCCGTCAAAAAGCCACGGCCCAGCGGTGAGTAGGGCACAAAGCCGATGCCGAGTTCCTGGCAGGTGGGCAATACTGCTTGTTCAACGTCCCGCGTCCAGAGCGAATACTCGGTTTGCACAGCGGTGACGGGATGTACCGCATGGGCTCGACGAAGGGTCTCTGCGCTAACCTCGCAGAGGCCAATGTGGGCAATTTTTCCCTCTTTCACCAGTTGCGCCAAGCCCTCCATGGTCTCTTCAATTGGCGTGTCGGGGTTAACGCGGTGGACGTAGTAGAGATCGATCTGCTCGATACCCAGCCGCCGCAGTGATGCCTCGCAGGCTTGTTGGGCATAGTGGGCGCTGCTGTTCAGGCTACGTTGATATTCTCCAGGGTTGCGCACAATGCCAAACTTGGTGGCGATACGGACCTTAGGCTTTTGACTGGCGAGAAAGCGGCCAATCAACGCCTCGTTATGATGCGGCCCGTACATATCCGCCGTGTCGAAAAAGTCGATACCTAGTTCTACCGCCCGCGCTAATACCCGAAGCGACTCGCTGTCGTCCCGAGGGCCGTAAAACTCGCTCATCCCCATGCAGCCTAAGCCGATAGCGGAAACGGTTAGATCGCTGCCCAGCGTTCGTTGTTGCATGCTATGTCTCCAGAAGTGACGCGTTCTTGAGTGGCGCCGTAGCAGCGTGGCACTATCCGTTAATGAAAAAAATTAACGAATTCGATAAACAAATTTCCGATTATGAAAAACACATGCCGCGTGGTTGGGTATGGGACGACACACGCACCTTTCTGGCAGTGGCCCGCCACGGCACGCTGAGTGGTGCCGCCGCCGAGCTGAACCTGGGCATCGCCACGCTCTCCCGGCGTATCGAACGGCTGGAAAACGCTTTAAAGCTGCCACTGTTTGTACGCCAGCAATCTGGCTATCAGCTTACCGAGGAGGGCGCGGGGCTAATCGAGAAAGCTGAAGCCTTGGAGGCAGCAGCGGCGGCGTTTACCAGCGGGGTTTCCAATACTGCGCAACTGAGCGGCAGAGTGCGTTTGGCGACCGCTGAAAACCTGGCCACGGCGCTGATTCTGCCCGCATTGCCACAATTTCATGCGCAGTACCCCGGCATCACGCTTGAGTTGGTGACCGATATCACCACCGTCAACCTGCACCGTCGCGACGCCGATTTAGCCCTTAGAATGGTCAAGCCCGAGCGGGGCAATGTCACCCTTCGACGCTTGGGTATGCTGGGGTTCGGACTTTACGCGAGCCCCGGCTATACAGCGCAGCGCAAGGCTCATGATGACGCGGGCGATTATGACACGGATGCCTTTATCACCTGGGGGGATACGCAAGCGCACTTGCCCGCTGCCCAGTGGGTTGAACGGATGCTACGAGGTCGCGAACCTGCATTGACCACGACGTCGCTTGCGACCCAGCTAGCGGCGGCCAAAGCGGGGCTGGGGATCGCGGTGCTGCCGCACTTTCTGGCGCTGGAGGCTGAGCTCGTCTGCCTCGAGTCCGATATCGGCGTGGATCAGCCCATTTACCTGGTCATCCAGACGGATCTTACCCAATCAGCCCGTATCCGGGCCGTGGCGGATTTTCTGGCGGAACGGGTAGCCAGTAACAGCGAGCGCTTGAGTGGGTGAGTAGAGGTAAAAAGGCGGCATAAAGCTGTCTCGGCATGCTTGTTGAGCAGCAAGGAAGTGTTGGGCTACCTTGTGGTTTGAGTAAAAAAGGAATAATTTATACTCATGAGCGACTTTGAGTATGATGATGACAAAAGCGTAGCCAATCGGATAAAGCATGGAATTGACTTTCTAGATGCTCAGGCGCTTTGGAATGATCCTGATTTGCTGGAAATTCAAGCCAAATCATGATGATGAGCCGCGTTTTCTGATGATAGGGCTGATTGGTGATAAACACTGGTCTGCCGTCATCACCTACCGAAATGAAAAAATTCGACTCATTTCGGTAAGGCGCTCGCGAAAAAGAGAGGTAGAACTCTATGAAAGCTAACGACTTTGATCAAAAATTTGACCAGGATAGCGAAGACATCGTTGACGATCTTGATTTATCTACGGCACACCATGTTAATCAAGATCCGAAGCGAATCAATGTCGACTTCCCCGCTTGGGTGGTTGAGTCCCTGGATCGTGAGGCCGCCCGTATCGGCGTTACGCGTCAATCTATTATCAAAGTTTGGCTGGTTGAACGGTTGAAAGCCGAAGCGAGTCACAAGCTTCCGGACAACACGCAGCCTCACTAACGCCTTCGCATTTATCTCCCAAGCTCCCCCTTAAGCCATTCCGCCAGCGGCTCGCTTCGGCGGGGGTGGGTGAGTAAGTCCGCCTGAGCGGGCAGCCACAGGCAGAGCCGGGCGGGGGTTTCGATGCTGCCCCAGGGGGCGACCAGTCGGCCGCTCTTCAGGTCGTCTTCCACCAATAGCGTGGGGGCAATCGCCACGCCCAACCCCGCCACGGCCGCTTCCATCAGGTAGTAAAGGTGCTCAAATCCCTGACCTTTACGTAGCGCCGCTTCAAGTTGTGACTGCTCAAGCCCATGTGCACTGGCCCACTGCGGCCAGGCCTGAGGGCGCGAGGCGGTGTATAGCAGCGTGTTGTCGAATAGCGTTGCCGGGTTGGCTGGGTCGCACTGCGCGGCCAGTGGCGGGCTCGCCACCGCGCATATCTGCTCCGGGATAAGCTCGACGACGTCCACCTCGGCGGGCCAGGGCGGCTCGGAAAACGCAAGGCTCGCGCTGGCGTCCGTCTGCTTTTCAGGATGCTCACTTTCGCTAACCACCACTTTCAGCTTGAGGTCAGGCAGGTCACGGTGAAGGCGGTCCAGCCGGGGAATCAGCCAGCGGGCCAGCAGGCTGCCGGGGCAGGCGAGAGTGAAGGGCGCATCCTCCACATCACGTTTGAGCGCGGCGCAACTATCGCGCAGTTGGGCAAAAGCATCGCTCAGGCCGCTTTGTAGCTTCTCGCCGTGGGGCGTCAGCACAATGCCGCGGCCCGCTTTGGTAAACAGCGCCACGCCAAAATGGTCATCCAGGCTTCTTAATTGGCGGCTGACGGCGCCGTGGGTCACGCTCAACTCCTCGGCAGCGGCGGTCACGCTGCCCAGCCGGGCAGTGGCCTCGAAGGCGCGCAAGGCGCTAAGCGGTGGCAGGCTATTGTGCATTGATGTGTGACTCCAGCTCACAGGTTGATGACATCTTATCGATTTTTCTCCCCGCCTGCTTGCGCTACTTTCATTGCATTGTTCGATAACGCATTCAGAGGTCGTGATGAATCAACCTGTAGACATATCCCAGAGCCTGCCCGATGCCAACGGCCTGTTTGGCAACTTTGGCGGCCGCTTTGTCGCCGAAACCCTGATGCCGCTGATTCTGGAGCTGCAAGACGAATACACCACCGCCAAAAACGACCCCGAATTTCAGCGTCAGCTGGACTACTTTCAGGGCGATTACGTAGGGCGGCCCAGCCCGCTCTATTTCGCCGAACGGCTGACCGAGCACTTTGGCGGAGCGAGCATTTATCTCAAGCGTGAAGAGCTCAACCACACCGGCGCGCACAAGATCAACAACTGCATCGGCCAGGTGCTGCTGGCCAAGCAGATGGGCAAGAAGCGCATCATCGCCGAAACCGGCGCAGGGATGCACGGCGTCGCCACTGCCACCGTAGCGGCGCGTTTTGGTTTGCCCTGCGTCATCTACATGGGCACGACGGACATCGAACGCCAGCAGACCAACGTCTTCCGCATGAAGCTGCTGGGCGCGGAAATCGTCCCCGTCACTTCCGGCACCGGCACGCTCAAGGACGCCATGAACGAAGCGCTGCGTGACTGGGTCACCAATGTGGACGACACCTTCTACATCATTGGCACCGTGGCCGGGCCGCACCCGTACCCCGCCATGGTGCGTGACTTCCAGGCCGTCATCGGCCATGAAACCCGCGCCCAGATGCTGGAAAAGGAAGGCCGTCTGCCGGATTCACTCGTTGCCTGCGTGGGCGGCGGCTCAAATGCCATTGGGCTGTTCTACCCGTTCCTGGATGACCCGGACGTTCACATGGTCGGTGTGGAAGCGGGCGGCAAGGGCGTCAAAAGCGGCCTGCACGCTGCCAGCCTGAACGGCGGCACCCCTGGGGTCCTGCACGGCAACCGCACCTACCTGCTGCAAGACGAAGACGGCCAGATTACCGATGCCCACTCGATTTCCGCCGGGCTGGACTACCCCGGTATCGGGCCCGAGCACGCCTGGTTACACGAGCAGAAGCGGGTCGAGTACGTCTCGGCCACCGATGACGAGGCGCTGGAGGCATTCCAGATCTGCTGCCGCAAGGAAGGCATTATTCCCGCCCTGGAAACCGCCCATGCGTTGGCAGAAGTGGCCAAACGCGCGCCCCAGCTTCCCCGCGAGCACTTGATGGTGATCAACCTGAGCGGCCGTGGCGACAAGGACATGACGAGCGTCGCCCATCACCTTGGCGATAAATTCGGAGTGAAAAACGTATGAGCGCTATCCAGGAAAACGCGATGAACGCTACCGTGAGTCAGACCATGCGCAACCCAACACGTCTTGACCGCTGCTTCAGTACACTCAAGCAGCAAAACCGTCCGGCACTGATCAGCTACCTGACCGCCGGTGACCCGGATGCCGTCACCTCGCGTCGCCTGCTGCACGGGCTGCCTGCCGCCGGGGTGGATATTATCGAGCTGGGCATGCCGTTCAGCGACCCCATGGCCGATGGTCCCGCCATTCAAAAAGCAGCCCAGCGCGCCCTGAACAACGGCCAGACCCAGGCCAAAACGCTGGACATGGTACGCACCTTCCGCGAACAGGACAGCACCACGCCGATTGTGCTCATGGGTTACTACAATCCCATTTACCGCTACGGCGTTGAGCGCTTCTTGACCGATGCCGCCCGTGCCGGGGTAGACGGTCTGATCGTGGTGGATCTGCCCCCCGAGCACGACGAAGAACTCTGCCAGCCTGCGTTTCGGCACGGCATCGACTTTATCCGTCTGGCCACCCCAACCACCGATGCCAAACGCCTGCCCCGAGTGTTGGCGAACGCCTCCGGGTTTATCTACTACGTCTCCGTGGCGGGCGTGACCGGCGGCAGTGCCCCCACACCGGAACGGCTGGAAGCCTCAGTTTCGCGCCTGCGGGAAGATACCGAACTGCCCATCGCCGTCGGCTTCGGTATCCGCACCGCCGAGCAGGCGGCAACCATTGGCCGCTATAGCGATGCGGTGGTGGTGGGCTCCGCACTGGTCGACTGCATCGAACACGCCACGACGCCTGATGAAGCCGTGGAGCGGGTACATGGGTTGGTCAGTGAACTGGCGGAAAGCGTCAGGGCCTGCCGGAGGTAGACAGAAGCGGAAACGACGCTGTGGGGCCGGAAACTCATGGCTATTAAATAAAAAGCGAATAGGGGTTATAAGGTGATTGGCGGTTGGACCATGTCATCGCTGTCGAAGTGTTAAACGCTCAGGACACAAGCGGCCTCCACACATGTTCGGCACCAATCGACAGCGCCACGGCGACCAATAGCCCCGCCATCAGCCAGTTGAAGCCCTTCACGACCCGCGTGCTTTTAATACGCTCACCCACCAGGCTGCCAATGACCACATAGCTGCCGGGGGCGCCCGCCGCCATGGCGGACAGCCCCAGCGCCCAGATCACCAGGCTGACGCCCTGAATGCCCGCCGCCGGAAACTGAAGGGTGGCTATGGGCAGGGTCGCGACGATGGCCTTCGGGTTGAGCAGCTGCATCACCAGCCCATCGCGAAAGTTCAGCAGGCGCGGTGCATGATCAGGCTCGTCCAAATCCGCGCTGGCGCGGGCAATCTTGACGGCCAAGTAAACAATATAGCTACAGCCCAGCGCACTCACCAGGATCAGGGCGTTACCGCTGATCCAGGCAGCGCCCGCCCAGCCCAACACCAGCAGGTACACAAGCATGGCCGTTCCCACGCCCAGGCAAAACCCCACCGACTGTCTGGCCTGGCCATTGATACCTACATTCAGGCCGAGCAGATTCACAGGCCCAGGGGTGTACATGACGCCCAGGGCATAGGCGACGATTGCTAACATGTTGGAACCTCTAAGTGGGGTTTGGCTAACGCGTGATATCGCGCTGGTATTGGTGGGGCGTCATGCCGTAGATGCGCTTGAAGCGGCGATTGAAATGGCTAAGGTCGGCAAACCCAAACCGCAACGCCACCTCATTCAGCGGCGCCCCCTGATCCAGCGCTGCACGGGCCGCATTGATCCGGCAATTAATCACGTACTGGTGAGGCGTCATGCCGTAGTGCTGCCGAAACAGCCGCAAAAAGTGGTACTTGGATAAATGCGCAGCCTGGCTGATGTCGTCAAGCGACATATCGGTTTCCAGGTGGGCGAGGATATACGCCCTGGCAAGGTCCAGCAGGGCATCCGGCCGTTGCGTGACGCGGCTGGGTTGAACGCGGCCGCCTAGCTGAACGGTTCGCTCAACCACCTGATAAAGCACATTCTCCTGGTCAATGCAGCTACCGGCCTGGGTACTTACCAAACGGGCCAGCTCGATAATGGCATGGCGCAGGGGCGCATCCTGAATCAGCGTTTGGTCGGAACGGAAGCCTGTGGCGCTTTCGCGGCCAAGTACCTCGGCGAACAGCGGCGTCACCTGTTCCGGATGGGCGTACACCATCAGGTAATCCAGCGCCCGCTCACCACCCGAATGCCCGTCGTGGACTTCTTCTGGATTAAACAAAATCACGTTGCCCGGCGGGCTGCGATGAAACTGGCCGCCGCTGAAAAAGTCCTGACGCCCGGCCAGCGTCACGCCAAAGGCATATTCCTCATGGGCATGCGGGTCGTAGCTGAAGTCTTCAATGGCCGCTTTCAGCACCGTTAGCGTCGGCACATGATGACTTTTGAAGAACTTAAACCGGCTGGCGTTGCTCATGCCGACCTCTCCTGATGAAACCCAACACCTCGAAACACAGCCCTAGCTTATGCCGACAATGTCACTGATGCTTGTACATAATTGCTCATCGACAGTGCAATGATCGACTATCGTTAGTGAACACCCTCAAGGGAGTCGGCATGAGAAAACTCTTTTCACTGATGATGGTGCTGGCGTTGGTCGGCTGTGCCGCCATCGAGCAGCAGACGGAGCGTGACGCCCAGCGCGATGCCGGTTTGGCCATCCAGGCGGTCTACGAGCAGGCGCTGCCGACGCTGTCCGAGGACAAGCAGCGCCACTTTGCCCAGCGGCTCTACCGCCTGACTGGCGAGCAGCGCTGGCGGCCCCTCAATCAAGCCTACGGCGAGCGACTACTGACGCGACTCGAGGAGGACATCGTCGGCCTGGCCGAGCCCGGGTACGCGACTGCCCGC
This sequence comes from Halomonas sp. 5021, assembly GCF_036663435.1. Taxonomy (NCBI): domain Bacteria; kingdom Pseudomonadati; phylum Pseudomonadota; class Gammaproteobacteria; order Oceanospirillales; family Halomonadaceae; genus Halomonas; species Halomonas sp. 5021. The sequence continues at coordinate 90,775 of NZ_JAXOVU010000009.1, forward strand.
AGCCGGGCGATCGTTGCCGACTACTCCCAGAGCACAGCCAAGCAGCGTGCCCGACGCGCCATGCTGGGGGAGTGGGGGGAGATCGCCTTCGCCCGTTCGCTGCTGTTCCGGCAGGTTCAGGCCGAGTACCACGGCCTGCTGCCGGCCCTTGAAGATCACGAGCGGGCGTTGGGCTACCAAGCCGAGGTCGCCTGGGCGCCCTTTTTGACTGACCCCGCGGTGATCGGGATCTATGCCGCTCAGGTGGCCAACTATACGTACTTCCTTCACCAGCTAGGCGTGATGGACCTGCGCCGGGAGGTGGAGGCGGCTTTCCAGCGTCGCTACCCGCCTGATCGAGTCGCCAAGCTCGACGACGCCGAGTACCGTAACTGGCTCTATGGTCTGACCCACTTCGTCATCGCTGACAGCCGCTACTATCAGCGCAAGGTGGACCCAGAGGTGCACGCTTGGGTGCTGGACGCGCTGGAGCGGGAGACAACCGGCATCTTGGCCCGCGCCACGGCCGACATCCAAGCCGAGGTGGCAATGGCCTTCCTGCTGGCCGGTCGTGAGGACCACCCGCTGGTGGGCCAGGTCCGTGAGGCGCTGGTAGCGGCGATAGACCCGGCCAGCGGTATCATTCCCTCGCCCGAAGGGGAAACGGGGCTGGCGGGGGGTGAACACCGCAACGTTCTGGCGATTATGGTGCTGCGCTGGCCGGGCCGCCTGCATCCCGGCCCCGACCTCTCGGACGCGCCCGGTTGAATTATGCCAATCCGCCTACACTGATGGGATATCAGTTCACCATAAGGAGGTGCTATGACCACGCTAGTGATTGGTGCGAACGGACAGATTGGCAAACAGTTCTGCGAGCTGGCTCAGCAGGCGGGCACGCCTATCAAGGCGATGCTGCGCAGTGAAGAACAGTTGCCGTGGTTTAAGGAGCGCGGCATCAAGACCGTGATTGCCGATCTGGAAGGCGATTTTGCCCACGCCTTTGAAGGCTGCGACCAGGTGGTGTTCACCGCCGGTTCAGGCCCTCACACCGGGCCGGATAAAACTCTGCTGATCGACCTTTACGCGGCCGTTCGTGCGTCGGATATCGCAAGCGAGCAGGGCCTTTCGCGCTACGTGATGATCAGCGCCATGCGCGCCGAAGACCCCATGCAAGCGCCGGAAAAACTGCGCCCCTACATGGCCGCGAAATTCGCCGCCGATGCTCATCTGCGCACCAGCGGCGTACCCTATGTCATCCTCAAACCCGGTCGCCTGACGGACGAACCCGCAAGCCAGCAGTTCGCGGATTCCTTGGAAGAAGCGGGCGATAACCAGATCTCCCGCGCCAACGTCGCCCACGCGCTGCTGCATACCGTGCAAAACGCCAACATTACCAACCAGGAATTCATGCTGTTGGACGGCAAACGGCCGATAGGCGATATCATCAAGTAACCATCGCCGCCGGCATTGCCCGTCTACTAACCGACACTCCGCCGCCCTGCGTCGCTTACGCGATACCAGGGTGGCGGCGTTGCGTTAGGGTCTCCGTTACCACAGGCATCCGCCATCCAAGTTCTGACAATTCGAGAAACGCGATGAAAAAGCTATTATCACTGTTAGTTGTGCTCGCACTGGGCTATGCCGGGCTCTACGTCTATTACGGCGTGACCGTGAAGCAGGAAGCGCAAGCGCAGTTGGATGAGCGCGGGCTTTCCTCCGTCAGTGTGGACCACGTCGAGTATGGCCTGCTGGCGCCCATCAGCACCTCCGCGAACATCACCATGACCGTCGCGTACCGCGGCGCTGAAGCCGCGCTGGACTTGGCCGTGCAAGGCCACCCGGTCTTTTCAGACGAGGTCAGCGTCGAGTTCGACGGCCTTCAGGCGCTGCGCCTGGGCATTGGCTTCGGGCAGGGTGACGACTAAAACCAGGTGGCCGCCACTTCGCCGCCTCCTTAAGCGACGGGCACGGTGCCGCCATCGATCACGTACTCCGTGCCCGTGATGGTGGCCGCCAGCGGCGACGCCAGAAATCCAATCAGGTTGGCCACTTCCGCAGGTTTAGAAGGACGGCCAATCGGGATGCCGCCCAGCGCTTCCATGATGATCTGCTTGCCGCCTGCGTAATCGGTCCCTGCGTCTTGGGCAATCCGCTCGGCCAGCGCAACGGCGGCTTCCGTCTCGATCCAGCCCGGCGACACCCGAACCACGCGCACCCCTTTGGGTGACACCTCTTTTGACAAGCTCTTGCTATAGGTGGAGAGCGCCGCTTTGGCCGCCGCGTAAGCCGTAGTTGATTCGGGGAGGGGAAGTTCACGCTGAATGGAGGTCACGTGGATAATCACTCCATCGCCCTGGGCTAGCATGCCGGGCAGCAGGGCGCGATCCAGCCGTACGGCAGGGAACAGATTGATGTCGAGCTCGCGCTGCCACTCTTCCTCCCCAAGGGCCGCGAACCCGCCGCCGGGGGCGGATGAACCACCCAGTACGTGAACGACAATATCCACGCCGCCCAAGCGATCGTTGACTGCATCGGCCACCGTGGCACAGCCTTCGGCCGTCGTCAGGTCAGCAGTTACAAACAGCTCATCGGGCAGGTCGGCGGGGCGAGTACGGGCGGTTGTTAGCACTTGCGCGCCTTCCTCGCGAAAGAGAGCCACCGCGGCCGCACCAACCCCTTTGCTGCCGCCGGTGATCAATACGCGTCGCCCGTTCAAGTTCAGGTTCATTAGTGGATCTCCAATGACTGGATTTGCGACTCGGCAAGCTGGAAAGCGTGGTCAAGTTGCACCGGGCTGCCGGGGAAGTTGCCGGTAACGGTCGCGGTAACCACCATCGTGTTGCCTTGCTGGGAAACACTGACCGGCTCGACGCTATACTCAATCTTCTCGCGGGTGGCACGCATCCACGCTTGAATAGCGGTGTGCCCGCGGTGCGTCTCGCCTTCGTCAAACACACAGGCATCTTGAGTGAAGCAATCCGCAATGTGGGAGGCATCCGCACCGTTGCTGATGCTGAAGTAAGTAGTGATCGCGTCTGGCAGTGACAAGCTCATGATGGTCATCTCTCGTAAGTTAATGTGAGAGAATCTTCTGCCTAGACTGACGCGTTATCAAGAACGCACAAAAGCTCACCCATGAGAAAGATTTATACGCCCGCTACCGCCGCAAGCGATGTGGAAAATGTATTAAAAATGCTGGAAGGGCGCTGGAAGCTCATTATTCTCTTTCATCTCTTCGATGGAAAAGTGCAGCGCTACTCCGATTTCGAAAAACTCATCCCCGACATCTCCCAGAAAATGCTGGCCCAACAGCTGCGCCAACTGGAAGCGGATGGCATCGTGGCCCGCAAGGTCTACCCCCAGGTGCCGCCAAAAGTGGAGTACCGCCTCACCGAATGGGGGCAAACGCTCTGCCCGGCGCTGGATGCCTTGCTGAAATGGGCCGAGCAGAAGGACCACTTCCAACAGCCAGCCGAACAGAACGATCAAGACACCGCCGCCACCCAATGAGAGCCGCCTAATGCACTACCGCACCATGACCATCAACGACTATGACGCCGCCATTGCCCTATGGAGCGAGAGTGAAGGCGTGAGGATTCGCGACGCTGATTCACGTGAAGGCATCGAGAAATACCTGCTGCGCAACCCCGGCCTGAGCTTTGTGGCAGAAGTAGAAGGCGAAGGAGATGGAGAAGAAGAGCTGGTGGGAACAATTATGGCGGGCCACGACGGTAAGCGTGGTTATGTGCAGCACCTCTCGGTGGCGGATTCTCACCGCCGGTTAGGCATCGCCACACGGCTGGTAAGCCTCTGCCTGGAAGCGCTCAAGAGCGAAGGCATCCAAAAATCACACCTGATGATTCTTCCCGAGAACGAAGCCGCCCAGACGTTCTGGGCCAATCAGGGCTGGGCGTACCGATCCGATATTCTGCTCTATTCGTTTGTAAATGGAGATAACGAGAACGTTTAGCTGTAGTGCTAGCGCTAGTGCAAGAGACATAACTACAATTATACCTTGTACGTAACTCTGTAATCATTGCACTGAGTCTCACCCAACCCCACCCGCGTCTTCTAACGATTCTGCGAAGTTTGGGGTCTCAATGGCACCTATTCTTAGCCACCCACACGCCTTCCCTGGCTCTAAAGATGTCCCTCAATTTTCACTGACATATATGGCTGACGAAAGTGGAAACTGGCGGTTGCCGCGCAAGCGTCTCAGGGCAAATGACCATCAGTTTTTTTGCCAATGCGGCATCACTGACCGGGATGGCACATAAGGTGCCCGCTTGAATCTCCTCTTCGACGCAAGCTGCCAGCACCAGTGATACGCCCAGGCCAGCTTTGACAGCCTGTTTAACCGCTTCGGTACTGCCCAGTTGCATTGAAACCTTCGGGAACGGCCCTCTTTCGCCAAAGAAGTTCGCCAGCAACCGGCCAGTACCTGTTCCGGGTTCACCACCAAGCAAGCTCATTCCGGCAAGGGTTTCCCGGTCTATTTCATGCCAGCCCGCATAGGGGTGATCTGGTCGGGTAATTAAAACCACGGGTTCCTGTCGCCAATCCATTGCCTGGAAGCCAGGTTTCGGGTTCCACCACTCCATCACCGCAATATCCAGCTCGCCGCTGGTCAATTGTCTGGCAATGTTTGGATTGTTATCAATCACTAGGTCCAGCTCAGGTACCGTCGGAATGTTCTTGAACGTGCTCACGTAGGGCTGGAGCATGTAAATACCGATGTTAGAACTTGCCCCTACGCGTAAACGCGTACCGCTAACGACTTCTCGGGCACGCTCGTCCAGTTGCAACATACTAAGCGCTAGAGGCATAAGCGCCAGGGCTGCTTTGGTGGGCTCGCATCCCGTTTTACTGCGGCGTATCAACAGGGCACCTAGCTGCTCTTCGAGCTTTTGAATGTGCTGTGAAAGCGTGGGTTGTGCGATACCGAGAGCTTGGGCGGCGGCCTGAAAACGTCGATGCTGAACCAGTGTGGTAAAACTTTTCAGCCAGACCAAGTTCAGCATGGAGTTGTCTCAGTGATAGTGGGCGAATTAGCCGCATCCTGAGGGCGTTCTCCTTGTAACGCTTGCAGAATGTTGTCGGCAGCACGCTGTTCAATCATCAGCCGCACATCCTGGACGGCAGAGCCAATGTGTGCCGTGAATAGCGTGTTGGGATGTGCTCGCAAAGTGGGGCAAATCTCTTGCGGACGATCCTCTCGAGCCCAATCTTCCATTTCAAAAACATCCGCTGCGTAGCCGCCCAACTGCCCAGACCCCAATGCTTCCAAAACGGCAGCTTCCTGCACTACAGAACCCCGGCATGGGTTGATCAAATAGGCGCCTGGTTTCATCAGAGCCAAGCGCGCAGCGTTCATGGTATGCAGGGTTTGTTTATTGAGCGGCAGGGCCAAAATGACAATGTCGGCTTGCCCGAGCAGCTCTTCAAGCGACTTGCGCGCCACGCCGAGCGTTTCCTCCTCAGCGGCGGGCAAGGCGTCTGGCTGAGAATACAGCAAGGTGGCCCCCCAGCCTTTGAGCCGTGTTGCCACAGCCTTGCCGATGGGCCCCATGCCGACGATACCCACAGTGGCGTCTGCAATCCCAAGCCCATAGAACATTGGCTGCCACCCTCTGAACTGGCCAGAACGAACATACTCATCGGCCGCCCGAACATGTCGGATTAGGCTAATGGTTAGCCCTATGGTGAGTTCAGCCGTTGGCACTGTCAGCAAATCCGGTACGAAGGTCAGCCAAACGCCATGACGCGTACAGGCCTCCACATCGAAATTATCGTATCCCTTCAAGGCGGCGCCAATGACTTTCAGCTTGGGGCAGCCAGCCAGAAATTCCTCGCTGACCCGATCCGGCATAAACACCATCATGCCATCTGCGGTTGCCGCGCGGGCCTTTACCTCGGCGGCGGGTAAGGTAGTGTCTGACTGGTTGGTGATTAATTCACAGCTCTGTTCCAGCCTTTCCAGCACACTGTTATGTACCCGGTGGGTAATGAAAACTCTTGGTTTCATTTGATTTCCTTACTTGAATTTCTTACGAAGATGGCCGCTAAGGCTATCCACCATCGTCACCATAACGAGTATGACAATCAGGATGGCGCTGACTTCCTGGTACTGCATGACACGTAAAGAGCCCATTAGCTCGAAGCCGATCCCGCCAGCCCCCACCATGCCCATGACCGTAGAGGCGCGAAAATTGTATTCCCAGCGATAGATGGAAACATCGGCAAACTGCGGAAGAACCTGCGGCAGCACAGCGTGCCAGTGAATCTGTAATCGAGTTGCGCCAGCGGCATTGGCGGCTTCCACTGGGTCTGGGTCGACATGCTCAATCGCTTCGGCAAAGAATTTACCCACCATCCCGATGGAATGAAGGCCGAGCGCTAGCACGCCCGGCAAGGCGCCAAAACCCACTGCAGCAACGAAGATAATGCCCATAATCAACTCGGGCACCGAGCGCAGAGCATTTAGCAACGTGCGGGTTACGTGGAAGACCACGGGATGGGGCGAGGTATTGCGAGCAGCCAGGAACGCCAGGGGCACGGAAGCGATGACCGCTATTGCCGTGCCAGCAATGCTCATGGCGAGCGTATCGACCAACGGAGACATCCAATCCCTGGCATTGGTGAAATCGGGCGGTAGCGATTCACCCAGCAGGGTGGCGATGGCAGGAACCCCGTTGGCTAGGGTGCGAAAATCCAGCAAGTCCACGTACCAACTAGCCAGGAGAACCACTGCCAGTAACGAGCCCACTTGGAAGAGCTTACTCCGCCAGCCGCGCGCGTGTTCGGCCAGCACCGCGTCAGGAGAAAATGAAGAAAGGGCCGGCGGATCCGTTTTGGTCTGATTCATAATGCCCCCTTACATCTTGGCGAAGTCAAGGTTGAGCAGACTACCCATTTCCCGGATCACATCGTAATCGGAGTCAGTGATAACGGCGAAACCTTCGGCTTTCAGGTTGCTCAGGATTTCTTCATCATCAATGCTAATGAAAGCGTCTTGTATCTCCTGCTTGAGTTCCGGGCTCAAGTTGGAACGCATCGCCCAGGGGTACTGCGGATACTCCCCACTGTGACCCAACACCCTAACCTTGCTGCGATCTATCAGGCCGCGGTCCATCACATGTTCAAAGATCACTTCCGATAGTCCCCCTGCATCTGCATTACCATTGGCAACGTTCACCGCCACGGCATCATGGGAGCCAACAAAATGGGCTTCATAGTCCTCTCCTGCTTCCAAACCAGCCGATTCAAGCAACACGGTTTTGGGAATCAGGTGGCTTGAAGTGGAGGCTCGGTCGCCATAGGCCATCTTCATGCCCTCGATATCGGCATAAGACTCAACGCCGGAATCGACATTGGCAATAATGATGGAGCGGTAGGTGGGCTTGCCATCCACAATCATGGCCGCAAAGGGTTCGATCTCGCTTTTGCTTTTTGCCATCACATAGGAGAGGGGCCCGAAGTAGGCGAGGTCGATGCGACCAAAACGCATGGCTTCGATCATGGAGGAGTAATCTGTAGTGACAATTAGCTCAATTTCTTTGCCAAGCGTGCTTTCAAGATAGTCTTTCAATGGCTGGTTGCGTTTGATCAGTTCAGAAGCGTTTTCATCAGGGAGCAGTGCGACTTTTAACAGGTCTGGATTTGGATCAGGATCCGCAGCTAAGGCCGACACGGTCATTCCAGCCATAAGACAGATAGCGAAGAAAAAGCTGAATAGCGGTTTCATTGTGCAATCTCCAGTTTTATCGAAGTGGTATTCGCGGATTGAGGGTTGGGGTTGGTGGTTTCATCGGCTTCGGGTAAAACCCCTGGCGCACCGTGGTAAATCTCATCCAGGTGGCATTGCTGTAACTGTGCCGGGGCTGCATCGAAAACGATTTGGGCATTCGCTAAACCAATAATGCGGTCAGCAAACCGCTGGGCATATTCCAGCTGGTGCAGTGAAATAATGGCGGTAATACCATCTTCACGGCATATGTCTCGCAATAATGTAAGCACTCGCTCAGAGGTTGCCGGGTCAAGGCTGGCCACTGGCTCGTCCGCCAGGATCATGGCGGGCTGCTGCGCCAAGGCACGCGCAATGCCCACGCGCTGCTGCTGCCCTCCGGAAAGCTGATCGACCCTGGTAAGCGCCTTCTCAGCCAGGCCTACGCGATCCAGGCAGTGCAGGGCAAGCTCCTGTTCCTGCCTGGGTAGCGGAAACAAACTGCGCCAGGTGCTGTGGTAAGCAAGCCGACCCATCAGCACATTCTGGAGTGCCGTGTGGCGTTCAATGAGCTGATGATGCTGGAAAACCATGGCGGTTTTGCACCGATGGCGGCGTACCGTAGTAATGGTTTCGAGCGCACCTAGTTCAGCCGAGATCACTTTGCCGGTGCTGGGCCGCACCAAGTGGTTGAGGGAGCGCAGTAACGTAGATTTACCTGCACCGGAAAGACCGAGTAGAACCGTAAACTCGCCTTTGTGGAAATCAACGGTGGTGGGTCGGAGTGCGAGAACATTCCCAGGATATGTCACCCCCATTTTCTCGATGCGGAGCATTAAGTCAGAGAATTGAACAGGCTCCATTGGATCACCTTCTGCAATGTATGAGCTCACTTGATTGTGACTCACAATGCAACGTTAGCGCTCCTAGGTGACAAAGCTGTGTCATGCAGATGATAAGTTAATGACCATCAAAGGGGGCGGGCAGCATGTAATGACATAAGAAATTGGCGCTTTATAAGTTAAAAAAATTTAATGTTTCTGTGCGCGTGCCGATAATGCATTTTGCTTGGTATCAAGATGCGTTGGGCCTAAACACTTGAAGTTACCGAGATGGCTTCCACCTGCCCAATGCAACGCGCTGCGGGCTTTCACGAGATCCCCCCATGCTACTTCTGAATCGAAGCGTTAAACTGCGGCTTGCCGTGAGTTTAGGCGCGTGCATCTTAATGTTAATTGTTGTCGGTATTATCGGTCTCTACAGTCTCAGCAAAACCAACGATGCCCTCAACAGTACTTATGAGGGGAACGTACTCACCTTGGGTGATCTTATTAAGGTCAACCAAGCACTGCTCGGCAACCGGGTAAAGATAACGGCCGAGCAGCGTGATCGAACCCCGGCATCTGCTATAACAACGAAACAAGAGGTTGCGGAGAACGATGCCATTATCGACGCCGCCTGGAATGATTACTTCCCTGAGCGTGTTTCTGGTGATCAAGAGCGTGCAATAGCCGAAAGCTTTATCGTGTCGCTAGCCAGTCTGCGTGCCGGTATTGACGATATTAACGCGGCAATGATTGGCAATGATTATGACGCCGCCAGAGAGATAGCCACCACCACGCTACGTGCTGAATACCCTAAAGTGCTCACGGCGATTCAGGGCCTTATCGACCTTAACAGCGCCCAAGCCGCCGCCAATAACCAGCAGTCATCAAGCGACTATATTTGGACGCGCAACTTCGTTATAGGCGTTATGGTGGCGGCGATCATCTTCGGCATTCTGCTCTCAATATGGTTGGTTCGCGGCATCATGACACCGCTGGGCAAGGCGCAAGCACTTGCCAACGCCATGGCTGAAGGCAGGCTCGATAACGACGTCGACGCTTCAGCCAAGGATGAGTTTGGTGTGATGCTCAGAGCGTTAAAGAGCATGGAAACCAAGTTCTCGCAGGTGGTCATGTCCGTTCGTAATAACGCCGAGTCCGTGAATGTGGCCGCCGACGAAATCGTGCTAGGCACTGATGATCTCAGCCGCCGGACGCAGGAGCAGGCCTCCAGCATCGAACAGACCGCGGCATCAATGGACGAAATCACCTCCACCGTGCGCCAGAACGCCGACAACGCTTCCGAAGCCGACAAGCTCGTGCACGATGTTAACCAGCAAGCTAACGCCGGGGGCGAGATCGCAGGTCAAGCCATCAAGGCAATGGAAGGTATCAACGCTTCAAGCCGCAAGATTGCCGGTATCGTCGGCTTGATCGATGAAATCGCCTTCCAGACCAATTTGCTGGCGCTGAATGCCTCGGTAGAAGCCGCACGTGCGGGCGAGCAGGGGCGTGGCTTTGCGGTAGTGGCGAACGAAGTACGCAACCTGGCAGGGCGTAGTGCTGACGCCGCCAAAGATATCAAAAAGCTCGTTGAGGAGAGTATCGGCCAAGTCGACAACGGCTCAAGTCTGGTCAACCAAGCAGGCAAGTCGCTCGAAGGTATCGTTCATGGTGTTAAGCGCGTCTCGGTGTTGATGGGTGAGATTGCCACTGCCAGCCGCGAGCAGTCCCAAGGTATCGAGCAGGTAAACACGGCCGTCTCGCAAATGGACAGCGTCACCCAGCAGAACGCGAGCCTGGTGGAAGAGTCCAGTGCGGCAGGACGTTCATTGCAAAGCCAAGCGGAAGCGTTGTTGAAGGAGGTATCGTTCTTTAGAGGAACGACCACCGGCCAAAGCCAACGTGCGCTACCCGCTACGCCAAAAGCGCGTGACAGCCAGCCACGGGCCACTAAAAGCTTGCCGGCTCACGTGATTGGTGGCAAGCAAGACACCGAGAAATGGACTTCTTTCTAATCGCTAGCCGTTATGAAAAGCGCCCTCAGGGCGCTTTTTTTCTGAGCAATCAGCTAACGTCCTAACTGGCAGAAGAGGTAAGCGGCAGCCATACATGCTCAAACCCGATCGAAAACGCCACGGCGACCAATAGCCCGGCCATTAGCCCATTAAAGCGCCTCACAACGGCTGGGTTTTTAATCCGCTGGCCGACCAAACTGCCCATCACTACGTAACTGCCAGGCGCGCCCGCGGCTAGCATGGCAAGCCCGAACGCCCACATCACTAGGCTAAGCCCATTAATGCCAGCGGCAGGAAATTGCAGTGTAGTAATCGGCAGGGTGGCGACAATGGCTTTGGGGTTCAGTAACTGCATGACTAACCCATCGCGATAACTAACCAGCCGAGGGACGTTAGCGGGCGTGCTGAAGTCGGCGTTGGCGCGGGCAATTTTGCAGGCCAGATAAATGATATAACTACACCCCAGGGCGCTTACGACCACCAGTGCGTCATCATTGATCCAGGCAGCGCCCGCCCAACCCAACACCAATAAATACGCCAGCATCGCCGTGCCCACGCCAAGGCAAAATCCCAACGACTGTCTGGCCTGGCCATTGATGCCCACGTTCAGGCCGAGCAGATTCACAGGCCCAGGGGTATACATGACGCCCAGGGCATAGGCGATGATTGCTAACATGGTAAAACCTCTATGCGTGGTGGGACTAGCGGGCGATATCGCGCTGATATTGGTGGGGCGTCATACCATAAATACGCTTGAAGCGGCGATTGAAATGGCTCAGGTCGGCAAAGCCAAAGCGGAGTGCTACCTCGGTCAACGGGGTGCCCTGGTCGAGCGCGGCACGGGCCGCATTGACCCGGCCATTCATCACGTATTGATGCGGCGTCATGCCGAAATGCTGACGGAACAGACGCAAGAAATGGTACTTGGACAGGTGTGCGGCCTGGCTGATGTCGTCCAGCGACATATCCGCTTCCAGATGCGCGTGGATATACTCCCGCGCCAGGTCCAGCAGGGCCTCCGGCCGGTGCGTAACCTGGCTGGGTTGAACATGGCCGCCCAGCTGCGCCGTACGCTCTACTACCCGATAAAGCGCGTTCTCCTGATCGATGCAGCTACCGGCCTGAGACGTCACCAAGCGCGTCAGTTCTAAAATGGCCTGGCGCAGTGGCGCATCCTGGATCAGTGTTTGACGGGAGCGGAAATCCGCGCCGCGCTCGTGGCCCAAGACATCAGCAAACAGCGGTTTCACCTGTTCCGGATGGGCGTACACCATCAGGTAATCCAGCGCCCGCTCACCACCCGAATGCCCGTCGTGGACTTCTTCCGGGTTGAATAGAATCACGTTGCCCGGTGGGCTACGGTGAAACTGCCCACCGCTGAAAAAGTCCTGACGCCCGGCCAGCGTAACGCCAAAGGCATACTCCTCATGGGCATGCGGGTCGTAGCTGAAATCCTCAATCGCCGCCTTCAGCACCGTCAGTGTCGGCACATGATGACTCTTGAAGAACTCAAACCGGCTAGCGTTGCTCATGCCGACCTCCCCTGATGAAACCCAACACCTCGAAACACACCCCTAGCTTATGCCGACAATGTCACTGATGCTTGTACATAATTGCTCATCGACTGTGCAATGATGGGCTATCGCTAGCGAACACCACCAAGGAGTTGGTATGAGAAAACTCTTTTCATTGATGATGGTGCTGTTGTTGACCGGCTGCACCGTCATGGCGCCGCAAGTGGAACGTGACGCACAGCGTGACGCCGGTCTGGCCATCCAGGAAGTCTACGAACAGGCGCTTCCGACGCTGTCCGAGGACAAGCAGCGCCACTTTGCCCAGCGGCTCTACCGCCTGACGGGCGAGCAGCGCTGGCGGCCCCTCAATCGTGCCTACGGCGAGCGTCTAATGGTGCGACTCGAGGAAGACATCGCCGGCCTGGCTGAGCCTGGGTACGCGGCTACCCGCAGCCGGGCGATCGTTGCCGACTACTCCCAGCGCACGGCCAAGCAGCGCGCTCGACGTGCCATGCTGGGGGAGTGGGGGGAAATCGCCTTTGCCCGGTCTCTGCTGTTCCGGCTTGTCCAGGCCGAGTACCACGACCTGCTGCCAGCCATTGAGGACCACCAACGGGCGCTGGACTACCAGGCAGAGGTCGACTGGGCGGCCTTCCTGACCGACCCCTCGGTGATCGAGGTCTATGCTGCTCAGGTGGCCAACTATGCGTACTTTCTTCACCAGCTCGGCGTGATGGATCTGCGCCGGGAGGTGGAGGCAGCCTTCCGGCGCCACTACCCCCCCGAGCGAGTCGCCGAACTCGACGACGCCGAGTACCGTAACTGGCTCTATGGCTTGACCCACTTCGTCATCGCTGACAGCCGCTACTACCAGCGGAAGGTGAACCCGGAAGTGCACGCTTGGGTGCTGGAAGCGCTGGAGCGGGAGGCAGTCGGTATCATGACCCGGGCCACGGCCGACATCCAGGCCGAAGTGGCACTGGCCTTCCAGCTAGCCGGTCGCGACGACCACCCGCTGGTGGGCCGGGTGCGCGAGGCGCTGGTGGCGGCGGTGGACCCGGCCAGCGGCATCATTCCCTCGCCCTCGGGGGAAAAGGGACTGGCGGGGGGTGAACATCGCAACGTTCTGGCGATCATGGTGTTACGCTGGCCGGGCCATCTGTATCCCGGCCCCGACCTCTCGGACGGAGTGGGCCAGCGCTGAAAAGCCCTGACGGGCAGCATGGTGCCAACGTCATACGCTTGAGGAATTTACATGGGAAAGCTCTTTTCACTGATTGTACTGGTAGCGCTGGGTTACGCTGGCTTGTACGTCTATTACGGCGTGGCCGTACAACAGGAAGTTGAACAGCAACTGGAAGATCGCGGGCTGTCGTCCATCAACGTCGATGACGTGACGTACGGGGTGACGGCGCCGATCAGCACCTCAGCCAATATCGCCATTACCCTTACGTATCAGGGCGCTCAGGCGACCGTGGATATGGCCGTTCAGGGGCACCCGGTGTTCTCTGACGAAGTCAGTGTCGAATTTGACGGCCTCCAGGCGCTGCGCCTGGGGATCAGCTTTGGGCAGTAAAGGAGCCTTCATCATGTTGACCGGCCTGAGCGCATTTCCGCTAACCCCCATGAACGAGCAGGGCATTAACGAGCATGAGTTTGCTCGCCTGGTGGCGCGCCTGGCGGAAGCCGAGGTGGACTCCATCGGTGTGCTGGGCTCGACGGGCAGTTACGCCTATTTGAACAGTGACGAGCGTGCCCGCGTGGTCAAACTGAGCGTGGAAAGGGCCGCCAGGGTGCCCGTCATCGCCGGTATTGGCGCGCTACGCACCCGCGATGTGCTGATCAATGCCGAACATGCCCAGCAAGCAGGCGCAAGTGGCGTGCTGCTGGCGCCGGTGTCGTATCAAAAGCTCACCGATGAGGAAGTGTTCAGCCTGTACGAAACGGTCTGCCGCTCGCTGAGCGTGCCGCTCTGCGTTTACGACAATCCCGGCACCACGAACTTTCACTTCAGCGACGAACTGCACGGGCGCATCGCCCAACTGCCCCAGGTGCGCTCGATCAAGATACCGCCGGTGCAGAACGATCTGGCCGCTGCCCAGGCACGCGTTGCAGAGCTGCGCGGGGTAATCCCTTCTGATGTGACCATCGGCATCAGCGGCGACCCGGCCGCTGCCACCGGGTTACTTGCCGGGTGCGATGCCTGGTACTCGGTGATCGGCGGGCTCTACCCGGACATCGCACTGGCGCTCACCCGCGCCGCCCAGGCAGGCGATACCGAGCAAGCGATGGCCCGCTCCCAGGCACTCGAGCCGCTATGGGCGCTCTACCGTGACTACGGCGGCAGTCTACGGGTTACCGCCACCATCGCCGAACTCACCGGTGACGTCAGCCAACCCTGCCTGCCTCAGCCGCTGAACACGCTGCAAGGCGAAGCCCGTGAAAGAGTCAAAGCCGTTGTTGAAACGCTTGCGTTAAGCTGAGGCCACCAGTTTATGGAAGGCCCTGACTCGGCCTGCATTGAACCCGCTGCAACGCCCCATTGAAAGGAGCCGTCATGCATCAGTTAGCCGCCCAATGGATAGTGAGACTACTCAAGGATAGGAATATTCCGTTTCAAATCTGCGGAGGTCTCGCCGCAAGGGGCTATGGTGCTGATCGAGCGCTGAATGATATTGATCTGTTTGTTCCCGACGCGCACTTCGCGACGGTGGTGCAGGCAGGGCAGGCCTACCTATCCAAGCCCGCCGCACACCGCTGCGAGGAGGGCTGGGATTTAACCTACGTACAGTTCAAGTATGAGGGCATCAAGGTGGAAGTTGGCAACGCCAAAGGCGCGCACATTCTAGATGCCGCCAGACAGTCCTGGGTACCGCTTGACGTAGATTTTGATCGTTATGAAACCGTCAATTTATTGGGCCTTGCGCTTCCCCTGATGTTGAAGGAAGACTTGATTCACTATAAATCGAAGCTCGCTAGACCAGTTGATATCGATGATGTTCGCGCTATGTGTGAGAGTGCATGTTAACGCCCGAAACTAACCGTCACCCGTGAGAGCCACAGACATGCACTACCGCACCATGACCATCGATGACTATGACGCCACCATCGACCTATGGAGCGGAAGCGAGGGCGTGCGGCTGCGCGATGCGGATTCCCGAGCGGGCATTGAGAAGTACCTGCGGCGCAACCCCGGCCTGAGCTTTGTGGCAGAAGTGGAAGGGCAACTGGTGGGCACGATCATGGCGGGCCACGACGGCAAGCGCGGCTATGTCCAGCATTTATCGGTGGCGGATTCCCAGCGCCGCAAAGGCATCGCCACGCAGTTGGTAAGCCTTTGCCTGGAAGCGCTCAAGCATGAGGGCATTCTGAAGTCGCATCTAATGATCCTCCCCGAGAACGAAACGGCCAAACAATTCTGGGCTAGCCAGGGCTGGATCTGTCGGTCGGATATTCAGCTGTACTCGTTTGTGAATGGGGATAACCCGAACGTTTAGCCGTTGTTACACCACGTATTTCTCGCTGGGCGAAAACCAGGACATTGCCTGGAGCTACGTGGTGAAGCCGATTGAAGGGATTGAGGCGACGGCGGGGGGGAGCGCGCGCATGACGTCGTTAACCCTGAGTGGCAGTGCCGTGAAATGCCACAAGCGCGCGACGTTTTGATATGCGGCCTGAAGGTGATTAATATCCCAAATAAGCATAGGCTTGGGAGAGTTTGGCAGGCTGCATTTGCTGGAAAAAGTGCCAGCACGTTCATTCAATCATAGAACGCGCCGTCTAATACGCTGTTAAGTGGACTTCACCTCTAGGCCACGGAAGAGGTTCTAATGACTGATCATTTTGGTTCTTGTCTGTGTGGCACAGTGAGTTTTCAGGTAAAAGGTGATTTCGATAGCTTCTACCTGTGCCATTGCCGACATTGCCAAAAAGACACAGGGTCGGCTCATGCGGCAAATCTATTCTCACATTCCGCTAAATTGGTCTGGCAATCGGGTTCGGAGGCTGTCGTTTCCTTTACGCTTCCAGGTACTCGTCATAACAAGAGCTTTTGTAAGTTGTGTGGTTCAGCATTGCCAAATACCCAGGTCGCGGGTTTGCTTGTTGTTCCGGCAGGGTGTCTGGACTCTCAGATAACGATGTTGCCTACGGCGCATATCTTCTCATCCGGCAAGGCTGTTTGGGATGAGCGGTTAGAGGAAGTGCCCAAGTTTGAGGGGCTGCCAACGTGGACCGCCATCAAATAAGCAGTGCATTAAATTCGTGACGGTCCGATGGGCCTCCATCGAACGCCGTTTATTCCGTCATTTTCAGGCTATGTTGACAAGTGTCCCGTGACGCAATACGTTTTTCCTCATTATCAAACCCTTCGCTGACAAACGAACCCAAGAACTCTCCAAGGGCAAGTCAAAGAAATTTCCTGCGGATGTTGCACCGAGAGCCGCTAGAAAACTTGAATACGTGGATCTGGCCGTACAGCGTGAGGATTTGAAAGTGCCGCCCGGCAATCGCCTTCACCCACTTTCCGGAAACAGGCAGGGGCAGCACGCAATCTCAATCAATGATCAGTGGCGTATCTGTTTTCGTTTTGAAGACGGCGATGCTTATGGAGTCGAAGTGTGTGACTCCCACTGAGTGGGGTGATGACTATGGCTTTACCGTTTCGGTGTTGGCTGAATGCGCAGCGATCTGTTGATCTTTGGAAGGCAGCTCAGTCGGTCAAGGAAGAAGTGGATCGAATCAAGCCGCTACATGCTGCATAACCAGGCCATGCACCGGATGCCAAAACCTCCGCTTTCCTCTGGTTTTGCCACCGGTAATGGCGGGCGTTCTGTGTATCAAGTAGTGCAGTTTTCAAGGCCATGTGGAAGGAGGGAGTTAAGGTGGGTATAAGGGCTGCTGTGGAGCAGGATCTACCGAGAATCGTCGAAATTTATAACGCCGCAATTCCGACTCGGCGTTCGACGGCTGATACCGAAACAGTCACCATAAATTCGCGCCTTGAGTGGTTTCGCAAACACAATCCTGACCGTAGGCCTCTTCTCGTTTACGAGCAAGGCGACGAGGTTGTGGCGTGGATCAGTTTCGAAGACTTTTACGGCAGGCCGGCATACCAACATACGGCAGAACTAAGCATTTACGTTGCGCCAGAGCACCAGGGCAGGCTTATGGGTAAGAAGATGTTGCAGGCAGCGGAAGAGTTGGCGCCTCGGCTGGGCATACAGATTCTGGTCGGTTATGTCTTCGCTCACAATTCACCGAGCATTCGACTGCTGCAGGCATTCGGGTATCAAGAGTGGGGGCGGCTTCCGAATGTCGCGCAGATGGATGGCAAAGAGTATAACCTTTGCATCCTGGGTAAGCGTCTTGAGCACCAAGCCAGTACCGAACAAAGCGCTCCCGCCAACCGCTGAAAGCGGGGGCTGAGCTATGCGTTAATCAGAACTCCCGCCAGGGTCCGCTCCTGGCCGATTCCTGTCTATGTCGGGGATGTTTACCTGACAGATGCAACCATTCCCATCAGAGCTGAATACTGTTTTTTCGTAAGAAAAAATGTCTTCCGCTTCACCTTGCCAGGGTAAGACAGATGGAAGGTCACTTTTGCTTCTTTGAATCCGTCATGCGATCTAAGGTGCTGTATGTCGTCGATAAAAATGAAGTATAAGAGGCACAGTTAAGCCGTATTCACGAATTTTTTGTTTAAGTTGCTTCAAGAACGCCATTCTTGAAGCAACGGCTAGCTTGAAGCAACGGCTATGCACTTATTGTTGTTCGATGTCGGAGCAGATGGCTCGGGTCATATCCTGCGTGGTCGCAGTACCGCCAAGATCCATTGTTTGTTGGCCTGAGGCGGTTAATCGCTCTATAGCCGCCATCAGTCTCTCAGCTGCTGTCAATTCCCCTAAGTGCTCCAGCATCATGGCAGCTGTCCAGAAGGCACCCACGGGGTTGGCAATGCCTTTTCCAGCAATATCAAATGCTGACCCATGAATCGGCTCAAACATGGAGGGAAACGCTCTCTCAGGATTAAGGTTGGCAGTGGGGGCAATGCCCAAGCTGCCTGAAAGAGCGGCGGCCAGGTCCGACAAGATATCGGCATGGAGGTTAGTCGCCACAATAACATCCATGGTCTCGGGTTTTAGTACCATACGGGTAGTGGCTGCATCGACAAGTTCCCTATCAATCGTCACGTCAGGAAACTCTTTCGCAACCTCGAAAAACACTTCATCCCACAGCACCATGCCGTATCGCTGGGCGTTGGACTTGGTGACCAATGTGAGTTTTTTCCGCGGGCGGCTTTGGGCGAGTTGAAAAGCGAAACGGTGAATGCGTTCTATCCCTTTTCGAGTAAATATCGCTACCTCCGTGCCGACCTCCTCGGGATGCCCACGATGCGTTCGGCCACCGTTGCCCGCATATTCACCTTCGCTATTTTCGCGAACGATCACCCAGTCAATTGTTTCAGCACCCTTTAAGCGGCTATTCACACCAGGGAGCACACGGGCAGGGCGCACATTGGCATATTGGTCAAAGCCCTGGCAGATAGCGAGCCGAAGGTCCCAAAGCGATATATGGTCGGGAACCTCCTGGCTGCCTACCGCACCGAAGTAGATAGCATCAAATGTCGAAAGCTTTTCGAGTCCGCCCTCCGGGATGTATTCGCCCGTCTCGAGGTAGCGCTTAGAACTCCAATCGAAATCTTCGAATTCAAACTGAAAATCGTCACTTTTCTGCGATAACGTTTCCAGTACCTGCTTACCCGCTTCAATAACTTCAAGGCCTATTCCATCACCCGGTATAACAGCGACACGGTGATTGCGCATATCGTAAGCTCCTGCTTTTATAAAAAGCGTTGTTGTAACTTGTTGTGGCTGAGCGGCCAGGGCGTTATCAGTACCGCTCAGCGGAGATGCTTATCGAAGACGTTCATGAGCTCTCGTTTGTCCTCGAAACCAATGCCGGGCATCGCCGGGATGGCAACATATCCACTTTCGATGGGTGTCGAGTCGGCGAAGCCGCCGAACGGCGCAAAAACCCTCGGGTAGGACTCATTTCCTCCCAGCTTGAGGCCGGACGCGATGTTGAGAGCGAACTGGTGGCCACCGTGCGGAATACATTGTCTCGATGACCAGCCATGTTGCTTCAGCACCTCGAGCATGCGCAGGTATTCCACCAGCCCGTAGCTGAGGACGGGATCCATCTGCAGAATGTCGCGATCAGCGCGCATGCCGCCGTAACGCAGCAGGTTGCGAGCATCCTGATGAGAAAACAAGTTCTCGCCGGTGGCCATGGGGGGCGCATAGTGCTCACCCAGTTGCTGCTGCAAGGCGTAGTCGAGGGGGTCTCCCGCCTCCTCGTACCAACGAACCCCATAGGGGGCCAGGCCCTCCGCGAAGGCCAGCGCGGTCTTGAGATCGAAGCGGCCATTGGCATCAACGGCAAGGCGTGAAGCGTCACCGACAACGTCGATTGCCGCCTCGACCCGTTCGAGGTCTTCGGCCAAGGGCACCCCGCCGATCTTCATCTTGGTACAGGTATAGCCAAGGTCGAGATAATCGCGCATCTCGTCTTTAAGGGCACTGACCTGCTTACCGGGATAGTAGTAACCGCCTGCCGCGTAGACCGATACGTTCGCATCGGCTTTACCATCGCCATGACGCTCGGCCAGTAGCTGTGCCAGGGACTTGTTCTCCGTCTTGGCGACGATGTCCCACACCGCCATGTCGATGATGCCCACCGCCACCGAGCGCTCACCGTGCCCACCGGGTTTCTCGTTGGCCATCAACACGTTCCAGACCCGGAAGGGGTCGAGATTGGCCCCGCTGTCATCGACCAGGGCCGTGGGGTCGGCTTCACGCAGGCGAGGCAGAAAGCGCTCGCGCAACAGGCCACTCTGCGCATAGCGGCCATTGGAATTGAAACCGTAGCCCACTACCTGACGGCCATCGACCCAGACATCGGTATAGATCGCCAGGACCGATACATCCATCTTCGCGAAGGAGATATAGGCGTTGGCAATGTCCGAGGCGATTGACACCCGCGCCTCACGAATATCGGTGATTTTCATGCATCACTCCTACTAAAAGAACAAACCCGTCGGCAGGCGCACATTGAGCACCTCCGTGAAGGTCAGGTAAAAGACGCCGACTAGCACCACGATGATGGGGCTCCACTTCAGCATGCGCTGCCAGCTAACCACCGTCTCGACCCTGGCGAGGTACCAGGTAAGCGCGAAGAAAGCGATCAGCGTCGTGAGCAGAAACCCCAGCAGGTCGACCAGGCCCCACCAGAGAAAGAAGCCGATGATCACCGTGACCAGGCGCAGTGGGCTGCCGGTGATCTCGACTTGGCGGCCACTCGGCTTGACGAAGCCCTTGACGATCAGGGCGACCGAAATGAGAGTGAGGATCAGCAGGACGGCACGCGGAAAAATGATGCTCAGTCGGCCGATATCCGCCCGCGGGAACCACAGCGCGGCACCAAAAGTCAGGCCTAGAGCGCCTGCGGCGATGTCGGTATTGAGGCGCACGATCATGACGAGCCTCCGCTATCCTCTTCGACCTTGTCCAAAAGCCCCTTGCGGGCCAGCCACATGGGCACCAGTGCCGTGGCGGCGCCCAGCAGCACCATGCCGGCCAACACCATGGAAAGCGGATTGCTCACCAGCCGCAGCCAGGGAATCGGGTCGACGACCGCTGCCATCAACGTCTGCACATAGCCCTGTTCGGCAATGCCTCCCAGAATCAGGCCAAGCACGATGGGGGCCGCCTGGATGCCGATCAGCCGCAAGAAGTAGCCAGCCGTGCCCAGGATGAGCATGATGCCTACATCCAGCATGCTATTGCGCAATGCAAATGTCCCAAGGATGGTCACCATGGCGATGCTCGGCACCAGGAAATAATAAGGCGTGCGAATGACCACACGATGGATCAGGCGCCCGCCCAGCAGCCCCACCGGCAACAGCATCAGCGCCGATAACCCCATGGAGAGAATGAAGCCGTTGGTCAACACCCCAGACTCGGTGAACAGGTCGAGGCCCGGACGCAGCCCATGCATCAGCAACACCCCGAGAATGATGGCATCGGGAGGCGCCCCGGGAATGCCCAACGTCAGCAGCGGCACCATGCTGCCAGCGACCATCACGTTGTTGCTCGACTCCGAGGCCACTACGCCATCGATGTTGCCCTTGCCGAAACTCTTGGGATCCTTGGAGAAACGCCGTGCCTCGTTGTAGGCCACCAGGCTGGTGACGTTTCCTCCGGCCCCCGGAATGATCGCGATAATCTGCCCGATCAGGCAGGAGCGGATCAGGTTGACGGGCTTGATGAAGATATGCCGGGCGATCCTGGCGATGGAAACCTCTTTCTTGCGCAGCTCGCCACCACCGGGCAATGCCCCGCGCCCCTCAGCCGCCATGGTCAACAGTTCGGGGACCACGAACAGCCCGATCAATGCGACGATCAGCTCGATGCCGCCTTGTAACGGCGGATAGCCAAAGGTGAAACGGCTCTCTCCCCCGACCGGCGACACCCCGATCGTGCTAAGCAGAATGCCAATACAACCCGCCAATAACCCTTTCAAGAGCGAGTCGCTGGACAGGCTGGCGACCAGCGTCAGCCCTAACATCGCCACCCAGAACATTTCTGAGGGGCCGAAAGCAACGGCCAGCCGGGCAAGCGGCGGCGCGAGAATCAATAGAAAGATGACCCCGATGATGCCGCCCACCACTGAGGCAATGGTCGCTGCCGCCAGGGCCTCATAGGCTCTGCCCTGACGTGCCATCGGGTAGCCGTCGAACGTGGTGGCAATGGACGATGGGGTGCCGGGCGTATTGATCAGGATGGCCGTAAAAGCACCGCCATAGATAGACCCCATGTAGACCGCCCCCAGCGCGATCAACCCCTGCAGAGCTTCCATTGAGAACGTGAAGGGGAGGAGCATGGCAAGCGCCATCGTGGCCGTCAGTCCTGGCATGGACCCAATGAAGAGTCCCGCCGAGACGCCCAGCAGTACTGTGAAGATACTTTCAAAGGTAAGGAGGGAGGTCAGCGCCTCCAGTAACATCTCCATGAGTCACCCTCCCAGTGGCCACGCGTGTGGCCATCATGGTTCAAGAAAAAGGGGCCCACTCAGGAGCCCCACGGAGGGAAAGGTGTTACTCGGCCTCTTCGAGGATGGGGCCGTAGGCCTCACGCAGCATGGCCATGACCTCGTCAACTTCATCACCGGTGATGTATTCCATCACGAAGCCCAGCGGCTCCTGTTTTTCGGTGATCTGCCGGTTGGCCTCTGCGAAGGCTTCTTCGAGGGTTGCAACCACCTCGTCAGGGGTGTCCTTGGGCACCGCAACGCCGCGATAAGCACCGCCCACGATGTCGTAGCCCTGCTCCTTGAAGGTGGGGGCATCAGGCAGCGCCTTGACGCGCTCTTCGGCGGCCACTGCAAGAACCTTGACGCTATCGGCCATCTCGGTGCCCAGCATGGTGTAGTTAAAGATGCCGGCGACATGGCCACCTTCCAGCGCCCCTTTCAATGGCCCGGTTCCCGAGAAGGGAATGTAGGTCAGATCGATATCGGCTGCTTTCTCGAAGCGCAGCATGTCCAGGTGGTTAGCGCTATAGGTACCGCTGCCGCCCAAGGTAATCGCCTCTGGATTCTCCTTGGCGTCCTCGACGAGATCTTCCAGCGTATCGTAAGGGCTATCGTCGGAGACGATCAGCGCATTGGGAGTTGAGTGGAAGAAGGTGACGATTCTCCAGTCGTCGGTCTCGTAACCGGCGTCATTGCGTTGGATCGGCTGGCCGATGATATGCGGAATATTGACCCCGATGATCTCGTAGCCGTCAGGCTCCGCGCTGTTCTGGAATTCGCTCCAGGCCACGGCACCCCCGCCGCCCGGCCGGTGAGTCACGTTGACCGACACGCCAAGCTCCTCTTCCAGGATCGGTTCCTGGAAACGCGCCGTCACATCGGATTCACCGCCTGGATCGAAGGGAATGATGTAGGTGATGTCTTCTTCCGGGTATTCAGCCTGGGCCATTCCGGCAAGGCCCATGGTGGCGATTGCCGTTACGGACATCGCGAGCGTCTTGTAGGTAAATGTCATAAAGTGGTGCTCCGAAGTAGTTGTATTATTTTATCTACGTTTCTTCGTCGTTATGGGCAGTGACGCGAATTAGAGCCGTGGTGTTTGTTTTTATATTTCTCGGCCTGCGTCCTACGGGGTCGTTACACACCTTCATTCGCCAGGGTGAACGACCTTACAGTTCAAGCTAGTCGAGTTGTAAAAGTTGTCAAATTCCTATCCTTCGAAGACGCGCCGACGCGAACTGCTCAAGTGATGCTGCATACAAAAAGCGGCACGCTCAGGGTCTTCCGCAAGGATGGCGTCGTGGATGTCACGGTGTTCGACTTGTACTTCGGGGACATGGTGCTCTGGGCGTCGCAAGCCCAGGCCGCGGGCCATGTTTTGGCCATACGTGATGGCGGGCTTAAGCGACAGCAGGGTATCGGAGAAAAACCGGTTATGCGTGGCGTGAGCGATGGATAGATGAAAGTTGAAATCGGCATCCACGCCCAGCTCATTGTCGCGGATACGCTGCTCTAGCAATGCCAGCGCTTGAGCCAGTGCCACGCGTTCTTCGTCTGTTGCCTTGATGGCCGCGAGTCGTGCGGCCTCGGTTTCCACGGCGATTCGGAACTCAAAACAGCGTTGAATATCGGCCAGGCTTTCCAGCGGAGCGAACTCAAGCATGGCACGCTCGGGGCGCCGCTGGACGAAACTTCCCGCCCCACGTTGTGAGCGCACTAATTCATCATCGCGCAGCCTGGCCAACGCTTCGCGCACGATTGGACGCGACACACCGTAATAGGACGCCAACTGTTCCTCTGATGGAAGCCGCTCACCCTCACCGAATTCACGCTGAATAATTCGGTCGACGATATCGCCGTAAACCCGGTCGCTAAGCTTCTGGCCCTTGCCATCTGGCATCTCCCTGGAAGGGGGCGCTGGCGAGACTTTTTCCATGGATGGAGGCATGCACTTTCCCCAAAACTGTTGGTCGTCACTGTTTATTCACTACCAGCATACGCCAGCAAAGTGTTGGGCCTCCATCTTCAGCGCGGTTCAATCGTTACCTGAAGAACCCGGCAACGAACGATAGCGGGTTCGGTCTCCCTGAAAGCCACGCATGGATCCCCAGCCCGATGGGCTTTGGCGCTGAGACATCGGCCGATCAGTGGAATATGAGGATCAGATGCCATGTAAAGCGAGATAGAAAGAGCGCCCGCATCGGTGGCGATTTTGCGGATTGGCTATCAACAGGTGACAGAAAGCATTTTCGACTACAGTTAGTTACATAATGTTGAGGCCGCCGGTGGCGCTATGCCCAGGGGTATATAGCGCATCCGCTGCTCCTCCGTCATCGGTCATGAGCACTGTTCAAGTGCGCATCATCATGGGGAACACCATGACAAAACAAAAACTGATCCTGCTCTTTGATGGCACCTGGAACGACCCAGAAGACCAGACGAATGTTTATCGTCTTACACGGCTCATCCACGATTATGATGGTGATGTAAGGCAACGGTTCTATTACGACCCCGGTGTGGGTACCTCCAGGTTTCGGCGCATCAGCGGCGGTGCCTTCGGTTTCGGGCTGAGCAAACATTTACGGAAAGGCTATGACTGGCTTTGCAGGCGTTACCAGGAGGGCGATGAGATATGGATATTCGGGTTCAGCCGAGGTGCCTACACGGCCAGAAGCCTGGTGGGGCTGATACGAAAATGCGGGTTGGTGCACGTGGTAACGCCAGGGTTGCTCGGCAAGGCAGAAAGCATTTATCGGGACAAAAATCTGCACCCGGATGCTGACGCTTGCAAGGATTTCAAGAAACGCTATAGCCGCCAGCCGAGGATTCATTTCATTGGCATATGGGATACCGTTGGCGCGCTGGGCGTGCCCGGCACCAACCTGTTTAAAAGCCAATACGATTGGCACGATACGGAGCTTTCCAGCATTGTCGACCACGCTTACCAAGCGGTGGCGCTGGACGAGCACCGGGAGACCTACAACGTCTCGCTCTGGACCAGCAAGGACGGCAAGCCCAAAGCCGGCAACCGCGACGTAGAGCAGCGCTGGTTTATCGGCGCCCACGCCAATGTCGGCGGCGGGTATGGCCCCGACGACACGCTGCCCGACATACCGCTGAACTGGATGCTGGGCAAGGCGGAAAAGGCGGGCCTGAAAGTGAATCCATTCGACGTTGCCGAGGATGCCTGGAAGGCCGCGCCAAGAGATTCTTTCGCCGAGTTTCTGTGGGGGATTTACGGCAAATTCAAACGCATCGGAAACGCAGAAGACGGCCGATTCTACCGGCAATATTCCCAAGGGATGCAGGGAAAACCGGCGGTCAATATCTCAATCGATGACAGCGTCTGGAAGCGCTGGGCCGATACAACCTGCGATTACCGGCCACGCACCTTGACCGATGCCAAACTGACCCCGCCGGAGCAATAGGCAGGGCGGGCAAGCTTCATTGGTGTGACTCCATTCGCCAAGTCTGCCAGGGCGCAGTATCATAGGCCGCTAATCAAACCACAGAAGCCACTACTATGTCGTGCCCACCTTGCCCCCGTTGCCAGTCTGAATTTGTCTACCAGGATCAAAGCCTGTTCATTTGCCCCGAGTGTGCCCATGAATGGAACCCCGAAGAGGCCGCCGCTGAAGACGCGGTCACCGTCAAGGATGCCAACGGCACCCTGCTGGCAGAAGGCGACAAGGTCACGCTGGTGAAAGACCTCAAAGTAAAAAGCAGCTCCCTTGTGCTCAAGATTGGCACCAAAGCCGTGATCAAACGGCTCAAGGAAGGCAAGGACCACCAGCTGGACTGCAAGGTCGACGGCGCAGGCGACATGATGGTCACCGCCCAGTTTGTGAAGAAGGCCTAATTCCTCCCTCCAATCCATCCGCTACCGACTAAAAGCTAAGTTGTGAGGGTGTGTTTAACATAAGTTAACTGCTAGGCTAATTTTACTAGAGCGAAAATCGCCGCAGGGAACAACCGAATGCCACAGGCACCTCGCATCGAGCTACACCCCGTTAACCAGCGCGTGCAGGTGCATGTGGATGGCAAGCTAATCGCCGACTCCGCTCAAGCCCTCGAACTACGCGAAACCGGCTACCCGCCGAGGCACTACTTCCCACGTGACGATGTGCGGATAGATTTGCTGACCACCTCAGAAACGACCACCTATTGCCCGTTTAAAGGCAATACGGTGTATTTCTCGCTGGGCGATCAACAAAATATTGCCTGGAGCTATGAGCAGCCGATTGAAGGCATGGAAATGATAGCGGGGAGGGTGGCGTTTGGTGGGGCAGAGAACGAATGAGGTGTCTAGACCCTGAGCGGAAATTCCGGAAATGCCGCAGGCGCGCGAATTTTGGATATACAGCCAAATGGAAACTAATAGCCTAAAGAATCATAGGCTTGGGAAAACCTGGCAGGCTGCATTTATCGGAAAAAAAGTGCCAGCACGTTCATCCGATCATAGAACGCGCCGTCTAATATGCTGCTACATTCTATAGGCCACGGGAGCATGTCGAGTGATAGATTTTACGGAAATTGATTCCGATGGAGAGGTTTGGGAGTTGTTCGCACGAGACTTTCTCGAAGAGATTGGCTTTTACGTTGAATCATCTCCTGGCCGAGGGGCTGATGGAGGCAAAGATCTTCTAGTAACAGAACAGTTACGCGGAAATTTGAATAAGTACAAATTTAGATGGTTGGTTAGCTGTAAGCACTACGCAAAGAGTAACAAATCGGTCAATGAGCGAGACGAAATAAATATCCAAGAGAGACTGGACTCCTTCAAGGCAGATGGGTTTGTTGGGTTTTATTCTACGGTTCCAAGTGCCGGTTTGATGACTAGGCTTGAGCAGTTGAAAGAAAACGGAAAAATAAAAGACTTTCGATTCTTTGATGGGAAGTTAATAGAAAACTATTTGGTGAGAATTGGTTACTCTAGGTTGCTTCTTCGGTTTCTTCCAGAAAGCTACAAAAAAATTAAGCCGCGCCATCTTATTTTTAGCGATTACATCCCAGTAAATTGCGATTACTGTGGCAAGGATCTTATTGAGAATCATCATGAAGAAAATTATACAGGCATTGTTTGTAATGCTGAAGTGATTGATGATGGTGGTCCAAATAAAGTTGTTGGTGTCTATTTTTCATGCAAAGGAGAGTGCGATAAATCACTCTCCGATAAATATTGGAGGGAATATAAAGCCATTACGAAGTGGCAGGATCTCTCTGATATTCAGATACCAGTATTTTACCTGGAATGGATAATGGGTACGCTCAATGAGTTAAAGTATGGGAGGCTTGAATATACGGATGAGGCGTTCCAGAAAACTAAAGAAGTGACTCTTGCGCTGGCTCAAATAGTCATGAGAGAGATGACAGAGAAAGAAAAAGACAGGGTTCTCGCTCTCGGCCAGATTCCTGATTGGATATGAATGTCTCGCTCTGCTCGGCCTCTGCTGTGAACGTTATACACCAACGGATTTCGCGCTATGACTAGAATCGAGAAGGAAGTGAGAAAAGTACTTATTCAAGTAGCGCGTGGGGCTTTCGAGACTCACCACTTTCGTAAAATTACCTATAAAGAACTGTGGTTAACCCAGTACCCAAGGGGTGTTTGGGGTCAAGGCCACACATCCGAGGTCGTAGACTGGATCGTCAACATCTCGAATAGAGATACAGCCGAAGGCCTTCCGCCTCTCAACGCTATAGTAGTGAGAAAAGACACTTCCGAGCCTGGGAAAGATTGGAAATCTTGGCATAAAAGCGTTGGTAGCCTGTTCGAGTCGCAATCGCATGCTCAGGCGGCATGTTGGGCGTATTGGCCGTGCAAAAGCGTAGTCACGCAGTACCGCAGGGAATCTTATGCATAACGAAGCGCTGCAGTTGACCACCCAAAGCGCTGACGCGCTTTGGCCGATAACTGAACTTAGGCGTTAGGACTTCGAATGGAATATGTATCAATATCCCTATCTGCAATAGCGCTAGGTCTCAGTGTATTCACCTTCTACTGGGTTCAGCTGAGAGTCAGCGATAGATTACACCTTGTCCGAATCGACAAGTTAGGTGAGTTAATGAATCCGATGTTTGCTCTTGTCAATAATGGCACTCGCGATATCTTGATCACCTCGGTCCAAGGACGTTTTCAGCATGCCGACTACGATGGTGGGACATATTTTTCTCAAAGGCTAGAAACTACCGATGGCTCTTCAATGTTGCTATCAGCTGGCAAAGCCATGGAGTGTAGAGTCATTTTTCAAGAGATGCCGGCGGGTAATTTCGTAAACAAAGGCAAACCGCGAGAAGGTTCAGTCCCACCGGTATATGAGTTCGAGTTTGACGTTGAGGTAAACTGGGTCGACGCCTCGGCACACAGTCACTCTGGCCAGGCAAGGATCGCAAAGTACGGATTCAGTGAAGACGCCAAAATGGTGATGTTTTCTCCGCTAGAGGCAAAGCATGACCTATACGAAAAGCCCTAACAAGGCCAGTCACGGCGACGTCTACTACAATTGCGGCTTCGCCTCCATCTGGTAGCCGTGCGTGCAGAGCGGCGTTAGAGCAGCTAATGCCGAACCGCCATGGGCGCGACACGGATGCAAGTCTGGCCCACCTTGCATTCGTGCTAATTTGGGCCACCGACGAGAAGGGAATGCCATGTCCACCACTGGTGAACAGCCCGGAAAGGGCATCTACACATGTGATAAGTGCGGAGAAACGGTGCGGCTTGATGATGAGACCGATACGCTGCCGCCATGCCCACGATGTCACGGCACAGAGTTCACGCCGTGATCCCATGGGCAGGTACAGAGAGCCCCAGTACGCTGGGGGCTCTCTAACACGCCGTTCAACATAACCGGGTTCCGCTTCGCTCCACCTGGCACGTTAGCTTTGCGTTAGGCACCCTCAAGCAAGGCGAAACCATGTTGACACGCGATCCGACCAATACACTTATAACACGAGAAGCTTTCGAACCATCACGCTGGGATGAGGCACTGAATACTGCCGCACGAGAAGACTACTCATCCATGTGGCAAGCACTATCGACGGCTACTCGTGAGGCTGTCGATGAAGGCAATCTGGAACAAGGGCTTGTTCTCTGGTTTCTCGCAGACGCATGCTCAAAGATGCCAACGGCACCCTGCTGGCAGAAGGCCACAAAGTCACGCTGATAAAAGACCTCAAAGTGAAAAACAGCTCACTGGTGCTCAAGATTGGCACCAAAGCCTTTATCAAGCGGCTCGTGGACAGCAAGGACCACCAACTGGACTGCAAGGTCGACGGCGTCGGCGACATGATGGTCACCGCCCATTTTGTGAAAAAAGCCTGAATAAGATCCGGAATTCTTCGCTCCACTTCACGACGCAGTAAGCTGGGGTTCATCCAATACCACCGCGTCACGCAACGTTTCAGCAAAGCTTGCCAAGGCTGGCGTCCAGGACTCCTGTTCGGGGGCGACAAAATAGGTATCGACATTGGCGATGGACGTGGGCAATTCCAGGTAGTGAACCTCGAAACGGTGTTGGTGAGCTTCGACCGTCACACGGGGCAGCACCGTGTAGCCCATCCCCGCAGAGACACAACCAAGCATCGCGTCCAGCGACCCGAACTCGAATATCCGGCCTGCATTGACGCCATAAGACGCCAGCAATAACTCGATCCGCTGACGATAGCTACACCCTTGGCGAAACGCCAAGAAGGCAGACGTCAGCAGTTCTTGTGAAGAGGGCATCGTCGTCATAGGCGTTGAGCCCACTAACACAAGTTGCTCGCTAAACGCTTTGAGCAAGTGATAGCGGGGATGCTCGATACGCCCGGCCACAAATACGCAGTCCACCTGCCCGTTTAGCAACCATTCGACCAGTTCAGCCGTTGGGCCTGTCTTGAGTTTGATATCAACCTCAGGCTGCGCTGCGTGGTACGCGGCCAGTATCGGCGGAAGGCGCAGCGCGGTCGTGGTTTCCATGGCGCCTATGCGTAGCTGGCCACAGGTCTTATCTTGGCCCTTAAATAGCGATACTGCTTCATCATGGGCAGCCAACATGCGCTCAGCATATTCCAACAGCGCTAAACCAGCACTCGTAGGGCGGACTAGCCCCGCTCGATGAATGAGCTGTACGCCCAACTCCTCCTCAAGTTTCTTAATGTGGGCCGTCACGTTGGATTGCACGGTGTGTAGCTGTTTTGCGGCCGCCACGAAGCTGCCTGTTTCGGCCACCGCCATGAATAGTCGCAGCGATTTAAGTTGCACGCGCCATCTCCCTGTCAGGTTATCTCTAAACAAGATAGTAGCTATCATAACTAATCGTTTCTAGAAAACACTCCCTCGCACGTAGTCTGTCTGTGTACCAACGCGCTGCCCCCTTGTCCGAATGGCGGCACGAAAAGGACATAACGTGATGAACAGTAAGCTTAATAGCCAAGACGTGCCCGCCCTGTTAACCGGGATAATGGCGACGTTGGCTGGAATCGGCATTGCTCGCTTTGCCTATACGCCGCTATTGCCTGCAATTATTCAACAGGGATGGTTCACCGCGAGCCAAGGCGCCTACCTTGGGGCTGCCAACCTGCTGGGTTACTTAATCGGCGCACTCGCCGCCCACTCGCTGAGTGAGCGCTTTTCCCCTCGCAAGGTGGTCGGCGCAAGTTTCGCGGGTATCGCACTAAGCTTTGTGCTCTGCGCCGGTGAGGGCGGTTTCACCTGGTTCTTCTTCTGGCGGTTCGTATCAGGCGTTGCCGGAGCCAGCTTAATGGTCGTTGGCCCCTCGCTGGCGCTGGCAGCGACCCCACCTGAAAAGCGAACCCGTGTCGGTGCCATGGTGTTTACCGGTATTGGTCTGGGGGCACTGCTTTCGGCCTCCATCGTGCCGTTACTCATTGAGTTAAGCCTAGCGTTTACCTGGGGCACGCTGGGGCTGCTCTGCGTTATTGCGGGTCTTTTATGCGACCGAGGCATCACTCGCCTAGCCTCACCGGTAGCGGCTGACCCAGGGGGCAATGGTCGCAAGGGCTATGCGGGCGTAAAGGTGGTCGTGCTGCTTGTCATCGGCGCTTATGCCCTGGATGCCGTTGGGTTTGTGCCCCATACCGTGTTCTGGGTGGACTATCTCGCCAGGGAAAATGCCCTGGGTAATCAAGCCGCTTCCCTACAGTGGGGCATCTTCGGGTTGGGAGCATTGTGTGGGCCGTTCATGGTAGGCGCACTGGCGCAGCGAGTGGGGTGGCATCGCGGTTTAGCGATTGCCTTTGTGGCGAAGGCCGCTGCCGTCTCGCTGCCGGTGTTCTCGCTAGCATTCCTCAGTCAATCAGTTTCCTCTTTCATGGTGGGGGCGATGATCCCCGGCATTGTCGCACTCACCTCTGGCCGCCTTGCTGAGCTGGTAGGGCCAACCGCCCACAAAAAGCTCTGGGGGCAAGCGACCGCCGCCTTCGCTGCCGCCCAAGCGGTGGCAGGTTATGCCATGTCAGCGCTCTACGAGCTCTGGGGTACCTACGCGCCACTATTTGCCATCGGCGGCCTCGTGCTAGCGGGAGGCTTTTTGCTGGTGCTTCTAAGCCGTGGTGTGCAACAGCGCCACAGCCATCTCACTGTTCAAAATAGGAGGCAATAATGGAACTCTACCTGAACGCAATGTCACCTTATGCGCGCCTGGCGCGCATCGTTTTAATTGAAAAAGGGCTAGATGAGGTCGTTACGCTGACGTGGTGCGACCCCTGGTCAGACGATGCTGCTCTATTAAAGGCCAACCCCGCGGGGCGCATTCCCGCGCTGGTAACGGAGGACGGCACCACACTAAGCGAGTCGATGCTGATTGCCGTTTATCTGGATGGCGTTAGTCCCAACAAGCCAATGATTCCCTCAACGTGTTTGGGTGATGTGTTGCACTTGGCTGGGTTGGGTCAAAACCTGATGGATGCCGCTTTCACGACCGTGATTTCAAGAAAGCATTATGGCAATGAGATTGAAGAGAGCGAACTCGGGCTAAGACGCCAACGAGCCATACAGCGAATCTTAAAACAACTGGACAGCGAGCTTAAAAAACCATTTGCCTCGTCAGTCAATCTCGGTGAAATCGCGATAGCCGTTGCGCTAGATTACTTAGCTTTCAGGTTGCCAGAGGTGCGCTGGAAAGAAGCGTATCCACAACTTCAGGTTTGGCACGCTGGCATGGTGGCAACAAAGAGCTTCCAGCAGACGGCATTCTGTTAGTAGAGGCTGACCACATCAAAGCAACCATCCCAAGCCCGCAATCCATAGACCGAGACCGAAGCTGGAATGTGCCACAAGGCTGCGAAGCCTGGCGACGTTTGGCTGAGGTGTCTTACGGGCGGTGATCCCTGCGCCCAAGCAAGGTTGCAAAACAAGAAAAGGCGCAAGCACCGTCATCACACCGAAACCAAGCGCAGGCATAAGCGTAGGGCGGGCGAGCCAGCCTGGCCCAACAAGTACCAGGAACGTCATCGCGAAAGCGATCCCAATCAGATAATGCGCAAACCACCCTAGAGGCGCTTCTGCTTGGATCTGTGCGCTATTGCCGATAGGGCGATGGATAAACCTGCCGCTCGGCAAGTGACCCAGCCAGCGCCCGACCATCGCGTAATTCAGTGAGGGGATACCCAGCAGGCGTTTTTGCAACAGCGCTACGATATCCATGAAAGCGGTCGCCCCAACGCCGAGCAATAGAGCATCGATCAGCAGTCCGTTCATTTCGGTGCAACCAAAGTGATGGTGATAATCAGTGTGGTCTGAACGACGGCCAATCGCGTAAAGGCAGGGCTGACCCTGTGGGTGAAACGAGCCTGATTATTGAAAAGAGGCATCTTCCTCAATCTCCTTGAAGGCTAGGGTGAGGCGAAGTAGCTTATTACTTCAAGTCAACTTGAAGTCAAGTGCCATGCTCGATATTGCCGAACTCTCCCGTAAAAGCGGCATTCCCGCCTCGAAACTGCGCTATTACGAAGAAGTGGGGCTGATCAGATCAGTTGGGCGCAATGGGTTGCGCCGGGTTTTCGAAACGGACGTATTAACGCGCTTGTCATTGATTGCGCTGGGGCAGGTCGCGGGGTTTTCGCTGGCTGAGATACGCGAAATGCTGGGTTCTGAACGACAGCCGGAAATCGACCGTGAGATGGTGAGTGACAAGGCGGATCTGCTGGATCGCCGCATTAAAGAACTGACAGCACTACGTGATGGTTTGCGTCATGTGGTGACTTGTACGGCGCCAAGTCACCTGGAATGCCCCACCTTTCAACGTCTGATGCGAATTGCACAAACGCGCCAGGCGATGCGAGGGCGTGAGCAGAAAAAGGCCCGCAAGAGGCGGAAGGGTGGAGGGGGTAGTCGCAAGGCATCATCGTTAGGTAGAGACTGAAGAAAGCGGGATCAGGGTTGGTCTGAAAAATAGTCTCGTGAGCGCTGTGAACTCTTGCTGGCGGCGGTCACGCCAGCTTGTTTAGGCATTAATGCTGGATATCGGCCCGTAACTTCTCCCCCTGTTCGACGGGCAGCTCTTCGATGCCCACAACCATCTGATCATCCATTTCGGTGCGAGCGATCAGCTTACGGGCCGCGTTGCGTTGGCTTTCCAAAGCACGCTGCTCGCCTTCCTTAAGCCCTTCCAAAACGTCCTGTCTTAATGCCCAAGCATTTCCAAAGCCAGTGGTAGGGCGGTAGTAATGGCATCAACATGACCCGCGTCATACCCGTATCCTAAAGTTTGATGAGGCAAGCGTAGGAATCAACGGAGCCAACTGCTAGGCTCATTTAACTAGGGCGAAAAAACGCCGCAGGGAACAATCGAATGCCACAGGCACCTCGCATCGAGCTTCACCCCGTTAGCCAGCGCGTGCAGGTGCATGTGGATGGCAAGCTGCTTGTGGAAGTTATAAAGAGTACCCAAGCCCTCGAACTCCGCGAAACCGGCTACCCGCCACGCCACTATTTCCCGCGCGAAGACGTGCGGATGGATGTGCTTACCACCTCAGAAACGACCACCCATTGCCCATTTAAAGGCGACACGGTGTATTTTTCGCTGGGCGACAATAAAGACATTGCCTAGAGCTACGAACAACCGATTGAGGGTATGGAAACGATAGCGGGTAGGGTGGCGTTTGGTGGGGAAGGCGTACAGTTGGGGATGTTTAATGAAGAATCAAGCTAGGGTAGGTATCCAGTATTATTGAAATAGCAAAACGCGTCGGTTCGAGAATTTTGCATATGCTGCCGAAAATTTCTTTTTAATAAAATCAATTGGGTAGAGTGTTTTTCTTGGCTGCGTAACCTCAATCAATGTGCTGTCGCGTTCATTGAGGTTTTGCAGCGGGGTGTAGAACCACTTCTATGCGCCAGGAGATTGAATCGTATGCTCGTTTTCCAGTACGGCTCGAATATGAGCAGAAAGCGCTTGAACTCACCGGAACGCTTGGCCGGTGATGCCCGGCGCATTGGAATCGCCCAAACGGTCGATCCCTACAGGTTTTGCTTTCCAGTTTGGAGCGAGACAAATAGCTGTGCTGCGGCAAGCATCAGCCCTAATCCAGACGGCTGTCCGATCTTTGGTGTTCTCTATGAGATTCCCCATTCGCTCGTGTACCGTCAGGAAGCAAAAAAACTCAATCGAAAATCGCTCGACGCCATTGAGGGAGAGGGAACGAATTACGTCCGGACCACGATTGATGTTGTCCAGTCAGATGGAGCCGCAATCTCGGCTACAACCACGTTGCAAAGGGAGCGGGCCCTGAGCTGAAAACCAGCGCCGATTACGCCAGACACATCCTGACGGGCCTGGCAGAGAATGACATGCCGCCCGCCTATCGTATGTACGTCGCCGCCTGCATCACTCAGAGCAATCCGGTACTGGCAGGGATGGTTGAAAAATGACCTGCAATTGGCGCACAAGTGGCTGTTGGCGGACGCACTTACGCTGCGCTCCGGCGCGCCGCAAAGCCAAGAGTTATATAGAACCGCCCCTTCGTCGTTTTCTACCCCAAGCGTTCAAACGGAGGTCTCTGCAGACAATTAGAAGAGTAGTAATGGCAGAAAATTATTCAATGGCTTCGTTAGCACATCGGGCTTGATAATCAAGGTGGCTATGTAGATTGTGCTACAACCCAGAGCAAATGGGTTATATGTGGAGAAACAGATGTTTTTGAGCGCTATCAGGGTAAAAAATTACCGCCGACTTTCGGATGTGACAATCGATCTGGATAACGCAATTTCAATCTTTGTGGGTTCGAATAACAGCGGCAAGACGTCTGTCGCACATGCGATGCACTTCTTCACCGGTGGTTCCAGAGACCGTTTTAACTTTCATGACATCAGCGCATGCCGTTGGGGCGATATTGACGCTTTTGAAGCAGAGCAAGAAGGTGCTTCGCTTCCTGTCTTATCAATTGATCTTTGGTTTGAGGTCGAGCAGGCAGACCTTCATCGTGTTATTGATCTGCTTCCTAACCTTGACTGGCAGGGATCGAAAGTCGGCGTTCGTATCGCGTTTGCACCCTGCAGCGAAGATGAAACATTGGCTCGCTTCCGCGAACAGTATGCTCTGGCACAAAAAGCAGTCGGGGATTCTGAAGGCGAAGCGTCCTATGTTGCCTCGCCGCGGTCGCTGCGTGAATTTCTCGAAGAAAAAATCCAGAAAGAGTATGAATTCAAATACTTTGTCCTCGATGAGTCTCAGTTCAACAATGATCTGGAGCCAAACGCAGGGTACGAACCTTTAGAGCTGTTACGCGAACAAGGTCGCACAGGGAGAGACATTGTCAACTCTCTGATTAAGGTTGACTTTCTGCACGCCCAACGTCACCTGTCAGACAGCGAGGGGGGCAGCCGCTCGGAGGAGCTTTCTCGACATCTTAGCCGCTATTACCAAAGAAACCTGGAGCGCCACGGCGAGGACCACAACGCGATCCGGGCGCTGGCGCAATCCGAGGCTTTGCTCAACCAGCATCTTGAACGAGTGTTTACTGATACCCTCCAGCGTCTTGGGCAACTGGGATATCCAGGGCTGACCAACCCGCGCCTAATTATTAAATCGGCGCTTAATCCAGCTACAGTTATGAATAGCCAAGATGGTGCTCATGTTCACTATGCTCTGAATGATGACGGGTTGACGCTTCCCGACAAATACAACGGCCTCGGTTTCAAGAACCTTATCTACATGGTCGTCGAACTTCTTGATCTTCATGCGCAATGGTTTGCAACGGAGGAAAAACGCCCACCTCTGCATGTAGTGTTTGTCGAAGAACCAGAAGCCCATTTGCACGCCCAGTTACAGCAAGTGTTTGTCAACAAGGTACAGGAGATTTTGGCGGCAGAAGATGACGACCCTGATGGCTTTCACACCCAGCTAGTACTGACCACCCACTCGCCACACATTCTCTATGAGCGCGGCTTTCAGCCTATTCGTTACTTCCGGCGCGAAGGGGCGGGCATTGAGCAGTCATCTAAAATTCTGAATCTTTCGGAGTTCTATCGGACGACAGGCAGCCCGAGCCAAGACTTTATGGAACGGTACTTAAAACTAACGCACTGCGATATATTTTTCGCCGACGCGGTAGTGCTTGTTGAAGGCAACGTCGAACGGCTGGTCATGCCGCAGATGATTGAGAAAGCGGCACCGGGTTTACGGTCCTGTTACCTTAGCGTTCTCGAAATCGGTGGTGCTTACGCCCACCTTTTCCGCACGCTTATTGAATTTCTCGGGATAACAACGCTGGTCGTTACTGATTTGGACAGTGTGAGCGGACCTGTCGATGTGGATGATGGCGTCGAACCAGTGGAAGAAGGTGATGACGATGAGGGAGAAGCTACCCGAGGTAAAACTTGCACGCCGGAAACTCCGGACGCGGTGACATCTAATCAAGTGCTTGCACAGTGGCTACCTGGTAGAAACAGAATCGACGAGCTCCTGGATGTCGATGCTGAGTCCAAGACAATAGCAGCAGATGAATTCGGATTGGGTGCTATCCGCGTCACCTACCCCTGCACTGTTAATCTTGAGTGCAACGGCGAACAGATAGAGCGTGCCGGTCGTACGCTCGAAGTTGCCTTTGCTTTCGACAACCTGGATTGGACTCAAGATGTCGCCAATCGTGAACTGAGACTACGGGTGCGCGCACCGAAAAATCTGGAAGATCTCGCACAGAAGCTTCATCAAAAGGTACACAGCTCAAACTACAAGAAAACTGACTTCGCGCTCGCGCTGCTATCCAAAAACCCAGATAGCTGGCAAGTCCCTCGCTATATAGCCGAAGGCTTAACTTGGCTCGAAGCTACACTGGGCGTAATAGCTGAAGAAAACGACCAACAAGAAGGTGATGCCGTATGACAAGCCGTATCGGCAAACCCAATACAAAAACCGACGCGGCACTTCACGAGCGGCTCGCGGGTGACGGCAATCGGCACTTCGTGATGGTTGCGGGGGCCGGTTCGGGAAAGACAACATCGCTGGTCAAAGCTCTTGCGCAGATCGAGCGCACCCAAGGTCCTGCCCTGCGACGAAACGGGCATCAAGTTGCCTGCATCACATACACCGAAGTGGCCGTGGAAGAAATTCGGGGTGACGTCGGAGATGACGAATTATTTCACGTCTCCACGATCCACAGCTTCCTCTGGACACTCATCAAGCCGTTTCAAAACAATCTCCTGGAATGGGTCAGTAACCGGCTGCACGAGAAAATTGCAGAAGAGCAGGAAAAAATCGACAAACCGAGAACGAGAGAAGCCACGAAAATTCGAGCCGCAGAACTGATCGAACGCTATGAGCGCCAGCTCACAGAGATCGGTTCGGTAAAAAGTTTTCGGTACGGGACTGGCAGCGACTATTCAAACGGTGTCATCGGTCACAGCGATATCCTTAAGATAGGCCCCGAGTTTATTGCAGGTCGTGCACTAATGCAGACCGTCTTGGCTAGGCGCTTTCCGGTCATCTTTGTCGATGAAAGCCAGGACACCGATCCTGCTTTTGTGGATTCCCTGCGCAAAGTGGCACGTGCTATTCCGGTAGGTTTTTGTCTTGGTTTCTTCGGCGACCCGGTGCAAAAAATCTACATGCAAGGTGCCGGTTCTATCCCGGCGGAAGAGGGGTGGGAAACGCTGGAGAAGCCTGAGAATTTCAGATGTCCGCAAGCTGTACTCCGCGTTATCAATCGAATCAGAGCAGAAGACGATGGGCTTGAGCAAATACGTGGACGCCACGTTGTAATAAACGGTGAAGAAGTTCCTGTCAAAGGGTCTGCCAGGGTGCTGATCCTACCTGCCGATGAGCGTCGACAGGAGCGTCTGAAGGAAGCACGTCAATGGCTGGTCGATCAGGATGGCGATGAGTCCTGGCTGGAGGATGAGGACAAGGAAGCGCTGCGACTTTTGGTGTTGGTTCACCGGATGGCCGCAGCCCGGCTGGGATTTCCCAACCTATACAGTGCACTCAATGATAGAGCCCCCGAGGAGCTCAGCACCGGTTTGGTAGACGGAACGGCATGGGTAGTTCGTCCCTTCTTATCCTGCATTTTGCCGTTGGTGCTTGCGCGGCACGAAGGACGAGAGTTTGAGATTATGCGTCTGCTTCGTAAACATTGTCCTCGTTTGCAGCCCGATGCTCTGGCTGCTACCGACACAGCGGGCCTGCTGGACGGATTAAGAGAGCATATCGATGAATTGGGGGCACTGTTGAGAGCTGAAGGCGGTGTGTGCATCGGTGACGTCATGCGTTTTATCAGGGATAGCAGCTTGGTAGTATTAGATGAGCGTTATACTGAGCTGATCAATACCTACACCGAAACTCCTGAACCGGTTGTCGATCCAGCGACCAACAATGCTGCACTTCGTTTCATGCAATGCGAAGTATCGGAACTGTGGGGGTACCGGAAGTACATAGAGAAGATGTCCCCCTTTGCCACCCAGCAAGGCATTAAGGGAGCTGAGTTCGATAAGGTTATTGTAGTCGTTGATGATCAAGAAGGGAGAACCAACACGTTTTCCTACGGCAAGTATTTCGGTGTAACGAAACCCTCGGAGACTGATAGCGCGAACATTGCTGCCGGAAAGGACTCTGTTATCGATCGAACACGACGCTTGTTTTATGTTTGTTGCTCGCGGGCACTTTCTGACCTTGTTGTGGTGGTATTTGCCGAGGACACGATGCAGATGCGTAACTCAATAATTGATAAAGCATTTTTTGACTCAGAGTGTATCTATATCTTCGACTAGCTTCGGTGAAAGAAAGCCCTCTTATAAAAGAGCATGATGCTATAGGCTTGTAACTAGTTGTTCAATTATGTTTCTATTTTAACGGTCGGGCCTCAGGTTAGCGTTGGTTGAAACTCAAGGAGAAGAGATGGCGTTTGATATATCTAAAGCAATAATTTTCGATCTTGAGAGGATCGTGGCTAAAGAAAAGCGATCGTTTCTCACGGCTTTCGAGTTTTTTCGGAGGGAAGTTTACTATCCCTTGAAACTACTAAGGAGAGGGTTTGATCTATTCTTGCGAGACATCATAAAGTTTTCTGTTCTAGCATTATTGGGCCTCATTGTAATGAAATGGATCACGGTAGAATTGACCAGTCCTGGTGGTGATCTGTTTGGTCAATTTGCTTATCCTCTGGTGTTTTTAATTCCCTTGATTTTATCAATGTTCTCAGCTCCCTCATCCTATGGTTTTTGTGTCGTTAAAGATGTACACATAAGTGCCGTGCTTGAGCGGCTTGATAATTCTGGCATTCGAAATACTGAGCTTTTAGCTCCGATCAAGTCAAATATTCAACAGTTCGAAAGTAGGGTGAGAGTACGAATCATCGGCTTACGTGCGTTTATGGTGTTGTGCTGGACGGTTTTTGTTTACCTGTACTCAGAATTTAATAAAGTAATTATCAACTCGGACAAACTGCCATCGATGGACGATATTTGGTTTGTGTCGTTTGCTCTTCTCTGGGTGCTTGTGTTGTATGTGGCTATTGAAAGCTACTCAAAAGCTAATACCATGATTTTTCGTGCAGCCTTGCTCGGCTGCAATGAGTATGAGTACCTGTTGGCTGGCCAAGCCTGGGAGAATAAGAGTTCCAACAAGCAAGCTAATTAGGCCGCTGATTCCGCTAGCGCTTCATCCACCCTATTATTTGGAGCACTCCACTCACTCTCATAACCTCTCTCGCTACCGCATCATTATTCAATATCCCGCGCTAGGCTTCGATGAGCGTGAGCTATCCGCGAGCCCTGGTGATGCCGGTGTAGAACAGCTCGGGTGTGTGGATGAAACGGGTTGTAGTCTATACAAGCAAAGCCTCGCCGCCTTAGTTAAGTTCAACTAGAGAGCAGCGGGGCCATGCCACATTGATACGAAAGTCAGGAAGAGCTACAGCTTGCAGGTTTATTTACGCTGAAAATGCCATCTGATTTCAATGCAATCAATTGCAACAGTAGGCCCAGGCCAGCCACTGATGCGGCAGCAAAAGGCAGGGCCCATCCTCCCAACTGGAAGGCGAAAATCAGTCCACCAGCTGCGGCGCCAATTGCGCTACCCAGGTAAAGCGCAGATTCATTGAGTGCTACGGCTACATTACCGCCGCCAAGCCCTTCGCGAGCGGATATCAACTGGTTGTTCTGTGGTACTTGTAGGGCCCAACCCACAGCACCCCATATAGCAATTGGAACCATTGCCAGCCAGGCATTAACTCCCGCAGTGAAAGGCAAGGCTGCTAGTGAGACTGCCAGCATAAGCATGATGATGGCTACCAGTTTTGGCCCGCTAACTCGGTCTGCTATTGGACCAATAAGGAAACTGCCCACTACGCCGCCAATACCCCATACCCAGAGCCAGGGAGTAATATTTGAAATACCGCCGAAGCTTTCATTAGCCATCATGGGTGCGATGTAGGTGTAGAGCCCAAGGCTGGATACCGCTGCCAATAGTGAAACTGTCAGAATTAATGTGACTTTTCTATCTTTAAGGATGGCAAATTTTTCTCGCAGGGTAGAGGCTTCAGAGGCGGGAAGTGCAGGGAGCTTTATTGCCAGACCCACCATTGAAACAAGCCCCAGAATAGCAATTAGCCACATTGTTGAGGCCCATCCCAATTGCTCAGCTATCATCAGTCCGGCAGGAACTCCCAAGACGGTACCGCTGGCCATCCCTCCCATAATGATTGCAAGTGCTTTGCCACGTTTATCTTTTGGCACGAGCGCAGCCGATGCTGCAATTCCCATGGCTAGGTACACTCCCGCACCAACGCCAGCAAAAATTCGAGTTACGATCAGTACTGCATAGTTTGTTACCAGCGCACTGGCCAAATTTGCAACTGTAAAAATGGCCAACGCAATGAGTAGGCCCAAACGCTGCTTATGGGCAGGAAGCATTGCAACGAATACTGGTGATCCGATTCCATAGGCCAGCGTAAAGGCCGTAACCAGCTGGCCAGCTGTCGCAACTGACACACTGAAATCGCTGACAATCATTGGCACCAGCCCAGCAATGACGTAGGACGCCATTCCTAGTGCAAAGGCACCCAGAGCAATCAGAAAAACCGCCCCCATATTTTGCTGTTTCACGTTTACCTCCAAAAAATAATAAAATCTGAATTGAAGCTGGCAATTGCCAAAACCGAGTAAGTACTTGCTACTGAATATCTACAGTGACGTCGTATTCAGTCAGCCAAGCGTTGAGTCCGGTGGCTAATTCAAGTCCCATGCGGTCATACATCGGGGAGACCGTGCCAAGCTTACGGTCGAGTATTTGGTCCACAAGCTTTCGGTCGAGTAGTTGCATGACTGGCGCGTTAGGATCCTTAGAGATGCGTGCCATTTCGGTACGTAATGTCCTCTCATAGGCTGGATCCTGCGTTGATGGGTAAGGGCTTTTCACACGCTGGGAGATAGATTCAGGCAGAATATCTCCAGTAGCAGCACGAAGGATGCTCTTCTCACGACCATCGAAGCTTTTCATTTCCCAAGGGATATTGAATGCATACTCCACTAAGCGGTGGTCGCAGAAGGGCACACGGACTTCTAGTCCCACAGCCATGCTCATGCGGTCTTTACGATCAAGCAGTGTTTGGACGAAACGGGTTAGATTTACGTAGGTCATCTGGCGCATGCGCTGCTCGGTGGCATTTTCACCCGGCAGCACTGGCGTTTCGCTAATCGCCTGCTGATAGCTATCATGCAAGTAGTTTTCCATATCTAATTGCTTGAGTAGACTCGGATTGAAGAGGGTTTTACCGTCGAAGTACTTACCTGTGGCTGATGTCAGCCAGGGGAATGTTTCGGCTTCAATAGCTTCTGGATCGTGGAACCAGCGATAGCCACCAAAGACCTCATCAGCGGACTCTCCAGACAAAGCAACGGTCGATTGTTTACGCACTTCCTGGAATAAACGATAGAGCGAGGGCCACATGTCGCCCCAATAGGCTGGCGGTAAATCCAAAGCTCGAATAACCGTCTGTCTCAGCCCCGGGTCTCCAAGCTCCGCACTGTTGAGAACGATTTCTCCGTGCGAAGAATGGATTCTATTTACCAAATCCCAGACAAAAAGAGCGTCGCTCGAACCACGAACGGCATCTTCTACGAAGCCTGCTCCATGTTCTTCAAAGTCCACGGAGAATGACCGAATATTTTCATGGCCCTTTTCAAGCAGCTTCTTGGACGCCAGGGCCGTTATTATCGAAGAATCGAGACCACCAGAGAGAAGGCTACAAAGAGGCACATCGGTGATAATCTGACGATCAACAATGTCTTCTAATAGCTCACGGGTATAGGCTATGGTCTGTTCTTGAGTATCAGTATGTTCCGCTGCCTCAAGATGCCAGTAGGTTCGCTTATCCAATCCGTTGAGCGATATACGAATAACCTGCCCAGGGCGTACTTCTTTCATGCCATCAAAGATCGCGTGCTCGGGTGTTTTTACCATCTCAAGTATTTCACGGAGCCCATCAGCTTTAATCCGGCGCGGTACCAACGGGTTGGCAAGAAGAACTTTCGGTTCGGAGCCAAAAACGATCCCATCTTGTGTCTGGAAGTAGTAAAGAGGCTTGATCCCCATCCGGTCGCGAAACAGGAAAAGCTCTTCGCAACGGGCGTCCCAAATAGCGAATGCGAACATGCCATTGAGTTTGGTTACTAAATCATCACCCCATTCCATAAAGGCCTTAATAACAACTTCTGTATCGCTTCGTGTTTCGAAAACGTGACCTTGAGCCTGGAGTTCTAAGCGGAGTTCCTGAAAGTTGTAGACCTCACCGCTGTAGGTTAGAACCACGGTATCCCGCCCAGACGAATCGCGCTCCACCATCGGCTGACGCCCACCTTCAAGATCGATGATGGATAAGCGACGATGACCAAGCCCAATGTGGTCTGAAACCCATGTTCCACCAGCGTCGGGGCCTCGGTTGTACATTGTTGCTGTCATTGCATTCAGAGTGGCCTGCTCTGATTTCATATCTCGTTTAAATGACAACCAACCTGTTATTCCGCACATAATCGGATTCTCTTTAATAAATGGATTGAAGCGTTTTATTTGCGATGGAACTAACCCAGCCCCTCAAGGCTTGATTCATCCTGCGTGAAAGTTCGCTTGGAACCCTGCACGTACTTGACGGGCCCAACTAAATTGGCGTGTCGATCAATTTCATTAAGCTGGCGCTGAAGCGAGAGAGCAGTTGTAAGGTCTGCTGAAGAAATGGTTGGTGGGGCTTGCTTGTAAACCTGATCGAGCACGTCCTGGCATAAATGCACCAGCTTGTAGATGGTATGCAGCGCCGTACCCGTTCGGGACTCTTCAGTTGAAACGCTAAGTAGTTCGCTTTCTTGGCCACCTGCGAGACGTTTCCATACACGTAGATTGTCTTCGTCCCAGTTAGGTGTATCGAAAATCATGCGTGCATACACCAACTCTCCTGATGGAGTTGCAAAGACCAAATCCACAGTACGTTGGCGAACGATATTAACGAAACTGCTGTATCCAGTGACCACTGCATTGCCTAATCGACTAGAAAATGTGACCGTATCAAGCACTTGGTTGCCTGAAACAGAGAAGTCAGAAATGACACCT
This sequence comes from Halomonas sp. 5021, assembly GCF_036663435.1. Taxonomy (NCBI): domain Bacteria; kingdom Pseudomonadati; phylum Pseudomonadota; class Gammaproteobacteria; order Oceanospirillales; family Halomonadaceae; genus Halomonas; species Halomonas sp. 5021. The sequence goes on from NZ_JAXOVU010000009.1 coordinate 134,959, forward strand.
GATACATCTTGCAACTTGAACTGGCCCTCGTTTGGACAAAGCCACTGGATCAGATCAAGTGCATGAATGATTTCACTAGTTGCCCCACAGGTAGGGCGTCTGTCATTGATGCGATCCTTGCCCCAATGAAAATTGCTCCGCAGTAACTTGAGTCCCTCTTCTAATATGAAACTTTTGAGTGACGTACTAATGAGCGAATAACGTTCAATCAAATCAAAGCTGAACCCGCTCACACCACTCAGTGCGTCATTTACTGCATCAAGGTCATCGATCGCAGTGACTAGTGGTTTTTCACACACTACATGCCCTGTGTAATCCCTTAACTGCGAAAGAACACCGGCATGATTTGCATCGTTGACCGTGACAACTACTATTTGTGGGTTAAAGGCGACTAGAGCCTTACTAAGGGAGAAATAATGCTGCAGTGTATTGTCACGTTTTGTTCGACCAACATAGGCTAGCTTCAGGGGAGTATGGAAATGCCCTTGCTCATCCAAATATCTGAAAGCACGAAGAAACCGATTTCCTGCATACCCTAGCCCAACTATGAGAATATTCATGCTTTGTCTACCTCAATATAGTAAAGCGTTTTCTCTTCGGTATCCCTGTATCCGAGGCGTTGATAAAGTATTTCGGCATCCGGTGTTGTTTGAAGAACCCATTTAGTGATTCCGTTATGCCGAAACCAGTTATGAATAAACTCTACAAGGGCAGTTGCAACTCCCAGATTGCGAAAAATCGGATCCACTACGACCGTCTGTATCCAACCAGTCATACCGTTATATGCACCTGGACATGGCGCTCTTTGATCGATAATGCCTATAGCGCAGCCAATTGGCTTTTCAAGCTCATTAATGGCTACTGCGACTAGAGTCTGGTCTTTGTACTCAAGTATATTTTTAAGCCACGCCCGATAGTGTTTACGCCAGAGCTTTTTCTCCTCGGGCGAGTGGCTCGCATAGTTGCTCTGTCCGTCATCTAGCAGATTTCCCCGGAGTTGAATAAGCGCATCAATATCCTTTAGGCGAGCATGGCATACGTTAAATAGAACGTGATTATGGCTTTCAGGCAGGTACGTCATCTCGATCCCCTTCTGCAAAATCGACATCGAAATGCGTTAGCACTTCAACAAGTGCTGATACCAGTGCATTGATATGGTCAATCGAATGGTTTGGTGTGACGTTGACCCGGAAGCGTTCAGTCCCAACTTTCACAGTCGGTGAGTTGATGGGTTGTAGGTAGATACCATGCTTTTTGAGCAGTCTTTCAGAAGCCGCTTTGCACTTGCGCGCATCGCCAATCAGTACCGGCAAGATATGGCTCTGTGAGCATGACATGACCGGTATGCACGCTTTATTTAATGCGTCTCGTAATATTAGCGTTTTAGTATGTAGGGCATGCCGTTCATGCGTGCTTGTCATGAGATGGGAAATGCTGGTGTGGCAAGCTGCTACTATCGCTGGCGGAAGTGCTGTAGTGAAGATGAAGCCAGAAGCAAAGGAGCGAATGGCATCAATGAAGTTGTGAGATGCGGCGATATAGCCGCCGATGATTCCAACCGCCTTAGCCATCGTGCCCTGTATGAAATCAACTTGGTCGGCTAAACCAAGGTCAGCTGCAATTCCAGCACCACGAGGTCCGTATATTCCTACTGCATGAACCTCATCTAAATAGGTTAAAGCTTGATATTTTTTCGCAATGGCAACAATTTCTGCAACTGGCGCGATATCTCCATCCATAGAATAGATTGACTCAAAGATAACTAACTTCGGTCTATCTAATGGTTGGGCTGCCAATATTTCTTCAAGGTGGCTAACATCATTGTGACGGAAAACAGATCGCTCGACCGTTGTGGAGCGAACGCCATTGATGATTGAGGCGTGATTCTTTTCATCACTGATAACAAGTACATTCGGTGTAAGGCGAAGAAGGCATTGGATGGTGGCATCGTTAGAACTGTAGCCAGTAGGGAAGACCAAAGCCGCTTCTTTACCATGCCATTCAGCGATACTGGTTTCTAATTCAGAGTAGCTTTGATGCGTGCCACCGATATTGCGCGAGCCGCCTGCTCCAGCACCATAATCGTCTATGGCTTTGTGCATCGCTGTGAGTACACAAGGATGTTGCGACATGCCAAGATAATCATTACTGCACCACATAACAATTGAGTTATGAGATGATGAATCGCTTGGTATTCGCGCTAGAGGATAGCTTCCGCAAACCCTGTTTAGAGTAATGAATTCGCGGTACTGGCCGGAGTTTTTTAAGTCACTTAACCTCTTTTTAATGTTATGTTCAAACATACAAGCCCCCTGTGTAATAGTTAGACAATAAAAGCCATTATCAAGCTTTTATGATCTGTTCTATCAGTTTTGCAAAAGACAGTGTTATTCTAGTGCTTCTTGATGCACCAGCAACTGTACTTAGGGTCAGGGGGTGAATTTTAGGCACAAAAAAGCCCCGCTTTGTGTTCGGGGCTAACTATCTTATGATTTTCCTATCAATCCATGCTTAGACGCAATTGAAATAACTTGTCTCGAGCTATACACATCCAGCTTGTTTTTTATGTTTGCTACGTGAAATTTTATTGTGCGTTCAGAAATACCTAAAATTATGGCAGTTTCTGAATAAGTTTTGCCGCATCCTATCCAATTTATTACTTCTTTTTCTCTCCAGGAAAGCCTTTTAATCTGCTCATTTTTTTTGGTGTTTCTAATTTGTTTGTATTGTTTTACATAGTTTTCATGGTGTCTTAGTAAAGCAAACTGAATTTCAGCTTTGTGACTTTCAACTATAGAGTCTAAGTGCAGGTCTTTTTTGTCAGCGCAGACTGTGAGAACACCAATATCATTGTTGTGAGAAATTGAGATAAAGGTGTGGCCTTTCACAATTTTATATTTTAAAGCATTGGCTGCTAGCTGGTTGTTGTTATTTTTATTAAGCCCTTGAGTCATCCACGAAAAGGGCAAGACCGTCTTTTTAGAAATATCAAGGACTGGATCAACATTGTATAAATAATTTTCTTCGTATTCAGAAAGCCATTCGTCTGGTAAGTTTGTAATTATGTTAGGACGGTCATCGAAACTTCCTGAATAAAAGTATGCATACCTCTTTGCGCCCAAAGATTGCAATGCAATGTCTAGTTCTTTGGTTATATTGTTAGCATTTTCTGTTGTTTCATGATTGAAAATAACTCCATCAATGTCAGTTTGACTAATCATCTCTATGCCCCTATCCGTCAAAGTGAGAAAGCCGGTATCACTTATTCCCTTATTGCTAGGCAAATGATTTCTTATTGTTCAAAAATCTTATCATGGCCTTTTATGCTTCGGAAAGCAGGCGCTGATGCCAAACCGAGTTCTGCGGGCATGGGTATTGCAAATGGCACGTCGCCATCGTGGTGCTCCGCCTGGCGCATGTAGATGGCAAGCAGCAGGCAAGAGGCAACGTAACGCTGGTCATACCTGTAGCCGAAAGTGTTAATAGGTAAATCTATGCGTCTACGAAATTTATTGCTAGGGAAGGTCTGAATAACTGCCGATTATCGCCAATCGCGGTTTGAGTCGACAAAAAATCAAAGATTCAGACACGCTTCT
>NZ_JAXOVU010000010.1:0-112427 GCF_036663435.1 Halomonas sp. 5021
CAAGTACGTGGGCCTGGATGGCCGGGTGATCGGCATGACCACCTACGGCGAATCGGCCCCGGCGGGCGACCTGTTCATGCATTTCGGTTTTACCGTCGAAAACGTCGTCAAACAGGCCAATGAGCTACTCGGCTAGGCCTTGATCGCATTGCAACAGCGCCTCGCGCTGGCACAAGGCCAGAGGAGCCTATTCATTGCGGGATCAGTAAGGCTGTGGAATCTCGCCATCATCCTCACCATCGTCGCGCATGCGCGCCTGTCGCTCGGCTTCTTCCTCTTTGGCGTCGTCGATGACTTCCATCAGTTCATCCACGTCGGCGATATGGGTATCAAAGTCGAAATGACCGGTGAGCTTGCTGTCGGGGTGCAGCTCGCCGGATTCGTACAGCGCCCACATTTCTTTACCATAATGGGTATCGAGAAGCGCGGGGGCGTACTGGCCGAAATAGTTGCGCATGTTATCCACATCGCGATACAGCATCGCCGCGGCGCTATTATTACCGGCGGCATCCACGGCCTGGGGAAGGTCGATAATCACCGGACCATGGGCATCTACCAGCACGTTGAACTCCGACAGATCGCCGTGAATCAAACCGGCGCACAGCATGCGTACCACGTCCTGAATCACCTTCGCGTAGTAGGCCTCTGCCTGCTCCGGCGTCAAGGTGACTTCATCGAGGCGTGGGGCCACGTTGCCGTCGGCGTCGGTGATCATTTCCATTAGCAGGACGCCATCCACAAAGCCATGGGGCTCGGGCACCCGCACACCTGCACCGGCCAGCCGGTAAAGCGCATCGACTTCTGCATTGAGCCAGGCCTGCTCCTGCTCTTTCTGTCCGTAACGGGTTTTCTTGGACATCGCTCTGGCGCGGCGGGTATTACGCTCTTTACGTCCTTCCTGGTACTGGGCCGCCTGCTTGAAGCTACGCTGCTTGGCTTCTTTGAAGACCTTGGCACAGCGCTCTTCTTCGCCGCAGCGCACCACATAAACCTGGGCTTCCTTACCGCTCATCAATTGCATCAGTACTTCGTCGATCATGCCGTCATCGACCAAGGGCTGTAATCGTTTAGGAATTTTCATGGGTCGCTGCGTTGGCTCCTTTTTAGTTCACGCTCAAATAGACACTTAATGGCGAATGCGACGGACGCGAAAGGCTCGCCCTTTCAACTTATCACGCTCAAGCTTTGCCTGGGCCTGCTGAACCCGGTCCCGTACAACCGCCACGTAGGCGCTGCGAGCAAGCACTTTTATCTTGCCTACCTGGTCACCGCGCAAGCCGCCTTCACTGGTCAGTGCACCCAAAATATCGCCGGGACGCAACTTGTCTTTCTTGCCGCCAGCCAGTTGCAGGGTGGCCATGGGTGGCTCGAACGGCATAGCATTGGTCACCTTGGGCAGCGGCTCGGTGGTCAGGGTTTCACCCAACACGTCGGCCAGCTTTTCCAGCCGGTAGGTTTCCTTGGGGGTTACCAGGGTACAGGCAATGCCGCTCGCCCCAGCCCGCCCGGTGCGACCCACGCGGTGGACGTGGACATCCAGCTCACGGGCGATCTGGTAGTTGAACACCGCATCCAGTTGGGCAATATCCAATCCACGGGCTGCCACGTCGGTGGCTACCAAAATAGACGCGCTTTGATTGGCAAACAAGACAAGCAGTCGGTCGCGGTCTTTCTGCTCCAGATCACCGTGCAGCGCGACCGCACTAAAACCGGCATCTACCAGTTGGTCGGCCACCGCCTGAGTCTCGCGCTTGGTATTGCAGAACACCACGCTGGTGGTCGGCCGGTTAACCAACAGCAGCTGTTTGAGTGCGGCAAAGCGGGCGTCTTCACTTGCGACTTGATAGAAATGCTGGTCGATGGTGGTGGCGTCATGAACCTCGGCCACCTTGACCGTCACCGGGTCCTGCATCACGCCGCGTGTCATCGCCGCCAGTCCGCCGGATGTCTGCTCATCGGGGAAGGTGGCGCTAAACAGCAGCGTCTGGCGGTCTGCCGGGGTGTCGGCAATGATGGCGTCGATCGTTTCCTGAAAGCCCATATCCAGCATGCGGTCAGCTTCATCCAGCACCAGAGTCGTTAGCGAGCCAAGCGTCAGAGAGCCTTTACGCAAGTGCTCGTCAATGCGCCCCGGTGTGCCGACCACGATATGCGCACCGTGGTCCAACGACGAAAGCTGTGGCCCCAGCGGCGCGCCCCCGCAAAGTGTGAGGATTTTCACGTTGGGCATTGCTCGGGCCAGGCGGCGTAGTTCCTCAGCCACCTGATCAGCAAGCTCCCGGGTGGGGCACAGCACCAGCCCCTGAACGGCGAACGCCTCGACGCGCAGCTCGGCCAGCAATGCCAGTCCAAAGGCGGCGGTTTTACCCGAGCCGGTTTTGGCCTGGGCCATGACATCGCGGCCGGCCAGCATGGGCGGCAGGCTTTGTGCCTGAACCGGCGTCATGTGGTGATAGCCCAGCGAGTCGAGATTACTGGCGAGTGCGCTGGGCAGCGCCAGAGAAGCAAAAGAAGTGTCGGACACAGAAAAATTCCTGAAGGGGCGAAAATACCCCGCTAAGCATGAGCGGCCTTAATGCCTCGCACCATACCAGAAAGCGCCTCCTCGCGCCCTGTTGTCATGCCAGGATAGGGGCCAGTTGCGCTTGGCTGAGGGCTTGCAGATCCTTGGGCGCCAGCTCGATTTCAAGCCCGCGCCTTCCAGCGCTGACATAAATCGTGGCGAACGCGTCGGCAGAGCAGTCGATAAAGGTAGCCAGACGCTTTTTCTGCCCCAGCGGGCTGACACCCCCCAGCACATAACCCGTTGTGCGTTCCACTTCATCGGGTTGCGCCATGGCGGCTTTTTTGGCCCCGGCGGCTTTGGCGATCTGTTTCAGGTTCAGTTGCCCTGTGACGGGCACAACCCCCACCGCCAGCTGCTTGCTGTCCAATTTCACGACCAGCGTTTTAAATACCTGCTCAGCCGCAATGCCGAGCTTCTCCGCTGCTTCCATACCATAGGATTCGGCCGTCGGCTCGTGAGTGTATTCGTGAACTTGAAAGGCAATGCCTGCGCGTTTTGCGCTATTAATCGCGGGTGTCATGGAAACCTCATCGCCAACACAGTGTTCTTCGTTTAAGTCGTCGGATTGATACGCGGCAACGGGCGAGCCTGCGCTCCAAGCGCCGTCATCGACGATAGCATAATAGATGCCAGCCTCAGAGCGCTCGCTTCGCGTTGACATCGTTCGTTGAAAGAGATTTATTGGCAAAAAACACCAATGCCTTCCAAGCTATTAAAAAGCGCTAAATAAGGAGGTACCAGGACACGCCATCTTAACGACACAGGCAAGTGTCATTAGGACGTAAGACGCACCTGCCAGTGTCGACGTTGCCGTCAACCACGGAGTGAATGCCACGATGGTACGACTCGATAAGAAAGCAACCAGGCTTTACGTGTTGGACACCAATGTCCTGATTCATGACCCCGCCGCGCTCTACCACTTTGACGAGCACGATGTCGTTATTCCCATGACCGTCCTGGAGGAGTTGGACAAGCACAAAAACGGTATCCGCGAAATCGCCCGTACAGCGCGCCAGATCAGCCGTACGCTTTCAGACCTCACCAGCCAGGTCACCTTCGACGAAATTCAAAGCGGCATCCCGATTCCACGTATCACCGGGGAGTCCGGCAAGCTGCATTTTCTTTGCTACCGCGACCTCAAACCCTTTGACTCCCTGGACGACAGCCCCGATAACCGTATCCTCGCCGAAACCTGTCGGCTGCGCGAAGAACGCCCCGATGCCTCGGTGATCCTGATCACCAAAGATATCAACCTGCGCGTCAAGGCAGCAGCGTTGAAAGTGCCCGTCGAGGATTACCTGAATGATCGTGCGTTCGACGACAGCGACGCGATGATCGAAGGCGCCCAGGTATACACCTCTGCAGGCCCGCACGGCGCCTCGCTTTGGGAAGCGCTTAACGTGGAGGTGACCGTCGAACGCATCGACCATCACACCTTCTACCAACTAAGTGGCGACATGCCGCGTCACTGGCACGTGGGTATGCTGGTGTCGGATAGCGAAAACGGTGCTGAGTTCGAGGCGATCATCCGCGAGCTGGGGCCTACCTCGGCACGGCTGCAACTGCTCACCAACTACCGTCACCATGCGGGCGTTTGGGGAGTTCACGCCCACGACAGTCGGCAAAACTTCACCCTCAACCTGCTGATGGATCCGGAGATCGACCTGGTCACCATCGCCGGTAACGCGGGTACCGGCAAAACCTACATGACACTAGCCGCCGCCTTCCAGCAGACCCTGGATCAAAAGCAGTTCGAACGCATTGTGTTTACCCGCGCGCCGATTCCCATGGGCGAGGATATCGGCTTTCTACCCGGCACCGAGGAGGAGAAAATGTCGCCGTGGATGGGCGCCTTCCACGACAACATGGATAACCTGTTACGTAACGATGAAGGCGAGTCCACCTGGGACAACGGCGCCACACGGCAGCTGATCGGCTCTCGGGTACAAATACGCGCGCCCAGCTTCATGCGCGGGCGTACCCTCAACGACACCTTTCTGATCATCGACGAGGCGCAGAACTTCACGCCCAAGCAGCTAAAATCGCTGGTCACCCGGGCCGGGCGCAATACCAAAATCGTCTGCTTGGGCAATGTAGGACAGATCGACACCCCTTACCTGACCGCCAATACCTGCGGCATGGCCGCCGTGGTAGAGCGATTCCGCGACTGGCCCCATGCCGGGCATATCACGCTGAAAAGCGTCGAGCGTTCCCGCCTGGCCCTGGCCGCCGAAGAACTCCTGTAACGCTTTAAAACCAAGCCCGCCTCCTGCCCTAAGGCAGGAGGCGGAGCGCATCAGATTAGTCGTGGCGGTTATTATCCCCCGGCATTTTGGTGTCGTCCTTTTCGTGCCACGGATGCTGACGCCCCAGGGTGTCGGCGGCGTAGGCCTCGCGCTGTCCCAGCGGGCGTTCCTGACCAATGGTCGTGTCCTGGCGGGTCTGACGCTCCAGCTCGCAGTTGATTTCGGCACCCAGCAATACTACAAACGCCGAGAGTAAAAACCACAGCATCAGTACCACTACAGCCCCCAGGGAGCCGTATAGCTCGCTGAAGTTGGAAAAGTAGCGCACGTAAAGCGACAGTCCGCCCGACCCCAACAGCCAAAGCAGCGTTGCCACCATGGTGCCGACACTCAGCCACTCCCATTTTGCGGCACGCCGGTAGGGCGCAAAGCGATAAAGCAGCGCGATGACAGCACTCATCATCACCAGCAAGGCTGGCCAGCGCATGAAATCAATAATCCGGTCCAGAGGGGTAACAACCGCCAATGCATCGACCAGCATCGGCACCAGGCCTATGAATCCCAGCGTCAGAAGCGTCATGCCAATCATGCCGAGCGTCATGGTGGTAACCAGCAAAGCCAAACGCCAAACGCTGCGTTGCTCCTGTTCGCCATACACCACGTTCAGCCCCACGATCAGGCCACTGACCCCCTTGGAGGCGATATACATGGCAATCAACAGGCTCACCAGCGCCGCCATTTCATTACTCGACCCAACGCTATCCACCACCTCCTGAGCCTGGTTGTCGATCAGTTGTGCCGCCTCGGGGGGCATCAAACGGATGAGGTTGTAGAGTTGCTGGCTTGCTTCATTCGGATCGGAAAACAGCCCCCATAGAGAGATAACCGCCGCAATGGTCGGAAACAACGCAAGCAGCGCGTAGAAGGCAACACCCGCTGCCAGCAGCATGATGCGGTCACGACGTGCCGAGCGCAAAACACGCCAGACGATGTCGTGCCAGCCTGGCTTGGGAATTTCGTTGGGGAGTTCGGCTTGGCGGCCACGCGAGGGTCGAAACATGCGCCTACTCCTGAAATAACGCTTACCAGCACAGCGTCAATGTTTTAATTAGCTGCTCAGGCGCTGTAAAAGCCAGCGCCCAATATCGCTTACCTGCTGAGGGCAAAGCGAGTGGGCCATGGAGTACTGCCGGTAATTGACGGCATAGCCCAGACTCGTTAAGCGGTCAGCGCCGCTTTTGCCCAAGCTTTCCGGCACGATGGGGTCAAAGCTGCCATGCTGAACCTCAATGGGAATCTGTCGATTGGCTTCGGCCAGATCAATGCTGTCGGCGGTGGCGAAGTAGGTCGACATTGCCAAGAGCCCGCCAAGCGGCTCGGGAAACGAAAGCGCGGCATGATAAGCAACGGCGCCGCCCTGGGAAAATCCCGCCACAATAATCCGCTGGCTATCGATACCCTGATCAATCTGCTCATGAATCAGCGTTTGAATACGCTTGGCCGAAACCTTTAGCTGCGCTTCATCGACCCGGCGGCCCAGGTCCATCGCCAGGATATCGTACCAGGCAGGCATCACCATCCCGCCGTTGATGGTCACCGGCAAACGCGGGGCGTGAGGCATGATAAAACGTACATTGGCGCTGGCCGGCAAACCCAGCGCGGGAACTAAAGGTTCAAAATCATGCCCGTCGGCACCTAAACCATGCAATATGAACACACACGCATCGGCGGGTTTACCGCTTTTCGGCTCGATAATGAGTTCGCCAGGCGCTGTCATGATGATTCATCCCTTGCTTAAAAAAACCTCACCCTAGCGCAAAGCAACGTCTAGGGCGAGTAATGTGGCGATTTTTCATACACATACAAAAAACCCCGCATAAGCGGGGTTTTTCAGCACATCAGCTATCGGCTGATGGCACACATCACCGTTCTGAATTACAGAACTTTGATGTTGGAAGCCTGAAGGCCTTTTTTACCCTGGGTGACGTCGAAGGAAACCTTCTGACCGTCTTGCAGAGTTTTGAAGCCGTCAGCCTGAATTTCGGAGAAATGCGCGAACAGGTCGTCGCCGTTGTCGTCCGGAGAAATGAAGCCGAAGCCTTTAGTGTCGTTAAACCACTTAACGGTACCAGTTGCCATGATCGAAATCCTCGATAAAGCGTATTTAAAGCCGGGTAATACCCGAGTTGCAGTGGGTAGAACAAGAAACTTTCACCAGACTCAACGCTTGCGGCGCTTCGATACTGCTGACAACGTTCGACTTGCTAACCTACTGCTCAGAAGAATGCGCCTTGTTTCAGCACACGTCAATACTATCGCGTAAAAAAGTGTCAGTATGATGACCGCGCCGATAGTATCCACCCTGCGGCTTTTTCAGCGATCATCAGCGTCGGTGAATTGGTGTTGCCGCTGGTGATCGTCGGCATCACGCTGGCATCCGCCACCCGAAGGCCAGTGACACCCCGCACCCGCAGTCGGCTATCGACCACGGCCATGGGATCGTCGTCTCGCCCCATCCGCGCGGTGCCCACCGGATGAAAAATCGTCGTGCCAATATCACCTGCCAGGCGCGCCAGCTCGTCGTCGCTCTGGTACTCAAGGCCCGGTTTTACTTCCTCAGGCTGATACTTCGCAAAGGCCGGCTGCTCGGCAATTCTACGCGTGACCCGCAAGGAATCAGCCGCCACCTGGCGATCCTCCGGCGTACTCAGGTAATTCGGCGCTATCGCCGGTGCCTGGCGCGGGTCGCGGCTTTTAATCCTGACCGTCCCGCGGCTGCTGGGATTCAGGTTACACACGCTCGCCGTAATCGCGGCATAGGGGTGCAGCGGCTGACCAAACGCTTCCAGGCTTAACGGCTGAACGTGATACTGGATATTGGCGTCGTCATACCCCTCGGAGCTGCGCGTAAATATGCACAGCTGTGACGGCGCCATGCTCATGGGACCAGTACGTTTAAGGGCATATTCCAGGCCAATTTTCGCCTTGCCTACCAGTGAGCTGGCTAAGGTGTTGAGTGTTTTACCGCCCTGCACCTTATACACCGAGCGGATTTGCAGGTGATCCTGCAGGTTTTCGCCCACACCGGGCAAGGCGCTCACTGCCTCGATATCGTGCTCGGCCAGCAGGTCAGCGGGACCAATGCCGGAAAGCTGCAACAACTGAGGCGAACCAATCGACCCGGCAGACAGGATCACTTCCCGGTTGGCGCCCACACGCAGCGTTTCACCGTTGCGCACCACCTCGGCACCCACACAGCGGGGTGTTGTGCCATCGTTAGCAAATAGGAGTTGGTTGACATGGGTTGAGTGCCAGACGGTCAGGTTATGACGCTGTCGCACCGGCTTCAAAAACGCTTTTGATGTATTCCAACGCCAACCGGCGCGCTGATTGACCTCAAAGTAGTCCACCCCTTCGTTGTCGCCGCGATTAAAGTCGCGTGTCCGGGGAATACCTGACTGTGCCGCTGCTTCAGCAAAATCATCCAGCACTTGCCAGCTTAACCGCTGCTTTTCCACCCGCCATTCACCGCCGTGGCCATGGAAGTCGCGGTGCTCGGGATCAGCATCGCCACCTTCGTCCAGACGATGATGGTGTTCGTGCTTGATAAAATCAGGCAGGCAGTTTTCCCAGCGCCAGGCATCGTCGCCGGTCACCTCGGCCCAGTGGTTATAATCCCGCGCCTGGCCTCGGATATACAGCATGCCGTTGATGCTCGAACAGCCGCCCAGGGTCTTGCCCCGCGGGTAAATCAACGAGCGACCGTTGAGCCCTTTATCCGGCTCGGTGCGGAACATCCAGTCAGTGCGCGGGTTATTGATGCAGTAAAGGTAACCCACCGGAATATGAATCCAGTGATAGTTATCGCGCCCGCCCGCCTCGATCAGTAGCACCCGATGATCGGGGTTGGCGCTCAATCGATTGGCCAGCAGACATCCGGCGGTGCCGGCGCCGACCACGATGTAGTCAAACTGATGAGAGGTATCGGACATGAGCTATCTCCAGCAAAGAGAGCGCGTTACTTAGCCGTGGGCATGACAAAGTCCGCCCCGCCATTGATCGAGTCGGACCAGCGCTGCATGATCGACTTCTGCTTGGTGTAGAAACGCACGCCTTCCTCGCCGTAGGCATGGGTATCGCCGAACAACGAGCGCTTCCAGCCGCCAAAGCCGTGCCAGGCCATGGGCACCGGAATCGGCACGTTGATACCCACCATGCCCACTTGAATGCGACGACCAAACTCCCGTGCCACGCTGCCGCTTTCAGTGAAACAGCTGACGCCGTTGCCAAACTCATGGTCGTTGATCAATTGAATCGCCGTGGCCGCATCGGGAACCCGCACGCAGACCAGTACCGGGCCAAAAATCTCTTCTTTGTAGATCGTCATGTCCGGGGTGACGTGGTCAAACAGCGTACCGCCCATCCAGAAACCATCTGCGCAGCCGTCGCCGGTCTGTGAAGCGTCAAACTCGCGCCCGTCAACCAGCAGTTCGGCCCCCTCGGCCACGCCTTTGTCGATGTAACCGGTAATGCGCTGGTGCGCTTCGCGGGTCACAATCGGGCCCATTTCAGCGTCCAGTTGCATACCGTTTTTCACTTTGAGGGACTTGGCGCGCTCCGCAAGCGCTGGCACGATCTTATCGGCCACATCACCCACCAACACGGCCACACTGATTGCCATGCAGCGCTCGCCCGCTGAGCCATAGGCGGCGCCGACCAGAGCATCAACGGCCTTATCCAGATGTGCATCGGGCATCACCACCATATGGTTTTTCGCCCCGCCGAGCGCCTGGACGCGTTTCCCGTGGCGGGCACCGCGCTCGTAAATGAGGTTGGCGATGGGCGTGGAGCCGACAAACGACAGTGCCTTGACGTCAGGGTGATCCAGCAGCCGCTCAACCGCGTCTTTACCGCCCTGCAGCACGTTGAACACACCATTGGGCAAACCGGCTTGCTTGAGCAGGTCGGCAATCATCAATGAGGCGCTGGGGTCCAGCGGGCTCGGCTTGAGGATAAACGTATTACCCGTCGCAATGGCCACAGGAAACATCCACATGGGCACCATGACGGGGAAGTTGAACGGCGTAATCCCCGCCACTACACCTAGCGGCTGGCGTACCGTCCAGTTATCGATACCGGTGCTCACCTGTTCGGTATAGTCGCCCTTCATCAACTGGGGAATACCGCAGGCGAACTCGACGATATCGATACCCCGCGCCACTTCACCCTGGGCATCGGTAAACACCTTGCCGTGCTCTTTGGTGATCGCCTCGGCCAACGCGTCTTTATTGGCGTTGAGCAACTCCAGAAACCTGAACATCACCCGCGCGCGGCGAATGGCCGGCGTATCGGCCCAGGCAGGAAACGCAGCCTGGGCGGCGTCCACGGCGGCATTCACATCGTGCTCACCGGCTAACGACACGCGCCCGCTAACCTGGCCCGTCGCGGGATTAAACACGTCCTGGGCATCGCCAGTGCCCTGGCTTACCTGGCCATTAATAAAATGCTGGATAGCGGTGGTCGTTGTGGTGGTCATGGAAGCAACCTTTATAAGTATCGTGATAGTTAAAATAGCGGTAACACCAGATTAACCGCCTAACGGGGGCAATCAATTGAGTAATTTTTAACCACGATATAAGCTTGATTAATAACAATGCGCATCAAGAAGGTCGCCCATGCAGGAATACGCCACACTACGGGCGTTCGTGGCGGTTGCCCGCGCTGGCAGCGTGTCACGCGCCGCCGAGCAACTGCACCTCACCCAGCCCGCCGTAAGCCTAAAGTTGAAGCAGCTTCAGGCCAGCCTGGGGCTCGCTCTCTTCAACCGACGTCCTCAAGGCCTGAGCCTGACCGCCGACGGCCTTGCTCTCCTGCCGGCCGCCGAAAAGGCATTGGCCAGCGCCAGCGCTTTTGAACAAACCGCCAGCGCCCTGCACAGCACGCTGCGCGGCAAACTGACCATCGGCACCATCGTCGACCCCGAGTTTATTCGTCTGGGAGCTTTTTTAAGCCGCCTGATGCTCAGGGCGCCACAGCTGGAAACCGAGCTGCACCACGGCATGAGTGGCCGCGTACTGACGCGCATTGAAAAGGGTGAGCTGGACGTGGGCTTTTACCTGGCGCCCCCGGGTGAAGGTACCGGCCACTCGGCGCTGGCCTGGCGAGAGCTGACCCAGTTTGACTATCACGTGATTGCCCCTGCCGGCTGGGAGGCGCGGCTGGCAGACACCCGCTGGACGTCTCTGGCCCGTCTACCGTGGATCGTCACGCCCCCCGACTCCGTCCACCACCGGCTCCTTCACCATCGCCTGGCCGACGGCGGCATCACGCCAAACCGTGTCGCCCAGGTCGACCAGGAAGCCTGCATGCTCGATCTAGTGCGCGCCGGCGTGGGCCTTAGCCTGGCACGGGATGCCCTGGCCATGGCGGAACGTCAGGAGAGCGGCCTGGCCGTGGCGGAGCATGTTCGCCTGCCCTGTTCACTGGGCCTGATTTGGCGACACGATCGTTCCGTCGAGCCACCCATCGCCGCCGCGCTAAAAACCCTGGACGACGTATGGCCCCCACGCCAAGGCCGGGTTTAACGAGGGGATAGCGTTCGCTTATAAGGAAAGTGAACTACCCGGCGACTTAACAACTCAGAACTGACGACAGCATGGTTCACCTACCGGGAGTCAACCTCATGATGCAACACCTACCGTTTCGCCCGTTAGCTCTGGGTATCGCTACGGCCGCCATTGGCATCACCAGTACATCGCTGCAGGCTGAAACGCCCGCGGAAGCGGTATTTGCCGGGGGTTGCTTTTGGTGTATGGAGCCGCCTTACGACCGTCAGCCTGGCGTGACGGCCACGATATCGGGATATACCGGCGGCGAGCTGGAAAACCCCACTTACGATGACGTCAGCAGTGGCAACACCGACCACATCGAAGTGGTCAAGGTCGAATACGACGCGGACCAGATCAGCTACGAGCAGTTGCTGGAAATTTACTGGCGCAACATCGACCCCTTCGCGGTCGGCCGCCAGTTCTGCGATGTCGGCGACCAGTACCGTTCGGCGATCTTTTATCAGAATGACGAACAGCGCGAACTGGCCGAAGCTTCCAAGGAAGAGATGGAAGAACGCTTCGAAGAGAGCGTAACCACGGAGATACTGCCGGGGGACGCTTTTTGGGCGGCCGAGGAATACCACCAGAACTACTACGAGAAGAACCCGGTCCGCTACAAGTTCTACCGCTTCAGCTGCAGACGCGACGACCGCCTGGAAGAAGTCTGGGGCGACGAGGCCGGCGGGCCCACCTTTGACTGACCGAGACGTTTATCTCCCCATAGTGAGAGGCTATTAGGCAACACCCTCTATCTTCTACTATATTAACAAGACATTCATAATAGACCAGTCGGTCAACGACTAGCGACGCGCCAGGACGCGGTTCTAAGAGCAGCGTTGATTCCACCATGTTGATCTATAGATAGGAGATCTTATGAGCAACAGCATCACCACCGTCAATCCCACCACTGGCGAAACACTCCAGACCTATGCGCTGATGGATGAAAGCCAGGCGATGCAGATCGTGGAGGCCAGCCATCAGGCATTTCTCGACTGGCGGCTCAAGCCTCTCGAACACCGTGCCAAGGTGGTCAAGGCCATTGGCGAGGCGCTCAAGGCGCACAAAGAAGAACTTGCCGACTTCATGGTCAAGGAAATGGGCAAGCTGCCCTCGCAGGCCTATCAGGAAGTCGACCTGTGTGTGGGCATCTGCGATTACACTGCCGAGCGCGGCCCGGAATCCCTTGCCGATGAAACGCGCAACCCGAGCAACGGTGAACGCGGCATCGTGACCTATTCGCCGATGGGCGTCATCTACGGCATTCAGCCGTGGAACTTCCCCGCTTATCAAGTCGTGCGTTATTCCATCGCCAACATCATGGCGGGTAACGCCGTGCTGCTGAAGCATGCCGAATGCGTCACCGGTAGCGGCCTGCTGCTGGAAAAAATCTACCGCGAGGCGGGCCTGCCGGAAAACGTTTTCCGTACGCTGGTGATTTCCCACGACGTCTCCGACCAGGTCATCGCCCATAAGGCGGTGCGCGGCGTCACGCTGACCGGCAGCGACGGTGCAGGCCGCAAGGTCGCCGCCAAGGCCGCCGAGCACCTGAAAAAGACCGTGCTCGAACTGGGCTCCAACGACGCCTATCTGGTACTCGACGACGCTGATCTGGACGTCGCCGTGGACACCTGCGTGATGGGTCGTGTCTACAACACCGGGCAAACCTGCGTGGCCGCCAAACGCTTTGTGGTGACCGAGGCCAACTACGAGGCCTTCAAGGAGCGTTTCGTCGAGCGGATGAACGCCCTGCAGGTGGGCGACCCCACGCAAGACGGCACCGATGTCGGCCCCATGGCGCGCGTCGATTTACGCGACGACCTCCATGAGCAGGTGGAAGAAAGCGTACGCCAGGGCGCGACGATTCTATGCGGCGGCCAGAAGCCCGACGGCCAAGGCGCCTTCTATCCGGTCACCGTGCTGGATAACGTCACCCCCGGCCAGCCCGCCTACGATGACGAGCTGTTTGGCCCGGTGGCGGCCTTGATTCGCGCCAAGGATGACGACGATGCCATGCGCATTGCCAATGACAGCCGTTATGGCCTCGGCGGTGGGATCATTTCCAAGGATGTGAAGCGTGCCACCAAGCTTGCCAGCCAGTACTTCGATACCGGCATGGTATTTATCAACGGCTTTGGCGTGGCCACCCCGGAAATGCCGTTTGGCGGCGTAAAAGACTCCGGTTACGGCCGAGAGCATGGCGGCTTCGGTATGCACGAATTCGTCAACGCCAAGTCGGTCATCGTCGTCAAGGAATAGGCTTCGATAAGTACAACTTGATGCAATGACGAAAAGCGCCGCAGGTTTAGCCTGCGGCGCTTTTTAGTTAAGGCGCATTGTCAGGTACTTTTTAGCGTTCGGCGTTGCCAGAACTTCAACAGTAGCGCCAGCACGACCCAGGTCACAAGGGCTGCAATCACGTCGTCCAGCACAATACCCAAGCCGCCATGAACATATTCGGCCAGGTGAATCGGCGGCGGCTTCAAGCCATCGAAAAAACGGTAGACCGCAAACGCCAGCAGCATGACCAGCGGCTGGCGCGCGGCCGTTAACCCGATGACGGCCAATGGAAAGGCGACATATTCATCGGCAACGATACTGCCGTGATCCAGACCCGCGTAATGCCAGGCAGCGACGTGACATACCGGCACTGCCACTACCAATAGCACCGCGATCACCGCTACCTGATAGCCAACGGGCCGGCCCAGCAACCACCACGCCAACGGTATGCCAATCAGCGAACCGAAGGTACCCGGGGCCACCGGCGCCAACCCCAGACCAAAACCGGTGGCGACCCAGAAATTGAGCGTATCAAGCATCAGCCGGCCTGTTGGGCTTGTTGTTCAAGCTCGCGGGCCATGTCAGGCGATAACTCAAGGGCGCTTGCCAACTGATCGAGCCAGGCGCGCTCCATGGGGTTTTGCTCGTCGGTCACGGCCACGCTGATCAGGTACATTTCCCGCGCTGCCTGGGGTGAATCCGCTTCACGGGCCAGTGCCTGGGCGTCCAGCGGTGCCTTTAGCTGCCGCTCGACCCAGTTATGCATTTCCTGATCGGCGCCCAGTTCATCAATCTGCTCGGTGATCAGCGCCTGCTCCTGCTCGTCGATATGACCATCAGCCCGGGCGGCCATGATCATCGCTTGCAGCAACTCCAGGCTGCGGCGCTCCTGATACTCGCCGTCCAGCACCTCGACGCGCTCCCCTTCGGCGCTGCCCTGCGACTCGCCGGACGCGTTTTTGCCAGCCTGTGAGCTTTGCCAGGCCTTCCAGGCCAATACCCCGACACCCGCAATGGCACCGTACTTGAGGGCCTTGCCGCCCAGCTTACGGCCGCGCTTGGAGCCGACCAGCATGCCCATGGCGCCCCCACCCAGCAGGCTTTTCATATCGAACCCGCTCGATGAACCGCCGCTTGACTTGCCGCCCTGGTCACTCCCGCCGAGCTGTTTAGAGAGGCCACTCAGCATGCCTTTGACATCGACGCCACCACTGCTGCCGCCCTTCTGGCTACCGCCTGCCTGTTGCATCAGTTGCTGTAAAATCTTGCTTGCGTTCATCCTTGTACTCCTAAGTAGAGAGTCTTTTCAGGACTCGCTGACGACCAACCCACGTTATAGAACATGCTGCATGAACGCAGCATGAACCATGCCTGCAAAACCTAATGCCCCCTGGCATTAACGCAGTGCACCCTTTATGCCCACCGAGCTTCCTTGACGACTCGACCGCACGTCAACACGGACCGGGATTTGCTCCTTGAGTTCGCTGACGTGGGAAATAATCCCGATCATGCGACCGCCCATTTGCAGCTCACTAAGCATGGCAATCGCCTGGTCCAGCGCATCCTGGTCGAGGCTGCCAAAGCCTTCATCGATAAATAGCGTATCCAGCTGAATGCCGCCAGCGTAGGCCTGCACCACATCGGAAAGCCCCAGTGCCAGAGAGAGCGCGGCCATAAAGGATTCACCGCCCGATAACGTCGCCACCGGACGGTTCTTGCCGGTGTAGGTATCGGCCACGTCAAGCTCCAGCCCCGAGGCGCGATTGCCTTTGGATGGGTCTTCCCGGCGCACCAACTGATAGCGACCGCGGCTCATGTGCACCAGGCGTTCGGAGGCTTGAATCAGCACGTCGTCCAGCAGGACGCCGAGCACAAACCGCTGCAGGCTGATGCGGTGCCCCGTGCGGCCGTTGGCGACCTCGCTCAATGTACCCCATACCCGATACTGGGCTTCAAGGGATGCCTGGGCGGCATGGGCGGCGTCAAGCTTTTCTCGCGTGGCATCCAAGTGCTCAATCCGAGTGGCCAGCTGCTGATAGTTTTTTTCAAAGACCTGCTCCTGGGCCTTTGCCTCAGCGACCTGTTCTGCCAGGGCGATTAGATCCGGCAATGCCTGCCCCTCAAGGCGAGTGTGAATTGCCTCCAACTGCCCTTCCAGCTTGGCCTGTTCGCGCTGAAAGTGGGCCACCGCCTCATTGAGCCGTCGCTCCTCGTCATCGGTTAACCGCGCCTGGTTGAACGCTTCTTCGTCGTCGAAGACACTCTCAGCCAGGGCGTTTTGCCACGCCTGCTGCGCCTCATCAAGGGCACTACTGGCGCGGGCTTGGCGCTTTTTAGCGTCGTCCAGCGTTGTCTCGGCGCGAGCCAGCGCTGTCTGGGCCTGCTGGGCTTTTTCCTGAGCGGTTTGCCAGGCGGTTTCGGCGGCTTGCATATCGGCCTTGAGCTTGGCCTGCGCGGCTTCCAGCGCCTCCAGCGAGGACTGCTCACCCAGTTCGTCGCGTAGTCGCTGACAATGCGAGGCCTTGTCGGCGAGTTGCTGGCTTAGCTGCGCATGGTGCTGCTCGGCTTTCGAGAGCGCCTGACGGGCTTTATCGAACGCTGTACGGGCCTGTTTGACCTCGGCCTGGGTCACCGGCGCCTGTTCGGCGCTCGCCGGGGCCGGGTGGTCGAGACTGCCACAGACCGGGCAAGGCATTCGGGTTTCCAGGCGCGCCGCCAGAAGCGCCGCCTGCCCTTGATGCCAGCGCATTTCCTGCGCGGTGGCATGCTGCTCTGCGGCTTCAACGCCTGGCCGCAGTCGCGTGACCTCGGCCGCCGCGCTTTCAACCTCCTGGGCAAGCTGCTCACGCTGGCTCTCAAGCGCAGCCAGTTCCTGGCATTGCTCAACGGCACGGTGCAAGCGAAACGCCTGCTCGCGCATCGCAGGTAGCTGCTCAAACGGCGGCTTGGCATCCGCCAGCGCTCGCTGGGCATCGGCCTGCGCGACTTGTTGGTCGGCCACAGTGCGTTCTGCCTGGGCGAGCTCATCACGGGTCGACAGGGCCGTTTGCTGGGCGGCTTGCAGGCGCTGGTAAACCGTTGCCAACGCCTGTGTCTGGGCATGAGCGGCCAGCCTTGCCTGGGCGTCGTCGATGTCGTCTTTCTGATCTAGCAGCTCTTTCCTGGCCGCCTTGAGCCTGGCCTGTTGATCAAACTGGGCCTGTAACTCCCTGCCCTGGCGCTCGGCGTTTTCAGCGGCCTCACGGCGCGCCCTGACCTCGGCAAGGTCGTGCTGGGCGGCCTGGCGCCGGGGCTCCAGAGAACGGCGTTCCTCGTCGAGCGCGGCATCGTTTTCCACATCGCTGGCCTGCAGGATACCCTGCACCCGCTGGCGGTGGTTATTGACGTCGCGCTCGATCTGGTTGGCCTGGGTCCGCAGATGCTCTTCGATGCGTTGAAAAATCTGTGTTTGAAACAGCTGAGAAAAGATTTTTTCGCGGTCTTTCGAGTCCGCCAGCAACATCTCGCGAAACTTGCCCTGGGGCAACACCATCACCTGGCGGAACTGGCTGGCGTCGAGCCCTATCAGGCCCTGGACCTGAGTCGTGGCGTCGTTGACGCTTTTGGCGACCAGGCAGTCGCCCTGCTCGCCTTCAGCCGTCA
This sequence comes from Halomonas sp. 5021, assembly GCF_036663435.1. NCBI lineage: Bacteria > Pseudomonadati > Pseudomonadota > Gammaproteobacteria > Oceanospirillales > Halomonadaceae > Halomonas > Halomonas sp. 5021. The sequence continues at coordinate 17,340 of NZ_JAXOVU010000010.1, forward strand.
GTTGCCAAAGCTGGGCTTCCGCGTTTTGCGTGGTGGTTCCTTCGCCACGCGCCTTGGGGCGCTCCTGCTGGGGTACGCGGCGTATCCGGTAGGCGTTGCCGCGTAGGCGAAAGTCCAGCGTCACTTCGGTAAGCGCATCCGCCGCGGCCTGGTCGCAGCGCATCTGGCTGGCGTCACGTTCGGCACCGGTAGTCTGGCCATAAAGCGCAAAGCACAGGGCGTCCAGAATCGAGCTTTTGCCCGCACCAGTGGGGCCGTTGATCAGAAACAGCGGGCTTTGCCCCAGCGCGGTAAAATCGAGGGTTTCACGACCGGCGAAGGGGCCAAAGGCCTGCATGGTCAAGCTTAGCGGCGTCATCGGTTCTCCTCGTCACGGTTGAGCTGGCTGATCAGCTCGTTCATGGCCTCGGCCTGCTCGTCGGTCATCGCCTCGCCGCTGGTCTGGGCGAAGAAATCACTGAACATGTCCAGCGCGCTGAAACGCAGCCGCTCGCGATCCAGCTGTTGGCGGCCGCGGGATTCCAGCATGCCCGGCTTTTCCAGGTGCATGACGTTGGGATAGACTTCCCGCAGCTTGCCCATTGGGTCGAGGATGGCGTGGCGGTCGGTCAGGCGAACCAGTAGGTAGTCGTCTGCATGAGGGTCGCCAAGCCCCTGGGCAATAAGCGAATCCAGCTCGCCTTCCAGGACGCGCACGTCCAGGCGCGGCGTCAAAGGGCGGTGCTCGATGTGGCGGACACCCTGTTCGTCGATATCCACCAGGGTAACGCCCTTGCGCTGGCTTGCTTCGGAAAAGCTGTACTTGAGCAGGGAGCCACTGTAGCGGATGTGCTCTCCGCCACGGTATTGGGGGCCGTGCAAATGCCCCAACGCCACGTAGTCGAACGATTGCATGGGCTCCCAGGCGACGCTCTCGGCACCGCCGAGCGTCAACGGACGCTCGGAGTCGGATGCGCTGCCACCATCCACAAAGCAGTGGCTCATCAGTACCGTCGGGCGCGTTGGGTGGCGCTGGGCGTTGATACGCTCGACCAGGTAGCGATGGGCGCCGTCGAAGTCGCGCACGTCTACCTCTAACTGGCTGCGCACGTACTCCGGATCGGCGTAGGGGATGCCGAAGACATCCACCTCCACCCCGTTGGCGGACAGCCTTACCGGCCGCCCGATGTCCGTCAGATCAGACAGGATATGCAGCCTGGCCTGGCGTAAATGGCGCGCGCCAAAGCCCAGCCGCTGGGCGCTATCATGGTTGCCGGAAATCATCACCACCGGCAGGTTGCGTTCGCTGCACAGCGCCGTCAGCACGTCATCCAGCAATGCCACTGCTGAAGCAGGCGGCACCGAGCGGTCGTAGATATCCCCGGCGATCAACACCGCCTCGACGCCTTCGCGGTCGATGATATCGACCAGTTGATCGAGGACGTAACGCTGGTCATCCAGCAGCGAAAGGTTGTGAAACAGCCGACCCAGGTGCCAGTCGGCGGTGTGCAGTAGGCGCATGGCAAACTCAGCAACAAGAAGAATGACGGCATCATACTAGCAAAACGCCCCGCTGTTGGCGGGGCGTTAAAGGACAAGCTCAACCGTCAGTGAATCAGCGGCGGAAAGCGTCGGGGTAGCTGGTCAAATCAACGCCCCACATCATCGGCAGCAGGATATAGACCGCCGCGACGATCAACACCAGCGCCAGGATATTGAGCCCGAAGCCGTTGCGCACCATCTCGGCGATCTTGATTTTGCCCGTGGCGAAAATGATCGCGTTGGGCGGCGTACCCACCGGCAGCATGAAGGCGCAGTTGGCGGCCATGGCCGCGGGCACCATCAGCACGAAGGGATGCACGTTTAGCGCCAGCGCCAACGACGCCAGCACCGGCAAAATCATCGTCGCCGTGGCGGTATTCGAGGTGATCTCGGTCAGGAACAGTACCATGGCGCTGGCCATCAGAATCACCAGCAGGAAGTTGACGCCTTCCAGCACGCTCATCTGCTCGCCGATCCACTCGGCCAGTCCCGAGGCGCTGAAGCCCGCCGCAATCGCCAGACCGCCACCGAACAGCAGCAGAATGCCCCAGGGCACATCCTTGGCCACCTCCCAGTCCAGCAAGCAGCCGCCGCGACGTTTGGAGGGAATCAAAAACAGCGCAATGGCCGCCACCATGGCAATCATGGTGTCGTTGATGCCGGGAATATTGAGCAACTGTCCTTCCCATAAAAACGAGCGCGTGATCCACATAAAGGCGGCGAACAGGAACACGGCCAGCACGGCTTTTTCTTCAAAGCGCGTGGCGCCCAGGGCCTGCTTCTCCTTGTCGATCACCGCCTTGCCCCCAGGCAAATCGGCAAACCTGACGCGATAAACTACCTTGGTCAGCAACAGCCAGGCCGCAAAGAGCAGAATCACCACCACGGGAAAGGCGAAGAACATCCATTCGGCAAAGGAAATCTGAACCCCAAACAGCTCCGACACGGTGGCTGCCAGGATGATATTGGGCGGCGTGCCAATCAAGGTGCCCAGGCCACCAATGGTGCCGCCGTAGCCGATACCAAATATCAGTGCCTTGCTGAATTTATCGATATCGTCGCTGTGGTCGCCATCTGTTTTGCTCAGCTCCTGGGTAACCTGGTACACAATCGCCGTGCCAATCGGCAGCATCATCATCACCGAGGCGGTGTTGGACACCCACATCGACAAAAAGCCGGTGGCCGCCATGAAGCCAAGCACGATGCGATTGATACTGGTTCCCAGCAGGCCAATGATCACCAGCGCAATACGCTTGTGCAGCCCCCATTTCTCCATGGCCAGGGCGATCATGAAGCCGCCCAGGAACAGGAAGATAATCGGGTTGCCGTAGGCCGCTGTCACCCGACTGCTTTCCAGCGCCCCGGTGATCGGCAGCAAGACAATGGGCAGCAGCGACGTGGCCGGAATCGGGATCGCCTCGGTAATCCACCACACCGCGACCCATAGCGTCGTGGCCAGCACCATCCGGCCTTCAAAACTCAGGTCGGCAGGATGAAAGAACAACACCACAAAGGCGAACAGCAGCGGGCCAAGCAGCAGCCCTACTTTTTGCGGCTTTGTATACGCCGGTGGACGCGGCTCGGGGCCCGCGCCATTATTGCCAGACGCACTACCGCTTCCCGAACCGCCCGTGGTAGGTAGCGCGCACAGTAACAGGGTTTTTGCCTGCTGGTGGGAAGCCCAAAGCTGGTTCCACACCGTCATCATTCCATTGCTTAGCATACGACGTACTTCGCTCACCGAAAGTGTGTAAGGTTATGAAGAATACACACGACCCACCCATAGCGACCGGAACCGTCAGGGCACGCGCCTTCTTCGGCCCCCGTTTTCCATGCCCCTGCGCCTGGCGTCCAGTGATTTATTCATCATTGATACTAAAGTATAACGACTTTAGTTTAATTCATAAGCATGGCCTCATAGATCGGGTCGCCGCTCGGCCGGTATGTTAGCTTGCTGGTTTCATCGTCATTCACCCCAAGGAGCGCCGTATGCTAGACCGCTGGACCATGCCCCTGACCCATCGCCCACTTGAACGGCTCGCCCATCGGCTTACCGGGCGTGCCACGCCCGACCAGGTGACCTTTATCGCTTTCCTGATCGGCATCACTGCTCTGCCCTTGTTGGCATGGGAGCATTACGCGCTTGCCTTGGTGGCAGTATTGTTGAATCGCCTGGGAGATGGGCTGGATGGCGCCTTGGCTCGGGTGAGCGGCCAGACGAGCGAGGCAGGGGGGTTTCTGGATATCGGTCTGGATTTCGTTTTTTATTCAGCCGTCGTGTTGGGCTTTGCGTTGGCCAACCCGGCAGAGAATGCCCTGGCTGCCGCTTTCCTGCTGTTTACCTTTATCGGCACCGGCACGTCGTTTCTAGCGTTTGCGATTGCCGCCAAACAGCGCGGCGTCGAGCGGCCCGACTTTCCGACAAAAGCGTTTTACTACCTGGAAGGGCTCACCGAGGGCACCGAAACCTTTGTTGCGTTGGTGGTGTTTTGCCTGTTTCCTCAGCATTTCCCGCTACTCGCCAGTATTTTCGCGGTGGCCTGCCTGATCACCACCACCACACGGCTATGGGGCGGTTACCTCACCCTTAGGCGTGATGTTTAGACACAAAAAAACCCCCTCTCGGGGGCCTTCATGCATCTCACCGACTTCCTGTCGTTTGTATCCCTCCTGGATACCTTTCCATGGCATGTGCTGTATGACGTCCTGTCATTTGATTTCCTATCGGGCTTGCTGGCTTATCCGTAAGCCTGCCTTCCTGGCGAGCCAGACGATTCCTTGTCCTACACACCGGTAACCTTAGATGCTAACCGCCAACATTGCAAAGATTTGCATAAATTTTTTTACTGGGACGCGAACCATGGGTGACACTACCAGGCTCATAACTCCAGCCCCCTTCATTGAAATATAAACCCATGTTATTTAAATAAATGCGGTAGAAAATTGAAGGCAATTGCTGTTCGGGAAGGTGAATCTGCAATAACCTTTCGTTTGCATATCCCAGGTTATCGCACGATGAGAAGCATTATAATAGGCTCCACCTCGTACAATACAGGTACAACATAATAAACATCGGCAGAGCCCGATATTGACGACCCCGCATTCACAAGGAGACGTGCTATGCAACGCGAACAGCGTATTGAGATTTCACAGGCCGGACTGCAACTCGCCATTCAGGAAATCAAGGACGACATGTTTGACACCCCCGCCTGCGATTACACCGTGGCCAAGCTGCTTAGCCACTGCGGCCGCTTTAACGAAGCCGAACAGTTAATCGACACCATGCTGTTGCGCTGGGGCTCATCCCCGGACGTGGTTGCGCTGGTTGAAAAGGGCTACGCAAATATCGATGCCATGAGCGTGCCCATTGCGACGCCCTCAAAAAGCGCCGCCTTAGCCTAGCGGGCTATCTTCCCTCGCCCACTGACGACGGAGCATAGCCTAGCAAGCAGTTTGACAGCCGCCTGTTCTTTATATAGAACGTTCTATAAAAGGAACATTTATAAAGCCAAGAGGCGGCGCTCCCATGGATTCACTTTCACTCAAGACCCTTGGCCACCATTTACAAAGACTCCGCCTTGAACGTGGCTGGTCGCTTTCGCAGCTAGCCAGCGAGGCAGGCATCGCCAAATCCAACCTGTGCCGCCTCGAACAAGGCAACGGCAACCCCACCCTGGACACGATCTGGCGCCTGGCCGTGCAGTTGAATGTGCCCTTCGGCACCTTGGTCGCGCCTATTTCCGTGCCGCTCGGCGAAGACGGCGTTCAGGTACGCCTGATCGATCAGGGCAAGGATTGCCCCCAGGTGGATGCCTACTGGATGCGCTGCGCACCCCATACATTACGGCATGCTGAACCCCATACAGCGGGCACGCGAGAATCCCTCACGCTGATCAGCGGCTGGCTGGAAGCCGGGCCTGAGGGTGGCACGACAACACTGACCCCCGGGTGCCATGTCACCTTTTGCGCTGATCAACCCCACCTCTACCGCACCCAATCAGCGGCGGCCACCCTGCTAATGACCATTACCTACGGCAAAGAAGGCGAAACACCATGAGCCAGATTGCCCAACATTCGCCCGCCCGAAGCGCGTTGCAGGGCGTTCGTGAAGCCATTCCGCTACTGGGCGGCTACATACCGGTGTCCCTTTCGTTTGGCTTGATTGCCACCCAGGCAGGCTTCAGCACCTGGGAAGCGGTCGTGATCTCGACGCTTATTTACGCTGGTGCTTCGCAGTTCCTGTTCGTGGGCATGGTGGCGGCGGGGTCTCCACTATGGCTCGTCGTAGCCATGACAATGCTGATTAACGTACGCCATGTGGTGTACGGCCCTAACCTGGCGGCGTTATTACCGCGCAGCCGCCACTGGCCCTGGCTGATGCACGGCCTGACCGATCAGGTGTTTGCGCTTGCCCTGACGCGCTTACCCCAGCTGCCTGACGCCAAACGGTTTAGCTGGTTTGTCGGCGCCTCGCTGCTGGCCTGGGGCACCTGGATCATCGGCACTGCCGTGGGCGCCACCGCCGGGGAAGCGTTTACCGCCCGCTGGCCGCTATTGGGCGAGATTATGCCCTTCGCGCTCCCCGCGCTGTTTCTTACCATGGTGGCGCCTCGCTTTACCGATAAACGCTGGGCAATGGCCATGGGGCTCACCATTCTGGCTGCGCTGGGTTTGACGCTGATCGGCTGGAGCAACGTGGCGATTCCGCTGGCGGCTGCCTGCGGCGCGCTATGCTTCTATACGGTCAAATTCGAAAAAAGGAGGCGTGACTCATGAGCACCGCGCTTTGGCTCGCCGTTGTAGTGTCGGCCCTGGGTACCCTGCTGATGCGGGTGGTGCCATTCATGTGGATGCAGCGTCGCCTGGATAGCGACACCGGCATGAATGCCATGCCCCAGTGGCTTGGCATTCTCGGTCCGCTGATGATTGCCGCCGTGCTAGGCGTTTCGATTGTGCCAGTGAGCCCTGGTCTCATTTCCTGGATCGCGACCGTAATCGGGCTTGGCGTCACGCTGTTGGTGTGGTGGCGATTACGCTCGCTGGGTTGGCCTGTTGCCGCTGGCGTCAGCGTGTTTGGCCTGGTGGAAATCGTGGCGGCGTTAGTGGGGTAAACCCTCGTCAAACCGCCGCCTACCACGCCGGGATCAATCGCTTTATCGCGTCACCAGTACGATGCCAATCAGGATAACGCCGCCGTCGGCAACAACAGCAGCACCGTCACACACAATTGATAGCTCAGAGTGAGCTCCACAGGCGCCTCGGAAAGCGAGGTCTTGCGGATCACTACCGTCGTCGCTGCCCAAGATAGCCCTGCCAGCAAACCCAGCCCATCGCCGATCAGAATATCGATGCTATAGGCACCGCTCGGCGCCATGGCAATCACCATGCCCAGAAACGCCAGGCCAACGCCCCACCACTGGTGGCCGACCGGCTCGCCAGCGGGGTGTTGGTGCGCCCATTTGCGGAACAGTATCCGCTCGCTTCTCCGTTCGCCTATGAACTGATTCTGCCTTCTGAAGGCGTTACGCCACCGGCGGTGGCACGTTTCATCGAATGGTTAGAGCAAGAAGCGGCTCGCTTTCGTGGCGCAGCACGTTAGGATTTTGCTTCGGCTTCACGTTTATAATCCTGAAACAACCCATACTGCCACTGCCTTACCGCCAGCACAGATGTGGTGCCAAACCGCTGGTGAATAGGCAGCCCGCTTTCTCGTTCACACAGGGAGTGGAACTCTTTAGCAAGACGCTGCATGGTCTGCTGCCATTCGGCATTACCCGCGGGGGATAGCAAGCCATTGAGTACGACCAGCTTTTCGCTGTCGCTATCAAAGCGAGAGCGGAAAAACTCGTTGGCGATGTACTGCTGGAAGAAACGCTGGATCGGCCCGTTCACCCGCCAGCGAAAATTAGCGGCTAACCGCCGCCTGATACGGTTACCGGGGAGTAGCTCAATAAGCTGAAGCCGCTCAAGCTTGAGTAACTGCCTAGTACACTCCAGTTCGCTTAGCTGGTACTGGTGATGAATTTCGTCGAAGCTATAGCCATTGATAACGCAGACCGCTACCAGAAACAGCTCACGGTCATCGACGATACTTTGCTCCTGGGCCTGAGTCAGTTCCTGCAGACGCTGCTCCCCTGCCTGCATGGTCTGCACCAGTTCGACGAACTCAAGGTTAAGCTGATCACAGATGCACTCTAGCCGCGCCAAAGTAAAGTGCTTTTCAGCGAACAGGCGCTTCACCGAGGCCTCGCTAAGCCCCAACCACCGGGCAACATCGGCATAGGTTTTACCCTGAGCACGAAGCTGGCGTTTTAGCGTTTCAATCAGCGAATCGGCTTGGGACATAGACATCTCGTAAGCGGAATGAAGGCGCACCATACATAAAAAGTAGCAGATAGTGATACCAACCGGCACTTATAACACAACTTTTCGCAAATTAGTTGCAACAAGCAAGCCTTACTTAGAAAGTGCGAATACTTACAGGGACTTATAAGGCTACACAACCATGCACCGACTGCTGCAATTGAAAGGCGCTTTGCCCTACCTGATCGCCATCTTCCTCAATGCTTTTGTGGATCTGGGGCACAAGATTGTCATTCAGAACACGATCTTCAAAAGTTACGACGGTGAAACACAGGTCGTCCTCACCGCGTTGGTCAACGGACTTATCCTGCTGCCCTTTATTTTGCTGTTTAGCCCGGCGGGGCACGTGGCAGACAGCTACCCCAAGGTGCGCATTCTGCGCACATCAGCTTGGGCTGCCGTTGTGGTTTCACTGGGCATCACCGCCGCTTACTATCAAGGCTGGTTCTGGCTGGCCTTTGCGATGACGCTACTGCTGGCGATCCAATCGGCTTTCTACTCCCCGGCCAAGTACGGCTTGGTAAAAGGGCTGTTCGGCAAGCCGCGCCTGGCAGAAGCCAACGGGTTGATCCAGGCCGTCACCATTGGGGCCATTCTGGCAGGTACCGTGGCGTTTACCGCACTGTTTGAAACCTGGATAACACCTACCGATCAAACGCCAGCGCAGCTGTTGCGCCAGATAGCGCCCCTGGGCTGGCTACTGGTACTCAATAGCGCTATTCAGGTGGCAACGCTTTACCGTCTTCCGCTTGATAGCACTACGCAATCTGATACTCCATTGACTTGGCAACGCTACATTAGGGGTGCTGCACTAAAAGATAACCTGCAGATTATCGTCCGCCAGCCCGTCATCAGGCTGTCCATTATCGGCCTGGCCACCTTCTGGTCGGTGGGCCAAGTGCTACTGGCGGCCTTTCCCGCCTATGCAAAAGACGCCCTCAGTATCGATAACACCCTGGTACTGCAAGGCATTCTGGCGGCTAGCGGTATCGGGATTGCGCTGGGCTCCATGCTTGCCAGCAAGCTTTCACATAACCGCATAGAAACGGGCTTGATTCCCGTCGGTGCTGTTGGGGTAGCCGTGGGGCTATGGTGCCTGCCGCTGTTCACCACACCTGTTGGTCAAGCGCTGAACTTTGTGTTTATTGGCATGATGGGTGGACTGTTTATCGTACCGCTTAACGCGCTGATTCAGTTTCACGCCGCCGACAACGAGCTAGGCACCGTGCTGGCTGCCAACAACTGGATTCAAAACATCGCCATGCTGGGCTTTTTGGTGCTCACGGCGCTGTTCGCACTGGCAGGAGTAGACAGCCACTACCTGCTGTTGCTCATTGCCACGGTGGCGATGGTCGGCGGCGGTTACACCATTGTTAAGCTGCCCCAAAGCCTGGTGCGCTTCCTGTTGAGCTTCTTGATGACTCGTCGCTACCGGGTCGATGTGCATGGCTTGCAGAACCTGCCCGCCCAGGGAGGTGTGCTGCTATTGGGCAACCATATCAGTTGGGTGGATTGGGCCATGGTACAGATCGCCAGCCCCCGCCCCGTGCACTTTGTCATGCTCAGATCGGTCTATCAGCGCTGGTACCTGCACTGGTTCTTAAAATCCTTGGGCTGCATTCCCATCGAGCGTGGCAGCGGTGCCGAAAAGGCCCTGGCCGATGTTGCTGAACAACTCAACGCAGGCGAGGTGGTGTGCCTGTTTCCTGAAGGGGCGATCAGCCGCACTGGCCAGCTGGGTGAGTTCCGCCGGGGCTACGAGCGCGCCTGTGGAATGGCTAACCCCGACGTAAAAATCGTGCCTTTCTACCTCCGCGGCCTCTGGGGTAGCCAGTTTTCCCGCTCGTCCAGCAAGTTAAAGGAGCTGCGCAATGCGCCCCTGCACCGCTCGGTCGTGGTCGCCTTTGGCAAACCGCTGCCCAAAGATACCCCCGCGGATGTGCTGAAACGGCGTATTTTCGAGCAGGCGACCCGCTCCTGGCAGCAGGCCATGGACGACCTACCCACCCTGCCTAATGCCTGGATTCAAAGTGTTAAGCGTCGCCCTGGCGAACTTGCCTTGGCCGATACCCAGGGCCACCCACTCAACGCAAGCCAGGCACTCACCGCCAGCCTGCTCATGGCTAAACGGATTCGCAAACTCAACCCAGGACAGAACGTTGGCCTGCTGCTGCCCACAAGCAGTGCCGGGGTCATTGCCAATATGGCCACGCTGCTGGCCGGTAAAACGCTGGTGAACCTGAATTACACCGCCGACCAGGAAGCACTTTCCTCGGCCCTTTCCCAGGCGGAAATCACCACCGTATTCACCTCACGGCGATTTTTGAAGACGCTTGAGCAGCGCGGACTCGACGTTAGCCAATGGCTTGGTGAGCAGCAGGTGGTCTTTTTAGAAGACCTGCAGACCACGATTGGTCATGCCGAACGTTTGAGCACCTGGCTTGCGGTGAGAATACTGCCGACTTGGCTGCTACAGCGCTGCTTCTGCCACGGCCACGATGCCGACGCGACTGCCGCCATTCTGTTCTCCAGTGGCAGTGAAGGCGAACCCAAGGGCGTGATGCTGAGCCACCGCAACCTGATGGCCAATATCAAACAAACGTCTGATGTGCTCAACACACAGAGCAACGACGTGGTAATGGGCTCACTGCCGCTGTTTCACGCCTTTGGCCTCACAGTGACCCAACTGCTGCCGTTGATTGAAGGGCTGCCGCTGGTATGCCACGAAGACACCAACGATGCTCCAGGTATCGCCGGCGCCATTGCCAAGTACCAAGTCAGCCTTATGTTTAGTATGCCCAGTTCGCTGCCGTTGTTTGTCGATAGCTCAGAGGTTTACCCGCCAATGCTGGATAGCTTGCGGGCGGTCGTCGTAGGGGCCGAGACGTTCGATGAGAGCGTACGCGCCAGCTTTGCTCAAAAATTCAGCACGCCTATCTACGAAGGCTATGGCGCGACTGAAACCGCACCAGTAGCATCGGTCAACCTGCCCGACGCCATGGGCGCTAACTACCAGCAGGTGCAACGCGGCAGCAAGCCAGGCACCGTGGGCATGCCACTGCCCGGCACCAGTTGCAAAATCGTTGACCCTGAAAGCTTTGCAGAACTAACTACCGGCGAGGCGGGCATGATATTGATCAGCGGGCCGCAGGTGATGAAAGGCTATCTTAGTGACCCGCAGCGCACAGACGCCGCCATCAAGGAGCTCGACAAACAGCGTTGGTTTGTCACCGGCGATGAAGGATTTATCGATGAAGATGGTTTTTTGACCTTGATTGCTCGTTAACCTTTCAGTCATTGAGCAATCGTGGTCAGGGTAAAATGATGCACAGTGAGTTATAGATGTTTTGAAAAGAAACCCATAAGCAACTCGTAATGCCTATTCTACCCAGCGCTGCTGGGTAGGTATATGACCCTCGTCTTCGTAGTAGTGCACTTCCGGGCTGCGACCGTGCTCACGCAGGCGTTTTTCCAGGCACTTGGTCATTTCAACCGACCACACCGCCGCTTGAGTAGCCATAAGGGAACGCCAAGAAGCCATGGGCGGCGAATAGTACCGCGTCCCGGTGGCTCCCCCCCCCCACGCGCCTTCAGAGCCATGCAGCAGCATGATGGCAGGAAAGCCCGGCGGGCCTTAAGTAGCGACCCAGTCGGGCAACTCGCGCTGCACGATGTTTAAAGGCATTTAGACTCCCTTCAGGCTTCCCTCATCCTCACCCCCGTCGCCTACCGTCGACGCTGATTCATTCTATTCCGACGGCTCCCCCTCAGCGTTATCCGCCTCCGAGGAGCTTTTAACTTTCGCCCCACGCGCAACATCCTGATGACTTATAACCACGACGTCTCTCGGCCACCATTCGGGGTGATTATCGCGGATAAATGCCATGAGCTTTTCTCTTACGTTCATTTCCGCTGTCCACCCGGCCATGGGGTCAGAGGTCATTAAATAACAGGACACGGTTTGCGCCGTTGCCGTCTGGGCCGTCACATAACACAGCAGCTTGTGGTGCTCGATAACGCAGTCCTCTTCCTTTGCGAACTCCAGAAACTTGTCTCTGATCAGCCCGATATCCGCACTCAGGTGCAGGGTCAGTTCCACGTATCGGTACATCTTGATACTCTTGACCGAGAGATTCTGGAAAGGCTTGGACGTAAAGTACGTAACAGGCACGATCAACCGCCGTTCGTCCCAGGTTCTCAAGCGGATGAAGGTATAAAAAATGCCTTCTACATAGCACCACTGGTCTTCAAAGATCACCAGATCACCAATGCGAATCGGCTTGGCAAACGATAATTGAAAAGACGCTAGAATATTGCCCAACACCGCCTGGCCGGCAACACCCACCAGTACCGCCAGAACGCTGGCAGACGCCAGAATGGATAACCCCATGGATTCAAAAAGCTGTATCTGGCCGAGGACATAAATCGACACGCCGGTGACGGAAACCAGGATAATGATGCGGCGTAGCGCATAGAGCGACGTCAGTAATTTGCGATCATCCTTGGGCTTGGTGTCATCAATTTCCCCTACCATGCGTCGGGTCATGCGCAGCATCAGGGTATCCACGAAGCGCATCGCGATGGTGCCAGCCGCCCAAGCAAGAATACCAATGAGTAGAACACGAAAAGTGGTCGTCGCCACCGCCGAAAACGAGACGACGTAATTCAACAGCATTTGGGTGAATAGCGACATCACGATCAATGCCGTCGGCATACCAATCTGCTCGGCAAACATGCGGAAAGCGCCGGCGGGCAACCAGTTCGACATCAAACCGATCAAGCGATGGACCCCCCAGCCCACCATGCCCACGAACAACAAGAAAACCGGAATAGCGAGCCATTCCCACAGTCGCAATATGCCAAACGACGTCTGCAAGCGTTCAGGGATATATTGCTCCAGCATCGATGGCCCGAACTCTTCATACAGCACTGGAATATACGAGACGCTGATGGGCATGATCAGCCACATCGGTTCATCATCACCCACGCGATAGCGAGCAAGCCGGATATCATAGGTTTGCCCGTTAGCCCGTAATGATGCCAACTCCAGGTTACGCCGCGTTTCGCCAACAAGGGGGTTTTGGCCAGCGGGGTCTTCTATCACGGCGTCTTCTCGCCCCGACAGGTTATCGACGCTGATCCGTTCGCCACGCTTGAACACTTCCGCCAACTGTCGAGCCAGTTCCTGGCCTTTTTCGCGCTGCTCACTGTTGCTCAATTCCGACAGATTGAGTATGTGCGCCGCTTTTTCGTACTCCCCCTGTTCGGTGAGATCAAGAAAGCTTCGCATGGCTTCCCTTGGTGTGACGCGGTTGGCTTCTTCAGGTACTTCGCCAAGCCCCGTGTTGAGCGAATCAACGCTAAACCACCGACGGTTCTCGCTCTCTTCTCCTTGAGTTTGCGCCGCGCACAGGCTGGAAAAAGTGAAGGTCAGAACCAGCACTAACCACGCGGGCCACGAGACGGTTGCTTTCATACTTACCTTATTGATTGAGATGGGCCACTTGTCTGCCGACGACAGGCCGGGAATGCGCCATTCCAGGCCTTCCTGGTCAGTGAAGTCAAGAGTACAGCCTACCTGGCTTTATGAAGCAAGGTGGAGTGCATCAATAACCTGCGGCGATGCAGGCGACTTGGACAAGGAAGTCGTTAACTTAGTCCACTCACCGCTCGCCTTCCGTTCCAATATCGCAACAATGATTCCCAAAAACCCCATCTACTGCGCCTTTTGTTCTATCAGTATGATTTCTGCGTGACAACATATCTCTGCCAACAGGAGTACATGATGAAAAAACTGTTGCGTGTGACGAATGCGCCACGGGCTCATTGGGTAGGCGATGGATTTCCTGTTCGTTCGCTTTTTTCCTATGGTCAACGTTCAGAACAGCTGAGCCCTTTTCTGTTACTCGATTACGCGGGCCCTGCAAACTTTACGCCTGCAAAACGGCCTCGCGGCGTGGGGCAACACCCGCACCGTGGGTTCGAAACGGTAACGATTGTTTACCAGGGTGAAGTGGCGCACCAAGACTCCACCGGTAAAGGGGGTGTCATCGGCCCCGGGGATGTACAGTGGATGACCGCAGGCGCAGGCATTCTGCACGAAGAGTTTCATTCTCCGGCATTTACGCAGTCAGGCGGCTCGCTGGAAATGGTCCAGCTGTGGGTCAACCTGCCAGCAAAAGACAAAATGGCAGCCCCTGGCTACCAGGCTATTTTTAATGCTCAGATCCCTGTGATCGAATTGCCGGATCAAGCAGGCCAAGTACGCGTTATTGCCGGTGAGCACCTTGACCATGCAGGGCCTGCGCGCACTTACTCCCCCATGAACGTCTGGGACGTTCAGTTAAAAGGCGGCAAAGTCGCCACGCTGAACCAACCCACCGGTTGGACGACGCTTCTGGTGGTACTGCATGGCACCGTACAGGTCAATGGCGAACAGGTAGTTCGGGAAGCACAGGTTGTCGAACTCTCAAGGGAAGGAGAAGCAATGAGCATCGAAGCCAATAACGACACCTCTTTTCTGCTGCTCAGTGGTGAGCCGCTGAATGAGCCAGTCGTAGGTCACGGACCTTTTGTCATGAACAGCGAGCATGAAATCATTGCGGCAATCGATGATTTCAACTCTGGACGTTTTGGAAAGATGCCCGCCTGAAACTCACTTTTGAGCTAACCCGCTAGCTGCCTTGGGCAGCTAGCTTTTGGTTTTATGTTCCAGGCTGCCCTGGGAAAGGAATAAATTCCGCATCATCGCCCTGGGGAAGGCGAAAGCGACCATGCTCAAAATCCGCTTCTACCCAAGCCTGCTTGGCAGCCTCCAGTTTTTCACGGGAAGAGGCGACGAAATTCCAAGAGATATACCGTGGCCCATTCAGGGTTTCGCCTCCCAGTAACATCAACCGAGAACCCGCTTTTCCTGCCACCACTGTTATCGGATCGCCCGGTCGGAAGACCATCATGCGGCCAGCCTCAAAGGTCTCGCCTGCGATAAGGACACTGCCGGACATCACATAAATACCTCGATCTTCATGATTATCCGGTAACGGTAGCTTTGCGCCTGGCTGCAATATCGCATCCGCATAAAACATTTCGGAGAAGGTCTCTACCGGCGCCCGTTCTCCCCATGCCGTGCCCAAAATCAGGCGCACTTCCTTGCCCTCGCCTTTAAGTATCGGCAGCGCTTCCTCGCTGTGATGCTCAAAGCTGGCTGGCTTGTCTTCATGCGTCTCAGGGAGCGCTACCCAGGTCTGAACACCTAATAGCGGGTGTTTGTGCTGGCGAGTGATCGCACTGGTGCGCTCAGAGTGGGTGACCCCATTGCCCGCCACCATCCAATTAACCGCGCCAGGACGAATCATTTGGTCAGTACCCAGGCTATCGCGATGCTGGAACGCCCCCTGATACAGGTACGTCACCGTGGCAAGCCCAATATGCGGATGGGGGCGAACATCAATGCCTTCACCCTTCAGAAATTCAACGGGCCCCATCTGATCAAAAAAGATGAAAGGTCCCACCATCTGGCGTTTAGGAGCAGGAAGCGCACGGCGCACCTCGAAACCACCCAGGTCCCGAGCACGGGGAACAATCAGTGTCTCGATATCATTCACGCTACCGGCGGATGGGCATTTGGGCTCTAAATCAGGCATCCAGCTCATAGGGTTTTCCTCCAGCAGTGAGAGGCAGACAACGATGTCGTGTGCCTGGTTGTATGAGGCAGTCAACTGCCAGTACTCGCTTCTATTAAGTTAATCCATATCAGCGAAACATCCATGGGGCGACCAGACGGACGACGCGAGGCATCACCACATAGATCACCAGCCCTACCACGCTGGCCGCGACGATACCGTGCCTGATCCCCCACGCACTCAGCCAGGGGAGCAGTGCAAAGAGCGGTGTCAAAAGAACAGGAACCAGAAGGGTAAGCGGCCAGATAACCGAGGTGGTCACGAGCCACTGTTTCCAGCGCACAGGCTGCTTGTTGGTGGGCGCACTAGGTGGCGAAAACCAGTAGTCGATACCGCTCTGAATCTCGATTACCTCCTCTTCCCGAAAAGCAGGTAACGCATCATTGATCAGTGCTTTTCGCTCGGCAGACTCAAGCCATCTTCCTGCATCGGCATGGGAGGCAAACCTTAGCGCGATTTCATAGTCATTGTGCCCCTCAGCAGGGCGCAAAATATGCACGCCTAGATGCCCCGGATACTGAGCGGCCACATAAATAATTCTTTTTAACCATGACTCGTACTCGGCCCGGGCATCGGACTTTACACGATGGCATATCTTCAGTGTGATCGCCCTCGACTCGCTAGGTGGAGCTGCAAGAGATTCAGAGATCATTGTGATCTTCCATCACCAATGGACACGCGGTGGGTGCCATCCTGAAAAGCCATGACGGAGGCGCACTCGCCCCCGTCATGGGTACGATTTACTTGCTGGTCAGCGTGCTGTAACTATTCATTAAATTACGGTAGTCAGGTAGGTGGTTGGCAAACAGCGTGCCGAGACCTTCTACATCATTGCGCCAATCGCGATGCAGCTCACAGGCTGCGCCAAACCATGTCATCAGTTGTGCGCCTGCAGTGGACATACGATCCCAGGCGGCATCACGAGTGAGCTCATTAAAGGTGCCCGAAGCATCGGTAATCA
Source organism: Halomonas sp. 5021 (assembly GCF_036663435.1). Taxonomy (NCBI): domain Bacteria; kingdom Pseudomonadati; phylum Pseudomonadota; class Gammaproteobacteria; order Oceanospirillales; family Halomonadaceae; genus Halomonas; species Halomonas sp. 5021. The sequence goes on from NZ_JAXOVU010000010.1 coordinate 33,867, forward strand.
CGAAGACGTCAAATTCCTCTTCAAGAGCAGAGAGCGCCGGGAAAGCCACACACACTTCGGTTACCACACCGGCGATGATCAACTGCTTTTTGCCCGTTGCTTTTATGGCGCTAACGAAATCCTCGTTATCCCAGGCATTAATCTGCCCAGGACGTGCGATGTAGGGAGCGTCTGGAAACATCGCTTTCAGTTCGGGCACCAGAGGGCCATTGGGACCGTCTTCAAAACTCGTGGTGAGAATGGTGGGCAGTCCAAAATATTTAGCCAGATCCGCCAGCGCTAATACGTTATTTTTAAAACGATCCGGATCAATGTCACGTACTAGCGACAGCAACCCGGTTTGGTGATCTACCAACAGAACAGCGGCATTTTCTTTATCAAGACGAACATAGGGCTTGGCCATGATGTACTCCTTTTTATCTACAAGGCTGAGTGAGCAGTGGCTAATGAAGTGCCAACATGCGTTTCCACATGCTTTATAGAGTGTAGTATTCCGCTTATTCGAGGATTAGATAAAGAAATTAGGACACAGCGTTGCATAGGGAGAACACACATGACGGCCCCCAACCTTAACGATCTGTATTACTTTGTGAAGGTCGTCGACCACGGTGGTTTTTCGCCAGCGGGGCGTGCCTTAGGCATCGCAAAATCCAAGCTGAGCAGGCGCGTGGGCGAACTAGAAAATCAGTTGCATGTTCGCCTGATGCACCGCTCGACCCGCCACCTGACGCTTACCGATATTGGCCACCGTTATTACCAGCACTGCAAGGCGATGCTGGTGGAAGCGGAAGCCGCCCAGCAGTTCATTGAAGAGAGCAAGCAGGCCCCTTGCGGCGTTATCCGTATAAGCTGCCCCACCGGGCTGTTGAGCTTTCACGTGAGTGCCATGCTGGCGGACTTCATGACCCTTTACCCAGAGGTAGAGGTTCATCTCGAAGGCACCAATCGGCGCATTGACCCGCTCGTGGAAGGCGTGGATATCGCTCTGCGTGCCCGCCCCCTCCCCCTGGAAGACAGCGACCTGATTCTTAAAGTGCTGTCGGATCGCGGTCAGTGCCTGGTGGCAAGTCCGACACTGCTTGAGGAGTATGGTGTCCCCTCTACCCCCGAGATGCTCGCCAACCTGCCCAGTTTAAGCCGGGCACGGCCGGAAGAACCGCATGTTTGGCGCTTGAAGCGTGACGGTGACGAGCGTGTGGTGGAACATTCACCACGCTTTATTACCACCGACATGACCGCGCTCTATAAAGCGGCTTTAGCTGGCGTCGGCGTGGTGCAACTGCCTAGCTTGATGCTGGGAGATTCGCTCACGTCAAAAACCTTGGTGCAAGTAGTGCCCGAGTGGGAACCACGGCGGGAAGTCATTCATGCGGTTTACCCATCGCGACGCGGCTTACTGCCTTCGGTCAGAGCGCTGCTGGATTTTCTTGCCGAACGCTATGCCGCGCTTGGTTCTGAATACTGACATGGGAGACTACCGAGCCGATGCTCCCAGCAGATTAAGCTCACTATCATGGAGAGCAACCAGTAAGGGTTCGCCATCTTCATTGATACGAAAACGGCCGTAACGGGCAGGCTCGTAGCGTTCAGCATGACCTTCCTGGAAAAAGAAGGCATCAGTGGCAAAGCGCACTTGGCCAGTGCGAATCCGATAGCGCAGTTGCTGTTCGTCGTCGGCTAAAGAGGTGCCATCATCCAGGCAAAGGCAGAATAGCTACGATGAACCAGACTCGATGACCAGCGCCACCTGCTCGGGCGGTAGTGTTCCCTGTTCAATTAACGACACCAGTTCACGGCGTTTTGAAGCCATGGTTTTCCTTGTCAGTCGGTCAGAGCAATAAGGTTTTGAAACTGTCTACTAAAAAGGATGACCGAGCCAGCGTTCATCGTTACACCCGCTCGGCAAGAAAAAGATCACCTGCAACTTGTTTTTATGAGCTTTTACATACAAGTTGTGTAGAACCCTTCATCCAATTCAGCGTCGAATGCGTATGCTTTAAAACGATGCTGATGTTATAGCGAACCCAGCCACCCTCTGTCGACGGCTTACCCCCACAGGAGGCATCCAATGCTTATAAAGATTGCCAAACCGAGTGACTTGCACGAATCCGATGTCACGCCCGAGTCTATCTACCTATCCCGACGGCGCTTTATGGGCGGCATGGCAGGCCTGGGGGCAGGGCTCGCGCTCTCTGGTGGTGCCCAGGCCGCCGCCGACGACTATTCGGACGTTCCCGAAGGCGATGCCCCCGGTTGGCTGAAAGAAAAGATCAGCGACGCCAAGTGGGATGCCATCACCCCAAGCGACCCTGAAAAGGACAAGCTCGCGCCCTTTGATGACGCTAGCCAATACAATAACTTTTTTGAATTCGGCACCGACAAGGGCGACCCTGCCCGCCATGCGGGTAGCCTGGAAACCCAGCCGTGGAGCGTGGTGGTCGACGGTGAGGTGAACAACGGCGGACGTTTTGCGCTTGAGGACCTGGTCAAACCGTCGCAGTTTGAAGAACGCATTTACCGCCTGCGCTGCGTCGAAGCGTGGTCGATGGTGATTCCCTGGCTGGGCATCCCGCTGGCCGAAATCATCAAGCGCGCCGATCCCACCAGCAAAGCCAAGTACGTACGTTTTGAAACCCTGGTCGACCCGGAGCAGATGCGCGGTCAGCGTTCATCCTTCTCGATCATCGACTGGCCCTACGTGGAAGGCCTGCGCCTGGACGAAGCCATGCACCCATTGACGATAATGGCCATGGGCATGTATGGCCGCGAACTGCCCAACCAGAACGGCGCCCCCTTGCGGCTGGTGGTTCCCTGGAAGTACGGCTTCAAGAGCATCAAGTCGATTGTGCGCATCTCGCTGGTCGAAGAACAACCGGTCAACTCCTGGCAGAAGATTGCCTCGGATGAGTACGGCTTTTACGCCAACGTTAACCCCAATGTGGACCATCCACGCTGGAGCCAGGCAACCGAGCGCCGCCTACCCAACACCCTGTTCAATTCCAATACCATCGACACCCGGATGTTCAACGGCTACGAAGATGAAGTCGCCGAGCTCTATGCGGGCATGGACTTGAGGAAGCACTACTGATGGCAACGCAGCGCAAATGGTTGGCCTGGCGGGTGGCAGTGTTTCTCGCTGCACTCGCGCCGCTGATAGTCTGGAGTTGGCAGGTGGCGAACAACGCCGCTGGCCCGGAGCCAGGGCGCTACCTGCTGCTCAACATCGGGATTGGCGGGCTGTGGATGCTGCTGTTTACCCTCAGCCTGACGCCGCTGACCAAGCTAACCCGCTGGAAAGGCTTCGCGCTGATCCGGCGCCAGTTGGGTTTGTGGACGCTCGCCTACGCCACCCTGCATATGCTCAGTTACGCGCTGTTTATTCTGGGGCTTAACTGGGCGCTGCTGGGCAGCGAAATCGTCAAGCGCCCGTATATTATCGTCGGCATGATCGCGCTAATCGGCCTGGCCGTACTCGGGGCAACGTCCAACAAATGGTCGATGCGTCGCCTGGGCAAACGCTGGAAGCCGCTGCACAAATTTTCCTACGCTATCTTGGGCCTCGTTCTGCTGCACTTTTTCTGGGTGGTACGCGCCGATATGGGCGAATGGGCAATCTATGCGGCCATTGGCGCGCTCGTCATGGCCACCCGTCTGCCCCCTGTCTCGCGCACGCTGCCCAAACTACGCCACCGGTTGAGTCGAGCGTAAGTAGCACAACGCAACGCATCTAATGATTGGCGTCTAGCCGTTATGCCGTTCACTCCAGTTTAGTGAAACGCAATTGAGCAATCCGCGAAGGCGGTAAGAACGAATCTGACCGGGCGTTTTCCCAGTAGTGCTCAAAGACTGTGTGATGGCAGTTCCCGGTCAGCAACTCGTTAGGCTTCAAGAACGTGAAAAGCTGATCGTAGGATTGAATCTCATTTTCTGACACCCGCCGGATAATGTGCTCTGGGCCCAGCTCACTGGTATGACCAAGCCCGGCGGCGGCGAGCATCTCTGCCAACGCTCTTAGGGTGTTGCGGTGGTAGTGATAGACCCGTTCAGACTTATCGGCGACATCCAAATGCTGCCCCCGCTTCGGGTCCTGGGTTGCCACCCCGCTGGGGCATTTATCGGTATGACAGTTGAGCGCCTGAATACACCCCAGTGAAAACATGAAGCCTCGACCGGCGTTGCACCAATCGGCTCCCAGGGCGATAGTGCGGGCAATATGAAAACCGGACATGATCTTGCCCGCCGCTCCAATGCGAATTTCGTCACGCAGACCAGCACCCACCAGCGTATTGTGAACCAGAGTCAGCGCCTCGGTTAGCGGTACCCCGAGCCGATTGATAAATTCCAGCGGCGCTGCCCCTGTGCCGCCCTCGCCTCCGTCAACCACAATAAAATCTGGCCGCTCGCCGGTTTCAAGCATGGCTTTGACAATGGCAAACCACTCCCATGGATGGCCAATCGCCAGCTTGAAGCCCACCGGTTTACCTTCGGAAAGCTCGCGCAGGCGGGCGATAAAATGCATTAACGCCAGCGGCGTTGAAAACGCCGTATGGGCGGCGGGTGAGACAACATCCTCGCCTATCGGTACGCCCCGCGCCTCAGCGATTTCAGCAGTCACCTTGGCGCCTGGCAGAATGCCTCCATGACCGGGCTTTGCCCCCTGGGAAAGCTTGATCTCGATCATCTTCACCTGATCGTCGCAGGCATTCGCCGCAAAGCGCTCCTCGCTGAAGGTTCCATCGTCGTTACGGCAGCCGAAGTAGCCCGAGCCTATCTCCCACACTAAATCACCACCGTGCTTGCGATGGTAGCGGGAGATCGATCCCTCACCGGTATCGTGATAAAAGCCACCCTTGTGCGCTCCGGCGTTAAGCGCCTCAATCGCATTGGCCGACAGCGAACCAAAACTCATCGCCGAAACATTGAACACACTGGTGGAATAGGGCTTACGGCAGCGGCTGCCGCCCACCTGAACACGAAAATCGTGATCGTCGATAGTGCTGGGTTGAAGGGAATGATTGATCCATTCATGGCCCGGCTGATACATGTCCAACAACGAGCCAAACGGCTTCTTGTCGCTTTCATTCTTGGCACGCTGATAGACCACCGCCCGCTGTTCCCGCGAGAAAGGCCGCGCGTCCAAGTCCGACTGGATAAAATACTGCCGAACCTCCGGGCCTATCGACTCAAGGATATAGCGTAGGTGGGCCAGGATGGGGTAATTACGGCTAACGGTACGCCGACGCTGACGTACATCGTGGACCCCAAGCGCCGACAGCAGGCCGAAGACCACCACGCCCCACAGCCACATCATTGAAAACATCAGCCCAATCAGCGAGATCGCCAACAGCAACAAACAGGCAATAAAGGTGGCATGTCGGAGAGGAATGCGGGTAAGCCCCCGGGGGTTGATCATAAGCGTACAAACTCCGTTTGAGTCGTTTCACACCACATGGCGAAACCGCCTAGCATAACGCAGAGAGTGCACGATCGACCAAGCCGCTTTTACCCCATGACGGGCGCATGCTGCGCCATCAACTCGACGACCCAATCGATGAACACACGCAGCTTGGCGCTGACGTGTCGATTGGGTGGAAAGGCGATGTACATTGGCATCGGCTCCAGGTGCCAATCATCAAACAAACGTACCAACTCGCCGCAAGATACGTGATCCCTAGCCATATAATCAGGCAACCAAATAACGCCGAGCCCCGCCAGGCCCGCGGCAAGCCCAGCATTGCCATCGTCGACCGAGATCACATAGCGCCCCTGCACGGTGACACGCTCTGAGTTGCGGTGCAGGGCATAGGGAAAGGCAGAGCCTGTGCGTGCCCATCTGAAACCGACAATGTAGTGAGGCGGGAGCGACAGTTCTTGGGGGTGTGAAGGAACACCTGCCCTTTTTAGATAGTTTGGTGCAGCGTAAACACCCAGCGTCAGATCACCCACGCGACGTGCCATCAAAGATAAATCGGTAAGCTCTCCGCCCCGAACCACACAGTCCACGCTTTCATCGATTAAATCCACCATGCGGTCACTGACGCCCATATCGATTTGAATATCGGGATATTGAGCGTGAAAAGCAGGTAAGGCAGGAATCAGGATCATGCGAGCGAAAGGGCTGGGCACATCTACTCTCAGTCGGCCGCGAGGCAACACCGAGGCGTTGGACAGGCTGGTTTCGGCATCATCCATATCAGCCAGCAGCTTGATGACGCGCTCGTAGTAGGCGGCACCGTCCGCCGTGACGTTAACCTTGCGGGTGGTGCGATTGAGCAGCTTGACGCGCAGGCGCGCTTCCAGTTGTTGCACGAGCTGCGTCACGCTGGTCTTGCTCATGTGAAGTGTGTCAGCCGCCTTGGTAAAGCTGCCCGTCTCCACCACCCGAGCAAAGGCCTGCATTGCATTGAAACGATCCATGGTTGCGACAAGCACCTCGTGATTGTTTGAAAACTACAAACAATGTTGAACAGAATCCCCCGTTTATCCACCACAAAGGCAGGCCTAAAGTGATATCACCGTAACTCACCGGTCGAATTCGACCACTGAAGGAGATTCACATGGCTAAGCGAGACGTCGTTTTTCCCCAGGGCCGCCAGGCGCTTTATGAGCAGAACACCTATTCCGCCGCCGTCCGCTCGGGCGACTTTCTGTTTGTGTCGGGCCAGGTCGGCAGTCGTGAAGACGGCTCCCCCGAGCCGGACTTTGCATCTCAGGTGCAGCTTGCCTTCGACAATCTACACAGTGTCCTTGAAGCAGCGGGGGCAAGCTTCGACGATATCGTCGATGTGACGAGCTTCCATACCGACCCGGAAGCCCAATTCCCTATCTGGTTGGAAGCCAAGGCGCGCGCGTTTCCGGAAAAACCCTACCCGAACTGGACCGCGGTCGGCGTGACGTGGCTGGCGGGGTTCGACTTTGAAATCAAGGTCATTGCCAAGCTACCCGAGTAAACACCCTGATAACTCAAGCGCCTACTCATCTCGGCTGAGCAGCGCTTCTACTGGCGGCCCCGATAGTTTTCTGCAAGCGCAGCGCGTCACGCTTTGGTGGCATCTTGAAAAGGCGACCGTATTCGCGAGTGAACTGAGAGACACTCTCGTACCCGACTTCAAAGGCGGCATTGCTCGCGGTCACACCTTCGTCAAGCATCAGGCGGCGTGCTTCGATCAAGCGCAGCCGCTGCTGGTATTGGCCCGGCGTTAGCGACGTCATGTGTTTGAAATGCTTGTGAAACGAGCTAAGACTCATGCCTGCCTCAGTCGCCAACTGTTCCACCGGCACACGTGACGTGTAGTTAGCTCTGAGAATCTCGATAGCGGCCGCGAGGCGGCTTGCGTAGCTATCCGGATCGGCAATCTCACGCAGTGCATTGCCGTGAGGCCCCGAGAGCAGCCAATAATGCAGCTCCTGCATGATGCCGGGACGCAGAAGCGGCGCGGAATCGGGGCGATCCAGCAGTTTTATCAGCCGGGATGCGCAGTCAATCAACTCGGCTTCAGTGTCTTCGGCGAATAGTGTCTGCATCTCGGATGGGCGCTGGGTGCGGGTGCTGCCCATATGCGCGGTAAGCTCGCGCAATATTCTTCTATCCAGGTCAATCGCAACGGCCAGGTAGGGCTCGTCCTGACTGGCTTGGATAATCCGTCCGACGACCGGCATATCCGCGCTCACGAGCACCGACTCCCCACCAGCGACCACTCGGGTCTGGTGCCCGACCGTCATCCGCTTTGCCCCCTGTAAAACCAGGCAAACCAGCGGTTTGTAGACCGATTGCAAATCACCGGCGGGGGTTTCGACGCACATCATGCTAAGCCCGGGCACTGAGGTGAACACCAAGCCATCGTGATTGGCGTGGTGCTTGGCATAGACTTGAACCGCCTGTTTGAGTGAATTCATCTGCTTTCCTCTCGCCGCCTGTTGATCAACGTTAGCATCCATCAACAGGAAACTCGCTGCACTTACAGGATTAGGCAAGTTTTGCGCATGGGCTGGCAAGCCCCGCCGTCACTGAATGATTAACACTGGGGCAGCTCGGCGATCACACCCACGCCGAAGACATTCGTCATACCGAGTTATTCAGAAATGGAGGCGTTAACCATGAAAACATCAGGCAATACCATGCTCATTACCGGCGGTGGTTCCGGGATTGGCCGCGAACTAGCCTTGCGATTCAACGCGCTGGGCAACACTGTGATCGTCGCCGGGCGGCGCATGGAGCCGCTAGAGGAAACCATTGCAGGCCAGCATGACATGCACGCAATGGCCCTCGATGTCGAAGACCCAACGGCCATTACCACCTTTGCGGAGCGCGTCGTCGCCGAGCATCCCAGGCTCAACGTTTTGATCAACAATGCGGGCATCATGCGCCGCGAGGACTTGACCAGCACCCATGACCTCATTGATGCCGAACAGACGATCGTCACCAATCTGCTCGGCCCGATCCGACTGACCAATGCCCTGACCGACCACCTGGTCAACCAACCGTACGCCGCCATCGTGAATGTCTCCTCAGGGCTGGCGTTTGTGCCGTTAAGCGGCACGCCTACCTACAACGCCACCAAGGCAGCCATCCATTCCTATACGATCTCGCTCCGCGAGCAGCTCAAGGGCAAGGTTGAACTCATCGAGCTGGCCCCACCTGCGGTACAGACGGAGCTGACACCTGGGCAGTCGACCCGCGAAGGCTATATGCCGCTTAATGACTATATGGAAGAGGTCATGACACTGTTTCACAAGCAACCCACGCCCAAGGAAATCCTGGTGGAGAACGTAAAGTTCCTGCGTTGGGCGGAGCGCGACGGACACTTCGATCAGGCGGTCGAGATGCTCAGTAAAATGTAAGCCCTTTCCTCTAGCCTTCTAACTGGCAAATGCACTGTTTGCTGACGCACTGCAGTGCATTCTTCCATTGACTCCAACTGATATGGATAAAGCAAAGAGAGGTGAAGACAACTCCTTACTTCAACGCTAACTCAATATTACGCTCTATCAACTTCAATGTTTTTAATTACCCGAGCAGGATTACCGCCGACCACCACATTATCCGGCACATCCTTAATAACGACGGCACCCGACGCAATAACAACGTTATTGCCTACGCTAACGCCCGGGTTAATGATGGCACCGCCACCAATCCAGACGTTATCTCCAAACCTAATCGGCTTTGCGTACTCTTTACCCGCATTGCGCTCATGCGGATCGAGGGGATGCGTGGCCGTATAAATCTGCACATTCGGCCCCAGCATGCAGTTATCGCCAAAGCGTATTTCACAAACATCCAACAGTATGCAGTCGAAATTGGCAAAGAAGTTTTCACCAACATGAATATTATATCCATAGTCCAGGCGAATATTGGGCTCTACATAAAGACACTCCCCTGTAGAGCCAAATAACTCTTTTAACGCTTTCAAGCGCTGAGCGTCGGTTTCCAGTACTTGATTGTACTGCCTCACTTTGCGCCTTGCTTCCTCCTGCTCTTTTCTCAATACCGGGTCAGCAGGATTATAGAGTTCTCCTGCTAGCATCTTGTCTTTTTCTGTTCGCATTAGTCGCTTTCCTTGCTAGAGCCCCATGTTAATCAACCTCGGCCTTTATTGTCTCGCGCCGGTTCGTCGTCGAGCGGTGCAGCAAATTCACGATATCATCGACACCACGGTAGACAACGGGAATCACTAGCTGGCTCAGAAGCGTAGACGTGATCAATTCGCCAATGACCAGGAAGGCCATGGCGGTCTACCGCCGTTTAATAGCATACTGATACGCATAGATTACCTATAGAAACTAAACGTTTTGGGTGGTTAACATAGCGGTTCTCTCGTCTCTGCTCGCCGTTAGCCAAGCGCCTATCATTCGCGAGAAGGAGGAACGCATGATGATCACGTCACGGGAAGACCTGGATGCCATCAAGCAGTCGTGCCAGGCAATGGTCACGAACAGCTCACGCCTTTCAGCCGGCGCGGCGATCATCCCCCTGCCGGGGGTGGATGTAGGCTCAGACGTCGCCATCTTGATGCGGCTGATCCCCAGGATTAATCACCAGTTCGGGCTAACGCCTGACCAAATCGAAGGTTTGGATACCGAAGCCAAGCTGTTCGTGATGACGGCCATTTCCAACACGGGCAGCAAGATGGCGGGGAAATACATCACCAAAAAGCTGATCGTGATGCTGCTACAGAAGATGGGCGTCAGGGTCGCTGCAAAAGGCGTCTCCAAGTTCGTACCCTTCGTTGGCAGCGCCGTGGCAGGCGGCATCAGCTACACCGCCATGAAGATGATGGGCAACCGTCATATCGAAGACTGCTATCAAGTTGCCCTGGCAACGCTGGAAAATGACCGGGAACTGGTTGTTATTGCAGAGGACCCGGCAAAGTCACTAAGCCGCGATGATTAGGTTATCAGCGTCATGACGCTCACACCGGCTTGCTTCGAGCGATCAAAATAGGTGGAAGCCTCTAGCAGCGGGTAGGGGCGCAAGGAGGCAAGAGGCCTTGCTTGGCATCCTTTTGCTGTACCCTTGAGCGACAGCCAAAGTGATCTCCGATTATGGCCCCGCTGACACCAAAACCAATCGGCATCATTCGATCCCGGGCCGGTGCGTCAGACCTTTATTCCAAACAGCTTTTCTGCATTCCGGAACGCAATTTTTTCCTTGGCGTCACGGGGCAGATCCACCGCTCTAAACCAGTCGGTGCCTTGCTTCATGTCTGCAAACGGGTAATCCGTTCCAAACATCACCCGATCCACACTGATGTACCTCAGCAAAAGATGAAGCAGTTCATCCTGGAAGAATGCGCTGGTTGTGTACCAGAAATTGTCACTGAAGTATTGCCCGATAGGCTTGTTCAGCGAGTCTTCAGTCGACTCGCTCATATCTCCCACGATACGCTCGTAGTAGAACGGCAGGCCCTCTCCCATATGGCCGATAATCATCTGCAGTTTAGGAAATTTATCAAACACCCCAGTGATGATCAGTCGAAGACATTGAGTCAGCACCTCCTGGTGCCATCCATATCCTGAACCGCTGAAAATGTAGTTCTGGAACAATTGGTCATACCCTGGCCGCATGGTGTTGTAATAAATATTGAACACGTCTTCCGGGGGGAAGCCTGGATGCAGGTATATCGGCACATCAAGTGCCTCGGCGCGCGCCAGAAGTGGCTCGAAATCCGGGTGGTCGAGGAATTTGTTGCCAATGAATCCATTGGTCATGGCCCCCAGAAAGCCATCTTCCCGAACGGCGCGTTCCAGTTCGTCCGCTGATGCTTCCGGGTTCTGCAGAGGCAAGGTTGCATAGGCCTGGTACCGCCCCGGGTAGGTGGCCATCGGGCCATCGGCAATCATCTTGTTGAGACGATAGGCGAAATCGATGCCCTCCTGACCAGGGACATTCTGCACGCCCGGCGTATGCGCGGAGAGGATTTGAACATTGATCCCCGCCTTATCCATTGCGCCGATGCGGCCAGGGCCAAGTTCTGCAAGACCCGTTTCCCTGAGGTACTCTACGTGTTGATCGTTAATCGCGTTCAGCGCGATCAGTTCCTCGGTAGTATAGGTCTCTTCCGTGGCGATAAATGGCAGATCCTGGTCTCGCAATGCGATGACCGATTTCTCTGTCGCAGCAGCACTGGAGATAATGGTAGGCGCGGACAACCCGGCACCAACACCAAGTGCCGCCGCGCCAGTTAGAAAACTGCGGCGTCCCATTGTCAGACTCTTTAGTTTTTTTTCGATCTGTTTCATGACAATTTCTACTCCGATGTTTGCGTTGCGTGGTTTGGGCGCAGCTTGAACCGCCCCAGGATATTGCCGATGTCATCCACGTAGCTGTACACCACCGGGATAACCAGCAGGCTCAAAAGCGTTGAAGTGAGCAGCCCACCAATGACCACAAAGGCCATGGGAGCCCGGAAGCTGGGATCGCCCGCCCAGCCCAAGGCGATCGGCATCATGCCCGCCCCCATGGCAATGGTGGTCATCACGATGGGCCGGACACGCTTCTTGCAGGCATCAACAATGGCGTCCACGCGCTCCAACCCATGCACCCGACGGGCGATAATGATGTAGTCGACCAGCAGGATCGAGTTCTTGGTGGCGATGCCCATTAGCATGATCAATCCGATCATGGCGGGCAGCGACACGGGCGTCTGCGTGAGGAACAACGCCAGGAAAGCCCCGGGGATGGAGAGCACCAGCGCCACCAGAATGGTGACCGGCTGCGTGAAATCCTTGAGCAGCAGCACCAGCACCATATAGATACACAGCACGCCGGTCAGCATGGCAATACCGAAGCTTGAGGCAAGCTCCTCCATTTCCTCCGCATCGCCTTCTGCGGCCTGAAACACGCCGCGCGGCAACTGACGTAAACTGGGCAGTGCCTGCACGGCCTGTTCGATTTCCCCCAAAGGCTGCCCTTGCAGGCTCACCTCGAAATTGACGTTGCGCAGACGATCATGCCGGGTAATTTCCGAAGGACCGCTGCTCCACTCAAAGGTAGCCACGCTCTCCAGCGGCACGGGTCCGTTCGCACCAGGCACGGGTAGCCGTTTAAGGGTCGCCATATCCTCCCGCGCGGCATCCGCCAGTCGGACCATCACCGGCACCTGACGCGAGCTGAAGTTCAACTTAGGAAGGTCCTCAGCGTTGTCGCCCACGGTTGCGATGCTCAGCGTGTCGGCGATGGCCTGAGCCGAGACCCCAAGATCAGCGGCGCGGGCAACATCAGGGCGTACAATGAGTTCAGGCCTGACCAGGCTGGCCGTCGAACTCACCGCACCGATGCCGGGAATAGCGCGCATCTCCCGCTCGACTTGGCGAGCATGCAGTTCAAGCACCCGGCTATCCTCACCGGCGAGCACCAACTCATAGCCATCCCCCTCGTCGCCTACGCGAGTTCGCACGCCGGGAAGTGTGGCGAGTGCAACGCGCAACTGCTGCTCTATGTCTTGCTGAGTAACGCCCGCGCGGGTTGCGCGTTCCGCCAAACCAATGGTCAGTTCCACAGAGGTCACATCAAAGTCACTGCTGCCGGAGTTCTCACCGATGGCCGCAAAAACGCTGACGACATGCCGTTGCGTCACCAGCCGTGAGCGTGCCTGCTCGGCAAGCGCCACCGCTTCAGACAAGGTGCTACCGGGCGGCAAGGTGAGCGTCGCCTGCGTCTGGGAATTATCATCGGGGGGTATGAAGGTTCCCGGCAGGGTCGAGGCCAGCCAGATACCGCCTGCAAAACAGGCCGCCGCCGCGAGGAGCGTTGTCTTACGGTGGCGCAGGCACCAACGGGCAACGACCAGATAGTGGCTGATCCAAGCTGGATCGCGAGGGGGGTGTTGGGGTGCGCGCAGCAGATATGCAGCCAGCATGGGCGTCAGCAGGCGCGCCACCAGCAGCGAAAACAGCACCGCTACCGAGGCCGTCCAACCGAACTGAACGAAGAATTGCCCGACGGTGCCGCTCATGAAGGCGGTGGGCAGAAACACGGCAATCAATGTAAAGGTGGTGGCGACGACAGCCAGGCCAATTTCCGCCGCCGCGTCCATGGCGGCCTGGCGCGGGGGCTTGCCCATTAGCAGGTGCCGTTCGATGTTCTCAATCTCGACAATAGCATCGTCCACCAGCACCCCGATCACCAGCGAGAGCGCCAGCAACGTCACCACATTGAGCGTGAAGCCCATCAGGTGCATGAACGCGAAGGTGGGGATGATCGAGAGAGGAAGCGTGACCGCCGCAATCAGTGTCGCCCGCCAATTGCGCAAGAAGCAGAACACCACCAGCACCGCCAGCGCCATCCCCTCGAATAGCATGTGCAAGGAGCCTTGATAGTTCTCCAGCACCGGCCCGACGAAATTGAAGGCCTCTTCGATCTCGACATGGGGATATTGCACCTGCAACGCCGCGAGCGCAGACTGCACCCCCTCGGCCACATCCACCTCGCCGTACCCCTCGGCACGGGTCATCTCGACGCCGACAACGGGCGCGCCATCAAGCAATGCCATCGAGCGCCGCTCGGCCACGGTATCGGTAACCGTCGCCACCTCATCAAGGCGAATGCGCCGACCGTCGCTGAGCGCCAACTCCATTGCCGCCAGCTCGGCGGCGGATTCAGCGTTGGCAATGATGCGCACGGCCTGTTCGGCGCCGCCGACATCCACACGTCCACCGGGCGCCTCCAACTGCGCCTGGCGCAGCTGGCGTGAGATATCCAGCGCTGTCGTATTCAGTGCCAGCAGGCGGTCCGGATCCAATGCCACGCGGACTTCGCGATCGACCCCGCCGATACGCCGAACCGAGCCAACGCCTGGCACCGACAAGACGGCCTTGGTCATTTTGTCATCGACGAACCAGGAGAGTGCCTCATCGTCTAGATCGGAGGAGGTCACCGCGTAGCGTACAATCGGCTCACTGAAAAACTCACCCTTCCGAATCACTGGATCACGCAGGTCGGCGGGTAGCTCCGTGCGAATGCGAGCAACCGCGTCGCGCACATCCTCAAGAGCCTCTTGCAAGGACTTTTCCAGCCTGAATTCGATAGCAATGTCGGCATTGCCATCCGTCAGCGTTGTAGAGATGTTTTTGACGCCGGATATGGTAGCGATGGCGTCCTCGATCTTGCGGGCAACCTCGTTCTCCACCAAGGCAGGGGCCGCCCCCGGCAACGAGGCGGAGACCTCCACAAGGGGCAGCTGCACATCCGGCAAGTCCTGAATAAACAAGCCTCGGAAGGAAATGAGCCCCCAGAAGGTCAATAGGATGAAGAGCAGAACCACCGGAATAGGATTGCGAATCGCCCAGGATGAGGTATTCAACGTCATACCCCCTCCTCGACGTCGGTCTCAATCACCCGCACCTGGTCACCATTGCCGAGAAACGCACCGCCAGAGGCAACCACCCGGTCATCGGGCTCAAGCCCTGAGACAATTTCGATTCGATCCTCAGTGTGCTGGCCGAGGGCAACTTTCTGCTCCGTTATCTGGCCTTCATCGCTGACGCGATGGACGTAGCCAAAGCCATCGCGTAGCTGAACCGAGGCGCGGGGTAGCGTCATCACCTGGCGGGTGCCCAGCTCGAATTTACCCCTTGCAAACATGCCCGCTCGGGCGACGTCGCTTACTGGAAGATCGACATAGACCAGGCCATTGCGGGTAGCGGTGTCCACTAGCGGCGCGATGGTGCGCAAGCGCCCTTCGAGCTCATATCCACCGGGCACGGTGACCCTGGCAGTCTGGCCCGGTCGCAGCTTATTCAGATCGGACGCGGCGACCTCTGCCCGCCACTCCAGGCGACCATGGCGCGTCAACCGAAACAGCTCCTGATCAGTGCCGATGACAGCGCCTACCGTGGCTGTACGGGAGGTAACTAAGCCATCGTCCGGGGCGACCACCTCCGTCTGCGCCAGGCGTAGCGCTTGAGCTTCATTCTCGGCTTGTGCAACATCTAGCCGCGCTCGTGCGGTGAGCTCGGCGGTTTCATATCGCTGAATCTGCTGTTCTGAAAGCGATCCGGTGGTTTTCAAACCGCGGGCACGCTGGGCGTTGGCCGTTGCTTCCGCAAGCGTTGCTTCGGCTTCCGCCACGGCGGCGCGGCTTCTCGCCAGCTCTGCGCGCACCGTGGTGTCGTTATAAACGGCCAGCACTTGCCCTTCCCTAACCTCATCACCCACATCTACCTTGACGTCTACCAGCCGCAGGCCGCTAATTTCGGTGCCGATACTGATCTCCTGCCACGCCGCGATATCACCATTGGCCGCAATCGTCGTCGGAAGTGTCTGAGATTCTAAGGTCGTCACGTTGACGGATAGTGAGGGCTGCGCCGTCGGTTCGGCGACGGCATCGCTTTCCGACGACACCGCCTGCATACACGCCAGCGCGGCAGCGCTGGCGATCACGACAATCATAATGCCGAAATACATTTTTCTGGTCGGAGGTGACATAATTCAGGCCTGTTCCAAAATGTTCTGTTCGTTGATGAAAAACGACATCAAGCATTTCTTTTGAACCACTATCGGCCTGCCTTCCTTTCTCATTTCTTACTGAGGTAACGTTTTAAAAAATCCGGCACCAGTAAGAAACGCGTAAGATAGCGCTCCTGATGATGGCACTTCCATACCGTTCTCACTTACACACTATGCTAGGAGTGCAACCATGAGTTCTCATCAGTCGCTATTGCTGAACGGCCGCCTCATCACTATGAGATTGGCAACCGCCACCTTTATTGGTGGTCTTGTTATTGCCTCTCCGTTGGCGTTCGCTGACGAAGAATATTCAGACGGAACCACTTGGGGATTGGGCATAGGTGCAATAAGCGAACAGGACCCCTATGCCGGTATCGACAGGGAAAACACCCCCTTCCCCTTGTTCCAGGTCGAAAACCGGTACATTAGTGTCTTCGGTCCGGAAATCGAATTTAAACTGCCGAGTCTTGTCATCAGCAACTCACAACAGCTCAATTTCGGTATCGTCGCCCAGTACGATGAGAGCGGCTACGAGCAAGGCGACGCCAAAATTCTCAACGGCATGAACGAGCGCAAAGGGGGCTTCTGGGCGGGGGCCAACGTGGAGTGGGAAAACGAGCTGTTCGAGGTCAGCGCCGAATGGCTCACCGACGCCTCCGGCAACAGCGACGGGCAGCGCTTCGACCTAGGCCTGGAGAGAACGTGGGAATTCGGCGAGCATATAATGCTAACCCCACACGTGGGAGCGTCCTGGCAGAACGACAAGAACATCGATTACTACTTCGGCGTTCGCGATAGTGAAGTTCGCTTCGATCGCCCTGCCTATTCAGGGGAATCGGGTGTCAATATCGAGGCGGGGGTGCGCGGCGTGTACCAGTTTGACCAGCATCACTCTGTGCTGATAGGTGTTGAGGTCACGAGCCTGGCGGACGAAATCAAAGATAGTCCGCTAGTGGATCGTTCGACCCAAAACGCCGTGTTAGCTGGCTATCTTTATACCTTCTGATGAGCCGCATACTGTTGATCGAGGACCACGACCGGCTAGCGCATTTAATGTGCAATGGGTTGGTGGCCGCTGGCATCGCCGTTGATGTGGTCGACCGCATTGATTCGGCTTGGGCTGCCGTGCAGCAGATGCCCTACCAGGCACTGGTGCTCGATCGCGGCTTGCCGGATGGCGATGGGCTGCTATTGCTCAAGAAGTTGCGCAACGCGGGCCTTAGCGTGCCCTGCCTGGTGTTAACAGCCCGCGATGCGCTGCATGACCGGCTAGAAGGCCTCGAAGCCGGTGCCGACGACTACCTTCCCAAACCGTTTGCCATGGATGAGATGGTGGCACGTGTCCGTGCCTTGCTGCGCCGCCCGGTGGAATTCCACCCCATCGATACGAGTTATGGCGACCTGAGACTGCATACGGAAAGCGGCGTTCTGTTTAGCGGCGACAAGAGCATTACCCTCGCGCCGGCGGAGCTGCACATCATGCAGTTGCTGCTATACAAGCACGATGAGGTAGTCCGCCGCAGCGCGCTGGAGGCGGCGGCCTGGGGGCTAAGTGAGGCGGTGACACCGAACGCCCTGGATGTCGCCCTGCACCGTTTGCGCCGAAAGCTTCTTGCTATCGGTTCGCGCCAGCGGATCGCCAACGTCAGGGGGATGGGATATGCGCTTCGTCAAGCGGATGACGCTCAATAGCCTCAGGCTGAAGGTGCTGCTGGCCTATTTGGCGGGTATGGTGCTGAGTATCACACTGCTGGTCATTGCCGCCGCAGTGGTGCTTCAGAGCGATCTACTGCCTCGTATGGATATGGCCGACGCGGCCGAGGGGCTGGTGGATAATATCGAGTTCGACAGTCGTGGCCGGCCCGTCGGTTTCGACGCCAGCATGAACGACCGCGCTTGGCTCTACGAAGGCCCACAACGCGAGACGGCGTACCGGATTCTGGATGATGCCGGGAACGTGGCAGTGGCCTCGAGTGCCGGAGAAGCTTTCTGGCCAGCCGACGGCGAGGCTCTACGTTTGGCGCGTGGCACCTTTTCCTTTGAGTATGATGACAGAACTTTCTACGGCGCCACGGAGCCCTTTGAGCATGGTGGAAGAACGTGGTATCTGCAGTTCGTCGCCAGTTCAAGATTCGTTGATGTCCTCTATCTCGTCGCCTTTCCACTGGTGGCAGCGGGCGTACTGGTGTTTGGCTTTGTCATGTTCGTTGCCTTCGGTCTATGCGCCTACATTACCTTGCGCTTAACCCTCAAGCCGCTGCGCGATGTTTCCAAATCGGCGGCGGCTATCTCGCCGCGCTCTATAGACGCCCGGCTCGATACGGACGCCGTGCCTGTGGAAATTGCCCCGCTGGTACATAGCTTCAATCACGCTCTGGAACGCCTTGAGCGGGGTTATCGCCTCCAGCAGGAGTTTCTCGGCCACGCGGCCCACGAGTTAAAAACGCCCCTGGCGCTGATCCGCGGGCAGGTTGAGTTGCTTGAGGAAGGGCGAAATGACCGCCAGGCGCTATTGAGCGATGTCGAGTACATGACCCGGCAAGTGCAACAACTGCTACTGCTGGCCGAAGCGAGCGAGGCGCACAACTACCAGTTTAGCGTTGTTCGAATGCACGACATCGCCCACGAAGCTTCCACCTACTTGCAACGCATGGCGGAATCCGCCGACGTTCATTTAACGGTACTTGCCGCGGATCAAGGAGTGACATGGAAGGCCGATCGCGGGGCATGCTTCACCCTGCTCAAGAACTTGCTGGAGAACGCTATTCAGCATGCTCCCGAGCAGACGCTCGTCAGCATGGAGATCCAGGAAAATATAATAACTGTGCGTGACCGTGGCCCAGGCGTCGAACCAGAACAATTGGCCCTGCTGTTCTCACGTTTCTGGCGTGGGGCGCATCGGCGCGACCATGGCGCTGGATTGGGGCTGGCCATCTGCCAGGAGATTGCCATGGCACACGGTTGGGTGCTTACGGCCCACAACGCCCACCCCGGTTTGGCCATGACGCTATGCAGAGCGAGCGATGCCAATGATAGCGATTGATTTAAAAGCGCTCTGTAGCGCATCACGCCCAATGGATCGAGTGATCGTGATAACCATCAGCTTACCAACGAGGTTGCTATGCAAATCTTAAGGCGCCAACCCCTGAATCCGACCAACCTGCCCGATACCCTGGACGAAGGGCACAGCCAGGCCGTGCTGGTCCAGGGTGGATGCCGGGTGCTGATGTCCAGCCAGGTAGGCGTCGATACCCAGGGCCACTTGGCGGGGCCTGAGCTGGCAGCGCAAACAGAGGCCGCACTGGACAACGTCGAACGGTTGCTATTGAACCTTGATGGCGACCTTTCGCGGGTAGTGATGCTGAGAATCTATCTGGCCGAATCGGCCCGTTACGAGCAGGACGTGGTAATGGAAGCGCTTAAGCGCCGCTTCTCCAGTGCGCCACCAGCGGCCACCTGGCTGATGGTACACGGCCTAGCCGAACCGGAATGGTTGATCGCTATCGAGGCCGAAGCGGTGCTGCCAGGGTTCACCTTGAACAACTGAATCATCGTCGGCGCTCATGGCGTCCTTGTTCTGCTTGTAAGCTAACGCCTCGCCCGTTTACCCGACCATTCCCGGTAAGCAACGCATAGCGACGCGCTGACAAAGGTAAGCACCCACCGATGGAGACTTCCATGTTTCTTCGCCTAAGCGTACTGCTTTCCGCCCTGGTATTGCTGGCCTCTTGCGCCGTACCGCCGGACTCCCCGCGTTTCCAACCTTCGGGCAGCCTGCCGCGCCATGATCAACCAAGCTTCGATGAGTACGTTCGCGACACCCGGGCGTGGATTGCCGACAATCGCGCCTTCATCGGTGACGACCGCCACCGCGAGATAGCGCTCAACGCACCGTTTGAGCGCCGTCCGGCGACACAGGCAAAACGCGGCATCCTGTTCGTGCACGGATTGGGCTCAAGCCCTTGGTATTTCACGGATATGGCCAGCGCCATGGCGGAAGACGGCTGGCTGGTACGTTCGATTCTGTTGCCCGGCCATGGCAGCCGCCCCGCCGACCTGATGTTGCCGGACCATGACGATTGGGAAAGCGCCGTTGCCCATCACACCAAGCTGCTTGCAGATGAAGTTGATGAACTCTGGTTGGGTGGCTTCTCGACCGGAGGCAACCTGGTCACCACCCATGCGTACCACGACGACAATGTCGACGGGCTGCTGCTGTTTTCCCCAGGCTTTTACCCCGATAGCCATTACCTGTTTCTTGCCCCGGCAATTGCCCATTTCTGGGACTGGCTCGACATCGACGACGAGGACAATATCGTCACGTACCGGTCGCTGCCGTCGCGCGGCGCCTCGCTGTATTATCGCTCGGTCAGTGCCGTGCAAAAAAACCTCCATGCCGAGCGCTTCGATAAGCCCGTGCTGATGACCATGAGCCAGCACGACAGCGTTCTCGACCCCGACGCGACGCTCGATGCCTTTCAAACCCGCTTTACTCATCCGTCATCACGCTTCGTATGGTACGGCGACACCCCGGCTCACCTCGACGATCCCCGCGTTACGCCCCTCACCAGCTACCTGCCCGACCGGCGGATCAGCAACTTTTCCCACATGAATGTGCTGTTTGCGCCGGAGAATAGGTATTACGGGGAAGCGGGAAGCTACCTCATGCTGGAAAACGGCCAGGACGACCTCACCCCGCCCGATGACCCTGACACCCTGTGGTTTAGCGCATGGGGGCAGCGCGATGCGGACAAATACCATGCCCGATTAACCTGGAATCCTTATTTTCTCGAACTCCTCGACAATATCCGCGAGGTGACAGGTGACTAAGCGACGAAAAATCGACTGAAGTTAGCAGGATTCCTTGAGATGAGCCGCCCGATCAATAGTAACGAAGGTCGAGCGATCGCCGTATAGCACATGAACGTTGAGAAAAAACAGGTGAAATAACATGCTTATATCCAAGTCTTCACTATCCAAGTATTTTTTTCTAACGCGACGCGTGGAAGAGAAGACTTTATTTTCAAACGTTTGGTTATCTGATGCTCCTGAAAGCTTAAGCCATTTACAGCACTTTGCTTTACGCATAGCAACTTCTTTAACTCTTTTTCTAGCTTTACCCATTATCATGCTTGATGCAAAGTCAATTGAAATCATCATTGCCGTCTTCAGTGTTGAAGCTAGCACGACAGCCTTCATGTTTTCCAAAATAAAATCAAAAGACACGACAGCTTGGCTGCTGAGTCATATTGAGGATGAGATAATAGAACTCACCAATATAATAGGAGTGGCAGGTACTGGATCTCTCGTCGTTATATATATGTTGGCATAGAATTAGCGATAGAACCTCGACAGCGCTCTGAGTACCTGGTTCGACACCCGGGCCTCAAGCTGGATATCGTCGAGTTCGTTCATGCGGTAGTCATAGACTGCAAAGGCACCTGTCGGGTGCACGGCCACCTGATAGTCGGGCATCAGGATGCCATAACCCATGTAGCTGCCTGAAAGCATCCAGTCGCGATGGGGGGCGGCGTCCAACAGGCTTTGCCCCAGGGTGTAATGCTGAGGCGCCGACTCACAGTCGAGTAGTTCCTCGAGCAGCGTCGGTGCGATATCGGCGTGGTGCGTTCGCCGCTTCAGCGCACCACCGGAGCGTCCCGGCAAATGCATCACCAGCGGGACCTGGACCTGCTCCGGCGTATAGTTGCTGCCATGTCCCCAGTAGTTCTTGCCATGTTCGTTGAAGGACTCACCGTGGTCGGAGGTAATCACAATCGCCGTATCCTCAAGCCGCCCACGACGTTCCAGGTCATCGAGTACCCGCCCCAATTGCTGATCCACATAGCGCGCCGCCGTGCGATAGCGGTTCCAGTAAGGTTCGGGGTCGAAGTCAGGCCCCAGGCTCAGGTGGTTGATATGCTCCCAATAGGGCGTGAAGCGCGGGAAGTCTGGCGGATGGCTATAGCCGTGCACGGCGTCATAGAACAGGAAACCAAAGAACGGGCGCTCATCTGACTTTGCCTCTTCGTTGTCCATCCAGGCTAGCCAGTCATCGGTGACCTGCTGATCGCGCTCCCAGGGCTCGCCCTTTGCTGGCTCCAGCGAGACATCCTTGAGGCCGGCAAAAACGTTACGGTCAAAGGCAGGGCTCACCAACGTCGCCGAAGAGAGAACCTGAAAGCGGTAATCGGCGGCCTTTAATCGCTCCATCAGCACCGGGGGCGTCTGGCTGGCAGTAAATGCATCCCAGTAGGTGACGGGCAGGCCATAGAAGAGGCT
The DNA here is from genome assembly GCF_036663435.1 of Halomonas sp. 5021. NCBI lineage: Bacteria > Pseudomonadati > Pseudomonadota > Gammaproteobacteria > Oceanospirillales > Halomonadaceae > Halomonas > Halomonas sp. 5021. The sequence goes on from NZ_JAXOVU010000010.1 coordinate 56,092, forward strand.
GAAGACGCCGGCCTTGGTGGAATTGCCACCACTGATATGCTCACGCGCCCTGAACCAACCGGGTTGATGGGCGTACCGGTAAAGATTCGGCATCACCTCAGGCGTGAGCATGTCGTGACGCAGGGTATCCAGCAGCACCAGCAGCAGGTTGTCGGTAGACACCGACGGCGAGCAGCTCAGGGGCGCGGAGGGGTAGACCAAATCCTGCGCCTCGCCCTCCGTCGCCTCGAGATCCACCCGATCACGTACCGCCTGGGGGTCGACCCACCCGTGCTTGACGAAGAAGCGCTTGGCAGTGGCCGGATAGAAGACCGGCACATGACGCGTCATGCCGGTGATGTCGCGGTCGTAGTGGGCATCCGCCCAGGCATGCCAACCGTGCACCCCCAGCAGGGCCAACAAACTCACTACCAGCATTGCGCCCACAGGCCGTGACGGTGGACGCCGCCTGAACAGCAGCCCGAGACCACCCTGCACCGCCAACATGCCCAGCACGCCACCGACGGCCAGTGCCCAGGCAACCCATGAGAAGCTGAACACGTCTCCCCCGGCGTTGAGCAGCAGGTCAAGGATGAAGCCGCTCAGGTGGAAGCGATACTGAGCGTAGACGAAAGTATCAAGCAGCAGCAACAGCTGCAGGCCACTCGCCCACAGGGTCGTCATCAGCCATAGTCCGATGCCGCGTAAAAGCGTGGCCAGCAGGAACATCGGCAGAGCGGCCAGCCATACCAGCAGCGAGAGATGGCCGAGGAAAACCATCAGCAGGTAGCTCCACTGCTCGGCCCCCTCGGGCTGGATATAGCCGACATAGCGCAGCGAGATCATCCAGGTAAGCAGCAGGTTGGCCAGGGTCCAGGCGCCAAGCCAGCGCCACCGGTGCAGGAGTCGGTAGATCATGCGCGAAGTCTCCAAAGACCAGAGGCCCTTCAGTCAACGTTGAATGGAAAGCGTGTTGACTGTCACAGCCGCTCACTTACTGAAGACTTACGCAATACTTCTTTATCGTTCCGACCCCCGCCAAGACTTCTTAAAGACGCATTACCGTACAGCCTCGTCCCATGCGACGAAGATCAATCCATGCGAGCGCTGGCGTCCGACCAAAAGGTCAGACACGGTGCCGAATAAGCCGGCACCGTCCGATTCGCATTTGTTATTGTCACTAGATTGTCGCTTTCACATTTCAGCGACGTTTTAGTCACATCCGCTTTGCTAACCTGTCAAAGTTTCATCAAGGCAGCGAGGCCGAGCCACTAATGGGTCTGCGACCGGGTTATGCCTGAAAGGGGAGATCAGCAGATGGGAAACGTGCTTGGAGCGGCACCGGTTAGAGTGCTGATTGTCGAAGACAACCGCGACATTTGCGAGAACATCGCTGCGTATCTTGAAAAGCATAGCTATGTTGTGGATTTTGCCTATGACGGTATCAGCGCGATGTACCTGGCGTTGACGAATCCATTCGACGTTATCGTCCTGGACCTGATGCTTCCGGGGATGGATGGCCTAAGTTTCTGCACAAAGCTGCGGGCCGATGCCAAAGTAGAAACGCCCGTGCTCATGCTAACGGCGAGAGACACGCTTGACGATAAGCTTAAGGGGTTCGAGGCGGGCGCCGATGACTATTTGGTCAAGCCATTCGCCTTACAAGAGCTACATGCGCGACTGCAGGCGCTTTGCAAACGTAGTCACGGAAAGACTGACGACCTGTTGACGGTTGGTGATCTGACGATGAATAGATCCACGCTGCAAGTGCATCGTGCGGGTCAGCGCATCGACCTTACCCCTGCCGGCATGCGACTACTGCAACGCTTGATGGAAGAAGCGCCGTCTGTTGTGGCTCGCGATGACCTCGAAACCTTGTTGTGGGCTGAGGAGCGCCCCGATGGCGATGCGCTTCGCTCGCACTTGTACAAGCTGCGCCAGGCTATCGATAGGCCGTTTAATAGTCCGTTAATTCACACCGTGCATCGCATCGGTTACCGAATTGCAGAGGATACTCAGTAATGTACCGGCACAGTTTACGCACACGTGTCGCCATTGCATTTGCAGTGTGCGTAGCTGTACTGAGCGTGGCCTGGGGGCTCGCTTTCTTCGCGGCGATCAGGTTTACCGAAGACCGGGTGCTCCAGCATCAGCTGCAGCGTGCCGCAGAGAGCTACCCCGCTATGCCGATGAACCTTCGCGGATACGATGAGATCGGTCGCTTGCCTGAATCACTGCGGGAATGGGCGCAAACCAATCCCGATGAAGGGTTGTACGAATTCGAAGAAAAAGAACTGCATGTCGCGGTAGTACCGACCGACAATGACCAGCAACACGGCTTTGTGGTGTTCGATGTTGCCGGGATTGAAGCGGCGTCGTCAGAGGATTGGTGGTGGCTGCTTTTTATTACCGGTGCCGTTGGAGCACTCGCGACGCTTGGTTTCGCGCTGGGCGTGGTGGTTATGCGCAAAGCCGTCGCCCCCGTGGCGCAACTCGCCGAAGCGGTCGCAGACATCGACCCGGAACGACTATCGGCCGAAGATCATAAACGCATAGAGGCCAGCCGATTCGGTGATGATGAGGTTGGCGTGCTCGCCAGGACCATCGAGAAGACGCTTGAGCGTATCAGCGCATTTGTTGAGAGGGAAAGATATTTTACCAGTTCAGCCAGTCATGAGTTGCGGACGCCGATCACGGTCATAACAGGCGCACTTGAGCTGCTGGAACAAAGCAACCTTTCAGCGACCGATGTGAAGGCGCTTGATCGAGTGAGGCGCGCAACGCTCGATATGAAAACCACGATTGAAATGTTCTTGTGCCTCGCTCGCGAAACCGACGACGGGTTATATGACGAGCAGTTTTTAGTGATGCCGCTGGTGAGCAAGGCTATTGATCAGCAGCGCTACCTGCTGACCCGCCAGTTCGTCGATGTGGATATCGACGAACTCGCAAACCCCAAAGTCAACGGACATCCGCAGGCCTTTTCTATTGCGGTCAATAATCTGGTGCGAAATGCGTTCGAGCATACGCTCCACGCGCACGGCCCGATCACGATTCGTATTAAAGAGCATGAGCTCCTGGTCACCAATCAGGTGAGCAGTGACGCTGAAAAGCGGCACGCGCCGACTGAGGTGTCCTCTTCGCGGGGTTATGGTCTTGGTCTGGGTATCGTGCAACGGCTTTGTGAGCGCAATGGCTGGTCGTTTTCGCTACTCGCTGATGAGAAGCGTGTCGTCGCCCGTCTTTCATGGTGATCCAAAAGACCAGGTTAATACAATTCTTCAAATGGCGGTTCAAGGAAGTCAGCTCTGACTTTATTACGGCCGCATAGGTAGGCAACCGGGGGGTACAGGGTGACCTTTATACGCAAGCCGCAAGCGTCCGCCGCAGAGTCCGCGCCTGTCGCGTCTCAAGGTAGAAAGAGACAAGTTTCAAAGACGCCACCGATGGATATTGTCCATCTAAAGAGCATGGTCAACGCAACCTTGCTGGAGCTTATGCCAGCTCAGGAAACATCGCCCACGCATCTGCATCAAGGCATGCATTACGCCCTGTTGGGTTCAGGCAAGCGCTTGCGCCCGCTGCTTACGCTTCTAGCTGCGAATGTGGCCACTGACAGTCACACCCTCCGTATGGCCTGTGTGTCGGAACTGGTGCATACCGCTTCGCTGATTCTCGACGACCTGCCCTGCATGGACGATGCGACTATGCGCCGCGACCGCCCCTGCACGCATATACGCTTTTCCGAAAGCACCGCCATTCTTGCCTCAACCAACTTCCTCAACCTCGCGTACGGGGTTATCGCCGATTGCCCCAACGTGGATGCTTCCACCAAAGTCGCCGTTAGCGCTCATCTCAGTCATGTTATTGGTTCTATGGGGTTAGTGGGCGGACAGATCGCTGATTTACAAAATCACCCCGTGGGCACCAAGAGCGCCATTGAGCAACTCTACCACCAGAAAACAGGCTGCCTGTTTGAGTTTGCTGTCGTTACCGGTGCACGACTTCGGGGGCTGGATGCAGAAGTGATAGACGCATTGACGCGCTTTGCCCGTGCCTTTGGTCTGCTGTTTCAGCTTTACGATGATATGTTGGATCACAGTACCTTTGTGCAGGAGACCGGTAAGGACGTGCAGCAGGATAGTGCGAAAACCACCTTGCTTTCTCTTTACACACCCGAAGAAGTTCGCGGCGCATTGAGCAATGCACAAGCCATGGCAAGAGAGCAATTGCGTAGAGCCGGATACGATGAATCCTCACTCGCAGCGCTCGTGGAACAACAGTTCGTTGCCTTCAACGGTGCGGCGCAAAGGCTTGGGGTTTAGACCTTGCGAATGACGACGACTGCAGCACTCACCATTGATCGACTACGGGTTGTCTACGGCAGCCACAGCGCCTTAGACGACGTTTCTTTACAGGTACGTCCAGGTGAAATACTCGGTATCCTCGGGCCTAATGGTGCCGGGAAATCGACATTGTTGCGCGCCATCACCGGCAAGCTGCGCCCCCGTTCCGGGCAAATATTCATTGCCGGAAAAGCGCTTTCTCCGGGTAAGGCCTATCAACACTCCATCGGCTTCACCCCCCAGTTCCTGGGTTTATACCGGCACTTGACGGGGCGGGAGAACCTGGCGTTTTTCGCGCGCTGCACAGGTGTCAGCCGCCACCAGATGCCCGCCCGGGTCAGTCAAGCGCTGGAAGAAATCGAGTTAACAGACAACGCCGATGTGCGGGTCGACCAGTTGTCCGGTGGTATGCAGCGGCGCTTACACCTGGCAGCCACCCTGGTCTCCCACCCTTCTCTGCTCGTGCTGGACGAACCCACGGCCGGGGTCGACTTGGGTGTGCGCCTGTCAATCCACGACCTTATTCGCCGCCGCGCCGAGCAAGGTGTGGCCGTGGTCGTTGTGACCCATGAGTTAGATGAAGCTGAAGTGCTATCCCACCGCGTCGCCCTTCTTCATCAAGGCCAACTGAAAGCCCTGGACGAGCCCCAGGCGTTGATACAGGAAACCTTCGGCAACCGTCAGCTATTCGTTGTGCGTACGGTTCACATGCTGCCCCCGGCACTCTGTGAGCGGCTGCAGGAGATGGGTTTTCGCCCTCGCAGTGATGAGAGTAGTGATGAGAGCAGTGAATGGTGGCTGGAAAGTGACCTGCCGCTGGATAGATTGATCGACCACCTCTACCGCGACCTGGGCGGAGCACGTGAGGCCATTGCCGAGGTATCGATACGCCGACCCGGATTAAAAAACGTGATGCAGCAGGTTACCGGTGCCCGAAGCGATACTGCGGTGGAGACAGTGTCATGAGGGCAATTTTCCGAGTGATGGTCCTGGGCTTGTGGCGTGACCGCGGTGCGTTACTCATGGCATTTGCTTTGCCCAGCCTGGTATTCGCCATCTTTGCCAGCATCTTCTCCGGCGCCACGGAAGGCGACTTGCACTTGCGGGTCGGTCTTGTGGTGGAAACCGAAGATCAACAGATGCAAGAGTTTGCGCAGTACCTGACGCAGACCGAAGAACTGGAGATGACGGCTCTACCCGATTCGGGCCGCGCTCAACTACGGGAACAAGTGCAACAAGGCAATTTCGACACGGGGGTGATCGTTCACGGGCAACCAGACACGGACAACGATCCGCTGTTTACTATTGTCAGCGAACCCACCCGTGAAATTGCCGCTCTGTCTCTACAGGGCTGGCTGCGCCAAAGCCTGGTCTCCCAGCAACCGCAGGTTCTTGTGCAGCGTCTTGCGCAAACCACAGAAGCTCTGGTTGAGGGTTTCTCGCCCGAACAACAAGCACGCCTGGACGCCGCTCTGGAAGCCATGGCCAGGGACCCGGGCGAGGCAGCGATCGAAGACTTGCTTATCGAGCTAGATCCCGTCTATGGCGAGGCGACAGCGTCAATATCTGGGCTCAGCGGTATCGCCTACTATGCTGGCGCCACCGCCATTCTGTTCCTGTTGTTGTCCGCCGTGAACGCGGGCATGGTCAGTTTGGAAGAGCGCCAAAACGGTATCGCCGAACGCCTTCTACTGAGCAAAGCGGCGCATTCGCGGTTACTGCTGGGCCGGTTTCTGTTTTTGTTGAGTCTGGGATTTTTCCAGGCCAGCGCTATCTTCCTGGTCGCCAGGTTCGGGTTTGGGCTGGAGATAGAGCGCGCTTTGGCGAAAGTCATTGTCATGGCAATTGCCTGCGCCGCCGCCAGTGCCGGGCTGGCACTTTTACTCCTGTCGCTGTGTCGAACAACGCAGCAGGCGACAACCTTTTCTTCGTTTTTTGTGCTCATTGTTTCCAGCGTAGGCGGCTCAATGGTGCCACGTTTCATGATGCCTGACTGGTTGCAGACGGTGAGCCTGTTCACGCCGAATGCCTGGGCGATTGAAGGTTTTTACGGAGCGTTGATTCGCGGCGACAGCTGGGCTCAGCTAGCCCAGCCCGGCGGCATCCTGGCCGCCGTGGCACTGGTAAGCCTGCTACTAGCTGCCCTCCCCTTATTCAAGACGCCGGCCTAAGAGAGGTTGTAAAACATGATGGACTGGTTATGGACGCTCATGCTTGTGATAGCGGCTTTCCTGGGGATGGAAGTGTTCGCCTGGTACGCCCATAAGTACATTATGCACGGCTGGGGCTGGCGCTGGCACAAATCCCATCACGAACCCACTGAGGGCGTGTTCGAGAAAAATGACCTGTATGTTGTGGTGTTTTCGCTGGTGGTGGTCGGCATGTTTGCGGTGGGAGACCTTTACTGGACGCCACTCATGGCTATCGCATCAGGCATCACGCTTTACGGCGTCGCTTATTCTCTGTTTCACGACGGTATGGTTCACCAACGCTGGCCGATTCGCTGGCAGCCAAAGAGCGGCTATTTGAAGCGTCTGGTCCAAGCTCACCGAATCCATCATGCCGTGCGTACTCGAGAGGGGGCTGTGTCCTTCGGCTTCCTTTACGCGCCAGATGTCAGGAAACTCAAAAAACGCCTAAAGCAGCAACGGGCTGCATCTCCAGCGGGAGCGAGACATGACCGATGACAGTATGGTGAAACGCAAGAATGATCATCTCGACATCGTGCTGGACGCTCGTCGGGCTAACGCTCGGACCCTTACGGGATTCGCCGACTATCGCTTCGCCCATTGCGCCCTGCCACAGCTGCACCTGGACGAGATTGATCTGAGCGCACGACTTTTCGATAAACCCATGAAAGCGCCGCTGTTGATCAGTTCCATGACCGGCGGCGCCGAACGGGCCAAAACGATCAATCATCACCTGGCAGAAGCCGCCCAACACCTGGGTATCGCCCTGGCCATCGGCTCCCAACGAGTCGCCCTGCAGTCTGGCAACGATCATGGCCTGACCAGGCAGTTACGACGCATCGCCCCGGATATTCCACTGCTTGGCAATATCGGCGCGGGTCAGCTTCGGGAGCCCCAGGGGATCGACTGGGCGCGCCGGGCGGTGGAGATGATCGAGGCGGATGCATTGATCGTCCACCTCAACCCCCTGCAGGAGGCCGTGCAACAGGGCGGCGACCGGGACTGGTGTGGCGTACTTCAGGCCATCGGCACGCTGGTCACGTCGCTCGAAGTGCCGGTGGTGGTCAAGGAAGTCGGCGCGGGTATCTCCCCCGAGGTGGCCCGGGCGCTGGTGGAAGAAGGTGTGGCGATGATCGACGTGGCCGGCGCCGGCGGCACCAGCTGGGCGGCGGTGGAGGCGGAACGCGCGACAAATGAGCACCAGCGCCGGGTCGCCATGGCCTTCGCCGGCTGGGGCACCCCCACCGCCCAGGCCATTCGAGCGGTGCGCCAGACCCTGCCGAAGACGCCTTTGATCGCTTCCGGCGGCATTCGCGATGGAGTGGACGCCGCCAAGGCCATACGCCTGGGCGCGGACCTGGTGGGCCAGGCCGCCGCAGTGCTCGAGAGTGCCACCGAATCGAGTCAGGCGGTGATCGAGCACTTCGAGGTAATCATCCAGCAGTTGCGCATCGCCTGTTTCTGTACCGGCAGCGCCGACCTGCATGCCCTGCGTGCGGCGGTGCTGCTGGATGATCGCGGCGTCCCTCTGGAAGCGCCCCATGGCTAGGCATATCGCCGTCATCGCCCCTATCCTGCCGCGCCGGTCACTGGCGACGAGGTATGATTCATGAACGCGCCAGGATATGACCTGATACTGGTGGGGGGCGGTCTGGCCAACGGCCTGATCGCCCTGCGCTTGATACAGGCGCAGCCAGAGTTGCGCCTGCTGATGCTGGAAAGCGAAAGTCGCCCCGGTGGTCATCACACCTGGTCGTTTCACGATGGCGATCTCTCCGCAGACCAACATGCCTGGCTGGCGCCCATGGTGGGTCGTCGCTGGCCGCGGCACCGTGTGATCTTCCCGCACCGCGAGCGCCTGTTGAACGGGGGCTACTCCAGTATCTTCTCCCGGGATTTCGCCTGCGTTCTGGAAGAGGCCCTGGGCGACAACTTGTGGGTCGACACGCGCGTGGCCCGCCTTTCCACGGATAGCGTGGAACTCGAGGATGGCCGGGTGCTGCACGCGAAAGCGGTCATCGACGGCCGGGGCCCCGCCGACAGCGCTCACCTGACCCTGGGCTACCAGGCCTTTCTCGGCCAGGAAGTCCGCCTGGACAAGCCCCACGGCCTGGAAGAACCGATCCTCATGGACGCCAGCGTGCCCCAGCAGGACGGCTACCGGTTCGTCTACGTGCTGCCGTTCAGCCAGGATACCCTGCTGATCGAGGATACCCACTATGTGGACCGCCCGGAGGCGGACGCGGCCCAACTGCGTGAGCATATCGGCGCCTACGCGCGGGATCGCGACTGGCGGATCGTCGAAACCCTGCGGGAAGAGAGCGGCGTGCTGCCGATCATCCTGGCGGGTGAGTTCGATGCCTTCTGGCAGAACGCCCAGGGCCAGCCGCGAAGCGGCCTACGCGCCGGTCTGTTCCACCCCACCACCGGGTACTCCCTGCCCCAGGCGATGGGTCTGGCAGAACGCATCGCCGAGCTTGGCAAGCTCGATGCGGCGTCGCTGTTCCAGGCCATCCATGCCTTCGCCGCCCGGGAATGGCAACACCAGGGCTACTTCCGCCTGCTCAATCGCATGCTGTTCCTGGCGGGCCGCCCGGCGCGGCGCTGGCAGGTCATGCAACGTTTCTACGGCCTGCCAGAACCGCTGATCGAACGCTTCTACGCCGGACGCCTGACCCGTGCCGACAAAGTGCGCATCCTGATGGGCAAGCCGCCGGTGCCGCTTGGCGAAGCGCTCAAGGCGGTGCGGGCAAATTCCCCACAAAAGATTTCATCCACCTTCTTCGGAATACGCTCATGACCCAGCCTCAACGTGCCCTGGTGATCGGCGCCGGCTTCGGCGGCCTGGCCCTGGCGATTCGCCTGCAGTCCGGCGGCTACCAGACCACCCTGCTGGAAAAGCGCGACAAGCCCGGTGGCCGCGCCTATGTCTATGAAGACCAGGGGTTCACCTTCGATGCCGGCCCGACGGTGATTACCGACCCCTCCGCCCTGGAAGAGCTCTTTCATCTGGCAGACAAACACATGGCAGATTATGTCGAACTGCTGCCGGTCACGCCCTTCTACCGGCTCTGCTGGGAAGATGCCCCTGCCTTCGATTACGTCAACGATCAGGCCGCCCTGGAGCGACAGATCGCCGAGCGCAACCCCCGTGACGTGGAGGGCTATCGGCACTTCCTGAGCTATTCCCAGGCAGTGTTCGAGGAGGGCTATCGCAAGCTCGGCGCCGTGCCCTTTCTGGCCTTTCGCGACATGCTCGCCGCCGGGCCGCAGCTGGCGAAGCTTCAGGCCTGGCGCAGCGTCTACTCCATGGTCTCGAAATTCATCGAGGATCCGCATCTGCGCCAGGTCTTCTCCTTTCATTCCCTGCTGGTGGGGGGCAACCCATTCGCTACCTCCTCCATTTATACCCTGATCCATGCCCTGGAGCGGGAGTGGGGCGTATGGTTTCCCCGGGGCGGCACCGGCGCCCTGGTACAGGGTATGGTCCAGCTGTTCAAGGATCTCGGCGGCACCCTCGAACTGAACGCGGAAGTGGCAAACATCGAGACCGCAGGGGATCAGGTAAGCGGCGTCACCCTGATGGATGGCCGACATTTCCCGACGGAGGCACTGGCCTCCAACGCGGACGTGATGCATACCTACAGCAGGCTGTTGAGCGGGCATTCCCGCGGCACCCGCCAAGCCAAGTCCCTGGGCCGCAAGCGCTTCAGCATGTCACTGTTCGTGATCTATTTCGGCCTGGACAGGCCACCGCAAGGCCTGGAGCACCATACGGTGTGCTTCGGCCCCCGCTACAAGGAATTGATCGACGAGATCTTCAACGCGGACACCCTGGCGGAGGATTTTTCCCTCTACCTGCACTCCCCCTGTGTCACCGATCCGAGCATGGCACCCGAAGGCTGTAGCGCTCACTATGTCCTGGCACCGGTGCCGCACCTGGGCAAGGCTAACATCGACTGGGAAACCCAGGGGCCGATATACCGCGACCGCATCCTCGACTATCTGGAGCGTCACTATATTCCCGGGCTACGGGAGCACCTGGTGACCTGTCGGCACTTCACCCCCCTGGATTTTCGCGAGGAGCTCAACGCTCACCTGGGTTCCGCCTTCTCCCTGGAGCCGATTCTCACCCAGAGTGCCTGGTTCCGGCCCCACAACCGGGATGCCAAGATCGACAACCTCTATCTCGTGGGGGCCGGCACCCATCCCGGCGCTGGGGTGCCCGGCGTGATCGGTTCCGCCAAGGCCACTGCGGGCCTGATGCTGGAGCGACTCGATGACCGATAAGCTAGGACAGCATGCCGCACAGACCATCGCCGTGGGCTCCAAGAGTTTTGCCACCGCCGCAAAGCTGTTCGACCCGGCCACTCGGCGCAGCGCCCTGATGCTTTATGCCTGGTGCCGCCACTGCGACGACGTGATCGACGACCAGCAGCTGGGCTTTCGTGCTCAGGAAACCACGGGCGAAAGCAGCGAGACGCGCCTAAACGAGCTTCGACACCTGACGCGTCGTGCCTATGCCGGGGAGCCCATGCAAAGCCCGGCTTTCGCCGCCTTTCAGGAGGTGGCGCTCGACCACGGGATCCCCGAGCGCTATCCCCTGGCTCACCTGGACGGCTTCGCCATGGACGTGGAGCAGCGGCGCTATGTCACCCTCGACGATACCCTGGACTACTGCTATCACGTGGCCGGCGTGGTGGGCATCATGATGGCCTGGATCATGGGTGCGAAGGATGAGGCGACCCTGGATCGGGCCTGCGACCTGGGAATGGCCTTTCAGCTGACCAATATCGCCCGGGACATCATCGAGGATGCACAGATTGATCGCTGCTATCTGCCGGCCCAGTGGCTGGAAGAAGCCGGCATTCCCCGCCAGGAGATGACAGCGCCAAGGCATCGTGAAGCCCTGGCAGGCCTGGCCCGACAACTGATCGACCTGGCGGAACCCTACTATGACGCCGCCCGCGGTGGATTGACGGCCTTGCCGCCTCGCTGCGCCTGGGCCATCGGCACCGCCCACGGCGTCTACCGGGAAATCGGGATCAAGGTGAAAGCGCACGGGGCTCGGGCCTGGGACGCGCGCATCTCGACCAGCAAGGTGGACAAAGCGCGCCTGCTGGGTATGGGACTCGCTCACGCGATGGCATCCCGCTGGCAAAGGCCAGCGCCAAGGCCTAGCGGTCTCTGGCAGCGACCTGGTTGATTGTACACAGCCTTACCGAACCGCAACGGCTGATTGCTTTCGCGACCTAGGCGGTGCGACCGGGCGACTGAGCGGTGGCAATAGGCTGACCCATCGCGCCACTAACGTCTACGCTGTGAGACACCCATCACGACACAGGAGGCCATGATGAGTATCGAGCAACCCGAAACGCTCCATCTGGACAGCGATGACGCGACCGGCTACCCCAACTCCCCACTGCCAGTGTTGATCTACCGGGATGTTATCGACACCCGTGACCCAGAGGCGTGTGCCGCCACCTTCGAAGCCATGTTCAAGCGCCACGGCTGGCCGCCGGCATGGCGCTACCACCTGTATGACTTTGACCACTTTCACTCCACCGCTCACGAAGTATTGGGCATCTTTCGCGGCCAAGCCCGAGCACGACTGGGTGGCCCTAACGGCCGCGAACTGATGCTTTGCGCTGGCGACGTACTGGTGCTGCCCGCAGGGGTTGGGCATGCAAGCCTCGAGGCGGATGATGATTTCTGCATGGTAGGCGCCTACCCGCCCGGCCAACAGCCAGCGATAGAGCGCGGCGACCCGGCACAGCTGGAAGCAGCGCAAGCGCGCGTGGCGAGCACGGCGATGCCCGAAAGCGACCCGGTCGGCGGTCCGTTGAAAAACCTGTGGCGCCAAACGACAGCGTAATCACCTTGACCCTGCCGATAAACGGTATTATCAACAGACCTATACGTAGCCAGAGCCATGACCCAAGCCGCTCTGGCACTCCCATGTCAGATACCGAAGGAAAGCCCTATGCCAGCCTATGTGGTGATGATCAAAGAACACACCCACGACACTGATGAAATGGAGCGCTACAGCGAAAAGGCCAAAGCCGCCCGGGAAGGCCACGACCCTGAACCGCTGGCGTTCTACGGCGATTTTAAAGTGCTCGAAGGCAGCGCCATGGAAGGGGCGGTGATTTTACGCTTCCCCGATATGGCCGCCGCCCGCGCCTGGTATGAAAGCCCCGCCTACCAGGAAGCCCGCCAGCACCGTTTCCAGGGGGCCGACTATCGGGTCTTTATCGTGGATGGCATCGAGGGCGTCTAGAAGCTTCCCATCGCCCATCAAATAGGAGGACCACATCATGATCGAGTCACGTGAAGACCTCGACGCCATCAAGCAGTCGTGCCAGTCGATGGTCACAAGGAGTTCAGGCCTTTCTGCCGGGGCGGCGATCATTCCCATCCCCGGGGTGGATCTTGGCTCAGACGTGGCCATCTTGATGCGGTTGATCCCCCAAATTAATGAAAAATTTGGCTTATCGCCTGAACAAATCGAAAGCCTGGATACCGAATCCAAGCTCTTTGTGATGACGGCCATTTCCAATACCGGCAGCAAGCTGGCCGGGAAATACATCACCAAAAAACTCATCGTGACGGTGCTCAACAAGATGGGCATCAAGGTCGCCGCGAAAGGCGTGACGAAGTTCGTCCCGCTAATCGGCAGTGCCGTGGCAGGCAGCATCAGCTTCACCGCCATGAAGGTGATGGGCAACCGTCATATCGAAGACTGCTATCAAATTGCCTTGGCAGCGCTTGAAAAAGAGCGGCTTGCGCATGAAATCGTGATCGAGCCGGAGACAGAGCCCGCAAAGAACTCTCCTCAGCCGTAATGGCTCGGTGATCAGCTTTCTTTCAACAGTATAAAATGCTCTATCAACCGTATCATCAGCGTTTTCTGATCGGGCAGGCTTTCAGCCACTAACAACGCTAGCGCCACCAAGGTGTTGTCGTTGATCAGTTGCTCAACGGGTCGAGCCAATAACGATGCATTGCGGCGCAGGTACCATAGAAACAGAAACGAGCCACAGCGCTTATTTCCATCGGCCAATGGATGATTTTTAACCACAAAGTAAAGCAGATGCGCCGCTCGGGTGGCCACGTTGGGGTAAAACAGTTCGTCTCCAAAACCTTGCTCGATGGTGGCCAAAGCCGACGTCAAACCATCGCCCCGCACCTGCCCAAACAGTTCGGTTGCCTCGCCTTTGGCGATCAAGGTTTGCTTCAACTCCCCAATGGCTCTCAAGGCTTCGTCCAACTCCAGCGAGTGCATACCGGGCTGCTTGATGTTTAGCTCGGTTAATTGCTGTTCATCATAGCCTTGTAGCAGACTCCAGGAACGCGCGTAATCGCTAATCACGCGAGCAACCGCTTTTCCTTCTGTTGAAACCAGACCATGGTTGGTCAAGGTTCGGCTGAGTAGCGTTAGAGCCTGCTCAAACTCTATGCCACGCTCGGTTAAGCGGCGCTGATTCAGGGTATAGCCTTGAACTAAATGGTCTTTTAATACTTGCGTGGCCCACTTGCGGAACTGGGTGGCACGCTTGGAGCTAACCCGATACCCCACCGAAATAATTGCATCAAGATTGTAGTGTTTGGTGCGATATCTCTGCCCATGCTCAGCCATATGTTCCAAAATGGAACATGTGCTGTCTTCATCCAGTTCACCGCTCTTATAAATATTACTCAAGTGTTTGGTAATTGCTGGGCGCTTGGTGCTAAAAAGCTCGGCCATCTGCGCCTGGCTCAACCAAACGGTCTCTTGCTCCAGGGTCACCTCCAGGTGTGCTTGCCCATCTTCACTGGTAAATATCTGTATTTGCTGGTCATTCATGAGTGTTGGCTCCCAGGTTTACATCAAGCCCCATGCATCTCCAAAGCAAGCATCACTCAATGCAGCAATATTCACCTTTGCCTACCAAAGCACGCCTGTTATCAGAGATTAAGTAAACCTTACCAAATAACTGATTATTTATACAGCTTAATATTATCATGATCCTGCCAAATAAAAGTGGACACTTCAACGCACAAAAACCATCACTGCCAGTACCATCGTTAGCAATAGCAGGTACACCCCGGCATGGATATGATCAGGAATGCGCCCGATCCATATCGACGCCAGTCGAATACCGACCCATGAGCCTATCGCGAGCACCAGCAACGCGCGCAGCTCCACATAACCGGCATACCACTCCCCCAACGCTGGGTGATTTGCAGACAGCAGCACATACGTCGCGGTGCCACTTACCGCCATGGGCAACGATAATGGATTGGCCATGGCAGTAGCTGCCGTCATACTTGCGCCTCTACGGCGCATGAGCGGGACTGTCATTACGCTGCCACCCACGCCCAGCAAGGCGGCCACCGCACCAATCAATGTCCCCGTCACTGCCGTTACCCCACACCCCATAGGACGCACATCACTCTCCGCCTGATGCAGAAAACCGGGTCTAAGCACAGCATCCATAATCGTGATGCCCAGATAGCCGATAAAGGCCCAGCGCACCCAACCCCCACTTAACGACACGGCAGCCGCCGCGCCAAGCACGGCCCCCATGGCGATATAGCCCACCAGCGGCCGCACCAGGTGCCATTGCACGGTTTGCCTTAGATGGTGGCGCCATGTCGACAGGGAAGCAGCAAACACCATCAGCGCGGTCGAAGTGGCCACCGCGATATGCATGGCCGCCTGACCGATACCACTATCCGGCCCATGGACGGAAATCAGCAGGGTATACAGCAAAGGAACTACCACAAACCCACCACCGAAACCGAACAACACGGTGGTCACTCCCGCCACCCCGCCACAAAGTAGCAATACGCTATACACCGGCACTCTCCTGATGAACTCAACAGGAGGAACGGTATTCCGGTGAGGGCTGGCCGACATTCGCCATTTGGACAATAATCATTGTGTTTCGGCCAAGTTGACGACAATGCTCAATATTCCCCTGTCAGACGTAGACCATGTAGCACGGCCCCTAGTAGCCATCGGCACTGATTATAGCCCCGGCACACTGCTCGACTTTCATACCCATCGCCGTGCCCAGTTTCTCTATGGCATGACAGGCGTGATGGAAGTCAACACGGATGACGGCACCTGGATGGTGCCACCGTTCAGCGGCGTCTGGCTGCCGGAGGGCAAGCGGCACCAAGTGCGCATGAACGAGGTGAGCACCCGAAGCTTGTATATCGAGCCTCACGTCGCACCACGTACGTCGCCCAACTGCGAGGTGCTAGTCGTGACACCTCTACTGCATCACCTGCTGCTGGCTTCCGCCCACATCCCCGCGCTCTATAAGGAAAACGGCCGCGACGGTGCCCTGGCGCAACTACTCCTATACGAAACTGGAACAGGCTCAGGCCCTGCCACTGTTTGTGCCCCTGCCCCATGACCCTCCCCTCGCCCGCCTGTGCAGAGAGTTTCTCGGCCAGCCGAGCATTCACACCCTTACGGAGAAGTGGGCGCGGCATTTACATTGCAGTCAGCGCACCTTCAATCGCCTGTTCCGTCAGCAGACTGGACTCTCCTTTGGCGTATGGCTCCAACAGGCCTGCCTGATGGCAGCAATTCCCAGACTGCTCTCCGGCAGCTCCGTTACACGAACCGCACTGGAGCTCGGCTACGACAGCCCAGCCGCTTTCTCCAGCATGTTTCGCAAGGTGCTTGGTCAGTCTCCAACGACCTTCATTCGGGCAGCTAGTTGCCCGAATGAAGAGTAAAAAGCCGTTGTTTCAGGTATTAAATACTCACGATCTTGCCCAGCCTGACCCACAGTGAGCATTTAAAGGCCCACAAAAACTCTCATGGGCCTTAAATTACTCAAATTGACGGCTATCGAACTATCGAAACGTGCAGGCATCACTCGCAGCACCCTCCGCAATATCGAAAACGGCGAAGCTGATTCTGAGATCAGCCGGGATCGAGACGGAGGCTCTTTGCCGGACGGCAGTTTTTGAACAGCTATTGCGTCGAACAAGCCCTACTATCACTCATGACTCAACACCTCTCGCAGCCAACCAAGTAATGCTTCGCTGCCTTGGCGTTGAGGTGCGCCCTGGCGAGTGTATAAGGCGATGGCATCGTGCTGGTGCAAGCTCTCTGTCACCGGGCGGATCAGTTCGCCATTTTCAATTAAGCGTTGCGTTGTGCGCCGCCAACCCAAGGCGATACCGTGCCCCGCGACAGCCGCTTGCAGTAACAGTGGATAGCTATCGAACACAGTGCTCTCCGCTGATGAAAACTCAAAGTGCCCCATGGCACGAAACCAATCATCCCACTCCAGCCAGTCCGGCGGTTCAGCGTGGTGGTGCAGTAGCCGCTGGTTCAGCAACGCAGTGAGACTCAACGGCGTAGCGGCCCCTTTCAGGTAAGCAGGGCTGCAGACCGGAAATATCTCGTCCTTGGCGGTAAACACCACACGATGGCTCCCGCTGGGTCGTCCGTTGGTTTGCAGCGCAATGTCGAAGCGGCCACTAAATTCGGTAATCGGCCGTGTCGAGGTCGCCAGCTGTATCTCAATGTCAGGATAGCGTCGATTGAAGTCCGCCAGCTGTGGCATCAGCCAATAGAACGCTTCGCATAACTGGCAGAACAATACGACGCGCTTATCATCCGGATCGCCACGCAGCCCCTGAGCTCCCATAGCAATACTCTCCAGCGCCTGGGAGACCGTACGGCCAAACTCGCGCCCCTCGCTGGTAAGAAACACACGGCGATGACGGCGCTCGAAAAGCATCACGCCAAGGTCTTCCTCCAGCGCACGGATCTGTCGGCTGATAGCCGCCTGAGTAAGGTGTAGCTCATCGGCCGCGCGCGAAAAACTTTCAAGCCTGGCGGCAGCCTCAAAGGGGCGCAGCGTTGCCAGCGGTGGAAGAGACTTGATGACGTTATCCATAATCTGAGCTCATACATTGTGACGCAGAAGTCGTTTGAAGCACGGCTAGAGGCAGCGGCATTCTATAGCGGAATTCATACCTGGAACGCTGCAATGAAGGTCACCGCTGAACCACAAGATAATATCCTACAGGGCATAAGCCTTATCATTGGGGCTGTCTTTCTGCTGGCGTTGACCGACGCCCTGGTTAAGTATCTAAGTGCCAGTATGTCGCTATGGCAACTCTATGTCATCGCCTCAGCACTATCGCTGTCGTTACTCTTTGGATTGATCATTGGCCATTCATGCCCCCGCCCCAAGGTAAAATCACGCCGCTGGGTGGCGATAAGAAGCCTGCTTCTGTTACTGATGTGGATCGCCTACTACGCAGCACTGCCGCTGATTCCACTCTCAGTGGCAGCGGTCGCTATTTACACCACGCCGCTGTTTATTGCCGTGCTGGCTGCTTTTGGGGCGGGCGAGCATCTTTCACGCCAGGCTTGGCTGGGCATACTCTGCGGTTTCCTTGGCGTGGTGGTGGTGTTGCGGCCTGGCGGCGACGCCTTCACACCTGCCGCACTGCTACCCGTGCTTGCCGCCCTCTTTTATGCGCTAGCCATGCTGGTCACTCGCCACCACTGCCAAAGAGAGCATCCCTTACTTCTCACCCTGGGATTAAATCTAGCCTTCCTGGCAGCTGGTACGCTTTTCAGCGTGTTGGTGTCAATCAGCAGCACAGCATCGCTTGCTGAACGCGCACCTTTCCTGTTCGCTGGTTGGCAACCGCTAGATGCCACAGCATTATTGATCGTTAGCGCGTACGCCCTACTGCTGATCATTGTGAATACCGGGGTGGCAAGGGCTTATCAAATCGCTCCTTCGGCGTTGATCGGCACTTTTGATTACGCCTACCTCATCTTCGCCAGCTTTTGGGGCTATCTGCTATTCAGCGAAGTGCCCGATGCCATGACTTGGCTGGGAATGGGCATGATTTTAATGGCCGGTTTGATGGTGTTGCGTCAAAAGCGTATTTAATCTCGCAAAAGGAATGTCTCGATAGGGGCACAGTAGACGTTACTCAGCCTTTAAAAAAATTTAACCATTTTTGCACCAATCTCTTCCGGCTGTTCTTCAGGCATGAAATGACCGCAATCTTGAATGATTGCGACCACATAAAAATGGTCGGCAAGTATGGGCATGATGCGGCGCCACGTATACTAGCTATGCGGGAAGCCAGCCATCAGCAAAACGGGAAAGCCTTTGCCACCTAATACAGTGTGCAAACTGACATCTCCTTAGCCGAACTTATGGATGCCTCCCTTTAGACGCCTCCCCAGCATCGAGCCAAGGAGGCGTTTCTTTTCACGGACAAAAGCAGGCTTTAGTTACTGAGCATCGCTGGGTTTATCCGGGTCGGCGTCAACCAAGCAATTGACGGTCTCGCCGCCCTGGTCATTAGGTAAAACGCCCTCTGGGCGGCGGCGCTGATCGCGAAGCTCAAGCGAAGCGTTCAGCCAGTCGACTAGCGTATCCCCCAGAGCGAGGGCATCATCGGCACGTTGCTGGCTGTAGAAAGTGAGCAACTGCCTGGCTTCGTCACGCTTACCTTGGTCAATCAATGTCTTGGCGGAGGTTTCCACCCAGTTCAGGTCATCGAAGCTATCTTGCTCAAAGCCTTCCAATAGCTCGGTAACCGAGGCATGAAAACGATCAGGCTGTTCGCACATCAGGTACATGACCTGCTTGAAGCGACGTCCCGCAAAATCACTGGCTTCCTGTACCTGGAAATCGGGGTTAAGGAAAGTCGAAGCAGCCCCCTTGGAAAGATAGCGGTGCTGCCCATATTCCATGGGGACCTCCTGGACACCGAGCCACCAAGGAATAAAGGGAGCCGCTAACGAGCCGGTGGGCGCCACCCAGATTTGCTGCATATCAGCGTCCGTGTCGGCCTTCAAGGTGGCGACCTGACCATAACCCGCCTCATCGTCAGCGATACGGTGATCACGAACCTGCGCCATCATTTCGCGCTCGGTGATCGGTGCCAAGTCGCGTAGAGCCTCTTCCACATCTGCTTGGGACATGTACTTGTAGCCACCGGTACGCGCCTGGGTATCCTGGCGGCCATAGACGTCAAACACATTGAAATCACCCTCGCCTGCGTACCAGCCCTGTTCCTCGGCGAAGGAAATCAGGTTGTCGGCGCCCATGTAATCGGGGTCGTTCTCGAAATCGACAGGGAAGTCTTCAATATAGCCGGGGTAGAGCACACGCACGTCATCATCACCAAGCCGCTCGGCGGCCCACAGCCCCTGACTGCCCGCAAACTCCCAAACAACCCAGCCTTCATTTTCATCGGCGATGAGGTGCGTATTGCCGCCATAGGTGGAGTAGCCATGCTGATCAATAAGCGCTCCGATCAGTTCGACACCTTCCCGGGCTGTCTCAGCGCGTTCAAGCACCAGCCTGGCTAAATCGCTGTATTGAGGACCCTGCTGCGGCGTCTCAGTCATGTCGATCAGTTCCTGGCGGTTGGTCGCCCAGACGTCACGAACGGCCACTCCATGCTCATTGATACCACCGTTGGTGAGCGGTGCAGGGAAACCCTCATAGTCGGAATACGACATCGACAGGTAGCGGAAAGTGTGTTCGGCTTGCGGAATGTCGATGAGCTCACCGGGGATGCCGGCATCAGCGGTGACACCAACACTCACTGTATCGTCAGCAGAGTGATCTTCGGCAGGCATGATCTCCAACCAGTGGCTGGAGACTTCCTCACCGGTGCCACCGATCATGACGGCGCCCTCGTCGGTCAGGTTTTTGCCTACATAGTAGGCATAGCTTGCCGAGGCTACCGGGCTAAGCGCGAGTAGCGGCACGGCCAGCATCATCGGTTTTAGGGGATAGCGTTTTCTCATCATCTTGGCTCCATGTTGATATGGCTTTCCTGAATTCATAGAAAACTGCAGTATTTCGGGTAACCACGTAGAGGTAAAAAACAGCAGCGATAACCTCTCTGCTCAAGGCATAGGATATCGGCCACTGACCCAGGCGCTACGCTAACAAATGCTGCGCAATGTTTTTAGAAATACGGCATACCACCTATCCTAGCAGCCAAGAAGCGCCTCGCTGCCGTTCGCGGATAGGCGCCAGAAATAGAGACAGGAGGGGCGACGCGGAATCCAGGTCAGCTCTATCTAGCCGCCATCAACCCTCGCCGAGAGTAGGCGACATGCAGAAAGGGCACCAACCGCGGCGTTATCAGTCTTCGTAATGCTATTGCTCACGCGCGCAAGATTCGAAAAAGGGCATTACTGCTCGCCATGATGAGGACTAAGTACAATCACAGCGGCAATGAAACAAATCCCGCCTGCGATAAACCACAATGCGAAATATGAGCCCGTCATAAAGGCAATTAACCCGCCTAAAAAAGCAACCAACCCGGCGCCTACCTGATGAGCCACGTTGATCCAGCTAAAAGCCGAAGGCCCTTGATCACCAAAGATGTGATTGCACAAAGTAATCACCGGAGGCACCGTTGCAACATCAAATACGCCAAACACGACGGCAAAGGCTATCAGCTCCCAGCCAACGGGTTGCGACAAAATAAAAGGCAGCAAAACCAGACTCGCGCCCCGCAAAAAGAAGATAACGGCCAGCAACGCCTGCTTATTGATTTTATCTGAAAGCCATCCAGCCCCAATGGTGCCCGGTATATTCAAAAGACCGATTATCAGGAGCAGATAAGATGATTCCGCTACCGATATTCCCTCTAACGATGCCGCCGGGGTAAAGCTGCTCCACATCAGACCATTCGTGGTAGCGCCACACATGCCAAAGGCTAATGCGATGACCCAGAATTTCTTGTTCTTCACAAACCCTTTCAGACTGATAAAGACATCGCGAAATGTACTATTCGGCTTAATATGATGAGCCGTCACCGTTCTCACCGCCGAGAGCTTCTCATTCAGCAGCAAACACACAATTAACAATGTGATCAGGGTCAAGACAAAACAGCCTATTAATGGCGCTCGCCAGCCAAATTCATCAGCCAGCTTGGCCCACATGGGGAGTAACACAAATTGCCCCGTCACCGAGGAAGCCGTCAATATACCTGTCGGCAAGCCCGTTTTTTCAAACCAGGAACGAGCAAAGAGAGCGCCAAATGACATCGTTAACGCGCCACACCCCAGCCCAACCAAAACACCCCATGCAAGATTGAATATTATCTTTGAGTTCAGCGTACAGACCAAAGCGCCAGCCAACAGTATCACAAGGCTTGCGATGACAATTTTCTTGATCCCATGCTTTTCCATCAAATGAATGGCGAAGGGTGCCGTCGCACCATAAAGCACCATGTTGACAGTGATGCCAAAGGTTGTATTCAGGGACGACCAGCCAAGCTCCTCAATCAGCTGTGACGTCAACAACCCTGATAGGGTTACATAACTACCGGCCGTCACAACACACAGAGCGGCAACCAGAATGGCATTGAATTTCTGCTGTGAAGAAATCAGTGGAAAAGCTTGTTGCGTTTCACTCATGGCAATATTAATTTCTGTTAAAGAGTTTATCGAAACGCTATCCACCCATGACTTGCATGTAAACCATCATTAATGAGAACGAGTTTTTCATGATTGAGAATCTAAAGTGGGATGACTTTAAAGTTGTGCTCGCGATCGCTGAAGAGAAAGCACTTAAACAAGCCGCGAGCAAGCTCCATGTCAGCCAAGCCACCATCTACAGGCGAGTTGCTGACATTGAAAGCAAATGTGGCGTAAAGCTCTTTAATCGTGAAGACAATGCATATATACCAACACTTGCCGGATTAGAGCTGGTGAGAAGTGCAAAGGAAATCGAAAAACAAGTGCTTTATGCTCAGCGAAAACTTTACTCTGCCAAAGAAACATTATCCGGCAACCTGACAGTCACCACCACAGACACATTAATGTATGGCCTGTTGGGCAACATCATTCACGACTTCAATTGCCAATACAAAGAGCTGAACATAAGCGTCATCGTTAGTAATAAACTCATGAGCCTGGAAGCGCGTGACGCAGATATCGCGTTTCGCCCTGTGGTCAGCCCGAACGAAACGCTTATCGGAAAGAAAATCCTGCCTATTCATCAGGCTGTCTATGTTTCACAGGAAAGCAAACATACTGACTGGCTAGAAAGCGATATTTCGTGGATTGCGCCCAATACTGAAATGCATTACCCACTGCTCAGCGAGTGGTTTTCAAAGAACAACCTGCTTAATAACAGGCTATTAAAAAGCAACTCCATTCTTATGGATTACTTTATGGTCGCCAATTACGACTATGCAGCGGTGTTACCTACTTATCTAGAAAAAGAAGGGGCAGGCATCAAACGAATCAGCCCTATTATCCCTGAATTGAGTACGACCATGTGGGGGTTAATACATACCGATTTGAGAACCTCTCAAACCGTGACCGAGTTTCTTAACTATGTGCGTGCTCGCTGCAATGTAATTACTTAGGCCAAAGCCGCGACAACGCTTGTTCTAATTGAAGCCTGTCTGCCCGGCGTTTATCCTCGGAACGACGACTCAAATTCTGCAACTTGCGTTTAACGCCGGGCAGTTCGCGAGCCTGGGGCAGACCAATCAGACCAAATTCCGGCTGCTCATCTTCGATGGAGAACAGAAATTCTTGCGAAGGCTCATCTATCCACTCAGCAAGACGTACCAATAGCCGTTCCCGATATTTCAGTAGCTCATGCGCAGTGACAGGCTCCGACGTCATGCCCTTAAAATGTGCCTGAAAAATATCTTCAAAATCCTTAGGTATCTGCGGCTCAAGAATTTCCCAGGCGGGTTTTGGACTACAGGTCAAATAGACCAGGAATGTGTACCAAAGCGTCCTATCAGCTCGCTTGTCATCCAGTAATAGTCCTACATCGAACAAGTCGCGCGGGTGCTGACGCGATAATGCTGCCGCCAGTTTTCCTGCATACAAATCGGCAAAACTCAGCACCTGTGCAGAAGCAAACCCAAACGCCTCCTCCACCACCGGCCGAACATCCATCTCACGCACTGGATGCACCGTGCCCCGCATTACTGGTGTGGTTTCAATCTGCACAAGTGCCCTGCCGCGGCTGACAATCAACCGCGTGACACCTTGACTGCCTTGAGTCGCCGACGGCTGCACACGCATTGTTTTTGATTGAGTCCGTAACGCATCAGCCAGCATGTTCAGCGCATTATCAATCGCGGCGGCGTCTTCAGCGAAACCGTGGGTCGGCAGCCATGTAAGATCGATATCCACTGATAATCGAGGGAGATCGTGCTCAAACAAATTGATCGCCGTTCCGCCCTTCAACGCAATGCGAGGCTCCAGTGACATCACTGGGAGAATATCTACAAGTAGCTGTACGCGGTCGGTGTAGCGTTTATCCCAAGTGCTCATCCAAGTCCCTCGGTAACGTGATCTGATAAGTCGGGTGTAGACGACCACCGGGCACCAGAACGCGTTTACCGCTGCCGAGATCCACCCCCTCTAACGAGATTCGTTTAAGCCATGCATGCTGGTACCGATCCGCCAAGGCGAGAAACAGTCGTGCTGCCTTGATGCTGCTGCAATGGCGCAGCAACACCGTCAACCGCCTTGGGCTCAGTGTTGCCAAACTCTGCATAAGCGTATCAGCTTCGTAGACCAGCGCCGCGCCAGCGGGGCCATCGCAAAGCTCCAGTATCGCGCGCTCCGGCGTGGAACAAACGATGGCTCCCGCACCAGAAAGCACCTCTAGCCGCTTAAGGCCCTGCTCAGGTAGCTGATCCTTCTGCGTATCCGCAGTGAAATCAGACAACGGCCAGTCAAAGGGAGGCTTGCCGCAGAACTCAAATCGTTCAGGCAGTGCCAATTGACTGAGCCAGCCGGGCGGACGGGCATCCCCATAAAGCGTTACCGTGGCTGCTTCGCCCAGGCGCAGGTAGTGCTCATACCCTTGCATTGCCAACGCGAAACGCCCACCGACGTATAATGCCAGGCCCTCACGCTCTTGCAGGCTCCGCAATACGCCCTGCCATTGCAGTCGCCCTCCCTTTCTCAGATAAACGCCACGCGCCGGAGACACCAGCCAACCGCTGGAGACATAACGCGCCACAAGGCTTCTCGAATAGCCATGCGCCTGCAGCCAGCGGCTGGAGACTAAATCAGAGTCTCCGAGGCTGGCTAGCAACTGGTTTAATTTTGACGATTTTTGTTCACTCATAGTGAACATAATAAGGCTTTCAAAAACTCTGTCCAGTGAATGCGAGGTTTACCGAAAAGGTTTTTTAATCACTATGGGTGAGCCTTCTGGATCTATCCTGAACTCGCCCTCAAGCGTTGCTTACCCACGGGGTTAAGCGGCTGCCGTTTAGACCAAAAGGAAATTAGGTTGCCACTAGCTTGTTTTGCTAAGCGCGCACTGCTGATTCACGTTAAACAGCCATTCACTACTGAATATGGACCATTGCATCAGGTTCTTTCATGGCATGGGGATACCTGTCATCCTCAGAAGCCAAATGCAGAAAGGGCAGTGACTTGGACTGCCCTTTCGCTTTATGTGTGAAGCGGGAATACGGAAATGAGAGCTGGTCAGTGCTCACCTTCAGTGCGCAACTTAGCCACTTCACGTAACGCCAAGCCTGTCGCTTCAGCAATCTGCTCATCACTCAGCACTCCCAGCTTGAGCAGATTACGGGCCGTTTTCTCAATACCCAGCTTTTCGCCTTCCTGACGCTCTTGCTGAGCCCAGTTTTCCAAATTTTCTGCCAACATGTCTTTATCCTCCACCAAACTGTTGAGCTGATTGAGGTCGACCTCAGCCCCGAGCCGCTGCAGATGGCGTTTAAGCCAGCGGGTAATAATCTTGTCGATACGTTCTTTGTGAGGATCAGCCTGAATAATCGCCACAATTCGGTCCACGGCTTGCTGAAGCCCCTGGCGATTTGTGGAGGCCTTCTCGATACCGAACACCCCGCTTAGCGGCGACTGTACCAAACCTAACTGTTCATAAGTATAGCGCCCTTCATCGACTAGGTAATAACGCATCCGTGGCTGGTAGACCTGCAGGAGACCCGGTGGTTCCGGCATGATCATGTCATAGAGGTCTAACGATGCTGACCAGCGCTCTGAGCCGTTATAAAGCACTACCGGAAATACCGGCGGTAAACCCTGGCCGGGTGTGATGACCTTCTGCTTGAGCAACTCACTGTAGAAGCAAGCGGCGTAGTGCATCAGCCGAACCGGCATAGTGCGATCCACCGAGGACTGAAACTCCAACAAGATGTACAGATAGACCTCTTGGGCCATCCCCTGCCAGTTAACGTTGACTGACCACACCACGTCCTCAATTTTCTCTTCGAACAGCGGCGTAATGTAGCTGCCGCTATGGCTTTTCAGAGTGGAGAAGTCCATTAACCGGGCAATCTCAGCAGGCGCAAAGCCTTCGATAAGTTGCTGAACAAACTCAGGATAGCTGAACAGCTCTTTATAGCCGGTATCGTGATGGTTGTTGACCATGGAGACCTCTGACAATCAATCGACGCCAGAATAGCATGCTCAGCTATCCGTAAAACATTCACACGTTGTGATGAAGGGCCTACAAAGGATTGCTATCACTCAGCAAGTGCCTACCTATCCGGCTAAGCGGCTCCTTTTTGGGCCAAAAGGCAATCAGGTTTCGATCCCGCCTCGGCGATAAAGGGCGCGTCACCACGCCAGGCATTGGCTTACTTGTTAAGGCCAAAGTGGGCACAAAGCTCACCCCGACATCGCCAGCGACCATCTGCAATAACGTGCAGGTATCGCGTACCCAAAAATCCACCTGGAAGGTTTCGACCTCTTCCAATGAGTGGGCAAATATCTGCTGGATAAGCGCCTCACAACCGCCTGACGACATAACAAGCGGGTACTCTGCTAACTGTGCCACCGTCACGCTGGCTTGTTTGCTGAGTGGGTGATTTTCGGGCAGTACGGCAACGATCTCGTCTTTTTTAACCGCTGCCAATCAAAGTGCTCACGCCAGTAGGTGACATTAAGCTGCGTCACATCGGTCGTTATGCCCATGTTGATCACGCCACTTTCCACCCACTCCTTTATCTCCTCCTCCATGCCTTCCAGTACAAGGCTAATGGCATCAGGGTAGCGGCTCGTTAAGCTCGAAAGTTGCGGCGACAACCATCCCGCTAACGCACTGGGTATAACGCCAATTTTCAGCGTTTCATCTACTTCGTCATGGAACTGAGCCACTTGCTGGCTTAATACCTGAAGCTCTCTCACAACCTTCCTGGCAGTAGTAAGTACCAACTCTCCTAAAGCCGTTGGCTCCAAACCTTCCGCCGTTTTTGTGATAAGCGGGCCACCAGCCAGTTTTTCTAACGCCTGCATCGAGTGACTAACGCCGGATTGGCTAACGCCAAGGCACGCGGCAGCACGCGTGTAGGACTGCTCCTCTGCCACGGTGAGCAATACACGCAGTTGGGCGATAGAGATATCTGCGCCTCTAATCATCACATCTCCTCATGGTGACCATGAGTTAACTGGGTTTCCGGCCGCACGTGAGCGCCTTATAGGCTGACCTTTCCATTTATCATCCTGACCTGGAAACCGCATGTCCATCGCCCTTGCGCTTAGCGCCATGTTATTGCTCGGCAGTACCCACTTTATCAATGGCTTGCTCGCCCGTTTTTACCCGCCGCTCAATATTGCGTTTTACACCCATCTGGGTGGCGCGCTTGTCAGCCTCGCAGGCGCGCTACTCTTTTCCACATGGGAGCCTGCCGCCTGGCAATCGGGCGCACTGGCTGGCATGGGCTCGGCCCTGGGCGCATTACTGCTTTATAAAGGTTTGTCGCAGGCTCCCTTTGCTCTCGTCGTGCCCGTTAGCGCTGTCTCCATGGTGGTCATCGCCCTCGGACTCTCGCTAGCTTTCCTTGGCGAGCGACCCAATGCGCGAGTATCGCTAGGCGTGATGATCGCCCTGCCCGCCATATGGTTAACAGCGGGTGGGGGCAAACCGAACAAGGCGCGGATGAATAGCAGCACCCAAGCGGGCCTGCTATTGGGTTTAGGCGCAGGCTTGGGGTTTGCCTTGCAGCTTCACTTACTGGGCCAAGTGCCCGACCATGCTGCTTTTTACGGTATCGCACTCTGTATGTTCAGCGGCGCCGTATGCTGTCTGCCCTTTTATCAACACGCACACCTAGCACGAAAACGCTTTCCACTGCTGGCAACCGCAGCGGGCGGCATCAGTGCACTAGGGCTAACGCTGTATGCGATATCACGGGAAGGCCAGCTTGCCATTATCAGCATCGTGATTGTGTCGATGTACCCAATGATTCCCGTCGTGTTTGGCTCGCTGGTGCGCAGGGAAAGGGTTAGCGGCGCATCTGCTGTGGGGATAGCGCTATCGCTTCTCGCGACGGTGTTGATAGTGGCAGGTAATGGTTAGACACCTGAAGACGAGCGTCTTGATTGGCCTTCCATGTTTTCCAGTCGCTTTAAAGCATATAAGACTCTCTTCGGAAAACGTAGATGGGGCAAGGTCTTTGACTCTGGCCACCCTAGCAGCGCCTCAAATTTGACTCGTTGCGACAACATAATATGGAAGATCTCATTGAGCCAACGTGGCTAATCCATGAAAAGGTCGCATTAAGCACCTAAAACGAAAAATTTTTGCGTAAAAGGGCTTAATAAAAAATCATTTTTGATAGTGAATCATAGGAAAATAAACCCAAGCAAGCTAATTCTTTAAATAACGCAGGTTTAAAATGAACACTACGATTGGGGTCACATTGAATGTGATAGCATCTTTCTTATTTGCAGCTATGTTTGCATACACTTCTCTTCTTACCAATCTTGATGGGGAAGAAATTTTTGGGTGGCGTATGCTTTTAACATTCCCTTGCTTGACTTTATTCATCATAACAAGGGGATACTGGCGTCAAGTTGTTAAGATATATCATAGGCTTACTAAGAGCATAATATTTATAGTGACGAGGTTTTTTTCAGCAGCAATGCTGAGTTTCCAACTTTGGCTATTCGTTTGGGCTCCCGGAAATGGTCATGGTCTATCAGTATCCCTTGGTTATTTTATTATGCCATTAACAATGGTTCTGATAGGTAAAATAGCTTTTCAAGATAGAATGACGGGATATCAGAAGGTAGCATGTTTCTTCGCATTTGTTGGTATACTTTATCAAATAGGGTATTCTGAAAGCCTTGCCTGGCCGACCTTGGCTGTTGGGTTAGGATATCCTTTTTATTTCTGGCTAAGAAGAAAAACAGACACTAATAATATTGGGAGCCTGTGGGTAGATATGGTTTTGAGCTTGCCAATAAGCGTAATCTTTATTTTTGCTGGCGGAGAAATAACATCAGACATATGGGTTAATATAGATACTCTATGGTTAGTCATAGGACTTGGGGTGTTGAGTGCCTCTGCCCTAACATTTCAAGCTTTATCAGGCCCTCACCTCAACCTGACACTTTTTGGCCTTTTAGTATATGTAGAGCCAGCTTTACTTTTATTAGTAGCCTTAATACTTGGAGAGGAAATCAAAGCATCAGAATGGCCTACCTACTTAGCAATATGGTTTTCTGTATTTCTTCTTATCGTAGAGGGCATCAATAGCCTTTGTGTCAATCATAAGTTCAGAAAAGAAAAAATTACGCACATATAGATATTAGAAATGATCTATTCTAAGTATTGATAGCAGCAAGCTAAATTTTTAATTAATTAACAGTGAGCTATCCTAGCATTGTTTATTATCTAACTGTGGGATCCCGGATGATCAAATGAGCTATAGAAGTTATCCTCTGATGGTAGCCAGGGAGCTTCTGCAGCAATTCATCCGGTACCCCACAGGACCATTTTGAAAGCGGATTTTGGTGTTGTTATTTGGTGTAAGACCTTGTAACTATGACACTTTCATCCGCTTTCTTTTATGCCCCATGATAAATTCGGGCTAAGATGCTTCTATTGGAACGTAAAGCGTCTTGTAAGATTTTCCCATGGAAATAGAGGTTTTAAAGCCACGCACATTGCTGTCCTCGAACAAAAGCCTATGTGTCATGGCTTCAAAATCTTCCATATTCTTTGCGATGCTAATAATTACAAAATCACCTTCGCCTGTAACGTAGTAGCACTGTTGAACCAATGGCTCTTTTATAGCTTTACGCCGAAATGACTCTATATGCTCAGACCTATCCCTTTCGAGTTCGACAATTATTATAAAAGTCATGTTCATATCCACGGCAACCGGATCTACAACGATAACATTTCCTTTTATTACTCCACTGTTACGCAAGCGCTTGATGCGACGTTGAACTGCTGGCACTGAAAGTGATACTGCGTCTGCCAGGCGTTCGAGAGTTAAGCTTGCATCATTCTGTAGAAGGTTTAGTAGTGCCGCATCTTTAGGATCCATAAAGCGAAGCCTCTTATCGAAAAAGTACCTGAATACGCAAAATTCTATATCGAACGGGTGTATAAAAGCAATTTCTAATCAAATTATTTTGCCATGATATAAATGCAAAAGCGACACAGGCGAAGGCAAGCTCGGAGCTGATGCCCTTTTAGACTCGACGTGAGTGCAACGTAGGTTTTTATATAAAACCAAAACCTCAAAAAAACATAGTCCCTTCTCAAGGGTCATTTGAAAACTTGTCTTCCGAAAAATCACTAAGAGGCGTTCGAAATGAGTAATATAATGGAAGCAGTTGAAGATTCGGTTAGAGCAAATGATTTTATAATTTTAAGGAATTGCTTTGGGAGGTTTGATGTAACGTTGAAGCTAGAAGGCATGAATTTTGCTGAATCTATTAAGCTTCGCACTGCTAAAGCACTTGTGAATTACGCGGAAGAGAATCTTGGTCTCAAGAAAAATAAAAGATTTATAGAGTCAAGTTCAGGAAACCTAGGCGTAGCGCTGAGCATGATAGCGGCTAGCCGCGGTTACGAGTTCATATGTATAGTTGACCCCAACACCAATGCTACCAACATTGCCATTATGAAAGCAATGGGTGCAAATGTAGTGGTCGTGAATACTAAGGATGAGTCTGGTGGTTACCTCGGAACCAGGAAAAATTACATTAGAGAACGACTTTCATATGATGATACTATTATATGGGTAAACCAATATGAGTGTGAGGCAAACCCTGCTATACACTTTTCTGAAACAGCTCGTCAAATAAATATTAATTGCTCGGACGTGCGTAAGATTTACATCGGTGCCGGAACCACTGGTACTGCTATGGGCGTATCAAATTACTTTAAAAAATATTTTCCTGAAATAGATTTAATAGCAGTCGACTCTGTTGGATCAGTCACTTTTGGGGGTAACGCCAGTCCAAGATATCTTCCTGGCCTTGGTTCTAGTGTGCCACCAATATTTTTCAAAAAAGAAAGCTTCAATCGCCTGATCAGTGTTAAAGAAAGTCAGACCGTTGCTGTCTCTAGATACATTGCAAGAAAATACGGACTATTACTCGGTGCCTCTACTTGTACTGTGCTCGCTGGCATGTATGAGGATATTAACGCGACAGACGAAGTGTTGGTAGCCATATCGCCGGATTTAGGGAGTAAGTATATAGACACAATGTATAACGACGAGTGGTGCGACGAAAAATTCGGTAGTGAATGGCGCAACATGAACCTTAGTAGCAATGAATCCAAAACTTCTCAAGTGGAGCTATAAATTATGTTTAAGGTAATCAGAGGCATTGAAATTTCCAATTATCTTGACCAAGAGACTGAATCTGTATTGAAGATAGTTGAAGAAACGTATCTGATGCATAAAAATGGTTATACAAACAATCCAGATAGTTACTTCTTGAAATTTCCAGGTAATGATAAGGATCGAATTATAGCGCTGCCAGCGTCTATCAACGATCCAAACACTCAGATTGCAGGCATTAAATGGATTGCTAGCTATCCTGGTAACATCGAAAAGAATCTTCAACGTGCCTCTGCCACCATGATCCTGAATGATTACCGAACAGGCTATCCATTAGCTTTACTAGAAGCTTCTCAAATAAGCGCACATCGAACGGCTGCATCAGGCGCAATGACTGTTGGTGCATTGAGTGAACGAGGAAGAGAGATTAAGACAGTGACCCTAGTAGGTTGTGGAGTGCTGGGACAAAAAACCATAAATTATGTAGTAGCGCTGGGTTTTGGTATAAAAGAATTAATGGTTTATGACGTTAACGAAAAATATGCCGAAGGCTTTGTAGAGAAAAACAATCAATTTGAAAAATGCAGAATTGCTTCCACTCTTAAAGAGGCATTTGAATCTGACTTAGTGATATTGACGACAACTTCTCTTGATCCATATATTGATATAGGCGATATAGACCTCAAACGGCAGATAATTCTCAATATCTCACTAAGAGATCTTCATCCGATAATTATAGAAAACTCTCTCAATGTGGTAGATGATATCGATCATTGCTTGAAAGCGCAGACTTCTTGCCATCTCACTGAGCAAAAGCTGGGTAATAGAGATTTCATAAATGCTGTAATAGCTGATGTATTAGACGGTAGCTTCGAAGACGACACCAGCCAGCCAATTGTTATCTCCCCCTTTGGCTTGGGCGTTCTAGATTTGGCTTTAGCTTATCATATATATAAATACAAATATAATGATGCTTCTACTGTAGATATTGAAGGTTTCTTGCCAGACATGAAGCGTTTGTGATCTTCATTAAACTCGCTTAGTCAGTGTGGATCAAAGAAAACGCTAGCCGAACATTTCCTGAAGAGCACTTATTGAGGTATTTCCTTGCATTTCTTAGGGCCATAATAAGGCCCTTTATAAAAGGGACGCGGAGCTATATCTAAAAATAGTAATCTTATTTTTATAAGGAAGACGATGATTATGAATCCAAGATAAAACAATAGGTTAGAAAAAGCTCACAACTGAGGGTTATTAAGATGCACGACGATTCTTTCAAATTTACTCAGAAAATTACTGGTGAAGAGAATATGTTTCACTTGGGATACTCGGTTGAATACGTACCGCCTAGTGCTCTTTTGCCAACAGAACGTCATGACCCGGTACGAGTAGGAGAACTGATAGGAAAAGTGAAGAAAAAGGGATTTTGGACGACCCCTATTTTGGTTGAACAAAATTCATTGGCTATCATGGATGGCCACCACCGTACTGCTGTCGCTTTAAAGTTGAACCTGAGAAAAGTACCAGTAGTAAAGCTGAGCTATGGTGACCCAAGAGTTCTTCTTAGTGGGTGGGAGCCTGGAAAATTTTTCAGCCCTGAAGAGATCATTTCTGCAGCTTTATCAGGAGTGCCACTCCCATTAAAAAGCACAAAGCACGATCTTACAGTTCCATTACCGAGTCTAAAAGTGGCTTTAAGAGACTTAATCTATTGAGAAATCCGCACCTCTGATCATCACAAATCCTCATGGCGACCATGACCTAATCGAGTTTCTAGCCGCATGTTAGCGGCTTCTATGCAGGCCCTTCCCATATCATCGTGACCAGGAGACCGCATGTCTATCGCCCTTGCACTCTCTCTGGTGTTTCTTGGCGAGCGGCCCAACGCCTGGGTATGGCTCGGTGTGATGATCGCCCTGCCCGCTATCTGGTTAACGGCGGGCGGTGGCCGGTTAAACAAAGGGCAGGTGAACAGCACGACCCAAACAGGCCTGCTCTTTGGTTTGGGTGCAGGCTTGGGGTTTGTCCTGCAATTGCACTTCCTTGGGCAGGTACCCAACCACGCGGCGTTGTATGGCATCGCCCTCTGCATGCTAAGCGGGGCCCTATGTTTGCCGCCGTTTTACCAACGCGCAAAGCCGGCACAAAAACGCTTTCCACTTTTCGCCACAATAGCAGGCGGTATCAGCACACTCGGGCTTACGCTCTATGCGCTATCACGGCAAGGACAACTCGCCATTATCAGCATCGTGATTGTGTCGATGTACCCGCTGATACCGGTCGTGTTCGGCTCGCTGGTTCGGAAGGAGGCGTTTAGCGGCACCAGTATGATGGGGGTAGTGCTGTCTATTGTGGCGACGGTGCTGATTACGGTGAGCACTTACTAAACTTTCGCCAAGCGCTCAGCTTGAAGGTCTTTCATACCGGTTCCACCGTGAAGTGTTCTTTTGCTTGCACAGTTCTGGAAGAGTTCACTTCAAGAGGCGGTACTGTCCGGTGTGGAACGATCCTGACCTTGCCAAACGTGCGGTGGCACAGGCATACGATAATGGCGGCAGGCCGTGAGAAGGATAGGGATCAGACCTACTCTCACAGCACTTACTCGCTCATGCAACGGATGCTCTTCCATCACGCGATTAAGTAGATTAAAAACGGCCTCTAGCGAGTCGTTGAGTGGCAGCCCTGGTACCGACAACCCATGATCTCGATCACCATTCCAGAACACATCATCCGTTCGTCCGTCGGGAACCCAGATTTAGTGGGTCATGTGCGGAGCGTGCTCTAACAACGTGCTACGCAAGCGTTCTGCGCGTTCCTGATCTCCGATCATCGCAAGCCAAGCGAGTACAAAAGTGTAAAGAATCCCCGCGCGCGTGTGCTCTTCGAAGTATGCATCGCTGTGGTCTTTGGGGTGGGCAAGGACGTCTCGATAATCTGTCGTCGGCGTAGGGTAGTGCTTCCGAGTTTTCAGTCCGTTGCATAGGTGATCGGATATGCCACGGATATAGTCAGCAACATTAGAAAGACGGCCACGCACGTCTGCAATTCGCATAAACAGAGCCAGCTCGATCGTGAAATCGTCGCGAACGGGGGCTGCGAGCGCCGGGTTCGCGTTCAGCATCCCGATCGCTATGTTAAGCACCTTATCCGCCCCTTCACTCATTGCCTGCGCAAACGCCTCGTCCTGCGATGCACTAATGGCATCCAACCATAGTCCGTGGAGAGACAACCTCCCCAGCGTCTCGAACAGCGCGATGTTGATGTCGACCGCGTTGCGTGAATTTACGGCCATTGAAAGCGCGTATCGCTTATCGGCGAACGGCCCAATCTTCTCGACGAGAAGAAGGTTGGCGATGATGATATGAAGTTTCAAGACCTGATCGAAATGAGCCAGCCGCTCCTGTTGCGTCGACCCTTTGCGCAGACGGGTATTATCGCAGTACGGCCAGCTACGCAGCAGCACCAGTTCAGATGCTCGATACGCTGCCTCGAGGTTACCAGCGTCGCGAGCCCATACGAAGAGTATCCAAAGGCACAAGTAGGCTTTGCGTAGCTGGCGTGTCCGCTCTGTCTGGTTCTTCGGCTCAGTGAAGATGGCATCGAGCAAGTCACGGAAATGCCGATAAGCGACGTCGGGCTGATCAAGCATCGCTAGCGCCTTCTGAAATACTCCCCGGTTCTCGCTCTCGATTAACTCTGCCCGTAGCATCCCGCTTAGGATCAGATCCGCAAGGCGATCTCCGTTCCACTCGGCGAAGTAAACGTTGGGCTTCTCGTTCATCCGACAGAAGCCGCTCCACTGGGCACGAACATCTTCGCGCATTTCACCACCCATGCAGACACAAATGACGATGGGCAGATCCGTCAGGTGGGGCGGGATGCGGTTCGGAATGTAGTCATCCAGAACCTCGTTAAGCGACGGCCGCACGGCCTGCTGACCGGTATCCCAATGCTCTCGTGTCAAATCGCCGGACTTGATTGTGAACAGGAACAGGCTTTGAGCGCCATCGCGATCAGGATTGGGGCCGACTGCAGCGACGTCGACACCGGCTTGCCGCGTGCCACGGCGGGGACGGGTTAGAACTTCGAATCCATTCTCGGCCAGAAGATCGGGCAAAATAGCGTCGAGTTCGTCACGTTCACGCAGCGAGCGCAGATAGTGCGTCACGACAAGTTTCATCGTTGTTCTCGCGGTTCAAGCTTGAAGTGGAAAAACATGTGGTCGAGGCCGACCGGGTCAACAATATTGAGGAGAGGCAATTCGGACAAGACCGAGAACGATTTCATCTCGATCTCGGTAAAATGCGTGGCGCCCTCACCAGTATGAATCGGCGTCAGCGAAGAGCGGCCATAAAGGATATATTGCTTGGCGAAGATATCCTCAAATATAGATCTCCGACTTTCCTGCTCCATGCCTCGTTCCATCCTCTCATTCCACTGCGTACGCTCTACCTCACGCTGCATTTCGCTGGGGTGCAGTTCAACCAAATGTTCAATACCCTCAATCGCCTCCTGAAAGGCAGCCTTTCGTGTGAGCAGTTCAGTAATACTAGAGCCATTCGCTCCGCCTTCTTCAACGTAGCGTTCAAGGTAGTCCTTCAACTTGCCACCATAGCTCAGGAGCAGAGGGTTGTAGATCAGACTGAGGACATCACTGGCTATATCCGGGCATCCGTCGCGAAGTATCGCTAATGGTATAGCAACCGCTGCCAGTGGATCGATAAAGAACCACCCGACAGCCTTCCGGCAAAGGAACAGCTGGTCTGATGAGTCCGTTGGAAGAGAGGACTTGGGGATTGAGAAAGGTGGAACATCGTTTCCAACACTGCATACTTCATTCGCCACGCATTTACGAGTGTGTACTCCCCCATTGAGCAACCAGTAAATAACCGCACTGCCAAGCACCTCACCGCCTGCATGCGTCAACGCGTGGTACGTACTCTGGAACGCGCCTAGCGTAATCTGCCCCTTTGAACGATCGATCAACTCACCAAGTAGTCGGATCACCTTTTCAGCGCGCCCATCTCTCACAAGTTGGTATGAGGCATGATCAATGTGCGAGATGGTTACAATATCGTCTGGGTCAACATCTGCAACAGTATAGAGACACAGGTCTATGACGTTCTCTGTGAGGCCTTCCCGATAACGCCACAGCAGATCTGCCGCCAAGTGAATCGCAGATGGGCTCTGCGTCTGGAGGGTTCGTTCGAGTTGTTCGTCGAAACTGGCTGGTGCGCATACTTTTCGCTTTGCAGCAGCGCGGTAGCCCGCTTCGAGGGACCGAAGGGCGGTATCCTCATCGTCGGTGGACGCTTCTTGGGTTAGTGTGTCGAGTACCTCACGGTAGCGTTCACCCAATTCCATGGCACCCAAAGCCGAGATGGCTGCGAGCTTCGCTTCCCGATCGTGAGCTTGCGCGAAAATTAGGCCTTCCTCGACATCAGCGTTCATTAGGAGAACCGTGGATAGTTGACGCAGAGCGCGGTTATCGCCGGTACGCGCTGATTCGTAAACCTTGGAAGATCTGGCTGCGTCTTTCTTCGTCCATTCCCCAAAAGCGGTACTCAGGGCGCCAGTATCCAGATCGTTGCCGCCTGTATCCAGCAAGCGCGAGATGAAGGCAAGAAGGACCTCCTGATCAACATTCAGAAGAGGTATCAGATCGCATAGAACATGCTGGACGAGGAAGAAGCGCCGTCCCTCCAGCTCTGCCAGCGCTTCTTCGATATGGAGGTCAAGGGGTGGCGCATCGGTAGCGTTCAATATGGTTGCGAGAGTCTCGATCAACGCAGAGCGGTTATCGTCTAGACGCCGCCTCCCCCGATCCACAACAGTACGAACCAAACCGCGTGTACGCAGCTGAGTAGCTAATTCCATCTCGTCTACCGGTGTCTCCTCTGTTGCCATTGGCCCACCCATTGGATTCTTTGTTTACAAAAGAGCTTACGAGGCTCTAAAAGTTGATGAATTCCCTCGACGTCACCCCATCTTCAGTAGCACCCGGGTTTAGAGTCAGAAGTAACTCTATCGTGTTTTACCACCAGTTGCTCGGCATAGGCTGACGGTGTCAGCCCTCCAAGACGCTTCTTCGGCCTTTCTTCGTTGTACTCCCGCTTCCATGCCTCGATGACCACCTTGGCGTGATGAAGGCTGGTGAACCAGTGCTCATTCAGACATTCATCTCGAAAGCGCCCATTGAACGATTCGATGTAGGCGTTTTGGTTGGGTTTTCCAGGTTCGATTAAAAACAGGGCAACGCCACGTAGATGAGCCCATGACAGCATGGCGCGCCCACAGAATTCCTTTCCATTATCCGTACGAATGGCGCCAGGTAGGCCACGCTGTAAAGCCAGATGATCCAGAATACGTGTTAAAAACAGTCCGCTAATGGCACGTTCAGGCACGATCGCCACGGCTTCATGGGTAGCGTCGTCGACAATGGTGAGGCTCTTTATCACTCGCTCACCTGCCGTCCGGTCAAACACAAAATCCATTGACCAGACCTGATTAGCGGCACCAGGGCGGCCAAGGGGCATCCGCTCAGACGTGGGAACCTTCTTGCGTTTGCGGTGTTTTACCTGCAACTGAGCCGCCGCGTAGAGGCGTTCGACGCGCTTATGATTGACCTGTTCACCGGCTTGACGCAGTTTCAGGTAGATCATGCCAGCGCCATAGCGACGATGCCGATGTGCCAAGGCAACAATGCGTTCACGCAATGCCTCATTGCGATCAGGGGCCGATCGATAGTGCAATGCACTGACACTCATACGGATGACACGGAGCGCTCGGCGCTCGCTCAGGCCACGTGACACCATAAAGTGCACCACGTCTCGGCGTGCCGGGGCGCTCACCACTTTTTTCTCAGCGCCTCGCGAGTGACATCCATTTCCAGTAGCGACTCCGCGAGCAGCTTTTTCAAACGTGCATTTTCGGCTTCGAGTTCTTTGAGTCGCTTGGCATCGGGCACGCTCATACCACCAAACTTGCTCCGCCATAGATAGTAACTGGCTTCTGAGAAACCGTGCCGACGGCACAGCTCCTTGATGGGCAACCCCGCTTCGGCTTCGCCTAGGAAACCAATGATCTGTTCTTCGCTGAAACGCTTCTTCATGTCCAATCTCCTTACCCATAGGATCGGACTCTAAAGTGTAGCGCTACTCAATCAGGGGGTGACATCGCTTATATGCAAAGGCGACAAGCTGGCAGCAGTTACAATAGCCAAGGATCGAGAATATCTAGCTCGGACGCTCAAGGCTGCAAAGATGGCTGTCGAGAATGGGGAGCGTGTCGCAACACGTTGGATGCAGGTGGTGGAGCCACAGATCGGACGCCTGACTCAACTTCTAAACATCCTAAACGACGAGCGAATCCCCGATGGCAGCCCTATCGAACTAGCCGACAGTTCGGACTTTAGCCATGAGCAGGTACTTATCGATGACAAGGCCGCATAGGCAGGCATTAAGCTGCTGGACAGGAAGGAGCTGGGAGTCGAGTACGGTAATGAACTTCTGGCCTGCCTTGATCTACTGAGGGGGCCAGACAATGACTAAGACCATCACCGCCTCAAAAATTAT
Source organism: Halomonas sp. 5021 (assembly GCF_036663435.1). Lineage (NCBI taxonomy): Bacteria > Pseudomonadati > Pseudomonadota > Gammaproteobacteria > Oceanospirillales > Halomonadaceae > Halomonas > Halomonas sp. 5021. The sequence goes on from NZ_JAXOVU010000010.1 coordinate 94,750, forward strand.
CCTGGGCTATGTGCCGACCCGCCAAGCTCTCTCCGGAAAACTAATACTGAAGAACGCATACCAGATAAAGAAGAAGCAACGAAAAGATGCAATCGCCAAGGACGAGGGTGTGCCAAGGCCGCAAAGCATGTTAGACGCTATGAAAAAGATTGCTCGCCTAGAGCAAGAGAATGAAGCGCTTAGAGCTGAGCTGGGAAAGATGGCTGAAGTCGCCCAGCGATTCATTTATAACGCTAGCATTGCTGGACTCTCACAACAGAGGCTAATGGAACCGCTTCCTAGAGTCCGTCGTGATTAGGCTGAAAGATACATAAATCGGTAACTGGTGATGATTTTAAACAACACTAAAACAATATTCGCAAACAGAACTGATATAAATCTTTTAAGCGAGACCATCCTTGGTCTTGCTAATTATTGATTTACTTAATGTAAAAGAATTTTCCCCACTCTAAAATGCAGAAAGAAATAACGAAGCTTACATGCAAAAAAACATTGCTTCCTATGACTATTTCTCTAAAGATCATACCTACCTTTTACTTCCGAAAGACATTTCGCTCTAGTTATTGAAGATTTTCCTTGCCGATTACCATGCAATTCGCGACAAAAGTACGTCTTCCAAATTTTATTAAAGATTTTATCTTCCATGTCAGGATCCCAATCCGATCTTTTCCTCCATTCAACCGCCCACCTCCGGCACATCTCATCAAAAAGCTCGCGATTAAATGTGAGGACTAAGCTGTCAATTGCTTCTATAGATTTTTGCAATGTTACGAAATCTACAGAAATCCTGACTGGTTTTTTGTAATTTTTCGCTCCGATCTGAACTGCATTTCTTCCAGGCAAAATACCAGCGTTATGTACTATTCCATGTCGCAAATGGCAAACAAGATCGTATTGTTCAAGGGGGCCTTTGAAGCTAGAGTCTTTGAGTTCGAATTTGAGGTATTGTCTAGCAGCCTTCGTGATTTCTTCTTTTGAGCAAAAAGTAAGATGTTCAAATGCACTTCTTCGAAATTCGGCATGTCCATGCCACAATACACCACCTAAATTTATTTGCTTTTCGGCGGCATGTTCACGTGATATGGGGCACGATTCCAGAGTAAGCGATAATATAGAACGAAAATATGCTTCCGCAGCGGAAACAGCACCAAGCAAAAGCAAGCCGCCAAGATGCTTATTTTCTTGAAGATTATCTTCGGTTCCATAAGCAAGCAAACTTCTAGAATAATCAATATAAGCATCAACCGGACAAGGGAGATCAGTTTCAACCAAATAGGAATGCACCGATCCCATGCTGTTAGATGAAGGAGCCTCATTCACATAATCTGATATCAAGAACTTCATGAAACATACTCCTCGGCATGTCCTAATATAGCTTGCGCTCGTGCTTTACCTATATATGGAATCCCAAGTAATGTCTCTCGATTGGCATCTGTAAGAATATCTCGAATTCTACGAATTGGAGAATGCTCTTTAATTCTTTTCTCTAGTCTTTTTGAAATTGGAAGAGCTGATATATCGCGTTTAACAAGTTCTTCATAGGCTGAAGACGGCTTTAGCTGTGCCCCACAGTTGGAACAAAACCTTGCCTCTGGATTGCTTCTAGGAGTTGAGCAAACATGACAAAGAGGCAGCGCAAGGGTGAAATCTTCTGAGGCAAGTTCTGCCTTCTCGAAAATTGAGGCAGATGTTAATTTCGGCCAAGCTTGATGCTTTGGTGCCCGAATAACTTTGAGAAACGATATAACTGACTTGGTTCGGCTTCCTACAATAATATTTTCCGCAACCAGATCACCGATGTGGATGTGATAATGTTGGAATGCTCCTTTTTCCCCCTTAAGAACTGAGCCGGATGACATGATCAGCCCCGAATATTGAAGAAAACCGAACACTTTTTCTAAATCTGCGTTAATCGGTGTCTTTACAGCAAACTGCAGGCCCTGTTTTTCAAGCGGCTTTCCCTTATTAAAGATTCTTATCTGCGCAAGTATTGCTTGATGAGCCCTAGATCCATTTTCCACATAACTTTCATAAGAGGGTAATTTAGCGGTAAGTGAATCATAAACAGCATGCGACATATCTCTTCCGACACGAGATAGACGCAACAACTTTGATTTATTCAGGCCGCCGTTAGCATTCATATACGTCTTTGGAGAATTGAATACAGAGCGTAGCATTCCTAGAAATCCTCTGGGAATTCCGAATGCTGCATATGCAAGTAATATTATGTCTTCCTCGTTTCCCGAGATAAAGTCAAAATCAGCGCCCTCGAACCTCTTCCTAGCTAAAGAAAGCATGAAGTCTTCATACTCTTTACCAGATGGCTTAATCCATGCATTAATTTGCTCCGCGTCGTGCCCAACATGGAAATTAGCAGAATTTGAAGTTATACCAGGGTAGATTGCCGCCTTTGGAGAAATAATTCTTGACTTTACTGCTCGAAAGAAGTCAAAGAAATCTTCTTGCTGTTTCTCGGAGAATGAGTGAGCGGCGTCATCTATAAGAATCACACAGCGCTGAAGCTCGCTCCTTGAAATCAGATTTTCAATATGCTCGGTTAAAAATGATAAAGTGAATTTATCTATCTGGTCCGCATTTGCGTTACTTGCCTCTAATGAATTGATGGCTTTTATAATTAACTCTTTTGGCGGAAAGAGCTCAGACACAACAAGTTTTCCATGCTCCTCAATAGCCTCCCATATGGCTAAAAGAATTTTTGCAATAAGCCAAGATCGAAACCAATACGACGCATTAGCCCCATTTACGTAGTAAGGCTCCAACTTTAAAGTGAGCTTAAAATTCACATAAACAGGTAATGTTTTATCGGCGCTTTCCTCAATAAGACGGTAATAGGCCTTCTTCATCAGGGTGCTTTTGCCACAGCCGCGAGGTCCTATCAATAGCTTTGCACCACCACCCATGAGCTTCTTTAAAACTTCTGTCTCATTAGGGTGCTCTGCCGCCAACTGTTGGAATTTTGCACGGTCGATGTATTCCGCTTGCTCGATGAAGTTTTCTTCAAGCGGTAACTCTTCTTCTATATCTAGATTCAAGCTAGATGTAGTACCCATAGTTGTAACCCTTATGTTTAACTAAAACTGCCTTGCATGATTGATTTGGTAGTGTTGTCGTTTTTTTCTAGTCGTAACTATCTGTTTTAATTCTGCCAGCTGCTAGGGAGCCGTGCAAAGCAATTATTTGATAATCGTTTCGTTGGCGTAGGGAGCCTCTGAAAAGGTCCCTTGATTTCAGACAATAGCTCCAGATCCACAAATCGGGAAGATCGTCACGCTATGTTTCAGATCAGCTATGCCGAAGCCAGATACCAAAACAAAAGCGCAAGGCCCGCCAAAGAAAGCTCCTGGAGAGCATGGATCATGCTGTTCCCTCGAAAAAGCTAGCGTACAAGGTAGCTCACAACTACCCCAAGGGCTTGAACAGCCATCGACCGTACCCGACTGCGGATTCACTGCATGCAGCTGTTCTATAATCTGTCCGTTCCGGCGATGGAGACGAACTATACGAGATAGACTCCATATCGCGCTACGCTGGGTTGACCCTGGCCGATTCGATTCCGTATAAAACCGCCATTTTCAACTTCTACCATTTTCTGGAGCAGCGTAACCTGGGCAAATCGATATTCAGGTGAGTTCACAAGCACCTGAAGCGATATGGCCTAATGCTGCGCGTAGCCAGCATTACCACCGCACCGAGCTCGACCAAAAACACCAGAGGCAAACGCGACCAGGAAATGCACCAGCCTCGCAAAGGCAATTAGTGGTATTTCAGAATGAAGAGGCACACCAGTTCGGATGAGGATTTTGGGATGATACATCCGTTGAAAGCCCCCACAGCTAATGAGCACGGTACCAATTCGGCCGAAAGTTTGCTCCATAGAGGTTAGCCCCGCGTATTTGGCGACTAGGGGTATCAATAATTGTAAGCATCGCAACGTTGATTGTTTCCTCACCCGGCGTCAGGGTGTGACCTGCAAGCAGCCGGAAGACACGTCCCCACTAGGGCGGAGAAGAACAAAGCCAGTATTCAAGCGAAGGTTGAGGACCCGTTTCGCACCATCAAGCGTCAGTTTGGTTACGCTAAGATCCGCTACCAAAGTCTGATCAAGAACGCCAATCGGCTTTACTTTTTGAGCAGCGTTCAGCAACGTGCTTATAGGGGAATGTGATTCCCCACGTAGGGGAAGTGTGCCCGTTTTCCGCCGATATGGCGGGAATCAGACAGAAGATGAACAAAGAGACTAGGGGTATATCGCTGAAATTGGTCTATCCCCCGAATCTGAGTCAGGAATTGGCGTTCCAGTACGGTTATTCAGAGGTTCCTTAGTTTGGGAGCAGGGACATGGGAAAAAAATCCAGAATGAAGCGGGAGCGAAGACTCGCGCAAATTGAGGCCGAATATGGTTCTCCTTTGCATGAGCAGTTTGGGCTTTGCGAGCAAAACGCTGATGAGAGAAGCCAGAAAAATTCATTTCAAAAATGCCTAGAGGCAACACGAGCATTATTCCTAATGTATAGGCACCTCGATGCAGCGATTGCTTTGAGTGTCTCCGAGCTTTGGCCAGCCAACACTGGAAGCTCTATCAAGCACATCTTCGCATGGGACGTTCTGCTAGACCTTCCTCACGATGAGCAAGGACGAATGTCGATCGCTAGCTATGCAGACTTCAAGGCGTTTGCTAATGCACTGTACGAAACATGGCCCGAGTTCCCGATGCTCGAAGACTTCTCACCCGAGGCTGACTGGGGGCAAACCAAGGTGCGCCTTGGCCAGAGCTTTGTTCCGATGTTTTACGGTAGCTGCATTGAACGTACACCTGACTTCGTAGAAGCATTCCGCATTACTTACGCCCATGTTCCTAAGGCCCAAGCCCACATGGACCTCGCCGTTGCGTTGCAAGCTCGTATCATTGATTCGATACCCGACCTTGGAAGCCACGCGGCCGGAGAAGCGCAAGTAGCCCATGTCGAAGTTCCCTCCGAAGACTTCTGGCTGACGTGCAGTAATATGCTTCGACAGGTCGGTGATGATATTGCTGACTGGCGAGATAAGGCGGGGAGTGAGCTCGATACGCGCTTTGGCGCTTTCAAAGCACCGCTGACTTCGAGCGCCTTCGGCGACGCAGTAATGCAGGGGGCGGCACTCCCCTTTCTAGCAGTCGAAAGCGACGGCACTTGGGTACCAGTGTCAGTTCGTAGCGCCCCTGGGGTAGTAATTGACCACTGGGCCAACAAAATAGCAGTTGGCCAAAGGGTGAACGCTCATACACACCTTAGGCTCTCTCAGTTCGTTGCTGAACGCTTCCCAAGGACAGTTATGGGACCGCTGACGCTCTTCGTCGGTGATGCCGCCTGTGAAGACCTCCCTATCAGCTGCATCATCTCAGACGACTCGGGCGTGTACCTTATTTGCGTATGCGACCACGCATCGAGTAAGCGGCTATCAAAGGCAGCGAAGGACACATACGCCAAAATGAGGCGCGGCGCGCTGATTCACTTCCGTCTCTCAGATGGACACGGGCTAACGCTGTCTAAAAATGGATCCACTGGGCCAGGCGCCGATGAACTTCACATCATTATTGTAGTTACCCAGGCAGGCACGTCACTTGGAATCACAGGCTTGCCTGAGAGGCCCGCGCGCCTATTACCGTTGGCCGACTTCATCACTATTTTCGATAGCCTAAATGACCTCGACGAATTGGAGCGTTACTGGAAATTCGTCGATTCTCAGAGGCATTCCCTCAGCCCCTTCTCTACCGGGCCCGCAGACCTATACGCGTCCTTCAAAGACACACATGGCGTACTTGTCGAAGGTGCGATTTCTCCCACCGTTATCGGATTAGACCCTCACTGGGGCACCTCCTGGCGTTTTAAGGCGCTTACTGACTTTTGGTCGCTTGCGCCAAGTGTATTTCCAGATGGCTCAGCAGGCTGGCGGCTGAACCAGGGAACCGAAGGCGTCGTTGAGCTCCAATCTCGCCATCATAAAGCAGTCGCGTACTCAACATCAGTCGGCACCTGCACCGTTCAAACCCTGCTGGAAATCTCTGAAGGCCTCAAGATTCAAGATGGTCGCATGGTCGACCTATTCGCCCAACTTCTTGCGGACAGCACACACCGCTGCCGCGAACTGATGTCGAACGTCTCCCTGTTTCAGCAGCGACATGTTCTGTTTGTCTGCAATCCAGATCCCTCCAGTTCTGTTGACGCTGTGGAGGCTCCTCACCCTATAGATGGATTCGCGCGCGTAGTGACTTCAGCGGAAGAAGATACCAATCGCAAGGGGCTGTTTCATTTGCAAGTTGACACTCGCGCAGTGCTTGTAGGATTGAATTCCGCCAAGGACGGATCGTTTGAAATTCGTTGTTTACTGGAGACCCTCGAAAGGTGTCACTTGGCATGCGAGCTGGAATTGCCCAACGGCTTTACAGAGCGGCTTTGCAGCAAGGCATCGGAACCAGCTCGTTACCATTTAAAAGTCATAACACGAAATGTCGATGTTCCCGATTACGTGCAACCCGTCATCCCCTCTCCCACCGATTACAAGCTTGCACGTAAGCATTTGGCTGCGGAAATCATGGCGCTCAGTCTGTCACCGGGGCGGTATGAGCTATCCGATGCCAAGACCAAGATAGATCCTGCCAGCGTCCGCTTGCGCCTCCTTATCGAGAAACGGCTCGCTTCGCTCGACAGGCACCAGCTTCTGCAAGCATTTACTGAGCAGCACGACGCATGCCTTGTCACCGAGAGAATGAAGATTCAACGGGTACGCCAGAGCCTCACTCATGATGTGGAATACGACAGGCTGGATGCCATTGAACAAGCTCGTCAAGAGTACGGTACCGCAGCTCGTCACTATCGATATCTGCTGGAAAAAACCGTCAGCTCACCGACACCCGGAAACGGGGAAGTCACTGATGAGGTATTGCGTGAGTTGGTTGGCCTGGTTGATTGGTACATGGTACTTACCGGAGCCAGCGATGTCCTTCACAACGGCATAGACGTTGGTGGCGTTATGATAGACGACTCGTACATACCAGAGGTATTTTATTCAGTCGGCTCCGATGACCGAGAGGAAGACTTTGCACGCGAGTATGCGAAGTCACGGCTGGGACTTGGGTCCAATAGCGAAGATGCTGTGGAGGGTGAGTCAGAGGAATTGCTGTCCTCAGAGAAACTCAAGAGTGCCTTCACAGCCGATTTGGAATTTGACCTGCAGAGCATGCTCACTGCTCTAGCAGTATTGTCGCAAGCTCAGAGACATGGCTTCGGCGATGAACTCGCACTGTCTTATACAGCGGCTCCAAACCGTGTTGCGCAAGGCCTGGCCGACAGCATTGAAGGGCTAGAGCTTGAAGAAGCTGAAAGGATTGTGGCATTCCTAACGCTCCAAGAGAAAGGTATCCGCAGGCTGTCAGGAAAGGATGTAGACGAGGGCGATGTCCCACACTGGGAGCACAGTAAGCGAATCCATCGATACGCGATCAGACCGCTGGTTGTCGACGGTGCGAACTTGCTTTGGGGGGCAGAGATGACCAGCCGGTCGATGTACAACTGGATGTCGGCGGTGCGGGACGGCTACCTACCAGCAGACTTCAGGTGGCCCCATGTTAAACCCGTCATTCGCAAGGTTAAGGAAGATATCGAGAAACGGCTGGAGCGTCGCACTGAGGAGATATTTCTCCGGCACACCCCATTCGTATTACGAGGCATCGACTTCTTCAGGCGATTCAGTAGCGAGAAATTCGAGAACGTTGGTGATTTCGATGTATTCGCATACTGGCCAGACGAAAACCTGATTGTTACGGTGGAGTGCAAGTACAACCAACCACCTTACACAATAAAGGATGGCCGTCGACTCCGTGATAAAATTTTCGGTACTGCAGAAAGCGACAGGACTGGTCAGCTCAGCAGAATCCTAGCTCGGAGACAATTCCTAGAGAGGAATCGCTCAAAACTGCTAGAGCTGCTGGGCTGGCCACAATCGGAGTCAGTTTCTTCCAAGTCCAAGAATGTAGAGCTCTATGTGAGTCGCGACGTGTACTACTGGATGGTACATCCGCCTTATCCAGTTCCTACTAAATTTGTGCAAGTGGACATACTAGATACTTGGATAAAGGAAGTGCTCATGACGTCACAAGACCATGTCTGAGAATATTAAAAAGTCTGCAACCACTGCAGCTGGCTACATATACCAAACTCGACAAGGCCTTAAGGTTCTATGCGATTGGCTCGAAGCTCCTGCTCGCTATAGCCGGGTGAAATTCGAGTGCGACATTGAACATGAAGCGCCGCAAGGCCTGGATGATATCGTCATCGAAAGAAGTGATGGTCTTATCGACCTTCAACAGGTCAAGTTCACTCCTAATCCTAACGCACATCTGCTGTCCTGGGAATGGATGCTTGAGAAGTCCGGCAAGACGTCGCGTTCTCGATCAATGCTTCGCAAGTGGTTCGACGCCTTTAAAAAGCTTGATCCCGTTCGCATTGGAGAGCTATCCCTCACAACAAACCGACGACCAGATGCCGCCATAGAGGCTTGTTTAGATGCTGGCAGGATTTCTTTTGATAAGATTCCTGAACCGAGACGCTCAAAAATTATCGACGATCTTGGTAGCGAGCAAGAAGTTTCAGAGTTCTTTAGCCAACTCAATATAGTTCATAGCGACAAGGGATTTGACACACTAGAGCAAGAGGTCGATGCGCGACTTCGTAAACACGGCACTCCTGAGGGAATCGCCACCCTCAAAAACGTAGCGTTGAACTGGTCTACGCGGAAGAACCTTCCGCTTCCTGATGGTTGGATCACACTCGAGCAAGTCTGCACTATCCTTCGCTCGACACCACCCGCACCATTACCTGAGGACTTTTTTGTCCCCTCGGGTTACAAGGTGCCCGATGAGATGTTCCATCAAGAATTTGTAAGAGACACCATAGACGCTGCCGGTAGCACTATTGTTCTCACGGGGCCACCGGGTCGTGGTAAGAGCACTTACCTGAGCGCGCTGTGCGACACTTTCGCCGAGAAAGACATCCCTACGGTTCGACATCACTATTTCCTTTCGACGACAGAGCGTGGGCGCGACCGAGTTAATAGCCACGTGGTCGAACAGTCCATAGAAGCGCAGATCAGAAAGTTTTACCCAGATATTCAGGCCCCAACGGGCGATCTACGATTGCTCCTTGAGGCGTGTGCTTCCTACTACAAGAAATTAGCCAAGCCATTCGTCCTTGTACTGGATGGCCTGGATCATGTCTGGCGTATTAACGCTGGGGACAAGAGGCCGCTCGACGACGTTTTTGCCCAGTTGATCCCATGCCCTGACAACATGGTGCTGCTGGTTGGCACTCAACCAGTGGATGATGCCCAGTTGCCTCGGGATTTGCTTGCATTTGCGCCCAAGACTGAGTGGCGAGCACTACCGCCGATGTCTGAGAACGCAGTCTTGTCCTATTTGCGCAAGTCATTGCAGGAAGGCAGGCTTACGACTGGCCTCGAGGATGAACATTGGATGGAAAGAGAGCTGCAGGAGTCCGCAGCTGCGCTTCGCACAAAAACCAATGGCCATCCTCTTCATGTCATTTATGCTGCTGCAGAGCTTGAACATACCGGACGCAGCTTATCGAAATGGCACGTAGAACGGCTTAAAGGAGACTTGAGTAAGAATGCCGCATTCTACTACGCGTCACTCTGGGAAGGCCTTCCACCAAGCCTCAAGGACACACTAATACTTGTATGTGCATTCTCGTTCTTCTGGCCCAGGACTGCATTTTCAGAGATTGCTACGCAAGTCGGAGGGGCTGAGCCGGACGTTTCGCAAGTGGAGCACTTGCTTCACTCTTCGGCAGCTGGTCTTAGGGTTTTCCACGAGAGTCTGGCAGTCTTCGTACGTACAACTGAAAACTACACTGACCGCATCGACGCACTGATGCCTGCAGTGGCTAGCTGGCTGGAGACCACTGCGCCCACCTCGCTACGCGTGAATTGGCTCTGGACAGTTCAGGCGAGATTGGGTCATCCCAAGAACCTGATCACCGGCCTTACCCGTGACTGGATCATGCTACGCCTAGAGGAAGGGTATCCAGAGTCACTCTTTGAAACGCTGCTATCCGATGCACTTATCGCAGCGCTGGAAACCAACGAGTTCGCTGAAGCCTATCGACTCGAACATCTCATGTCACGGATGGTCGGAGGCAGCCAATACCAGATGCAGAACAACGACATGGCTAAGCTGATCTCGTTCACATTGACTCTGACCCCCGAGGAGAGAGTTGTCCGCGAGGCTGTCGCCTCCAGGCATGAGGCGGACATCTTTAGGCTTTCTGCGCTCGGGTTAGCCCTCCGTGCCCGAGGGGATGACGTTATGGCCGAAACGTGCGGTGAAGAAGCGCTTCGTCGGTTCAAAGGCTTGAGTCGTTTCTCCAATAGGCACTCGTTCAGAGCCGGGTCTGATGAGTTCCAGTTCCTAGTCAATGCACTTACACGTCTTAATGCAATCGGCACAACACCTACTGTCCTGGCCCGACTGGTTTCCAAAAACGTTCCAGCCGTTTGGCTGCCACGAGTCCAAATGCTGGTGGAAGAAGGTAATTTGGATGACTTGATGGAGGTCGCTACTTCGCTAGCCCCTAGCGAGAGCAAGAACCTCATCAGCGATGCGTGCGTTCGCGCGGCGGCGGCAGCTGGAGTGAACATTGCAGAACGAGATGACTTCAATGAGCTTGGGCGAACCCCCTTCGTCGCTGCCATAGAAGCGGCCCAAACTCGGGTCTCCAATCCACTGAACGCCCCTATCCCCATTGACTGGCTAAAGGGTGGCTACTACGAGCGCAAGGAAGATCTGGCAACGCTCACGCACCACTGGTTTTTCAGCACCATTCAGCTAAGCCTTTGCATGACTGCAGAAAAACAGACCGCCTTCGAATTTGTGCGAGCCCCCATCTATGAGGGTAAGGAGAATATCACTTACTTACTCAACGAGCTCTCTGAGGTCGCAGCGCAAGTAGCGCACCAGTGGTGGCATGGAGATTTCGTAGACTTTCATGAACTGTTCGAGTTATTCGAACCAGTGGAGTTCAGGTGTTTTAGGCAAAGCTATGATGAGAGCTCTGCAGCCGAAGAATTCCAGAGTGCGTTACTTCGCATTGCTTGTGACATTCGTCTTGGTAGCATCCTGCTGGATCACTTCGGCGATGTCGCCCTTTCCAAAGAAACCATTATGGCGGCTAGTCAGTACGCTTGGTTTGACAGCGAATCATTCCGTTTACAATACGCTGGTGGGTTACTGACCAGGATGAGCGATGAAGCGGCAGCAACCTTTATCCAATCTCAGCGTATCCTGCTTGATGCAGAGATACGCTATGAAACCAGCGTACATCTTCAAACACCGCTCCAGCTTTGTTCAATTGCGCTAAACCATGGGTTGAGCACTAGCGCTCGCGAGTTGTGCAAGCAAACTTGGGAGCTGACAACCGGCTATGGGCATCGAAAAGATCCAACGCTGAATAACACGCTCGACGCTATCAGTTTCTTATCCGAAGTCGCACCGAACGACGCTCGTCGGTTGCTCTACCTTATCGCACCACAGATCCATCATGTTCTGGACTACACGGATGGTCGTGGTACTCGGCATGTTCTTGCTGAAGCTGATCAGTTGCTTGGAAAATTGAATCCTTCAGCACTCGTGACCAAATATGAAGAGCACACAGATGCAGGCGAATGGGCGTTAGCAGAGGATAGTCTTGAGGCCTACGTCAAACAGGGAATAACAGAAGGATGGCCTCTTGATGCCCTGATGCGCACGGGCCTGAATCCCGAAATACGTGATGCCCTGCGGCAGCTTGAGCAGGATGGCAGTGCCTGCGCGGCCGAACTGCTTTGCGTGCTTGAGGAACACAACGGATGGGACGTTGGTTGCTTACAGCGCCAAGAGACTTCTGGGAATAGCAGTAACAGTAGTCCTTACGAAGGTGATGTCACGATCTATGAACCTGAAAAACTGGAAGACCTGCTCGAAAGCTTAGAATCCCACTATGGCGAGCGATCATGCCTCCTTCGTGCCTGGTATCAACATTGGGAGTATGAAAAACAAAGCAAAAGGCTCCTCAAAGAGCTCGATAAAATTCTTTTTTCAGAAAACAGATGGATGAGAGAGGTTCTCCCCTTATCTGACCTGGCTTTTCAAACAAAAAAGAGAACGAGCGGCTTGCACACTGCTTGGAAATATCTTGTTAACGCACAGATACGCAGCGGTGGGTGGATCGGTTACATGGAACGTGAAAATGAGACCTGCAGTAGGCTCGATTTGATAGTAGAGCACTATCCACAACGCTGCGACGAGTTCGTGGCTGAGACAACCTACAGCATGTTCGGCGAACATGAGCCGCCCCGTGTGGGCCCCTCAGCACTAATGGTCTACTTCTATTCGCGACAAAATCGAGTCGCGGAGGCCATTCAGTTCGCCGAGACTATGGTGAACTGCGTCATTGAAGACACGCGCACCCTGCCGCTGGAGCGGCCGAACTGGGCGGCGAAGTTAGTTCCCTCTACAGAACTGGAGAAATGATGGACGAGCTTCGCATCCTTATTGCCCGGCTTGGTTGGCCGTCGACGTCCGCAAGGTGGTGGACTATGCAGGAGCTGGCAGCTCGGTTGGGAGAGCCAGCTGTCAGGGTCGAAACCGAGACTGCGCTGCTTCAGTTGCTACGTTCGCGCAAGCTCGAGGCCGAGGTTGTCGAGGTACTATGCATCTTTTGGATGGCGGCAAAGGGGCATAGCTACTCGCCCGTAGCAAAACTCGCTAAAAGCATCCCGAAGCCCTCCTTGCTCTCAGATCTAGTGGTGGCGAGTCTGGGTTTGTCAGTTCAAGCTGGCGGCACGGATTTGAAGGAGGTGCCGGAGGACTTTGAGATCCCGGATGACTTCGACGGCGTGCAAGGCGTGGACTTGCCCAGAATTTTCTGGACATCCATGAGCAGGCTTGAGACCTATTCCGGGCTTCCGTTCGTCCGGCAAATGGCCTTTGAATGGACTGAGAACCGAGCGGCTTACCCGGACGCACCATACCAAGGTGATGCAGGACATTTCATACGCCCGCTGGGGGATGGCTTCATTGGCCAGCTCTCCACTCGCACCGCTCTTCGCGCCATTTCCGCTTACCTTCGTACGATGGCGGTGGCTAAACACTTCTGGAAGATGCCGCCGGAATTTGCGGATCAAGAATCTCTTTTAGCACTACCGCTTCATCCGACTTTAGCTCTGCTTAAACCACGGCGTCCAGACTGGTTCCCGGCACCAACTGACTTCGACGGCGGCACCGATGTGATCGAAGCATCCTTCCGAGACTTGGTGTGCCGCGTGCAAGCAGTGCGCCCAGGTGACGAACTGATTGCGTTCAGTTCGCCAATCGTGATGGCGATGGGACGCTGTGTGGAGGTTTCCATCGTCAGATGGTCGCAAGCGGCTGACAGTAACATCGCCGATGCCGACCTGGCTGCACATCTGGAAGGCTTCTGGACCCACGGGGGGATTCTTTCCAGCGCGGCTCCAGAGCCGCTGAGCACGACGACCCTTTTGGCATTCCCTCATCTCAATGAATTGATGTATGAAAATTGCAAGGCTTGGCCACTTGCCGTGCCGCTCGATTTCGACCGCTTAGGCTACCTTCAACACGACCTGTATCCGTGGAGGCTCTTCCTTCCAGCACTAACGGGCTCTAACCGCCCCAAACTCTCTCCTCGTGAGGGGCAGTTGGAGATCAAGGTAGACGAGCAGGTCGTCGCGGACCTTTGTTATTGGAATGCAGGCTGGGGAGCCGCGCGTCCGATTCAATTCGGAGGTAACTGTGGTACCGCCCTCATTTCACGAGGCACGGACTACCGGGAAGGTGTGGCCTCGACAAACGTGAAAGTACGCTCATTTTATTTATGGCAAGTGAAAACGCTACAACGAAACAGCAGCAATGAGGAGCTCGGCGAGACATTATCCTCAGGAATCATGTTTGTTTAGCTACGATCTCCTATCCCAAGGTTGCGATGAGTCGAGTAGCCTATTGACAAATAGTGTGACAAACGAACGTTCCTACTCATCAATGGAAACTGGCAGTAGGTCAGGTCGGCTTTAGGCTGAGAAAGGAATGCTCATGCATAAGCATTATTGCCCCATAGAAGTTGTTAACAACTGGCAGAAACTGACCAAAAGAGGTCAGAGACTAAAGAATACGGCGCCGGGTATTGATGCTTACTATCGCTGGCATTAGCTTCAACAGTTAAATTTAATAATTCAACGTATGTACACCTGTGAGCCCAGTGCCACTTATTTTTGACTTAGGTGCATGAATGTCCATGTATTATGACTCTGCACAGTACGTTGCTGGAGCTCTCACAAGAGTAATATGCACAGCGTCAAAAAAAGCATTTTTTGGTAGCTGTTAGCAAAGTAGCATTAAACCTTTTCATATCATTAATCTTAAGGACTAGCTTCATGGGGAATACCATAAACATGGAAGCTCGAAACGATCGCAGCGCAAAAAGCATTTCGCCTTTTCTAGCCAGAGCCGGAAAGACCCGCACTGGTGAAGATCAGCTTCCTGGCTATTACTGCGATGAGCAGCAAATGTGGGTGGTCGAAACGGAGCAGGGCGTACAGCCCATTATCAACAAGCAAACGCTCTCGCAACTGATGACCAAGACACGAGTGCATAATGAAGAGGATGACGACAACTACCTTGCGCTTGAGCTGATAACCAAGACTCATCAGCAGCTCGAAAGTGACGACGACACCAGACCAATGGGATGCAACAACCTCCTACAGCTAGTTACCAAGACAGATACGGCTCACGAAGTCGATGACAACTATTCCGCATGCCAATTACTGGAGCTAGCTACCAAAACCAAGGTGGAGCAGGAAACAGATGACGATGGCTTCGGGACTCTTGGATTTGATTGCTGATCCGTACCGATCAAGTTAAGGAAAACGCATGCTTTTGTTAGTCACAAATCGCCGCGACATCACGATCGACTACGTCGTGGCTGAGCTCAAGCGCCGGCAGACGCCTTTCTTTCGATTGAATACCGAAGAGCTGTCGAAGGCTCGCTGCACAATGGCCATTTATCCGAGAAGCGCATGGTCCTTATCTTTCGAAGGACGAATACTACAGGGAGCTGATGTACGCGCGGCATACTTTCGACGTCCCGCTCCACCTGCTAGCCCTCCCACCATTTCGGATGATGGTGAAAGGCAATATGTGGATGCAGAATGGGGTGCCTTTCTTAAGAGTTTGTATGCGCGCCTGGATGGCCTTTGGCTGAATTCGCCGATGGATATCTTCGCTGCTGAGGACAAACCAAGGCAGTTGATGCTGGCGGCCGATATTGGTTTCAACGTTCCACAGGCCCAAATCACGAACGATATTGCGTCGGTTCGAGAAGTTGCTACCGCTGGGCCCGCGATCGGAAAGCCGCTTCGGCAGGCTTTGATCAGCGGAGACAAAGAAAGGGTGATTTTTACCACCCGACTGGAAATTCCTCACGACAGCGACGAAGAAGCTATTGCCTTGGCACCGCTCATTGCCCAGACTGAAATCCAAAAACAGTACGACGTTCGAGTTACAGTCGTAGGTAGCCAGGTGTTCTCAACCGCGATCAAGTCGCAGGAACACGAAGAAACCACTGTGGATTGGCGCCAGGGTAGTCGGCCCGATCTCAAGCATGAATGCATCGATCTTCCTAGAGAGGTTGAGGAACAGTGCTTGGCACTGATGAAGCGCCTGAATCTACGTTATGGAGCGATTGACCTAATCTGCGATCAACAGGCCAAACTTTGGTTTCTGGAGATCAACCCGAATGGCCAATGGGCCTGGATTGAAAACCTCACCGGCTACCCCATTGCCGCCGCGATAGTTGATGAGCTAGAGGAAATTGCTCGGTGCCAAAATTAATCCCTCAATGGCTGTGGCCTCGTCTTACGCTCTCATCACAGCCCCCTCCTGATTCACCCCAACATAAGTGGCTTCAAAGTCAGAGAGACAAGGTCAATCAAGGCTCCTGGTCGGAAAAAAGTGATGTTGCGCTGGAGGAAGCACGCAGGCTCTTTGATGCAGAACAGGAGCGCCGCCGTGGAGCTGATTCAAAAGCCGGGCTTTATCTCGCGGCAATTACAGCGCTGATGCCGATTCTGGCAACTGTCCTCCCTGGTCTCTGGGATGAGAAAATCAGTAAAGCTCTGGCAGTCACCCTGCTGGGGATTTTCATTTTCGCGCTTATCTACCTAATGCGCGCAGGTCTGTGGGCGCTACAGACCATCAAGACCTCTGCTGCGGAACAGCTAGGTGCAGGCGAAATCGCAGACAGTTTCAGCTCTGATAGGCCTGAAGAGAAACTTGTTAAGCACCTGCTGAACGCCGTGATTTACAACTACAACGGTACAAACCAAAAGATAAGCTGCATAAAAATGACGCATGAGTGCCTGCTGCGAGCCTTCTTTTGCTTCATAGCTTTTCTTTCAGTTCAGGCGGTTTGGCCGTTGGCAGCGTGGGCCGTCAGTAAAATTAATAACGAAATCGTCACGCCGCTAATGAGCTGTCTCTAATAGAGTGCATGCCACGATCCAGGACTCATTTACCCTTTCATAAGGACTGCAAAAGATAAGTAAGCGATCCAATAACTACATCTAGCCAGTCATCGTTCAGGCGGGTAATGTCTCTTTCCACAGCCAGGGCAGCAGCGTGTTGAGGTCATCGTCGTTGAGGGTCGGCAACGTCTCGAAGACGTACTGCACCAAAACCAAAGAGATCGTCAGTGTGATCAGCACGGGTTAGCTTGGGTAGATGGGTTTTATGGCGCGCTTACGAAGAGAGAAGCAAAAAACAACAAAACACAGCTTTTTATATAGCGCCTATACACAGCTAGACCAGGTAATCACCGTTATTTTATCATCAGTTTAAAAAACGCATGAAAAAAAGTTATTCACAATTCAACCAGTAAAAATAGTCAAAATTAAACATTCTTATTTACAACCTCATGATGCAGTTTCGCAAACTGATTACATTGCTTTATTAAAAAAACAGAACCAGAGTGTTTTCTACAAAAACTTTTCCTTTTAGAAACATTTTTACAGGTTTCAGCATAAGCTTCCTCAGGATGACGTCCATTTGACCTAGACATTACAGCCCCAAAAGCATTTCTTAAACGCTCTCCTTGCAGCTCCTCTGGATTATAATCTAAATTCTCGAACGCAGCTATACACCAAGCTTCTATGGCATCTACTGCAGCAATAGGGATATATTTATTCTTTTCAGCCTCAGTCATATCATTAAAATCTGCGAATGCCTTTATTATTCGTTCCGTCTCATTTGCTCTCTCTTCAGGATTTTCATAATATTGAACTTCCTGCCCCTTATTTCCTAAGTAGTTTTTAAAAGATTCATCTGATAAAATGTCAGAATCTATCTGAATTACTATTAAATCACAATGAATACCTTCATTCACATGGGCAAACAAACCTCCACCAAAATAGACTTCATCCCTAAGTTTTGGAGGATTCTTCTGCAACCATCTTATTACCTCTGTACATCCACCTTTCTTAGGCTCTTCGACGTTGGGTGTGGAATTTGTCTCCTGAGCTGGGCCAGAATAGGGACTCCACAACAGCGGTAGGTATGG
>NZ_JAXOVU010000011.1:0-107686 GCF_036663435.1 Halomonas sp. 5021
ATCCATGCGGTAATGAATCCTAGGCAGTTGACGATGGCCGTATTATCGCTGATTTCGGAGACTTATTCAGAGTCTCCCTAAAGAGCTATTTGAAGAAAATAATATAACAAGTAATAACAAAAAGCGTTTTTTACGCATGGCCATATTTCAAATTTTCGGTGTAAAAAAACCCCGAAAATACAACTTTCGGGGCTCGTTGGTTGGGGGTCACCAATCGTAGGAAACTGTTGCTATAACATTTCTTCCCGTACCATATCGGCAGGAGTCTCCGAAGAGGCCACAATTACTGACGTACTCTTTGTCTGTAATGTTGTTAGCATTAATTTGCGCATGCCAACCTTCAAAACTGGCATCGATTTTTGAGAAGTCATAGCTCAACGCTGCATCAAACAGTGTTGTAGATGGAAGTGAGTTTTCATTAGCACTATCGTAGAAACTTGAGCCCATGTAGCGTACGCCGGCTCCAAGTCCTAAACCATTAAAAGTTCCACTGTTAACGTTATAATTCGCCCATAAGTTAGCCATGTTTTCAGGTTGGCCAGTTGGCGTTTTTCCTTGATTACCGCTGTTGCTTTCGGTGACCTCAAGATCTAGGTGAGTATAGCTTGCAACCAAGTCAACGCCAGACGATAGGCTTGCTCTCGCCTCTAGCTCCAGGCCTCTGGAATTCCATTCTCCAGTCTGTTTACTAAAGCCAGGGTTATCTAAATCAGCTGTTGTCACATTCTGACGCGTGAGGTCAAAAATTGAGCCGATAATAGAAAGATTGCCATCGTTCGAGAGG
This sequence comes from Halomonas sp. 5021, assembly GCF_036663435.1. NCBI lineage: Bacteria > Pseudomonadati > Pseudomonadota > Gammaproteobacteria > Oceanospirillales > Halomonadaceae > Halomonas > Halomonas sp. 5021. The sequence continues at coordinate 785 of NZ_JAXOVU010000011.1, forward strand.
TATTTTATACCAGCCTCGTATTGCTGGGCTGTTTCTGGCTCAAAAGCAGAACCATCGGCAGCTTGGTCTACGACAGGTAAGAATGATGTCGAGTAACCAATGTAAGGTGTTATCCCATTATCGGCAGTGTAAGCGAGTCCTGCTCGATAAGTAAATTCGTTATCAGATGCTTCTTCTTCTGTATCGTCAGTCCTGTTGCGATTAACTTGGCTGCTCCAGTCATGGCGGCCGGCAAGTGTCAAAGCCCAGCGTTCGTCTATTTTGATTTGATCTTGAAGGTATAAGCCCGTTTGTTCTAGCTCTTGCTCAACACTAGCTGACTCTGAAACTTTCGGGTTCGTAGTGCCATAAGTGGGATTAAAAACGTCCAAAGGCGCAACGTCTTGGACTGACAAGTAAGTTATGTCGTTGTTGGCTTTTTGCCAATCTAACCCAACAAGTATAGTATGTTCGATGTCATAAGTATTAACATCAAACTCTAATTGAGTGTCGGTTGTAATGGCATCAACCTTTTCGTCGCGCCCTAAGCCAAACCGGGGTAATGTCCGTAAGTCATCCATTATTTGTCCAGGATAAATATTAACAATATCTGTGTCTGCTTCCCGGTAACGTGTGTTTTGTCGAATTGTTACGGTGTTATTAAGTTCATGTTCGAATAGGCTTGCTACTGAAAAGTAGTTTTGTTCAAATTCGTCAGTGCTAGGCTCACCCATAAAACGTGAACGAGGAATTTCACCGTTAGGATTGTTATCCAACGTACCTACACGAGGTAGCGCATAATAAGAACCAACGGTATCCAGCTCCTTATATTCTGCAAGTAACGTAAGAGAGGTTTTGTCATCTGGCGTCCAGGAGATGCTAGGTGCGAGATAGGTGCGATCATTCTTATTAAAATCTACCTCGGCATTTGCATCTCTTAGCAAGCCAACAAAACGATATTTTAGATTTCCCTGCTCATCTAAATAGTCGCTGACATCTGTTGCGATTTGTTTCCGATCATAACTCCCTGTTGACAAACGCACCTCGCCTTGAGGGGTGTCGGTGGGTTTTTTACTAACTAGATTGACAAGCCCGCCAGGCCCCCCTTGTCCATAAAGGACTGAGGAAGGGCCTCTCAGGACTTCAATGCGCTCAAGGCCATAAGGCTCTGAGACGGTTCGCCCCTGATTATTAAACGCAGTGAGCCTTAAGCCATCGCGATAGAAAAGCTCTGTAGCACTAAAACCACGTATAGAAATAAAATCCCGTCTTGGATCTGGCCCGTTAGCCTTACCATCAACGCCTGCAGTGTAACTCAAGGCATCGCCGATAGATTGAGCGTTACGAGCCTCAACTTCATCGCGGGTGATTACAGAAATCGATTGTGGCACCTCATTAAGGGGCGTATCGGTTTTAGTGCCTGTGGCGCTGCGCGTAGCCACATAGCCATCTACCGGCCCTGTAGCCTCTTCATAGATGCGACTTTCGGTTACTTTGACTGTTGGTAGTGTGGTTGAGGGTTCACTACCTGGTGATGAGCTCTGCTCAGCATTTTGTGCAAACGCAGCTGCCGAATAACTGCAGGCAGCCACAGCAATGGCGGCCGTTAGCCACCGCTTGCGGAAAGTGGGATGTTGCATGAATGTTCTCCTTGCAATGAGTTGATATTAATTTTTGTAAATACTAATTGTTATTGTTTGTATTATGAATAGCTGTAACCCGATGTCAACACTTGTGAACACCGGGGTTGGCCACTATGGCGCGGGAACTTCTTGCTTACAGGGGGATGAGGCAGACAAGGCGGTTGTCTGATCTAATGCATCGCAGATTTCGCTTGTCCGCGCCGCTAAAATCGACAGCAGGGTGTCGCTCAAGCCATGGGTGGGCTCGCAACCTCCCTGCAGGAAAATAGCCGGTTTGAACTCAGGCTTGGTGTAAAGCTGATAGTGGCGGTTGACGGCAAAATCAGGCAGGTAGTCCGCGACGGGGGCCAGTAGCTGTTTATAGGTGTCGCGTACATAGCCGGTGGCGAGCACCACGGCGTCGTAACGGGTGATATCCGTATGGCCCGTCTCCAGGTCTCGCACGTTGAGCTCAACGCCTTCGGTAGTTGCTTCGCTGTCAATAACCTCATGGCGCCGGCGGAATCGGTGGCGGGCCTGGCCCGTTACTTTTTGTTGATAGAACACATCGTAAATCTCCTGAATTAGCGCGAGATCCGGGGCGGAGTAGTTGGTGCTTTTGTACTCCTGCAACAGCGCTTCCCGCTGGCCGGTGGGGTTATTGAACACGTAGTCGGTGTATTCGGGGTTGAAAATCTCGTTGACGAAGGGGCTATCGTCCGAGGGTTTAAAGGCCCATGCCCGGCTAATCAGATCTACCTCAATGCCTTCGCGGCCGTGCAGATCCAGGAATATCTCCGCGGCGCTTTGGCCAGCACCGATCACCGCAATGCGTTTGGGGGCGTCTTGCTTGGCCAGCTCACGAAGGTAGTGGCTGGAGTGGAAGACCCGTGGGTCGTCTTTTAGCCCGGCGAAGCATTCGGGCACATTGGGCGCGCCGCCTACGCTGATCACCAGTGAACGGGTGAGCCTTTCCTGCACCTTGCCATTCTCATCCCAGGAGCGAACGCGGAGGTAGTCGACCTCGTCGTTATCCGTTTCGGGCAGTACTTCAAACACATCTTCTCCATAGGCGCACTGGTGTTCAAAGTGGCTGGCCGTCCAGCTTAGGTAGTCATTGAACTCGTGGCGACTGGGGAAGAAGGTCTGCAGGTTGATGAAGTCCTGCAGGCGGCCTTTGCTGTGAAGATAGTTGAGAAAGCTGAAGCGGCTTTTGGGGTTGCGTGGCGTGACCAGATCTTTCAGGAAAGATATCTGCATATGGGCATTGTCCAGCAGCATATGCGGGTGCCAGGCAAAGCAGGGCTGGCGCTCAATAAAGAAGGCATCCCGTGCTTGCCCTGACTGGCGTTGCTCGTCGAGCGCAATGGCCAGGGCAATATTGGAAGGGCCGAAGCCGATGCCGATCAAATCGTGAATATGCATAAGCGTCCTCGTGGCTGATGTATTTATGGGGTGAAGCGCGGGTCGGGTCGTGGCGCTGACCCAGGGTGGGGCGGCAGCGGAATCCAGCTGCGCTCGTTAAAAAAGTGTTCGCGTAGCTGCATGCCGAGCATGGCCCGCTTATGGGGGAAATCGAACGCCTTCACATGGGCATACCCGCACTGGGCAAGGTTGCGCAGCATCTTGGCGTTATCCACGCGGGGCTCGATCACCAGGCGCTGGGTGCGGCAGTCATCCAGGAATAAATAGTGCGAGATAGAGGGCATCCAGGCAGCGACATAGGGCCGCCCGCGAAAAGCGGCTTCGCCGATCAGCACGTGCCAGCCGCGGTCAAAATCATCGGCATCGTAATAAGCGCCGATGCGGTCTTCCTTGGCCCAGTAAGTCTCGAAATACCCGAAGGGCTCACCGTCGATACAGCCGATCAGCGGTACCACGCTGGGATTCTGGAGCGTGCTTTCCAGCCGCTCGCGATGCTGCGCCAAATCCCCCTGTTCTTCCCAGAAATGGGCGACGACCGGGTCGTTCATCCAGCGGTTGAAGCGCTCCAGATCCTGTTCCAGGTCAAGGACGCGAAAACTCAGGGTGGCATCCAGCCAGGCAATATGGCGCTGATACACCGTTCCAGTAGGGCGCGGCGGGCGGCGTGGGTGTCGTTTTCCATTCTCCAGGATGGGCTGCTGCGGGTAAGGGCGCGTGGGTGGTGGGGTAAGCCAAAGCGTCGGTAACTGCCAAAAGAGCTCCGCATGGGCCCACAGCGCTCCGTGGCTATCTCTCACCGCGACGCCAGTGGCACACAGCTTGGTGTGCAAAGCACTAGGTAGCTGAAGGCGTAGCGCAACACTGCCAGGGTAAACGGCAAAAGCCCCCTCGATAGCGGCAAGCAATGCCGGAAGCGGTGGCGCCGAGCGCTGCGGCCAGCGCAGCGTCAAGGTGTTGCTATCGTCCACTAATGACCATTCAAGACGTTCGTGATCACCCTTTACGATCAGCGACTGCGTGGAGGTATCACCAATGACTTGATAGGTGTAGCCCTCGGGGTGTGAGAGCAGCGAGGCCACCGTGTGGCTTTCGGAAGGTGCGTGTACCTGGGGTTGTGCCTGGACAGAACGGGACACCGCTAGGCTCCTATCAAATATCAACAAAAAGGCGGTATTACTGACTTCCTTATCTAAAGACGAATGAGAATGAGGGTTGTTTACATAAATGTTGGCTAATTTTCTGGGGTGGCGATTCGTCTGTATCTATAGGTGTCGCTTTCTAATTGCTTTCCAACGAGGTGAACGTGCTTGTCTATCTGATTCGTCGAACCCGCGGGCTGATGACCGCCGCTGCGCTGGCCAGTATTCTCGCGGGGCTTTTCAGCGTAATGCTGATCGCCCAGATCAATACGGCGTTAACCAGCGATACCGCCAGTCGCGCCAGTGCGGCTTGGGCCTTTGCGGGGATCGCTGTGGCGTTGATGGCATGTCGCATGGTGTCGACGGTACTCTTCGAACGATTAGGGCAGCGTGCTCTGGCCGAGTTACGCAGTTTTGTCGCCCAGTGTGTAGCCAAGACCCCCTTTGCTCACTTCGAGCGTGTGGGCAGTGCGCGGATCCAGTCGGCGCTGACCGAGCACAGCAACAATGTGGCGGTACTGTTCGTTAGCTTGCCGGTGATTTTGACCAATACGGTCATTGTGGTGGGGTGTTTGGGCTACTTGGCAATGCTGTCATGGCAGGTGTTCTTGTTTGCCCTGGGAGTGATTGGCTTGGGCGCTGTTGGCTATCACCTGGTGCACTTACGCGCTATTCGCTACCTCCAGACTGCGTCCTCAGAGCAGGATCGCTTATTTGGGCATTTCCGCGCGCTGACCGATGGGGCGAAAGAGCTTCGCCTGCATCAGGACAAGCGCCACACGTTCATTAATCAGGTACTGGGAGCGTCGGTTGAAGGCGTGCGGCGGCTGCGTACCCATGGCATGTCGCTGTTTGTGATCTCGACCAGTTGGGGGCAGTTCCTGATGTACGCCTTTATTGGCCTGGTGCTGTTTGTATTGGCGGGCAATGGGCCTAATCAAACCCAGGTCATGACCGGCTTTGCCCTGGTCTTTGTGTATATGGTGACGCCCCTGGAAGGCTTACTGATCAATATTCCGCGGATCAATATGGCGCGGGTTGCCGCTAGCCGCATCGATGACATCACACGAGAGATGCCCCAGGGGCAGGAGCGGCAGGCGTCACCTCGGGTACCTGCTTTGCAGCGTCTTGAGTTACGCGACGTCACCCATCAGTACTACCACGAGCAGAGCGATGACGTCTTTGAACTGGGGCCGATCAATCTGAGCTTTACGCCAGGCGAAGTGGTGTTTCTGGTGGGGGGCAACGGTAGCGGCAAGACGACGCTTGCCAAAGTGTTGGTGGGGCTTTATTCGCCTGAAGGTGGCGAGGTATTGCTCAATGGAGAGCGGGTCGAAGCGGATGGCTGGGATGCTTACCGGCAGCTCTTCTCGGTCGTCTTTTCAGACTTCCATCTTTTCGAGCGCCTGCTGGAAGCGCCGCGGGAAGATCTCGACGAAGAAGGCAACCGCCTGCTGGCCAAGCTGCACCTGCAGCACAAGGTGCGGGTTGAGAACGGTGCCTTTACTACCCAGTCGCTTTCCCAGGGGCAGCGTAAGCGCTTGGCCTTGGTAGTAGCTTACCTGGAAGATCGTCCTTTCCTGGTGTTTGACGAGTGGGCGGCGGATCAGGATCCGTTATTCAAAGAGGTGTTCTATTGTGAGGTATTGCCCGAGCTGAAGCGCATGGGCAAGGCGGTGCTGGTGATTACTCACGATGACCGCTACTTCCAACTCGCGGATCGATTGGTGCGGCTGGAAAGCGGCAAGCTGTTGGCACCAGAGCAGTCGGCTGACGCTGAGGTGGAGGTGGCACCCTCAGTGGCCACTTGACACCATCCGCGCCAATACCTTGTCCTTGAGCCAGAACCTGTGAATCAGCGCCATCGAGATATGGCCGATGACCAACCCACACAGCAGCCACGAGAGTGGGCCGTGGAGAAGAGCGGCGGGGGCGGTCATCCAGGTGATGTCGCGCTCGACTTCGGGCAGTAGCTCCATACCGTAAAAGCGCAGCGCCCCGCCACGCCCGTACTGACGCAGAATGGCAAAAGCGGGTAGCCAAATCAGCAGCCCATAAAAGGCGATATGTACAAGGCGCGCCATGCGACCACCCCATCCAGGCGGCTGCGGAGGACGCTGCTTGCGGTTGACCCATGCCCAGCCAAGTCGCGTCAGGGTTACGATCAGGAGCATAAAACCCAAGGAGCCATGAGGCCCGATGCTCGCCAAAAAGAGCGTGATAGCGTTTTCGCCCATCCCTCGCCAGGCCAGCAACACGGTAAATTGCAGCGTGACCAGCGCGGCGGTCAGCCAGTGCAGTGTACGGCTTATGCGTCCGTAGTGGCTGGGGCTGTCTCGCCAGCCAATGGTCGCTTGAACTGGCTTGCTTGTGTGATCACTGCTGAGCGCTGTGCCGTTTACTGCACCTTTATCCATTGGCTTTGTCCTTGCGCCAGTAGCCCATGCTGGTGACGTACTTTTTGGGTAGCCCACACTCGTTAACCAAGTAGCGACGCAGCTCCATGGCGACCTTGGTTTCAGCCGCAATCCAGGCGTAGAAGGGCGCGCTATCGTCCAGGGTGGCGGATTCCCAGAGCGGGCCGTCCTCATCGTCGCTTTCGTCGTTGGTCGTGGCGCTGGTAGTGGTGTTAGCAGGCGTGCCGCCTAGTGCTTGAATTTCCGTATGCAAATCGATATCACGCAACGCTCTCATCAGCAGCTCACCGTGTTGGCAGTCGGGCTCAGCGTCGCGGGCCAGCCAGTTCAGCTTGGCGACCTGGGGCAGCGGCTGGACATCGTCGCTGCGGGGCACTTCGAACAGCGCTTCGGCCCTGGGTTTGAGCGGCAGGTCATCGAGGGTTTCCAGGATGCCAGCCGCCGCGGGGAGGGCGGTCTCATCGGCGATAATCAGGATTCGGCGCACGTTCTGGGGTGGCTTCCACTCAAAGCCCAGTTTGGGGCCTTCCGCATTGGCGTCGGGGGCCGTCATGGCGAGTCGGTCACCGGGACGGGCGCGCATTGCCCAGCGCGACGCGGGGCCATTGTCGCCGTGGAGTACAAATTCGATGTCCACCTCAGCCTTCTCTGGGCGAAGGGCTCGGATGGTGTAGGTGCGCGCAGAGGGGCGCTGGGCGTCCGGCAGTGCGCGGTAGGCACCGTACCAGTCGTGCTCTTCCAGCTTGGCGATCTCAAACAGCGGGTCGAGACTGCCACCGCCTTCGGGGAAGAACAGCTTGACGCGCTGATCCGGGGCGTAGGTCGCCATTTGGCTGACTTCCGGGCCAGTGAAAGTAAACCTGACTAATGAGGCGCTGACTTGGGTGCGCCGGGCGAGGGTGATATCAAAAAGCCGGTAGCTCGGTTTGGTTGCCATTGTGATGCCTCCTTTTTATATAAGGAGTCAATTGTAGTGCTAATTATTATCATTTAGAATCGTTGTCAATAATTTAATCATTAACCTCCTGAACGATTAAGGCTTAGACAATGACGCTGTTGCCTATTATGCCCCGCGTGGCGAGCTGTTCGGTGTTCACAAGAGGGTGTCCACTATGCTAGGCGCCTCGCAAGTTGCCCATCGGGTGGGAGGCATGTCGCCCGCGAAAGCCTGCCTGTTGCTTAGCCTGCCGATGGCGGTGCTATTTTGGCTGGGCCTGCAGGGCCAAGGGGGAATTACGATAGGGCTACAGGCATTAGTGGCGCCTTCCTTCGAGAACGTTGATGAGCTGCTGCTTCACTATGCTTGGTGGCCGCGCCTCTCGATCGCGCTGCTGGCCGGGGGCGGCTTGGGGCTGGCAGGCGTGCTCATGCAGCAGGTGCTGCGCAACCCCTTGGCGTCGCCCACTACTCTGGGAGTGGCGTCGGGCGCTAATTTGGCGTTGATGGCGGCCACCTTGCTGGCGCCGGGCCTGCTGGTGGCTGGCCGCGAATGGGTGGCTTTGTTAGGCGGCGCGCTGGCAGTGGGGCTGGTTTTCCTGCTCTCCTGGCGGCGCGGGCTGGCGCCGATCGTGGTGGTGCTGGCGGGTTTGGTGGTCAATCTGTACTTGGGGGCGCTGTCTACGGCGCTACTGCTGTTCAACCACGAGGCGCTCTCGGGGCTGCTGATCTGGGGGGCGGGTTCTCTGGCGCAAAACGGCTGGGACGGCGTTGCCACCCTCTGGCCGCGGCTGGCGATTAGCTGTGTCGCCGCCTGGTTCCTGCTGCGCCCTCTGGCGGTGCTGGAGCTTGACGATGCCAGCGCCAAGAGCCTGGGGGTATCGCTTGCCTATCTGCGCTTTGCGGGCATGGGGTTGGCCGTATTCATTACCGGCAGCATTGTCAGCGTGGTAGGCATCATCGGTTTTATCGGTTTGGCAGCGCCCAATATCGTGCGCATGGCTGGTGCGCGGCGCCTGGGACCGCGGCTGCTCTGGTCGACGCTATTGGGGGCCGTGCTGCTGGCTACCACGGATCTGCTGCTGCAGCAGTTCGGTGGGATGGTGGCGGCCTTTGTGCCGACGGGTGCAATTACCGGTGCCCTAGGGGCGCCGCTGTTAATGTGGCTGATTCCACGCCTGAAGCTGCAGGGCGACCAGCCGCCGAAAGGGGCGGGTGTTTTCGCCCATCGCCACCCCGCACCTACCCGCTTGGCCACCGCTTTAATCCTCGCGCTTCTGGGGGCTACGCTGCTTGGTCTGTTGGTTGGACAGGGAGTTGATGGCTGGTATTTGCTGTCGCCTGATAACTGGAACGTCATGCAGTGGCGCGTGCCCCGGGTGATGGCGGCCGCCGCCAGTGGCTTAATGTTGGCGACTGCCGGGACGATTCTCCAGCGCCTTTCCGCCAACCCTATGGCCAGCCCCGAAGTGCTGGGTATCAGCGGGGGCTGTGCCATTGCGCTGATTCTGGGCATCTTCCTTCTGCCTGCGCCCACCAATATGATGCTGATTGGCGTGGGTACCCTGGGGGCTTTTGCGACGCTGCTGGTGTTGGTGGGCATTAACCGCAAGAGTGGTTATCTCCCGGAGCGTTTGCTGCTCACCGGGGTGGCGGTCAGTGCGTTGTTTGATGCGGTGCGCAGCGTGATGCTGGCGGGTGGCGATCCACGTGGCCAGCAGGTGATCGCCTGGCTGGCGGGCTCTACCTACTATGTGGATATCACCAATGCGGTGATCGTCGGCGTAATCGCTGCCGCGCTGGCGCTGGTGACGCTGCCGTTGACCCGCTGGCTGGATATCCTGCCTTTGGGGGCACCCACCGCGCGGGCATTGGGGGTCAACCTCAACCGCGCCCGTTTGGCGTTGCTGGTACTGGTGGCGCTACTCACCGCCTGCGCCACCCTGGTGGTAGGGCCGCTTTCATTTATTGGCCTGCTGGCGCCGCATATGGCGCGCCTGGTCGGCTTCTCCCGGGCAGGGCAGCATCTGCTGGGGGCTGCGCTGATCGGCATGCTATTGATGGTGCTGGCGGACTGGGTGGGGCGCCAAATCATTTTCCCGTATGAGATACCGGCCGGCTTGGTCGCCTCCTTGATTGGCGGGGCTTACTTTATGTGGGGGCTGAGGCGGCTATGAATAACATGGCGATCAAACCGAGTGAGCTTTTGGCAGCGGCGGATCCAGCGGAGGCGCTGTTGGCGCTTTACCGCCAGCCGCCGCTGGATAGCATGAAGGCCCCGGCGTTTGGTTCGCCTGATGAGCCGACGCTGGCAGCCTCTGCGTTGCTGGATCGAGGTTTCTTGAGTGAGCAACTGGCGCGCTATGGCCGCAGCCACGGTGACCATGCTGACCCCAAAGCCATTGCGTCGATCTGGTCGAAGTTTCATTTCAGCAGTGTCTCGATCCCGACGCTGGTGGCCAATCTGTTATTGGGTTACGACTTACCGGTGGGTGGGGATGCGTTGCGGCTGGCGCTTGGCGATAAGGGCCAAACCGCGCGTATCTGGTTGCCCCACGGGGGCGTGACATTGGCGTCCAAAGCGCCCCAAGCGCGATTCAGCCGCCTATTCGATGACCACTGTGCACCGCTCATTGAAGCGCTGGCTTTGGTCTCCGGGCTGTCTGAAAAGGTGTTCTGGAGCAACCTTGGCCACTATGTGGAGTTTGTAGGGAAGACCTGCTCCCGGCACCCGGAATTTACTGGCGCGGGTGAGCCGCTGCTGGATTATCTCGACACCAGGACGCTCCCTGATGGGCGGCGCAATCCGCTCTACCAGCCGGTACGTTATCTTGAACTGGGCGCTGAGACGCCGTCCAGGGTGAGGCGCCTGTGTTGCATCAAATACAGGCTGCCCGGCGAACCCCTGTGTGGCGGCTGCCCACTCAAACCTGAAAACAAGCCGACCAAGCGTCGGCGCTAACCCCCGAATCGCCAAGGAGCCCTATTCATGGAGTTGTTGAGGATTGTCTGGCGTGATTACCGCTGGCCCTTCGTGGCTGTGGTGGTGCTCAGCCTGGTCAGCGCTGGCCTTGGCATCGGGGTCATTGCCTATATCAATGAACGGATGCTAGGCACCTTCGCTGATCCCTGGCGAATCCTGCCTGAGTTTCTGGCGCTGGTGGCGTTGTTGCTGGCGATCACCCTGGCCTCGCAATTAGCCTTGACCACCCTGGGGCACCACTTCGTCTATAGGCTGCGGGGGCAGCTGATCAAGCGCATTCTGGATACCGATATCGAGCGTATCGAACAGATTGGCAGTGCACGGTTGCTGGCCAGCTTATCCAGTGACGTGCGCTATATCACTGTGGCCTTCGTGCGCCTGCCGGAGTTGGTGCAGGGCGGGGTGCTGACGGCGGGCGTGACCCTTTACCTGGCCTGGCTCGCCCCTGCCATGCTGGCCGTGACGGCGCTCTGGGTGATCTTGACGATTCTGGTGGGCATGCGCCTGGTAGCGAAGGTCTATCGGCACATGGCCAAGCTGCGCGATGCTGAAGACCGCCTCTATGAGGACTACCAGTCGGTGATCGAAGGGCGCAAAGAACTGGCGCTCAATCGCGACCGCGCCGAGTGGCTGTACCGTGACGTTTACACCCCCAACGCCGAAGCGTATCGCCACCATATCATTCGCGGCGATACCTACCATCTCAGCGCGGTGAACTGGTTCAACATCATGATGCTGGGCGCCATCGGCGTGGTGTTCTTCCTGGCCAATGGCCTCGGCTGGTCGTCGGCGCAGGTGGCGACCACCTTCTCGCTCACGCTGCTATTTCTGCGCGCGCCGCTGATTCAGGCCATTGGCGCCTTTCCGCCGCTGATCAATGCCCGGGTGGCGTTCGAAAAAATCAGCGCCCTCGATCTGGCTGAACACCATGAACCGTTCGAGCATTCTACCCATCGTCATGAGTGGCAAACGCTGGCGCTGGATCAGATCACCTATCGATACCCCGCGGAAGAGGCGCGGCCGGGTTTTGCCATTGGTCCTATTGATCTGACGTTAAAACGCGGCGAGGTGCTATTTCTGATCGGCGGTAACGGCAGCGGCAAGTCGACCCTGGCCAGGCTTCTGACCGGGCTCTATCAGCCCCAAAGCGGCTGTATAAGGGTCGATGGCAGGCCGCTTCAGGAGGAAGACTGGACAACCTATCGTCAGCACATCTCGGCTATCTACACCGATCTGCACCTGTTTGACCGCTTGATCGGCCCGGCGGGCGAGTCACCCGACCCGGCGCTAATGGAAGAGTGGCTGGCAGCACTGGGCATGCACAGCAAGCTCGATTTTGACGGCGATCGAGTCACCAATGCCAACCTCTCCCAGGGGCAGCGTAAGCGCCTGGCAATGCTGCTGGCGGTCGCTGAACAGCGCGACCTCTTGCTGCTCGACGAGTGGGCCGCCGACCAGGACCCGCAATTCCGGCGGGTGTTCTACCGTGAACTACTCCCCCAACTAAGGGCACTCGGCAAGACACTGGTGGTCATCAGCCACGATGATCATTACTTCGACCAGGCCGACCGCCTGCTGGAAATGCGCCAGGGGCATTTGGTCGAACTCACCGGTGAGCAGCGGGAAGCGGCCAGCCGCGATGCGGTGGCGAGGGTGAATGAGTGAAATCGTAATGGCTAAAATCAGTTCCACCATTGGCTGGTTCAGGCCGTCTCTGAGGAATTTTTTTAAATAAGAAAAACTAATACCCCATTAGCAGGATGATTTTTAGTTATCAGTGCTGCCCGTTACCTTAGTGCCAGGATTTATCAACACGACGCTAATTCCGGCAATGGGAGCAGGGCAATGTGGGAAAGTTATATCACCGGGCTGGTGGTGTGCGGCGGTATTATCATGGCGATTGGGGCGCAGAACGCCTATATTCTGGGGCTGGCGATTCGTCGTGAGTACCACTGGTGGTCGGCAGGACTGTGTATAAGCGCGGATATTATTCTGCTCACGGCGGGGATGTTTGGGGTGAGCGCCTTCCTGCTGACGATGCCCAGCGCTATGGAGGTCATGCGCTGGGTGGGTGTGGTGTTTTTAAGCTGGCTGGCGGCCCAGGCACTGTTTAGAGCCGTTAGCGGGCGGCAGGGGCTGAACGCGGAAGCGGGCAAGGCGCGCAGTTTAACCAAAGTGATTTTCGCGACCCTTGCCGTCACAGTGCTCAACCCTCAGGTGTACCTGGACACGCTGCTGCTGATCCCTGCCATTGGCGCTCAGCAGGAGAGCGCCGGGGTTTTTGTGGCGGGGGCCTCCACCGCCTCCATACTGTGGTTTAGCTTGCTGGCCTGGGGCGGTGCCGCACTGTCGCCTTGGCTTTCAAAGCCCATTGCGTGGCGCACTATCGATGGCCTGATTGGTTTGATGATGGCTGGGATTGCCGTGCATCTTGCGCTTAACGCCAGCTAGTCATCCGTGGCGACTAAAATAGGCCTCCATCACTGCGGTAACCTTGTCGATATCTTCATCGCTGATATCGCGGTGTGCGACGAGGCGCGTGGCGTAGAGTAGTTCAATCAAAATGCCGTGCTCTTTGAGCCAGGCGGAGAGCGGCTGAACGTGTTCGTCGGGAAAGTGCGCGAATACCATGTTAGTTGCCTGGGAGGTAATCTCGACGCCCGGCAACCTCGCCAAACCTTCTGCCAGGCGCGCTGCACGGCGGTGATCGTCGGCTAAGTCCGCCATGTGATGATCCAACGCATACTGACAGGCAGCGGCGATAATGCCTGACTGGCGCATGCCGCCACCCACCACTTTACGCCAGCGCCGTGCGCGGTCGATCAGTGCTTGCGAACCCACCAGGGCCGAGCCAATAGGGGTGCCCATGCCTTTTGAAAAGCATAGCGACACGCTGTCAAACGGTAGGCACAGTTGCTTGAGCGAGGTCTCGGTGGCAACAGCAGCATTGAATAGCCGTGCACCGTCCAGATGCGTTGCCAGGCCGCGCTCGCGTGCCAGTTCGGTGGCCTTCAATACGTAGTCGGCAGGCAGCACTTTGCCGCCAATGGTGTTTTCCAGCGCCAGTAGCTTGGTGCGTGCAAAGTGAAAATCGTCGGCTTTGATGGCAGCGCTGATTTTCTGCAGCGGCAGCGAACCATCGGCTGCGTTCTCAATGGGCTGTGGCTGAATGCTGCCCAAGACCGCTGCACCGCCGCCTTCGTAGCGATAAGTATGGGCCGACTGCCCAACGATGTACTCATCGCCGCGCTCGCAGTGGGCCATGAGCGCCACCAGGTTGCTTTGTGTGCCACTGGGAAACAGCAACGCGGCTTCTTTACCTGCCTGCTCGGCCAGATTGGCTTGAAATGCGTTGACCGTCGGGTCATCGCCCCACACATCGTCACCCACAGGGGCGGCCATCATGGCGTCTTTCATGGCAGAGGAGGGGCGGGTTACCGTGTCACTGCGTAGATCAATCATGGGCATCTCCTGAGCGGCGGGATTAATGACGACAACATTTTCTTGAGCATACTGCATGCCGTACAAGCGCGAAAAGCGCTACGCTAGCGTAAAGACTTGGATAAGGCGTTAATAATGGCAGCACCCGACCTTAAGCTCCGTGCCCTGGAGCGCAACGACCTGCGTTTCGTTCACCAGCTCAATAACAACCAGAGCATCATGTCGTACTGGTTTGAAGAGCCTTATGAGTCCTTTGATGAGCTGGAGGAACTGTACAACAAGCATATCCATGACAATGCCGAGCGGCGTTTCGTTGCCGAGGACAGTAGGGGCAACGCCATTGGCCTGGTCGAGTTAATTGAAATTAATTATATTCACCGTAGCGCGGAGTTTCAGATCATTATTGCGCCGGACTATCAGGGCCAAGGCTTTGCTCGGACCTTGATTCACCAAGCGTTGCATTATTCCTTTACCATCCTGAATTTACACAAGATATTTCTGATCGTGGCAGTGGAAAACATTAAGGCGATCCACCTGTATCAGCAGAGCGGCTTTGTGGAGGAAGGGCATCTGGTGCAGGAGTTTTTTATCAATGGCAAATACCGCGACGTAAAACGCATGTATATCCTGCAGGAAGCTTTCCTGGCGCAGTTGACCGATACCGACAGCTCAGATCTATTGGACTTATAAAAAACGCCTCATCAAGAGGCGTTCGTCACTAGCTTAGGTAAGCCGCGATGGCATCTACCGCAGCGCGCTGTTTCTCGGCGCGCGAGGCCCATACGTCGAGAACATCAACGTTGGCCCCGTTGAGTGATAACGGCATGGGGTTGACTCCTGAGTGGCGAGTGGAAATGTGGTGTTACAGAAATAGCCGCCTGCTGTATCGCAACATGGTTAGCGGAAAAACGATATTAAGGACTTTTTTACCCGCAATCTAGTACTTAAAACGTAGTCTTTTGGCTTACGTGTGTAAGCATATTCTTACAATTCTGGCTTAAACAGGCTATGTCATTGGATGGAAAAGCTTTTCACAAGATGAAAAAGCCGAGCATAAGCTCGGCTTCGATTATTCTCTTTTGGTCTAACGGGGCAAGGAATAAGTCAATGACTCGCAATAATCCGCGAGGGCATCACTGGCGGCGCGTTGCCAATATGCGCGCTGTGTCCAGAAATTGAGTACTTCGCTATCCCGCGTCGAGAATACATTGGATATAGACATGTGTGGCCCTCCTATTCGGACTACAACGTCAGTATAGCGACTTTGCTGCACTGCAGCAAAGTATTTTCAAACGGTCGTATTGGCACCGCCATTAGGGATCGGGCGGTGTTGGGTTTTGCCTTGATTAAAGAAAGGAGAAAATGGATGCGGTTGCGAATTTTATCGGACCTTCATCTGGAGTTTTTTGACGGTCACCGAGAATTGCCTGATGTTGAGGCCGATGTCGTCGTGCTGGCCGGAGATATCCATCGCCAGTGTGAAGGCTTGGCCTGGGCCCGGCAGCGCTTTCCTGACACGCCGATTATCTATGTACCCGGCAACCATGAGTTTTACGGGACTTGCCTGCCATTATTGCGTGAAGAGCTGGCGCTCGAAGCCGAACGGCTCGATATTGAGCTTCTGGACAATCGTGCCGTCACCCTCAATGGGGTGCGTTTTTACGGCACAACGCTATGGACAGACTTTGCCCTTTACGCTGACAACCCGACACGTAATCCAGAAGACACGGTCACAAAAGCGAAGCGCTATATGCCTGATTTTCGTATTGTCGAATCACATCCCGGTACCATCATGACCCCCGGGGCAAGTAAAGCGCTGCACCAAGAGGCCTTGAACTGGCTGACAGCGTCACTCGACGATCAGTTTGACGGCCCCAAGGTCGTGGTTAGCCACCATGCCCCAATGCGTGAATGCATCCCTGACCAGTACACAGGCGATACGCTTTCGCCTGCATTTGCATCTCATCTTCCACAGCTAATGGGCAAAATGCATTTATGGGTACACGGCCATGTCCATGAGCCAGTCGATATGTGCCGCGAGGGCACAAGAATTATTGCCAATCCTGGCGGCTATCCTGATGAGTTCAGCCCGCCGCTGTTTAAGTCAGATTGGGTAGTGGGCCTGTAAGTCTCGGCAATGACCACGATGCGACAAGAATAAAAACTGACTAGACTCGAATAAGAGCGCGAATTTAGACTACCGCTCGCTTGCGGGGCAAGGCACTTCCCGCCGTTATTCAGCAATCTGGAGAGCATGGCCATGGAAATTCTCGAATCGGTACTCGGCCCGCTGCGTGATGGCCTTTATGCCGTCATGATGCCGGTCAGCGACTTTATCTGGAGCTATATTCTGGTGTACCTGCTGTTGGGCGCCGGTGTGTGGTTCACGATCATCACCCGAGGCATGCAGTTTCGTATGTTCGGCCATATGGCCCGCGTCACGGTAACGGCCCGGGGCGCCGGCGAAGGGGTGAGCGGTTTTCAGGCCTTTGCTACATCAATGGCGGCGCGTATTGGTACCGGCAACCTTGCCGGTGTGGCGCTGGCGTTATGGATTGGCGGCCCGGGGGCGATTTTCTGGATGTGGGTGACGGCGCTGGTGGGCTTCGCAACCGCTTTCATCGAATCCACGCTGGCCCAGGTTTACAAACACCGTAATGAAGATGGCGTATTTCGCGGCGGGCCTGCCTACTATATCGAACGCTGCCTGGGATGGCGCTGGCTGGGGTCGCTCTTTGCGGTATTTTTGATTATTGCCTATGGCCTGGCATTCAACGCTGCCCAGTCCAACACCATAGCCCAGGGCATGAATGGCGCCTTTGGCGTACCCAATTGGTTAACCGGGGTCGTTATTGCGGTCCTGGCGGGCCTGGTGATTTATGGCGGGCTCAAGTCCGTAGCGCGTACCGCTGAGAAAATCGTCCCCGTCATGGCGATTGCCTATCTGCTGGTCGCGCTGTGGATTCTGTTTGCCAACCTCTCCGCTGTGCCGGATATGCTCTCGCTGATTGTGATGAGCGCCTTCGGGTTTGGTCCTGCCGTGGGTGGCGCCGCGGGCTATGCGATCAAGGCAGCGATGGAAAACGGCATCAAGCGCGGTCTGTTTTCCAACGAAGCCGGTATGGGGTCGACGCCCAACGCCGCTGCCCAGGCCACGGTCAAACACCCTGCCGCCCAGGGGCTGGTTCAATCGTTCGGGGTGTTTGTCGATACCATCGTGATCTGCAGCTGTACGGCGGTCGTGATCCTGCTTTCCGGCGTGTACGAACGGCTACTGTCTGAATCAGCGGGGGATAGCATCGAAGGTATTCAGCTTACCCAGGACGCCATGGTCGATCACCTGGGTGGCTTCGGGGAAATCTTTATCGCCGTGGCCATCTTCTTCTTCGCTTTCACCTCGATTCTGGCCAACTTTTCGTTTTCTGCGGTGAATATCGAGTACCTGTTCCGCCGTCATGCGCAAAAAGCGGTCACCGTCTTTAAAGTTGTCATCATCGCCATGGTGCTCATTGGTTCAGTGGCCGAGCTCAGCGTGGTATGGGACTTCGCCGACCTGGCGATGGGGCTGATGGCCACCACCAACCTGTTTGCCATCCTGATCATGGGGCCCATCGCCGTGTCGGTGCTCAAAGACTACGAGCGCCAACGCCGGGAGGGCATCAAAGAGCCGATCTTTCATCCCTCGGTGCTCAAACGCCCCGAGCTGGTCGATGACGATGTATGGCCGGTAAAAGAGACAAAGTCCTGACCATAAAAAGGAAAGGCGATCAGCATACATCAGGGCGGCTAGGCCGCCCTGTTTAATGATGGGGTTCAACCAGCAGCCCACAGGATGGCGCCGCCCAGCGTGTGTCGGCGGTGAACACCACGTCGCAAACCACGGGGGAATAGTAACGCCTGACTTCTTCATCGACTTTCGCTCGCAGCTTGTCCTGGGCCGCAATGGAAATGTCAGGGGTAGTGGGTAATACCACGTGCACAATGACATACAGCAGGCGACCGGGGCGTACCATGCGCACGCGCACTTCTTGAGTCTCGATATCCGCCAGTGCACGCCCGACGGCCTGATGAACTGGCTCTGCAAGGGCTTCTTCTGGCGTCTTGTTGAGCAGTTCCTTCAATGCCTGGGAGGCCATGCGCACCGGTACCCCCATGCACAAGACAACCACGGCAATGACCAGCAGCGGGTCGATATAAGTGAGTACGCTTTGCCAATTGAGCTTTTCGAAGATCAGCACCAGGCAAAAAGCAGCCAGGACCGATGCTGAAATAACGCTGTTGACGACCCAGTTCGCTTTGTCGGCTTCCACCAGCGGGCTGCTGACCGAGCGCAGACTGCGGCGCATGACCCAGGCCGTCAGTGAACACGCGGCGGTCGCAAAGAGGGCGTAAGCGATGGCGATACCTGCCGCAATAGCGCGTCCGCCCGTCAGCAACGCCGCAATGGCATCCACCAGGGCGAATATCGACACGCCAAAGATCAACAGTCCCTTGCACAGGTTGACCAGCGACTCGAAGTAGCTGTAGCCGAACGGGTACGACTCGCTATCCGGGCGGGTGGCAAGGCGGCTGACCTTGATGGTGACCAGCGCCACGCCGAAATAGATCAGGTTGAACAATCCATCCAGCAGAATCGCCTGGGAATTGGAGGCCAGTGTGGCGGCAATGCCTGCACAGCCGATCAGCAATGCCATGAAGGCGGAAAAGGCTAAGGTACGAGACTCGGTTTTCATGACGCCACTGCCCTGTGAGCTTGATAAAAGCGACAGTATAACAGCAGCGCGCGTTAACGAGGGGGATGGCACTACCCCTCAATCCATACTTCCTCACCTTTGAACTCGATCTTCCAGGTACGCAGCTTGATGGCCTCATCCTCCAGGCATTGTCCATCTTCCAGGCGGAAATGCTGCTTGTAGATGGGCGAGGCGACCACCGCCGCGCCCTTAAGGTCGCCCACAATCCCCCGGGCAATCACGTTGGCGTTGGAAAAAGGATCGTGATGATCCAGCGCGAAAAGCTCATTTCCCTGGTCGGGAAGATAAAAGATCGCCACCTGGGCGGCGCCGTCTGGGGTTTCAAGCCAGGCGGCCACGCCGGAGAACGCCACCAGATCGGCTCGGGTGCAGACTTTTTGCCACGTCATAGTGTTTTCGGAATCCACAGTGTCCATCGCTTTTTTCATTGCCGTTGCGGTCATGAGGTACCTCGTTTTTATTCAGAGTCAGTCAACGCGTCGATCAAGCGGGACGAAGCTGGCCGCGCTCACTGGTCATGATGATCGACGGGTCGGGGCGGTCGTCGTTGACGAAGCTTCTGAAGCGCTTGAGCTTCTCTGGGTCGCTAATGGCATCCGCCCATTCGCACTGGTAGGTATCCACCACGGTCTGCATCTGACGCTCCAGCTCGTCGTTGATGCCCAGGCTATCGTCCAGGATGACTTCCTTGAGGTAGTCGAGGCCGCCGTCGAGGTTTTCACGCCATACCGAGGTACGCTGGAGACGGTCAGCGGTACGCACGTAGAACATCAGGAAGCGGTCAATGGTGCGGTACAGCTGCTCGTCGTCCAGATCGGTGGCGAACAGTTCGGCGTGACGCGGGCGCATGCCGCCGTTGCCGCAGACATACAGGTTCCAGCCATTTTCCGTGGCGATAATGCCGATATCCTTGCTTTGCGCCTCGGCACACTCGCGGGTGCAGCCAGATACGCCAAACTTGATCTTGTGCGGTGAGCGCAGGCCCTTGTAGCGATTTTCCAGCTGGATCGCCATGCCGACGCTGTCCTGCACGCCGTAACGACACCAGGTGCTGCCCACGCAGGACTTCACGGTGCGCAGCGACTTGCCGTAAGCGTGGCCGGTCTCAAAGCCGGCTTCGATCAGCTCGCCCCAGATATCCGGCAGGTCTTCCAGGCGCGCGCCGAACAGGTCGATGCGCTGACCGCCGGTGACTTTGGAATAGAGGCCGTATTTCTTGGCGACTTCGCCGAGCACGATCAGCTTATCAGGGGTGATTTCACCACCGGCGACACGCGGCACCACCGAGTAAGTGCCGTTTTTCTGCATGTTGGCCATGAAGGTGTCGTTGGTGTCCTGCAGCGGCACGTGGGCGGCGTCGGTGATCGGCTCGTTGAAGCAGGAAGCGAGAATCGAAGCCACCGCGGGTTTGCAGATATCGCAGCCCAGGCGATGGGTATCGTCGTTGCCGTGCTTGTCGATCAGCTCGCTGAAGGTCTTGATACCCTCGACGCGCACGATGTCGTAAAGCCCCTGGCGGGTATGGGCGAAGTGCTCGCAAATCGATTTGTCGACTTCGACACCGCGGGCTTCAAGCTCGTGGTCCACCACGCTTTTGAGCAGTGCGGTGCAACCACCACAGCCGGTACTGGCTTTGGTGACGTCTTTGACACCGCCGAGGTCGACGGCGCCGTCATCGATGGTGGCACAAATATCGCCCTTGGTGACGTTGTGGCACGAGCAGATGGTGGCGGTTTCCGGCAGTGCACCAGGGCCGAGCGTGGGCGCGGCGCCACTGCTTTGCGGCAGAATCAGCGAGGCGGGTTCGTCGGGCAGCTCAATACCGTTGGCGTAATACTGCAGCAGGGTGTCGTAGGCGGCGTTATCGCCCACCAGCATGGCGCCCAGGAGCTTCTTGCCGTCGCTGGATACCACCATCTTGCGGTACACCTGGGTGAGCGGGTCGAGGTAGCGGAACATCCTTGCCCCCGGGTTCTGGTTGCCGTGGGCGTCGCCAATCGAGCCCACATCCACGCCGAGCAGTTTGAGCTTGGTGCTCATGTCGGCGCCGCTAAAGCGGGTATCGCCGTCGGTCAGCGTGGCGAGCGCCGCCTTGGCCATCTGATAGCCCGGGGCAACCAGGCCGAAAATGCTCTGGTTCCATAGGGCGACTTCACCGATCGCCAGGATGGCGGGATCGCTGGTGCGGCACTGGTCATCGACCACCACGCCGCCGCGCTCGCCTATTTCCAGGTCGCATTCGCGGGCCAACTGGTCGCGGGGGCGGATACCCGCGGAAAACACGATCAGGTCGGTTTCCAGCACCTTGTCGTCCTGGAAGACCATGCGGTGATGGCTGTTGTCGCCGTCCTCGATTCGCTGGGTGGCGCGCTCGGTGAGTACCTGCACACCCAGCGCTTCGATTTTTTCGCGCAGCAGCTCGCCGCCTTCGTTATCCACCTGCATGGGCATCAGGCGAGAGGCAAACTCCACCACGGCGGTATCCAGGTTCAGTCCGCGCAAGGCGTTGGCCGCTTCCAGACCCAGCAGCCCGCCGCCGACCACCACGCCGTTGGTGGCGTTTTCCGCCGCCGCACGAATGTCGTCAAGATCATCCAGGGTGCGATACACCAGGCAGCCGTCGCGGTCGTTGCCGGGAATCGGCGGCACAAAGGGATAGGAACCGGTGGCCAGCACTAGCTTGTCGTAACGGTAGCGGCCCTGGTCGGTGACCACTTCCTGCGCGCTGCGGTCGATCTCGATGACGGCTTCGCTGGTGTGCAGTTCCACGCCGCTGGTGGCGTAGTAATCCGCCTCGCAAAGTGCCAGCGAATCGGCATCGCGGCCGCTGAAGTATTCAGAAAGATGCACCCTGTCGTAGGCCCGGTGGCGCTCTTCGCCAAACACGGTGACCTGATAACGCTCGAGGGCACCGTTGTCGACCAGCTGTTCGACCAGGTGGTGGCCGACCATGCCGTTACCAATAATAATAAGCTGTTCGGGAGTCTTGGAAGACATCATTATGCCGCCTCTGAGGTCGATAAATGGGGTGTGTCGTTCTGCTGATCCTTGAGCACTTCTGCGTCAGCGGCGCCAAAAAGCAGCGCCTGGCGAGAGGCGCTCAGGTCGGTGCCAGCCAAGGCCTGCTCGAAATACCACGGGCCGTGGCGGGTATCGCCGTACAGCACGGCGCCTTCGAGGCGCCCATCGCGTAGCAGCAGGCGGCGGTAGTCGCCGCTTTGCGGGTCCTGGTAACGCAGTTCGTCGTGCTCGGGTCCCGGGTCGGTGGGGCCAAACGCATAAAGCGCGACGCCGCTTACCTTGAGCTTGGTGGCCGTGGGCACTTCGCGGTAGCCGTTGGTGGGTTCACCGCTGAGAGTTGCGGCCAATACCTCGACCTGATGCCAAATGGGCTCGACCAGGCCATAGGTATGCTGCTCAAACTGGCAGCATTCGCCGAGGGCATAAATCGCCGGGTCTGAGGTCGTCAGGAAGGCATCGACCATCACGGCCCGCTCGGTGGTGAGGCCGGCGTTGCGCCCGATGTCGGCGTTGGGCGTAATGCCCGCGGCGATGATGACGCTATCGGTGGGCAGGCGGCGCCCATCCTTGAGCACCGCGGCGCATACCTGGCCGTTGGCGTCGCCTTCGAGCCTTGCGAGCTGTGCTTGGGTAACAATGTTCAGCCCGCGCTTTGTCAGCGCGTCTTTGAGTAGATCGGCGGCGGTGGCATCGAGCTGGCGATTCATCAAGCGATCGCTGCGCTGGAGCACGCTGACGTTCAGCTCGTTGCCGCGCTTGCGCAGCCCTTCAGCGGCTTCCAGGCCCAGTAGGCCACCGCCAATGACCAGCGCATGGCCGCCGCGCTTGGCGATTGCCTCCAGCTCGGCGGCATCGTCGAGGTCGCGAAAGCCGTGGACACCGCCAAGCTTGATGCCGGGCACGTTGGGCAGCGCCGGGCGCGAGCCGGTGGCCAGCACCAGTCGGTCGTAGTGAATGGCATGTCCACGGTCGGTGGTCAGAAGGCGTTTCCCACGATCGATGGCCTCTACCTGTTCGCCAAGGCGAAGCGTCACGTCGTTGTCGGCGTACCAGGCAGCATCGCGCAGGGTGAGTGCATCGTGCCGCATGTCGCCCGCCAGCAGCGGCGACAGCAGGATGCGGTTGTAGGCAGGCGTCGGCTCTGCCCCGATCACGGTAATCGCCCTGGGGCGTTGCGGCTGGTTGACCAGGGCTTCCACCAGACGGTGGCTGGCCATGCCGTTACCGATTATGACGAGATGATCATTAGGTGAGCACCGGGAAGCGGTTTCCATAGGTGACTCCTCTGTGTCGTTGCGGCTGCTTGAGCGCCAAACAAAAACGCCCCTGACACATGCGCCTCCTGCGAACAGGGGAGCAAGGTCAGGGGCGTCGTTGCCCGGTAGCGTTGTTTAACGCGTGGCCGCCGCCGTTGGCTGCCAGCTGATTAAAACCTTGCGTTGTTTCAAGCAAGGAGCTTGCCAAATGGCTATTGAATAGTATTTGTTCAATAGAGTCAGATGCTTAGATATGGATAATAAATAGGCAGTAGCCCTGCTCTTAGGATGGGCTGCACAGTGATGGTGCTAAAAAGGCATGTTGCGCACTCTCATATGTCATTAAGAGTGCGCAACATGCTTTGAACGGATTATCGCAACTAGTTAACTCAAGTTATTTCTAATAGAGATTAGCAAGTGTCAATTGATTAATTTTGCAAGACGGCTCAAGGCGCGATTGATCCTGGGCTCCCACTTTTGGGCTGAATTTAGTCGTAGACAATTAGTAAATCTGCCGTTGGCCGAAAACAAAGTGCCGGGAGCAAAGCAAATCCCATCTTCAAGCGCCTCATTCATCAGCTCAGCAGTATCAATATTGCCGGGTAGCTCAACCCAAAGAACGAACCCTCCGGAGGGTCTACTAAATCGACTATTCCCTGGGAATAGCTTTTTGACTTCGTTGAGCATGTGCGCCCTAGAACGATCATATTCACGAGCCATCCTCCGTGTATGCCTATTGATCTGTCCGTTTGCAAAATAGTCTGCTAAAGCCAACTGCCCAACTGTCTGGACTGAAATTGTGCTGACATATTGCAAGTGCATAGCGCGTGCCATGTTGGCTTCACCTGGCACAAGCCAGCCTACCCGTAAACCAGCACTCACTGTTTTTGTTGCTGATGAACAGTAAAGTACCCGGCCTGTATTGTCCCAGCTTTTGATGGGAAGGAGCCGATTTCCTTTGGCCGGGATTTCACCATATATATCGTCTTCCACAATGGAGAAGTCAAATTGCTTAGCCATGGCAATAAGCCGCTTTTTTTTATCATTGGACATGCTCACTCCCAGAGGGTTGGAATAGTTTGGAATAACGACGCATGCTTTGATAGACCACTCTGTTGCGGCTAGTTCGAGAGCTTCTAATGACAGGCCACTCTCGGGGCAGGTTGGAATTTCCAGCGCACGTAGGCCAAGCCCTCGTATCACTTCAAGCAGACCATAATAAGTCGGAGATTCGATAGCAACGACATCTCCTGGCTGCGTCACTAGCCTCAAAGCAAGCGATACTGATTCTTGGCATCCATTTGTGACCAATATGTCTTCAGGTCGCGTAAACGTTTGAATACTGGCTAATCGACGCGCTATTTGCGTACGCAGTTCAGCACAACCTGGAGCAAATTCTTGACTTAGGCATCGCCGCCGATTGCTGTGCCAAGCTTTTTTGTAGGAACGCTCTAGCGCAATACCTGGCATGAACTCAGGATGGGGTGTCGCTGCGCCGAAATTTACTACTGTTGGGTCGTTGACCGCCTGCAGCATACGCATGATTCGGTCTTGCCCAGTGACAGGGATTGGCCGCTTAACTGTATCAATAGTTCCCGGCAGGCCAGATAGTTGGGCAGAGGCAACCACATAAAAACCAGCTTGCGGTCGGGACTCGATAATGCCACGCCGCTCAAGTTCATGATATGCACGGACACTGGTCGAAACACTTACGGAGCGGTTTCGACTAAGATCACGCACTGATGGTAAGCGGGTTCCAGGAGGGTAGACGCCGCTCTTGATCAAATCGCTTATCGAGTCTGCGATGCGTTCGTATAGTAGAGCCATGACCAATACAATTCCTCATTAGAAAAGCATCACAGTGAACGTCATTTTTAATTTGTGCTGCTTTTATAATACATTTTTGATGCTGTTATCCTCTCTAGCTTTGATCCAATCTTTACCCAACGCATCATTAATAGCGGATGGGTTTGATCTTGATAGATCAAAGAGTATTTATGAGCTGCCATTTTCCACCGCTATGACATTGCAGAGATGCGTTGCTAACTCTATTTTTAGTGGCCTTTTAGACAGCCTAATGAAAGCGACAACGGACTGTTTATAAGAAAGGTGATACTCACTCATTGAAGAGACTGCTCATGCTAAAACTCAGCGATGATGACTTGGTTTATCTATTCAAAAACCATATTGTCACGACAGAGGCGGAGATTGCTTCAGGAACCCCGATGCACCCAGGGGTTCGTGTCGCGTATCTAATAACGAACCGAGATAATCTTGATCTACTCCGTGAGGCTGTAGATGAGTTACATATAAATGCTCCATACGCCCTATGTCTTGATCATGATAGTGTAGATGATCTCACTCATCTACATAATTCTGTAGCGTTTCTCAGCTGTGACGCAAGCCCCAATTCCTGGTGTGCTGTTCAAGCTAAAAGCGAAGGTTTGCCCTCGATAATTGGTCTTAAAGGCTTAATTGGGGGCGATGCTCATCAAATGCAAGAGCGAGCGGTTGAATTTATTGGCAATGCTAACTCTCCTATCTCTGTAACGCTTAAGCCTGGTTATATCGATATTCTTAATGAGGGTGGGGCTAGTTCAAGACGCATCCATGATGGAGAGTTAATAACTATTGACGGCTCGACCGGAAGTATTTATGCGGGTGCATGTGCTACCGGAAATGCTATATTGCCAGAGTTATACAAGATTTTGACAGATATTATTATCGATAGCTTGAACCAACACGGGCCGCAAACTGGTTGGCGCCTATTTGTCCGTACGGAGTTGTATCAGATATATAAAGATCGAATAAAAGAATTATTGCAAGACAGTCGCGTTTCTCAGGTGCTCAGATATACATCTGAGTTGCCTAACAATCATCGTCCAGAGATTGCCGGAACAGTTCACACAGTTTCTGGCGTAGTCCAAGCACGTCTCGCTGGTTGCTCAATAAGATGGGATCAGAAGAAAGACCAACTGGTAATTGAACCCAAGCCAGGGAATTTTGGAATTGGATTGCTTAGAACTGAACGTATATTTACACGCAAACCTGAACTCAATGAACTGCGAGTCATCACTTTGGGCCAAACAGTTTTCACCCAAAAAGAAATCGATGTTGCCTTGAAAAGGTTCATGACTTTTGTCGAAGGTGAATACAAGCAGTTGATGTTGGCAAATCGTGGTGGGCTTTCTGTTACGCGTACTTTATGTATGCCAAATAATAAGCTTTTCCCTCCAGATTTAGATATTGAAATTTTTTCAAAAGAGCATGATAAGGATGAAAAAGGTGTCAGGCAAGTAGTTGAAACCAATATTAATGAGTCCGAGACTTTTCATGGCGCACGTGGAACTCGCCTACATATGTTTAATAAAGAATTAGCGAAGGCTGAAATACGCGCTTATTTGAACGCTATAACTGAAGTTAGAAAGATAGACCATAAGCAACGTTTCATACTTCTTATGTCTATGGTCACACTGCCAGCTGAGGTTGTTAAATTTAGCGAGTGGCTGAATGAAATTGCTCAAGAGATTAGAGCTGAGGGCGAACATGTGCCTTTTGTTGAGCTAGCTATCATGGTTGAAACTTCAGGTGCTTATTTACTACTTGAGCGATTTTGCACGATATCGAATGAATCTTGTGCGCTTACTGGTTTTTTCTTTGGAGGCAATGATTTTACGGCCGCGGTACTCAATATGAATCGTGCCGATTCAGTGAAAAAATTAATTCCAGTTTATCAAAAGCTGGGATTGTTTGAGCATAATCCATTCATTCGTCTAGATAAACTCGTAATCGAGACTATCGCCGAAGGAGCTCGCCGTATTCGCCGTGTTCTCGACAACCGCGCCATCATTGGATTTGGTGGGGAGCAAGCGGCTGATTATTGGAGTATACGAATGCTTGATAAAGTCTCAAGCAATCGTATCGATTTTGTTTCGACTAGTCCTGATCGAATTCATGAGCATTACGCTTATATGGCGTATTTAAAATAGTTGAAAAAAGGAGGTAACTAACGTGACTGACCTTATCTATATCAATGGCTTTTGGACAGATGAGCAGGATGCCAAGATTTCCGTACTTGATCATGGCTTACTCTATGGTGATGGGATCTACGAAGGGATCCGGATCTATAAACGGCAGATATTTAAATACCACGAACATTTTGAGAGATTACAGCGATCGGCTCGTGGGATAGGGCTAGTGCTTCCTATCTCGGGGCACGATTTGGAGAGATTAATTGGAGAAGGGCTCGAAAAAACTGGGCTTCTTAACGCCTATGTACGCGTTGTAATAACGCGTGGTACCGGCCCCATTGGCCCAGACCCAACACCGTGTTATCAGCCTGGTTTAATCTTGATAATTAAAGATATTCCTCCGCTTCATGGCGATGATAACCCCACCCTCAAAACAGCAATCAGCACCATGCGTCGTGTAGCTGTAGATTCGAATACTGCTGAGATTAAGTCGCTCAATTACTTACCGAGCGTACTGGGGAAGGCTGAAGCCTCGCGACTTGGCGTAGACGACGTTGTCATGTTGGACTCACAAGGTTTTTTATCAGAGGCACCTGTTGCCAATATCTTCGTAAGAGTAGGAGATCGTATATTAACCCCTAGCGTAACCAACGGAATCCTTCCTGGAATCACGCGACAATTCGTAATTGAGCTACTCCACTCACTCGGTCAATCTGTGGAGGTCGGCAATATTACGCCGATACAGCTTTTGAATGCGGACGAAGCTTTTCTTACCGGCACTCATGCTGAGATTGTGCCAATCAGTGAGCATAATGGCCAATTGCTGGGTGATGGCGTCCCAGGGCCTGTCTTTAAAATGGTTAAAGCCGCCTTCGATGAAAGTGTATCTCGGTAATCGACAAGAACGATTAAATAATAACTGACAGGTTGACGTTTATGTCTCCATTGATTGCAGCTTCGCCCATCCTTGCTGTGATTGGCCTGATGCTCTTCTCGCCGCTTTCTGCAGTGTGGTCAGCTGCAGTCACCTTGCTTGTCGCTCTGATTATTACATTAACGCTTGGCCAGGTAGGGGCATTCAGCTTAACGGTGGCATTAATACCACAGATAGCCGTTCTATTTCTCACTGTTGCTACTGTCATTATTCCTGGATTGTTATTCGTTAACGTAACGAGTCAGTCTGGTGCAGCCGATGAGCTCAAAAATTGGGTTGCACGTTGGCCGATCAATGATGGTAGCAAAATCATCGTTATAGTGGTGGGTGTGGCTACTGCTGTAGAGTCGATGACTGGATTCGGCGTGTCGATGGTTATTACGATCCCGCTATTACTGAACATGTTGCGCCGAGACCGAGCGCTTATGGTTGGTTTGCTCGGTATGAGCATTATGCCGTGGGGGACTTTGGGTCTTGCAACCATTATTGGTGCGACGATTGCAAATGTGGCACCAACAACGTTGGGCTATCACTCAGCCATTATCAGTTCTCTGGTCTTTCCGATTGCAGCCATGACAGGCTGTATTGTCGCAGGCTACCAGAAAGTGCAAACACTGATGTTGGCGGCTGCAGTGGGTATTTTCTTCTCAATAGTCTTAATCGTTACCAACTACTTGGTTGGCCCGTCGATTGCTGGCGTACTCAGTGGTTTAGCGGTAATTGTTGTAATGTTGTCTACAGCTCATGTTCGGCACCAACATCTACCGACACCGGGCATAGCCATTGCACCTTACGTATTTCTCATCGTATTTGTCATTCTGGAGCGAGTTCTCTGGTTAACTGTGCCTGGGATACAACATATAGGGGTATCTGCAGGACGTTTTTCCTGGAGCTTATTTGAATCGCCAGGCCTACCATTATTGCTGACAAGCTTCCTTACTAGGTATTCTTTCAAGCAATTCTGGCAATCTACGTGTAAAGCTATTAAACCACTGTTGTCCATAACACTGCTGTTGGTAATGTCTCAAGTAATGGTGCTTGGAGGGCAGATGAATACCATCGCGGATGCCCTCAAGCCTGTTAGTGACATGGGCGGCGAAGCCCTATTTGCGTTTTTTAGCGCACTATCGGGGTACGTGACGGGTTCCAACGTTGGCGCAAATGCGCTCCTGATGCCTACCGCAACGTTACTCGATAGAGCTGAAGACACAGTTTACGCTGCTGTACAAAACAGCGCTGCTGGGCATGCGGTGTTGGCATCTATCCCCATTGTTATTCTTCTTCTAAGCATAGCGGGCAACCAAACTAAGGAGGAGGAGTCGTGGCTGCTTCGGCGCGGCGCACTCATTGCCGTGATAAATACAATATCGATTGGGGCGTTAGCCTCGCTGCTGATCTGATAAATCATCCATAGATGTAGCGTTATTTATTAAAGCTACTTGCTAGAGCCATATATGAAGTTTTGAACCTATGAACTTGCTTATAGATTATTATTTTTAATGACGTCGACGTCACTGGCTTATGTTTGGTAGCTGGATTACTGGCGATACGGCTTTGCGCATAGGCTGCACAATGACAGTGCGGAAAAGAACTTGGCGTGCACCCTCAGCACCCAAACTATCAAGCGGTGCGCAGAGAGGGGATGACCGAAAGGTGCTGTCGCGGTCTTTTAAAGTACTGTTTTATTTGTTTTTTAATTGAAAATGCGCGGTTACGGCGTAGCCTTTGCAACTATCCAGGCATAAGCAACAAACGCGCATTGCAGTGCGTTCATCAAAAAACAGTGGCAGCGAATAAGCCCAATAACGTTGTTAGACAAATAAGTATCTTTACACAATACGTTTGGCACCTTTAACGGTGCCCGCTGCGGCAACGACGTCCAGCCTGCTGATCGCCTTGCGCTTTGCGCAACAGGGTCAGCAGCCTGGGCGTTTTTTTATGTGCGGCGTTGGCAATCAGCCGAGGAGTCACCATGCACCAAGCCAAAACGACCTGCCCCTACTGCGGCGTTGGCTGCGGCGTTACCGCGACCGTGGCAGACGGCACCCTCAGCACCGTGGAGGGCGACCGCGACCATCCCGCCAACTTCGGCCGGCTATGCGTAAAAGGCTCGGCGCTGCACGAAACGCTGGGCGAACAGGGCCGCCTGACACGACCGCGGGTGGATGGCAAGGATGTGTCCTGGGAAACCGCCTTGAGCGCCACCGCCGAGCGCATGAACACGCTGCGTCACGCCCACGGCAATCAGTGTTTAGCGGCCTATCTGTCAGGGCAGCTGCTGACCGAGGACTATTACGTAGCCAACAAGTTGTTCAAGGGCTTTCTGGGCACGCCGCACCTGGATACCAACTCGCGGCTGTGCATGGCGTCGGCGGTGGCCGCCTACAAGCGCGCCTTCGGTGCCGACGCTGTGCCCTGCAACTACGAGGATCTGGAAGAGGCGGAGCTGGTAGTGCTGGTGGGCTCCAACCTGGCCTGGAACCACCCGGTGCTCTATCAGCGGATTAAAGTCGCCAAGGAGCGCAATCCGTTGATGCGGGTCGTCGTCATTGACCCGCGGGTGACCGACAGCTGCGAGATTGCCGATCTGTATCTGGGCATCAAGCCCGGTAGTGATGCGGTCTTGTTCAACGGGCTGCTTTCGTGGATGGCGGCCAAGCGCAAGCTGGACCATGTCTACCTCGAGCGCCACACCCAAGGCCTTGACGCGGCGCTGGACGCGGCGCAACAAACGGCGGGTTCGCTCGCCGAGGTGGCGACGGCCTGCGACGTGGATGCCGAACGCCTGGAAACCTTCTATTACTGGTTTGCAAGCCAGCTCCACGTGGTGACGCTGTATTCCCAGGGGGTCAACCAGTCGTCCAGCGGAACGGACAAGTGCAACGCCATCATCAACTGTCATTTGGCCGGTGGGAAGATCGGCCTGCCCGGGGCTGGGCCGTTCTCGATCACCGGTCAGCCCAACGCCATGGGCGGGCGTGAAGTCGGTGGTCTGGCCAACCAGTTGGCCGCGCACATGGATTACGATACCCCCGGCGCGCGCGAGTTGGTCAGCCGCTTCTGGGCAACCGATAACCTCGCGCCCATCCTGCCGGAAGGCCCCGGCCACAAGGCGGTCGATCTCTTTGATGCGATCGAACGCGGCGAGATCAAGGTGTTGTGGGTGATGGCCACCAACCCGGCGATTAGCCTGCCCGATGCCGCCCGCGTGCGGGCCGCACTGGAAAAATGCCCGCTGGTGATCGTTTCGGAATGCGCGGCGGATACCGATATGCTGCCCTACGCCGACATTGTGCTGCCCGCGTCCGGGTGGTCCGAGAAAGATGGCACCGTGACCAATTCCGAGCGGCGCATCTCGCGCCAGCGGGGCATGCTGCCACTCCCCGGCGAGGCGCGCCACGACTGGCAGATTATCTGCGATGTGGCTAAGCAGTTGGGTTTCGGGGGGGCGTTTGATTACACTCACCCAAGCGAGATATTCGACGAGCACGCACGGCTCTCCGGCGTGGACAATACCGGCGCCACGCAGCGCCTTTTCGATATTTCAGGGCTGGCCGGGCTTGGCCGCGAGGGCTATGATGCGCTCGCGCCGATCCAGTGGCCGGTGAATCGCGATGCCCCCCAGGGTACCGCGCGCTTGTTCGAAGCGGGGCGGTTCGCCACGCCCGACGGCCGGGCTAAGCTGTTGCCGATTACCCCGCGTGGGCCGGAGAAAGCCCTGAGTGCCGCCTATCCGCTGCGTCTGAATACCGGACGGATTCGCGACCAGTGGCATACCATGACGCGGACCGCGCGGTCGCCGCGGCTGATGAACCACCGCGCCGAGCCTTTCATGGAGGTGCATCCGGACGATGCCGCCCAGGCGGGCGTCACCGACCAGTCGCTTGGCGTGTTGACCGCCGCCACCGGCGAATACCGCGCCCGGGTGAGGGTGGTCCATGGACAGCGGCGCGGGGAGGTGTTCGTGCCGATTCATTGGACCGACTGCTTTACCCATAGTGCGCGCAGCAGCGCCTTGATCGAAGGCATTACTGACCCGCTGTCCGGACAGCCGGAAGCCAAGCACGGTGCCGTGGCTCTGGCGGCCCTGCCGACCGCCTGGCAGGCGACGCTGTTTGTTGCTGATCACGCCCTGGCGTCGCTGCCTGACGCGCCGAGCTGGTGCGTGAGCGACTACTGGACACGAATCCCGATGCGCGGCTGCCAGCGCTGGCAACTGGCCGGTAGCAGGGCGGTCAGCGACTGGTTCCGCCAGATGGGCGAATGGCTGTCGGCGTCGCCGGCGCTGTGGTGTGAAGATGCCGCTACCGGTCGCCTGCGCGCCGCGGGCGTCGAAAACGGTCGTCTCGATTGGTGGCTGATGGTGGGGCCGCCCAGCGAACTGCCGGGCTTTGCCTGGCTGGAAGCGCGCTTCAACGACGACGCGGTGAGTGATGCCCACCGCCGCCGACTGCTGGCGGGCTGCGACGACGGCGCGGTGGATAGTGGCCCGGTGGTATGCAGCTGCCATCAGGTCGGCCAGACGTCGATTGTCGAGGCCATCCGGCGCGGCGATACCAGCGTCGAGGCGTTAGGCGCACGATTGGCGTGCGGTACCCAGTGCGGTAGCTGCATTCCTGAGTTGAAATCATTACTTGAAGAGGAACGCCCCCATGCGCGCGCTGAGCAAATCCCAGCTTCTGAAATGGTGTAACCCCTTGGCGCGCCTGGCGAGCCGCTTTGAGCTGCCCCGCAGTGGCCGTGATGCGTCGCGGTCCCTCCCGCTGAGCGACGACTGCCGGCCTGGGCACGTGTACCTGGTGGGCGCCGGCAGCGGCGACGCCGAGTTGCTGACCCTCAAGGCCGCGCGGCTTTTGCAGCAGGCGGATGCCGTGGTCTACGACCGCCTGGTGGGCGATGACGTGCTGGCGCTGCTGCCCGTCGGCGGCGAGCGCCACTATGTGGGCAAGGCCAAGGGCCATCATAGTGTTCCCCAGGCCGAGATCGGTGCGCTCATGGTGCGCCTGGCCCGGCAGGGCAAATCGGTAGTGCGCCTGAAAGGCGGCGACCCGGCCGTTTTCGGACGCATGGGCGAAGAGCTTGATGCCCTGGCCACCGCGCAGGTGCCGGCCACCATCGTGCCAGGGATTACCGCGGCCTCTTCGGCGGCGGCCTGTATGGGCATTCCGTTAACCGACCGGGGCCATGCCCAGCAGCTGCGCTTTGTCACCGCGCAGCTGTGCCGCGAGGACGGCACGCCGGACTGGGCGGCGCTAGCGCGCCGCGACGAAACGCTGGTGTTTTACATGGGACTTTCCAAGGTGGACGCGATCTGCGCGGGCCTGCGCGAGGCGGGGCTGCCCGACGACTGGCCGATCATGCTGGTTGCCAATGCCAGTCAGCCTGACCAGCGGTCGCTGGTCGGCAGCCTGGCCGATATGCCGGGGCGGTTGGCCGCCGAGCCTCTGCCGTCGCCCTGTGTGATTGTCGTGGGTAGCGTCGTCAAACGCGTCGAAGCAAGCCCTGCAACCCATGAGAATAAAGCGCGCTATGCATGTCAACGCTGAGCATTTCCCTCGGCCAGTGGTCCGATAAAGGCCAAAAGCCCAGCAACCAGGATTTCTACGGCGCCTGTTTGCCCGACGACACCCAGCGGCGACAAAAAGGCATTGCCGTTGCCCTGGCGGATGGCATCAGCAGCAGCGCCGTGAGCCGCGACGCCGCCGAAGCCGCGGTGGGCGGCTTCCTGACCGATTACTACGCCACCCCCGCCCCGTGGAGCGTCAAAAGTTCGGCGCAGCGGGTGCTTCAGGCCACCAATGCGTGGCTGTATGCCCAAACGCGGCAAAGCCAGTATCGCTACGATATGGATCGGGGGTACGTGTGTACGCTGAGCGCGATGGTGATCAAGTCGGCCACGGCGCACCTGTTCCACGTCGGCGACTGCCGCATTTACCAGTTAGCAGGCAAGACGCTTGAGCCCTTGACCGAAGATCACCGTTTCTGGGCCTCGCGTGAGGTCAGCCACCTGAGCCGCGCGATGGGGGCAAGCCAGCATCTCGAGCTTGATTACCGTGCCGTCTCGCTCAGTGAGGGCGATGTGTTTTTACTGGCCAGCGACGGCGTTTACGAATGGCTGTCCCCTCAGGTGATGGCCACGCTGATCCAGGACCACGCGGCAGACCTTGAGGCCGGCGCAAAAGCCCTGGTGGAGGCCGCGCTGGTCAACGGCAGCGACGATAACCTGACCGCACAGCTGGTGCGTATCGAGACGTTACCCGACCGCGAGGCCGACGAGCTTTTCGAGTCCTTGGGCCGCCTGCCGTCACCCTCCGAGCTGCGTGCGAATAGCGAGCTGGATGGCCTGCAGATCATCCGCCCGCTGCATGCCAGCGCCCGCAGTCACGTCTACCTGGCGCACGACCCTCAGGCCGACCAGCATGTGGTCGTCAAGACCCTGGCCACCGAGCTTGCCGAGGACCCCGCCAGCGTCGAGCGCTTTGTGCGGGAGGAGTGGATCGCGCGTCGCTTGCATAATCCCCATGTGCTATCCGCGCCCGTGCAGCGCGGCCCAAGGCGCTACCTGTATACCGTCTGGGAATACATTGAAGGCCAGACGTTGACCCAGTGGATGCGCGACCATCCCGACCCGGACCTGGCCGACGTGCGCGATATTATCGAGCAGGTGGCCAAGGCGCTGCGTGCCTTTCACCGGCTGGAAATGCTCCATCAGGACGTGCGTCCGGACAACATCATGATCGACCGCCACGGTATGGTCCGGCTGATTGATTTTGGCGCCACACGAATCGCGGGAATTGCAGAAGCAACGGATTCCGCCGGCGAGGTTGACCCGATACTCGGAACCGCCCAATACACGGCGCCGGAATATTTTCTGGGCGAGGGCGGCACGGAGCAGTCCGACCTTTATTCACTAGCAGTGATTGCCTATCAAATGCTAACCGGCACGCTGCCCTACGGCACCGAGGTGGCCAAAACCCGCACCCGGGCTGCCCAGCGCAAGCTCGCTTATCAATCCGCGCTGAGCGAAAACCGCGCGCTGCCCGCCTGGGTGGATGAGGTGCTCAAGAAAGCCCTGCACCCTAACCCTCAACACCGCTATCCGGCGCTTTCGGAGTTTATTTTCGAACTGCGCTCGCCAAGTCCAGGCACCCTGAAGCAATCGCGCCCGCCGCTCCTGGAGCGCGACCCGGTGCGTTTCTGGCAGTGGCTATGTGTCTTGCTGGGTGTCATTATTGTGGTGCTTTTGGTCAATATGCCTCAATAAGTCGTGAGTTTGAGATATGCCTGGACGCCGTAAAGCACTCTTTGCCATTCGGACAGGGTATTCTGGTATTCGTCGACTTCTACTGTGTAATCGCCGCCTTCGTTATGCCATAGCATCAGGAAATAATCGTCCACCTCCCGCATCACCTCGGCATCGTTAGGGCCTGATATCATCAGGCTGGCTTCCAGGTTGTAATTATCCATGTTGCGGCTGGTGAAGTTGGTCGAGCCGCTGATAATCGTGCTTTGGTTGGCCTGGCGCAGCATCATCATTTTGGGATGGAACTGTTCTATCTCAACGTCGTACCAGCGCACATTGATGTGTCCATCGGTATCTTCTATCAGTTCTTCGACTACCGGGCGGTTGGGCAGGCCGCTTTTGTCACGCCCAAAGGCTTTTTTATTGGGGTCTAAAATCAGTGAAACCTGAGCCCCGCGCTGGCTGGCCTGGGTCAGTGCATTGACGATTTCCCGGTCGGCAAGGTAATACATGGCAAGCCAAAGCTCGTCGTCTTGCGCGGCACGCTCTATGGTGTCGAGCACGTTGTAAAGCGTTTGTCTTTCAGTGGTGTACTGAATGTTTAACTCACCGGTTGCGGGCATCTCCCGCGGCGCGTAGTTGGGGAGTTGAATACCGCTGTCGCCGAGGTCGATGACTGCCTGCTCGGCGCGCAATAAGTCAGCGATAATGGGCCCATCGATTTCGAACGCTACGTTTTCGTGAAAGCCGGATTCGTCATGGGCATTGGCAGAGGCGATCAGTGCCGTGCGCTCGGTAATGACCACCTTGCGATGGTTGGCCTTGATGTTGAACAATTCCAGGTAGCCGCCCAGATTGAACTTGGGGCCATCGTCAACAAACGGGTTTTCCCACCATTCGCCACCTAGATCGCCCAGCCACTGCGGCCCCATGCGCCAGAAAGACGAGTAGAGTGGAGTCGAATCGCGCAGCGGCGTCAGATTAGAGATCACCACGTCGATGTCGGTGTCGCGCAAGCGGTCAAGCCATTCGGCGGGATAGGAGCCGTAGCCCGAATTAATCGCATCGCTGATAAACACAATCGGCATGTCGGGATTGGCGTCGCGTTTGCGAACCAATTGATCAACCAGATTGTCGCTCAGCGGCGGGTAATCTTCGGAGGGATCATTGACCAAGCCATTGACCATGAAATTATCGATCACGATAAAGTCGTCGGCGCGTTCGATCATACGCTCGACTTGGTCAAAAATTTCCTGATCTACATGACGTTCGCCATTTGCGTGGTGCGTCAAGTCACGGAAGAACCCGACATTATCGATTTGATAAACTGGGCTGGTGTGGGAAATGCCGGGTGGCAGCGGCTTTAGCTGGTGGTACGCCATGAGGGTGAAGTAGAAAGTGAGTATGACCAGAACAACGACACCCAGACGTCGTAACCAACGAACAAAATGTTTAAAGAATGTCACCCGAATCCCCAAGCTAAGGTATGGTCAGCAATAACGTTGCTGAGTGTGCCTTTAAGATAGTGCGTACGCTAAAAGCTGCAATGCAATAGACGCAGATTTTGTACCACGGTAAAAGGAACGCTTGGTGAGCCAAGGTGTCGTAATTGTCGGCGCTAGCCAGTGCCAAGTATATCCATTCGATCAGGAGATAACGGTGAAGAAACATTCCATTCGCGATAACGCACTGCAGGCACAGCTGCGAACCCCGATGTTTAAAATGCAGCAGCAAACGCCGAAAAAAGGCAAAGGCAGCTACTCCCGTAAAGGACGTAATTCCCTTAAAAGCCACAAGGTCCTGAGGGGGTATCGCCAAGTTGCTTGAGCCAGCATTGACGCTAGGCGATTTGGCCATACCTCCATCATTCTTTTTGATTGCTTTACACAATCAATAACTCGCCCCGACCACTTCCTGTGGTCGGGGCGTTCGCTAGGTCAATTGGCTCCCACAATAGGGACAGGTTTCGTGAGCGTCGCGGGTTTCAGCCTCATGGCGCTGATGGCGTTGACTTGGTTCTTCTACCCCATGAATCGATACCAGTTGACCCTGCTCCCAGCGTAAGCCGATATCTTTTAACAGATGCGGGTCATGAAAACGCAGATCTTCGTAAAGACGACGCTGAGTGCGCGAGTGCTTGATGGCGTTGAGTAGTTTACGTGTAATCGTTGCTATTGCCATGGGATCGGTCTCCTGGGTTAGGAGGCCGGGCAACATCGCGATCAGGAAGTATCAAAGGTAACGATAAAATACATGGCCGCGACACTTGCCGCGGCCAATTTTCTCACTTTACCTCTGGCGCGCGACAACAATAAGCTGATACCGCATTATTCATAATGCGATGCAGCTTATTAATTCGGGTCGCGGGGATTTGCCAGCGCATGAGAACGTCTCGTGATTAAAAAGGACGTTACCTTTATAAGGTAGCCTCTATGTTTTAACCGATGCTTATATAAGCGTCAACCTATTCCGCGATTTGTTCATGTCTAGCGGTTTGGCAGATTTCCATTCGATATCCGGATTGGTAAACGCTGCGCAGGCGTAGACCATGACGACCATCCAGTTCCAATTTTCGGCGCAGGCGGCTCACGTGCGTATCGACAGTGCGCGTTGAAACGTCTCCCTTGATGCCCCAGACCAGCTCGAGCAAATGGGGGCGGGTGACCAATTCACCGATCTTGGAAAAAAAGAGGGCAGCCAACCGATACTCACGTTCGGTCAAATTGACGGGTTGGCCTGCCACGCTGATGTAATGCTCGTCGGTGTGCAGGGTGAAAGTATCTGGGCATGCAGCCGCCGGACGTGGAGTCGTATAGCCTGCACGTCTACCCAGCGCACTGACCCTGGCAATAAGCTCCTTAGGGCGAAGCGGCTTAGCAAGAAAATCGTCCGCGCCCTGTTCTAGAGCGCGGACGACGTCATCCTCGCCCTGACTGGCGGTAACAAACAGGATGGGGCCTTTCCAGCTTTCGTGCTGTCGTAAGTGGGCGACAACATCCATGCCGCAGCTGTCGGGGAGGCGCCAATCGATAATCAGCAAATCAAAGGTTTGTTGACGGATGGCGCGAGTCAGCTCACTGGCGCGAGTAAACAGTATCACCGAATGCGCTGATGCGGTCAGACACTGTTCGATAAAAGCTTGTTGGTCAAGATCGTCTTCAAGTACGCCAATATGCATGGTAAATGACCTTATTATCGCTTATAAACGCCACAAGCTGAGGAGCAGAAAAAAACTGTATTAAGTCTAATTGATACAGGTGCGTTGACACAAAGGTTCACAGTTTGGCGTAAAACGGCCGTTATATACTCGTTCAGTCCAAACAACACACACTGAGGTGTCACATGGTTCGGGGTTACTTGGCTTTGATGATCGCGGCGGGGGTTGCCCTGTTTTCGACTCACGCACTTGCGCTGGATATGCCGGAGGGGCCGGCGATACTAGTGGTGAGCGGCAAGATAGAGCAGACCAATGTGGGCGATGAGGCCCATTTTGATAAACTCATGCTGGAAGCGCTGGCTCAGCATGAAACGGTTTCACATACGCCTTGGTATGACGGTGAAGTGCGTTTTTCAGGTCCATTGGGGCGCGCCATACTTGATGCTGTTGGGGCCACTGGCAGGAGCCTGCGCGTAGTAGCACTCAACGACTACGCAGCGTCGATACCGATCAGTGATTTTGAAGACTACGAGGTGATCCTGGCTATGCAGGCCAACGGTAAATCACTGCGTATCCGCGACCATGGTCCGTTATTTGTCATTTACCCTTTTGATACTCATCCTGAACTCCTCAACGAAGAAATCCTGGTGCGTTCCGTGTGGCAGGTGAATCGTATCGAGGTTGAATAAGTTGACTGAGTCTCTATCATGCTAGCTTTATTGAAGTTTTATTTCTCTCGCCGCACCAGGGTCGCGACATTTTCAGCGATCCTTTTTTTTCTTTCGGCCCTCACGGTGGGGGGCGTGATTTACAGTCGACAAAATGCCCTGGAAAACCGACTGCTTGAAAACCTGCTATGGGCGTCGTACCAGTTTGATCGAGAGGTGCGAGAGTTTCGGCTGTCATTGCATGAAATGACAGCCGACGAGTCTGCTATTGATGAACTGCTGGTGCGTTATGAAATATTGTTTAGCCGAAAAAAACTCTTTTTTCAGGGGGAAATAGGCAAGGTTGTTGAGGAACTTGGGAATATTCAAGATGTTTTGCAAGCGTCTCAGTCAAGCATTTCAAGGATGGAAACCTTTATCGAACCGCTATGGGAAGAGCCAAGCATCCTCGATAGTGAATTGATAACAGAGTTGCACCAACAGGCATCCGCCCTGCAGCAGCTTACCAACAACATCTTGGTCGAGACCAATGCCCATGTTTCCAAGGTTCGCAGCGATGAGCGCCGTGTATTAACTCATCTATACGGTCTGGTACTGCTACTTATCATTTTTCTGATGTTTTCCGGCGGAATGCTAGTGCGTGCCCTGATTCTGGAAGGCCGTTCCAGTATTCGCAAGGCCCAGGCGTTAGAAGTCAAAGGCCATGAATTGAACGAGGCGGCCAGCCGCGCCGAAAAAGCAAGTCTGGCGAAGTCAGAGTTTATGGCGGTCATGAGCCACGAGATTCGCACCCCGTTGAATGGGGTGGTGGGCATGGCGGATTTATTGAAAGACGAAGTAAAAACGCCGAAGGCTGTCACCTATCTGGCTGCTTTAAAGCGCAGTGCGGAAAGTTTGCGCGCCGTCATTAACGATATACTCGACTACACGAAAATCGAGTCGGGTCGTCTCGATCTTGATTATCAGACACTGGACCTTTATCAGTGCATCGATGAGCTTTGTGAAAGCTATGCACTG
Source organism: Halomonas sp. 5021 (assembly GCF_036663435.1). Classification (NCBI taxonomy): domain Bacteria; kingdom Pseudomonadati; phylum Pseudomonadota; class Gammaproteobacteria; order Oceanospirillales; family Halomonadaceae; genus Halomonas; species Halomonas sp. 5021. The sequence goes on from NZ_JAXOVU010000011.1 coordinate 40,748, forward strand.
CAACAGTCAAGGTCGAACGTCATGTTTCATTACTGGGTCGACCCTGCACTGCCGCGCTATGTTATCGGCGATGTTGCACGGCTGCGGCAGATCATAATGAACTTGATCAACAATGCGCTGAAGTTTACGGAAGAGGGTGTTGTTCAGTTTTATGTAAGACCACTAACGGGCAATAGCATTCTATTTGAGGTGCTTGATACTGGCTGTGGTATTTCTGAGGAGCATCAAGCACAACTCTTTACGGCCTTCTCACAAGTCGATGCATCCATCGCGCGTCGCCATGAGGGTACCGGGCTTGGCCTTGCCATTTGCAAGCGGCTAGTGGAAGCCATGCAAGGAAATATCGGTGTCAGCAGTCAACCAGGATTAGGCAGCCGGTTCTGGTTCACGGTCAACATGGATGTCGCCAAGCCGATGATGGACGACGACCCTGATGAACAACGCCGTGTGCTGGCGTTCTATCACCATATTCTGGTGGTGGAGGATAACCCATTGAATCAGACCGTTGCACAAGGAATGCTGGAGTACCTGGGGGCAAAGGTGACCATTGCTGAAAATGGCCAGGAGGCACTTGACGAACTTCAAGCGCACCACGGGCAGATCGATCTCGTCTTGATGGATATGCAAATGCCGAGGATAGATGGGCCGGAAACAACTCGGCGCTGGCGTACCTTTGAAGCGCACCATCAACTGCCGCGCATGCCTATTCTGGCGATGACCGCCAATGTAATGGCCGAGCATCGTGAACGTTGCATGCAAAGCGGCATGGACGACATGATCCATAAGCCCTTTACCAGAGACGAGCTTTTCAGAGGGATACACCGCCACCTGGCCACCCGGCAGTTGATAAGCCCCGCCACTGAACGAGGGGCTTTGCCAACCTCAGTACCACCACCAGTCAAGCGTGATGGTGAGTCACCATTGCTGGATGAGCATCTTTGTGATGAGTTGAGAGACACCTTTGACGCAGCATCTCTTGATGCATTGCTGAGCGCTTTTATAACCCGTTTTGATGAACGTTATGCGCGGCTTGAAGCGTTTAATGCATCAGAGGCGCGCGAGCATCTGTCCCAAGAGGCCCATTCACTAAAAGGCGCTGGTTTATCGTTAGGTTGCCTTGCGATTGCCGAGCAGGCTAGCCACATAGAACGTCGCGCGAACACTGCAACACCCGACGAGTTGGCCATGTATCTGGAACGCTTGAAAAGCCTCAAGGCGTCTACCCAAAGGGCGTTGCAGGACGCGGGATTGATTTGTAACCAGCTTTAGGGCAAGGCGAATGTCTCGTCTAATGGGCCAAGTGAGGCTCGCTCGTTAACCAGGTGTCAAGCGCATGGCGCGCTAACGGACGGGCAATGAAGTAGCCCTGGCCAAGTGTACAGCCGTATTGCGACAGAAGGGTGTGCTGGCATGACGTTTCGATGCCTTCTGCCACGACCTTGAGCCCCAGCCGCTTACCCAGGTCGATAATGGAGAGAGTAATTGCGCGGGCATCATCATCATGGTCAATCCGTGACACAAAACTTTTATCAATCTTGAGCTCGGTAAATGGCAGGCGGTAGAGCTGAACCATTGACGAGTAACCGGTTCCAAAATCATCCAGGGCGAGCTGGCATCCCTTCCGCCTCAGCGTTTCAAGCACGTGCCGTGCGTAACCCAAGCATTCAATGCCTGCTGACTCGGTCAGCTCCAGGGTAATCTTTTCCAGGGAAATACGATGCCGTTGCGTCAGGCGATCGAACGTCGCCAGCATCCCTTCTGCCTGGATAAACGCAGCGGGGACATTGATCGCAACATTCAAGTCGATCCCTTCGGATTGCCAGCGAGCCTGTTGCGCCAGCGCAAGTTCGATAACATGCCAGGTGAGGGGCAGTATCAGGTCTTGTTTTTCGGCCAGTGGAATAAAGCTGTCCGGATAAAGAACCCCGCGTTGTGGGTCCTGCCAACGCACCAATGCCTCAACGCCCGTTATGTTGCCCGTGTGAAGGTCCTGCTTGGGCTGAAACGCCAGAAAGAGCTCACGGTCACGAAGGGCCTTTTCCAGCTCTGCTTTGACGGGCGGTTTGGACGACTGTTTGAGTGAATCAATAAATGGCGCCAGGCCCGTCATCAGTTTGGTTTTAGGCAGGAAGCCCAGCATGCACAGGCCTTTTTGATTGCCACTCTCGATCGTATGTGCCGCCGCCTCTTTAGAGCAACCGCTGGTCACTATGATGGCGGCATTCAAACGTAAATCATGCAGATAATCGATAATGTCCAGACCGGTAAATTCGCCAAGTCCCAGATCCAGCAAGATCAATTCTGTATTGAGTAAAGATGGCTGACGGGCCAACTCGCCCAGGCCCCCCGCCGTTGCGACGTTGTACCCGTGTTTCTGAAGCAGCATGGTGCTCAATAGCTGTATATCGGCATCATCATCTATGACTAATGCGTTGCGAATCATATGGGTTCCTTTGGCGGATCCAGAGCACCGTTTTACATATCAAGGCGTTGATAGAAATAATTGGCGGTACAGTAAGTAGCCTCCCCTGGGTTAAACGATCAACGCAGGGGAGACTCGCGGTATTAGAAAGATTCCCATTCGAGCGCAGGAGATTTGCTCAGTAGCGGGGCAGTCATCGTCGTTGAAGAAGACGGCCGGTTCTTGGTAATAGCCACCGCTGGTCTTTCCTGCGAATCGCTTTGCGTATTACTGAGTTTGAAGGCGCCCACCAGCTTACCCAAACGATCAGCCTGTTCCCTTAGCTCTGCGGCGGCGGCGCTTGACTCTTCGACCATTGAAGCATTGTGTTGGGTCATGCTGTCCAGTTCGGTGACAGCATCATTGACTTGACCAATACCCACGCTCTGCTCTTTTGCTCCAGAGCTGATGTCGGCAATGACGTCAGCCACACGCTCGATGCTCTTAACCATTTCCTGCATGGTGGCACCGGTTTTCTTGACCTGATCGACACCCGACTGGGTTCTCGTCAAGGAGGTGTTGATCAGCTCATTGATGTTTTTTGAAGCGTCGCTCGAACGGCTCGCCAGCGTGCGGACTTCCTGGGCCACCACGGCAAAACCACGACCGTGCTCACCCGCTCGGGCGGCTTCAACGGAGGCGTTTAGCGCCAGTATATTGGTCTGGAACGCAATGCTCTCAATGAGACTGACGATGTTGCTGATCTCGGAGGAAGACTCGTTGATGGTATCCATCGTCTTTTCAACGCTATGCATGGCCTGCAAACCTTGCTGAGCAAGTTTGCGCGTCGATGTGGCGAGCTGGTCGGCTTGATCCGCTGATTCAGAAGCGTTGGTGACCACCGCCGCGATTTCCTCCATGGAGGCGGACGTTTGTTGCAAATTAGCCGCCGCCTGTTCCGTCCGTGCCGCCAGCTCTTGGCTGCCTTTGGCTATTTCATTAGACGCATGCTGCAGGCTGACCGTACTGCTGCTTACCGACTGTAGCGTATCGTCGATCCGCTTGATAAAGGCATCGAATTGCTGCGCGAGTTCGCCGATTTCATCACGGCGGCTACTTTCGATACGGGCGGTTAGGTCGCCATCACCGTCGGTGATTTCTTTGATTCGCCCGGTAATCTGGCGAATAGCCCGTGACATCATTAATGGGCCTAATAAAGCAATCGTTACAGCGACTAAAAAAACGATGATAGAAAAGATAATTGTTGACGTTTGCTGAACCTGGATTCTGTTTACAACAGCTTTTTCAGCGCTGTAAGTGGCTGTTTCAATATTGACCCCTGATACATCGTAGATATCACGCAATGTATCGAAAGCCGTTAAGGATGAGCCATAAAGGAGTGCTAGAGCAGCTGACGTTTCGCCTCTTTGGTGAAGATCGAAAACGCGCTCTGCTTCTTGTTTCCAATTGCGATGTAAAACTTCGAAGTTCGATAGCTGAGAAGTGAGTTCTGGATAGTTTTGCATGAGCCCTGCATAACGTTCCATACGGTCGTATGCCTGTTGCGCATTTTCTTCAAATACGGCAATGAGCTCGGATCCCCGCTCACTTGAAGGGTCTGACAATAGATATTCAATTTCGGCAGAGCGTGCCTGGTAAAGATCTCTATCTCCGTTAAGTGTTGCTGTGGTGGCGGGTATATAGTTGGTGATAAAAGTATCCAGTCGGCTTTTCACCATGTTAACGAGCATGGCGTCGGCGATTACAATGAACAAAAGAGCCATTGCAACGCTGATGAAGGCTAAGGCGTACTTGAAGCTGATTTTATGGAGGTGGCGCATTTAACAATCCTTTAATGGAATTTAATGAGCGAACACTACCTCTAAATTGCTAAAAGCGTCGACGAATTTATGAGTTTCGTCACCTTTGTTTACGATTAGTTTATTAACTTGCTAATAAATTAGGCGTGGGAGTCACCAGGTCAGGACTCTGATTTATTGATAGCCCTTGGCCTGAAGCTGAAACAGCTTGGCATAGCGGCCCTGGGCAGCGAGCAGTTCCTCGTGGGTGCCGCGCTCGATGATATGCCCTTGATCGATCACCAGGATAAGGTCAGCGCTGCGCACTGTGGAGAAACGGTGGGAGATGAGAATCGCCATCTTGTCGCGGCTATGCTCGCGGAAGCGGGCAAACACTTCTGCTTCGGCAGCGGCATCCATCGCAGCGGTGGGTTCGTCCAGCACTAGAATATCGGCGTTTTCACGCATATAAGCACGGGAAAGGGCAATTTTCTGCCATTGGCCACCGGAGAGCTCCTGGCCGTTTTTGAACCAGCGGCCCAACTGGGTTTGATAGCCGCTGGCCATGTTGGCGATGAAGTCATCTGCCATCCCGTGGCGGGCGGCCTGCTGCCAACGTTGCTCGTCGTGATAGGCATGGGTATCGCCCACGCCCAGGTTTTCGCCCACCTGCAACTGGTAGCGCACGAAGTCCTGAAAAATCACCCCAGTCCGCTCGCGCAGTGCTTTTGCCTGCCAATCGCGCAAGTCGCTGCCGTCCAGCAGGATGCGTCCCTTGGTCGGTTGGTAAAGCCGCGTCAACAGCTTGATCAGCGTTGTCTTGCCCGAGCCGTTTTCTCCCACCAGGGCCAGGCTTTGCCCGGGGGATAGGTGCAGGGAAATATCGTGCAACACCGGTGCGCTGCCGGGGTAGGCGAAGCTGACGTTTTCAAAGCGCAGGCCGTCGCCGGGTAATACGCCCCGGGTCAGGGTGCCTGTGTCCGCTTCGACCGGCTGTTCCAGGTACTCGTAGAGGTTGGAAAGGTAGAGGTTATCTTCATACATGCCGCTAATCGCGGTCAGGCTGGCGGAAAGCGCGGCCTGTCCTTGCTTGAACACCATGAGGTACATGGTCATCTGGCCGAGGGTCAGCGTCCCGGTAATTGTTTCAATTACCACCCACGCATAGGCAGCGTAAAAGGTGAGGGTACCCAGCAATCCCAGCACAAATCCCCAGCTTTCCCGGCGGAGCGTCAGGCGCCGGTCTTCGGCGAACAGTTGGGTAAAAATATCGCGATAGCGTTTGAGAAAAAGCCCTTCCAGGCCAAACAGTTTGACCTCTTTGATGCTGTCTTCCCGGGCGAGTACGGTTTCCAGATAAATCTGCATGCGGGTTTGCGACGAGCGTCGGCGAAACAGCCGAAAGCCATCTCCTGAAAACTTGGCCTCCGAAATAAACACCGGCAGGGCGCCGGCGACCAGAATCAACAGTGCCCAGGGGGAGAACTGCACCAGCAGGACCCCGAAGCTGCCCAGCGAAATCGCATTTTGCAGAAGCCCAAAGGTTTTATTCACCAGAGCGAGAGGGCGGGTTGACGCCTCTCGCCGCGCCCGCGTCAACTGGTCGTAAAGCTCCGAGTCCTCAAACTGGCTAAGCGAGAGCTGGCCGGCTTTCTCCAGAATCATCACATTGACCTTCTGACCCAGCAATGCGCGCAGTAACGACTGCTGGGCGGCAAGCCCGCGCTGGGCAAGCGCAATCAGGGCAATGATGAGTGCCTCGAAAGCAACCAGCTTGAGTACCGGGGTAATCGACATCAGCAAGTTGGGGTCAGTGGCTGCTTGATGGGCGTCCATGGCGCTCACCACGCCATCCACAATCAACTGGCCGACCCAGGTGGCGACGGCAGGAAGCACGCCGGCCACGAGCGTACACAGCGCTAAGCCAAGCATCATCCAGCGGGAGGTTTCCCATACCAGGCCCAGCGCTCGGCGGCTATAGCCAAAGACGCTAAGAAAACTGCTTAGCGGCGCGGTGGAGGCGTAAGAAGAGGGTGGCGACATATGACAACAAGCTGATACCTGGCAGAAAGGACTGCCATGATGCGATGGTTAAGCGTAGATAGCCAGTTCAACCCAGGAAAAGCCCGCCATAAACCAACGCCCCCACGACGACAAAAGCGGGATGCGTTTTAAAGCGAATCAGCGCAATGCCAGCAATCACGCCGATAATCAGCGTGTGAATCGTGCCGCTTGAATTAACACTTTCGAGCAAAAACCCCAGGGTCAGCCAGCCCATCATCATGGCGATAACCGGGCGTACCCATTGGCTCATGCGTTTGACGCGGGGAGAGTTGCGGTGGCGATACAAGAGGCCCAGCGCGCCCAGCATGAGCAGCAGCGTCGGAATGACCGTAGCGGCCACTGCCACGAAGGCACCGCCGATGCCGGCGACTTCATAGCCGATATACCCGGCCATCTTGGTGGCGATAGGGCTGGGCAGGGCATTACCCAGCGCCAGGGTTTCGGCGAAGGTCTGTGCGGTCATCCAGCCGTAGCGGCCAACGACCTCGGTCTCGATCAGCGGAATAATCGCCGGGCCGCCGCCGTAACCGATAATATTGGGAATGAAAAAGGCAAGAAACAGTTCCCAGTAGATCATGCCGACCCCTCCGCTTTTTTATTGCTTTTAGGGCGTAGCAGGGCAGCCAGCAGAATAGCGCCAATCACCCAGCCCGGATGAACACCGAGCCAATAGATAAGTCCGCCAGAGGTAATGGCCATCACGATGCTGACTAGCCAGCCCAGGGACGCTTTTGATTTATCGAAAAAGTCCCACGTCAGTTGTGCCATCATGATCATGACCACGGGTACCACGGCCTGACCCATGCCGCGAATCCAGCCAACATCGCGATAACGGCTGAAAATGCCTAACATGACAATCATGGTGACAATCATGGGGAGAATGATGGCGACGACAGCGGCGATACAGCCGCTGATACCGCTCACCCGGTAGCCGATGTAGCCCGGCATCTTGGTGGCGATAGGGCCGGGTAGGGTGTTGCCGATCGCCAGTACATCGGCGAATTCTTCATCGGTCAGCCAGTGGTGGCGGGTGACCACTTCGGCTCGCACCAATGGGATCATGGCGGGACCACCGCCGAAACCCAATAGGCCAACGCGCAAGAATGCCCAGAACAGTTGCCAGGATGCCGACGACGTCATGGGCGATGACATCGCAAGGTCAATGATGAGAAACAACGCATGGTCGACCCTTGTTTATCGTTTGTCAGTTAAAAAATCGATTATTATGTATAAAATAGAATATAAGCGAGGGCTTCCCAGGGCGTCAACTCCAGCGTTTAAAGGCATGGGCGTCAGGATGAAAAAGGATCTTATATGAACCAGCATCTTCAACCGGTTATCAGTACGGCATCCAGCCGCATTTACGAGACGCTACGCCGAGATTTAGTTGGCGGACGCTTTGTCGCGGGCGAAAAATTGGCGATCAACGCACTCAAGGACCATTATCACGTTGGTTTGAGTCCGCTGCGCGAGGCGCTCAACAAGCTGGCCGCCTATGGCCTGTTGATTCAGGAAAATCAGCGTGGCTTTAGAGTACCGACATTATCGCGCAGCGAGTTGGATGATATTGCCAATATGCGGCTGGAACTTGAGGGCATGGCGTTTGAACGCGCCATTCAGCACGGTGACGACGTATGGGAAGCCGAGCTTTTGGCCGCCGCCCATCGCCTGAAACGCGCGGATTTATCGCTGGAAAAAGGCGAGGAGTGGGAGGTGTTGCACAGCCAGTTTCACCGCACGCTTGTGGCGCCCTGCGGCTCGGTTTGGCTGTTGCGTTTTATCGAACAGCTGCACGACCAGTTCGATCGCTACCGTCGCCTCGGTCCGAAAATACCGACGGTAAGGCAAACACTCGATGAACAGCATCACGAACTGGTGGAGCTTGCCTTACAGCGTGATAGTAAAGCTGCCCGTGCACTCCTGGACGACCATATCCATAAATCCTATCAGGTGGCCCTCAAGCGCTATCAGGAACACGCCTAGTGTGTATGGCGTGTAAACTGTTGCGCTGTCGGCGGTGGTAGGCATCGGCGAGATTACCGAAGGGGACGGGAAAGGCATGCAAGATGCAGATAACAGGGTCATCGCGCAGACCTTGAACTGGGTGAACCGCTTTGTTGTGGTTCACGATATATGCCCGTTTGCCAGCCGCGAGCTGGCGCGGGATGCGGTTCGCGTTGAAGTTGTGCGCTCAAAAAAGCTGGAAGTGGCGCTTGAAGAGCTAATGGTGGAGGTGCATTGGCTAGACGAACACCCGGAAACAGAAACCACCCTGTTGGTATTTCCCACCTTATTTAAAAGCTTTGATCATTATCTGGATTTTGTTGAGCTCGCTGAAAGCATCCTGATTGGCCAGGGGTATGAAGGCATCTATCAGCTCGCATCGTTTCATCCGGATTACTGTTTTGACGATGCGGGTGCTGATGATGCCGCCAACTATACCAATCGCTCACCCCACCCGATGGTGCATCTGCTGCGTGAAGAGAGCGTCGAAAAGGCGATCGAGTTTTATGGCGATACCGACGCGATACCTGAGCGTAATGTGGCACTGCTGAACGGCATGGGCATTGAGGCCGTGGAGCAACTGTGGCAACGCAGCTGCCGCCTCGATGATCAGGGCTGATGGATCACCAGCCGATGCCTGCCCTCTTGCTTGGCAACATACAGGGCAGCGTCGGCAAACTGCATGACTTCCTTTATGTCATGGCTGTGCTCTGGCCACCACGCGGCCCCCAGGCTGCAGTTGACGGTCACCGCTTGATGCTCGGGCAACGATATTGGTTGAGAAATGGAGGCAAGCAATCGCTCGCTTATCGCCTGGGTGAGCGTCGGTAGTTGGTCCGCAGGGGCTTTCAAGGCCATGACGAATTCGTCACCGCCCCACCGAGCGACGACATCGCTGGCTCGGAGCACTTCCTGCAGACGATTGGCAATGTCGATTAACAGCAGGTCGCCCGCATGGTGACCCAGCTCATCATTCACGTCTTTAAAGCCATCCAGGTCAATATATACCAGCGCAATACTTTGCTGTTGGCGCTCGGCCTCGGGCAGGGCATGTGAAAGATAACGATCAAGGAAGGCGCGGTTCGGCAACCCGGTCAACGGGTCGCTATTAGCGATGTCTTCAAGGCGGCGAATAGTGCGGTTTTGGTCGAGCAAGCGTCCGACCATGTTGCGCATTGACGTGGAGAGGCGCATCAGTTCCGGCGAACCTGTTTCCAGGGGAATCTCGTTAGTGGGTTGGCTGGCATCGTGGATAGTGTCTGCAGCGTGAGAAAGACGGGTTAAAGGCGTCGTTAGCCGCGACGCGACAAACCAGCCAACCACTGCAAACACGATGGCCAGTAGCACGCCTATGCCCATGATCACACGTTTTAGTCTTTCCACGGGGGCAAATGCTTGCTCAATCGGCTGACGGCTAACAGCCACCCATCCCAGCCCCGGGAAATCCTCGAAACCCTGGCTGCGGGCTACACCCGTCACATAGCGCTGGTCATCTGGCCATGTCTCAATTGACCATGAAGGCTTGGCGCTGGCCTGTAAATGCAGGGTGGATAGGCCCGGCACAGGCTGTCCCAACATATCGTCCGGCCCGAGCAGCACTGTTCCATCGGCCGCGAGTAACAGTATTTCGGTGCCCTGGCGCTGTTGCGCAGGCGAGAACATCGCACGTTGAATGTACTCGGCCCATTCCCAGCTCAGGTGAACGGCCAGCACCCCCAGCAAGGTGTCATCCTGGGTATGGACCGGGGTGGCGATATCGACAAACTGTATGGCTTTGCCATACGGGTTAGGCAATAGCTGCGACAGCAAGACGGCGTCGTGAACATCGCCAATCCACATACCATCGCGGCCGTTTTGAAAGACCGGGCGCTGGGCAATGGAAGTCCCTTCCAGTACGCCACCGGTTGCGGCTTGTACAACGCCGTCTGGGCCAATAAAGCCAATCCATGACACCACGTTGTAGTTATCTTGAAGAGTTTCCAACTGAGAGCGAAGAGTATCGTTATCGGTACCATCGGTCAGTGCTTCAATGCCCAGCAGTAACTTTACTTCCTTAATGCGGGCATCCATGCTGCGGTCCAGCTTATCGACCATCTGATAGGCCGATTCTGCCGTAGAGGCGCCGATATTGGCTTCCAGTTGATCAGCTGACTGTCGAGCAGCGACCCAGCCAAGCAGGATGGTCGTGCTAAACACCAAGCCAATAATCAGCAGCATAAAACGTGTACGCAGGGATATTTGGTTTAGCCGCAGTGGGGCGTAGGGCATTCCGGCATCTCGTCGGGGGGTGAGGTCAGCTAACGATTGTTATCCAACCACGAAGGATGCCGATAGACAACCCACATTAATGCGCTTGACGTGGGTGACGTTAACGTTGAAGGCTTAGAGCGTTTTATGCATGACGTGGGTATCGACTTCGCCAAGACGGGCATGACGGTAAGCGTTAGGCACCGTGCCCACAATGGCGAACCCCAGGCGCTGCCAGAGTGCGACCGCCACCTCATTCGTAGAGACAACCGCGTTGAACTGCATGGCCCTGAAACCCTGCTCGCGAGCGAACTGCTGTGAATGCTCGCACATGCTCCGGGCGACGCCTCTGCCACGCGCGGCAGGGGCCACCATATAACCGCAGTTGCAGACATGATCACCCGGCCCGGCCGCATTGGCTTTTAAATAGTAGGTACCGAGAAGTGTGCCTGTTTCATCCTTGACCGCAAACGTTGCCTGTGGGGCTTTACACCACAGTTGGTAGGCATCTTCGGCGGGTATATCCGGGTCGATGGCATAGGTTTCCTGGGCCGCCACAATGTGTTGAAAGGTTGGCCAGAACGCCATGAAGTCAGCGTGTGACATTGGAGAATAAGTGAGCGCAGACATGGTTCTGTGTACCTGATCCTTCGGGTTAGCTCGGCTGAAATCAGCAGCCCCTATGCAAGGCTACCGACCATTGTAGGCAGTTATTGTGCCGCTTCAGCAACAATCTGATAACTTCTTAACCGATCCTGATGGTCATAGAAATCACTATTGATCATCAACTCATTGGCCCCTGTGCGTTCCTGGAAGTCGGCAAGTTGGGTTTTTACCGTGTCGGGGCCACCGATGATCGCTGCCCCCAGAAACTGCTCGACCTGGGCGCGCTCCATGGGTGACCAGTCAAGCTGCTCCACTGGAGGCAGCGACACCGTTGGCTTGCCGCGGATCAGGTTGAGAAATTTCTGCTGGGCCGTGGTTGCCAGGTATTCCGCCATGGCGTCGCTTTCCGCGGCAATGACCGGCAACCCGACGGTGGCGTAGGGGGCATCCAGGTGCTCCGAGGGCTGGAAGTTCTCACGGTAAAGCCGCAGCGCTTCAAACAGGTAGCCTGGCGCAAACTGCGCGGCGAAGGCAAAGGGCAGGCCAAGCTTGGCGGCTAACTGTGCACTAAAGCCACTGGAGCCGAGCAGCCAAATCGGCACGTGAGTACCCTGGCCGGGTACTGCTTTTACCCGCTGGTGAGGCGCAGGGTCTCCCAGATAGCCCCGCAGCTCGTTTAGTTGGGCCGGGAAATCATCCACGCCAGCGTGGGGATGGCGGCGCATCGCCTGCATGGTCGCGCCGTCCGAGCCCGGCGCACGGCCAAGGCCCAGGTCGATGCGCCCGGGATAAAGAGTTTCCAGCGTGCCAAACTGCTCGGCCACCACCAGTGGCGGGTGGTTGGGCAGCATGATCCCACCGCTACCCACGCGAATACGCGAGGTCTGACCGGCAATATGGCCGATCAGTACCGCTGTCGCAGCGCTTGCGATGCCATCTATGTTGTGGTGCTCGGCCAGCCAGTAACGCTGATAACCCAGTTGTTCGGTGCGCTGGGCAAGCGAAACGCTGTCTTGAAAGGTTTCGGCAGCGCTGCCCCCCTGACGAATCGGGGCGAGGTCCAGTACGGATAGCGCGGTAGACGCGAGTGCGCTCATGCATCACCTATAAGGCCGGAAGATGGGGCGGCTAATGAGATGCCGACGCAAGGGAGTCGAACGAATCATTAGCACGCTTGTTAATTAAGGGTTATGCGGCCAGTATCGATGAATTACAAGGCAGGGTATCGGCAAAACACATTATTCCAATGGCGGGGTAGGGCGAATCAGGATTTCGTTGACGTCGACATGGGCAGGCTGTGATAGCGCATAAATGACGGCATTGGCAATATCGCGGTCTTCCAGCGCATGTTCGGGCGGTTCGTCAAAGAAGGGGGTATCGACCATGCCGGGTTCAATCAGCGTTACCCGCATGCCGGTACCGCGTAGCTCCTCGCGCAGGTTATAGCCGATGCCGGTAACGGCCCACTTGGTCGCGCTGTACATGGAACCCGGAATGGTCGCACGGCCTGCGGCTGAGCCGGTTAACAGCACGTGGCCTTTGCTTCGTTTGAGTGCCGGTAAGCATGCCTGGAGAGTCAGGCCAACGCCATATACGTTGGTTAAGATCATTTCCTGCCAGCGCTCGTGATCGGCACCACTGAAGCCGCCCGGCGAACCACCGCAACCGGCGTTGGCAAAAACGGCATCAATCCTGCCAAAGGTTTCCAATGCTTCGTCGACCATGGCGCGCTGTTCGTCCATCTGGGTGACATCCAGCTCGCAGGTCAGCACATTTTCTGGTCCTAACTCTTGGGCAAGCGCGGTGAGCTTGTCAGTCGAGCGGGCGGCCAGCACCAGTTTGTAACCTTCACGGGCGGCTGCTCGGGCGGTGGCAGCCCCAATTCCGCTGGAGGCACCGGTAATCAGTAAGACGTTTCTATGCATCCTTTGCGCTCCTGACGATTAACCATAACATCCTATCTAGCATGGCTAATTGAGCGCCGTTGTGCAAATCGTAAGCCTGCGAACGAAGAAGGTGAAAGCGTTAATGCCCGGCTTCTTTGCGCTTGAGCATGGTGGATAGGTCGAGAATCGACTGCGCCATGTCCGCCATGCTTTTGCTCTGATTCATCGAGGTAGTGCGCAGAAACCGGTACGCTTCTTCTTCTGTCATGTCCTGGTGGGCCATGATCAGGCCTTTCGCCCGTTCGATCAGCTTGCGTTCGCGCAGGGCCTTGCGCGTATTTTCCAGCTCGTCGCTAAGCCCCTGTAAGCGGCTTGATTGTGCCTGGGTCAATTCGATCAATGATCGGCCCAGGGGCGAATTAAGCGCATTGGCGGTCAAGTCTCCCAGTGGCTCACCGCTGCTCAAGGCGAGCAGTTGCTCGCAAGGCGCCGGCGAATTACGGCAAGGCTCCGTCTTGGCTTTTTCCAGCGCGACATTGGCTTGTTGTATCTTGCTATGGCACAGGGCGGTCAACTGAGCGTTGCAGGCATCTTCCACGTTTTTAATGCTGTCGATGCGCAGCGTGGTGAGCTCATACCAGGTTTCACCCAGTGAATCCGATGTGTCTGGATGCGAGGCCCGCTGGCGGGCAATATCGCGCAATTGATGGATGCCTGAGAGCGTGCGTGGCGACAGCTCCGCTTGCCAATGTTGCTGTGCTTCGGGAGAAGCGAATTCCTCAAAGGTATCAAAGCAGCGCTGCTGGTCGTCGATCAGTTGGCCAAGCAATGCGCTATGGGCATCGTCAAAATACCCCTGGGTAAAGCCAAAGGCGCCGCATGCGCGTTCCTGTCCCGCCAGTTCTTTGCCTTGCATTAAATGGAAAATGGCGACCAGGGCGCGGGTGATATCAGGGTCGACAGCCGTGTCGGCTGCTTCAAAGACAATCGCCAGCAGCCCGCTGGTCAATTGATTGAATGCCTGAGTTGCCGCATCGGGTGTAATGGCAAAGGTGTCAATGGCGTGGCGCAGCGTGCTGAGTTCATCCAGCGCTGCCCATACCATGGCAATGCGGCGCAGCAGGCGCGCAGCCGCCTGGGGACGCGCTTCCTTGCTTAATGCCTCGAGGCGACGACGCATCAGTGCTTCGGCATCCTGGCTATGCTGGCGGTAAGTCGCGCGACGTTCTTTAAAGCGGCTGCCCTGGGAAACCAGGAAAACCGTCGACGCGCCCCGCTCACGCTGCAGCATGTGAATGAAGTGGCTGATGTCGCCCACAATGTCACAGGTTGTCGCCAGATGGGTCAGGTTGTCGATATCGCAGCGTTTGGCGGTTAACAGAAGCTGTTGAGCTGAAGACATAATGCGTTTCCTTTGTGCTCACCGCCATTGATTGCGCACTTCCCTGGAAGTGCGCAATCGGCGTCGTTTAGCGTAACGATAGGGCACCCGCGCCGGTATCGTCGCCCACCGCCTCTCGGTAGGCGGCTGCCTCTTCGGCTTCTTGCGCATCGGAGAAGCGTACCAGCAGGACGCACGAGGCCAAGGCAAGGACGGCTAACCCCAGGTAGAAGAGGCCTTGCTGATAGGTCAGGCTTTCACTGCGGAACAGGAAGGCGGCAGAGACGGCGCCAACGTTGCCGCCTGCGCCCACAATACCGGCCACCGCGCCCAGGGCTTTTTTATTGATGAAGGGTACCACCCCGTAAGTCGCACCTTCGGCCATCTGCACAAACAGGCTGAACACCAGCATGATACCGATCGCCAGGCTTAGTACATGCATTTGTGAAAAAGCGATCAGGGCGATGCCTTCACAAATGAGAGCGACCATTAACCAGCGCACGCGCCCCTTCAGGCCCCCCAGTTTGGCAAACAAGTCAGAAAATATGCCGCCCAGCGTACGGGCAAATATATTCATCAAGCCAAACAGGCCGGCAATCAGACCTGCGGTGGCAAGTGTCAGGTCAAAATTATCGAAAAAGTAGATGGCGGCGATGTTATTGATCGTCAGTTCCACGCCAAAACAAATCCCATACACGACGAACAGCGCCCACACGCGAATATCTTTTGCCGCGACGGTAAAGCTTTGTAGCGCGCCGTTTTCGCCGCTGGCGGGCGGTAGCTCGCCGCGAGCGCGCAGCTCGTCAAAGTTGCCATCGGGCGCATCCTGGGTAAATAGCCAATAGGCAATGCCGGTGAAGAACAGCACAACGCCTGGCACGACCATGGCTAACCGCCAGCCCAACGCCTCGTTAACTCCAAGCATCAACATACCGGCAAATATCAACGGCATGACGATCTGTGTCGTGCCGCCGCCCAGGTTCCCCCAGCCCGCACTGGTGGCGTTGGCGGTACCCACGACATTGGGCGCAAACATGATGGAAGTATGGTATTGAGTGATAACAAACGACGCACCGATGGCCCCAATCGCCAGGCGTGCAAGCAGGAAGGTTTCAAAGCTGTCGGCCAGGCCGATGCCCATCACCGGAATGGAGCCGAGCAGCAACAAGCCGGAATAGGTCTTTCGTGGCCCGAGGCGGTCGCATAATACGCCGATCACCAGGCGGATAATGACGGTGATCGCGACCGAGGCGATGATGGTGTTACCGATCTGGGTCTGGGTGAGAGCTAGGTCTTCACGTACCACCGCCATGAGCGGCGCAATGCCAAACCAGCCAAAAAAGCAGAGATGGAAAGCAAACCACGAAAAATGGAAAGCGCGCATTTGTGGCGTAGAGAAATTGAGCAACCGAATACGGTTGGCTTTGTTGCGAATATCCATGGGATGGCCTCACGGGTTCTGTTACGAGTTCAACACCCTGCGCGTGAACACGCAGCGTCATCGGTTCACGAGAACATGCCTTCTTCATTGAAGGTCAGGTTCGACGCACTCGTACCCGCTTGGGCCTGGTCCACGCCTACCACCACTGCTTACATTTATGCAAAGTGGTTGCCATGGTTGTTTTTTATTATATTAATCAGTTGGTTACTATTGAAGGGAGGGTGTTTGAGGAACAGGTTGAAAGATAAATATCATGCTAATGCTGCATCATTGGGCATCAGCAGGCCTGGTTTGGCTTAGTTTGGTGCTGTAGCAGGCGCCGGGCTTTCATCCAGATAGACATCGTCGATATCCAGCGTGGAGCGTTCGCCGAGCGCGTCGATGTTGTCTTCCAGCCAGCGGTCGGCGGCGGCATGGCCCTGTTCAAACAGGTGGCATAGAAAGGGCCACTCGGCATTCAGCTTGCTGGATACCGACAGTGGCAGTAACGCACCTTCACCGCTGATGCGGTGGAACAACGCCTGCTGATAGCAGTTCTCGATACCCTGGGCGTCAAGCACCTGTTTAAGCATGGCGATCATGCGCACCTCTTTGATCAGCGCTGAATTGAAGGTGATTTCATTAAGGCGGTTCATGATGGCTGACGCCGTGGTGGGTAAGTCGTCTCGTCGAATGGGGTTGATCTGAACGAGCAGAATATCGCGTGCGCTACATTCCTCCATCAGCGGGAAAAGCGCCGGATTCCCCATGTAGCCGCCATCCCAATAGGCTTCTCCGTCAATTTCAACGGCCTGGAACACAAATGGCAGGCAAGCGGAGGCCATGACCGCATCAAGGCTCATCTCATGCCGACGAAAGACCCGCTGCTTACCGGTACGGACGTTGGTGGCAGTCACGAAGAGTTTGAGCTGTTCACAGCGGCGGACCCGATCAAAGTCGATCCGTTCGGCCACAATGTTGCGTAGAGGATTCACGTTGAGAGGATTGAACTGATAGGGCGAGACCAGCCGACTCATCAGGTCCATGGCGATATAACCCGGCGAGTGTTCGAGACTCCAGTTCCCGGTCAGCTTGTCCAGCGGTGAGCGACGAATAGGGCTTGCCATCCCCGCTCGGCTGACGGCCCGCCAGAAATCGTGCAAGGCCTCGCGGGCGGTTTCTTTATCGCCCCGGGTGAGCGCGTCGGCCATGACCACGCCGTTCATCGCACCGGCACTGGTGCCGCTGATGCCCTCGATCTCGACCCTTGAGTCCGCCAGTAAGCGGTCAATGACGCCCCAGGTGTAGGCGCCATGAGAACCACCGCCCTGTAATGCCAGGTCTAACGATTTAGGTTGCGTCATCGACTTGCCTCCTGGGTATAAGTCGTTAAAAACGGTGGGCAAGTGACGGTGCGTTAGGGCAGTTGATCACCTGTGAGGTTGCCACCCATTCCTGGTCAGGGTAGTAGGCAAACACATAGTGGTCGCCCTTTAAGCTGTCGATCAAGGGGTAGGTGACTTCTTCGCGAACCGCCGGGCAGCCGTGGCTGCGACCCAGTCGCCCTGTTTGGTCAATAAAGGCTTCGCTGACATAGTCGGCACCGTGAATGACGATGGCTCGTTCGTAGGCGTTGTCGTTAACGTTGGTCTCCAGGCCTTCCAAGCGCAGTGAATAGCCGTTGCGGCCGTAGTAACTGTTCATGGTTTTAAACAGCCCGATGCTGGATTGGTGGCTGTCGGGGATGTTGGAAAACGTCTCCGCCAGGGCGTCCCCCGACCCTTGACCGTGGGAGACCAGCTCTTGGAACATCAGTTCGTGCTGGGCCAGATCGAACACCCACAGCCGCGGCTCGGTTGACGGTAGAGAGTAATCGATCACCGCCAAGCGCTCGGCGTGAGGGTCGCGACAGCTGAGCGCTTTAGCAGCGAGGCGAAGCGCCTCCGGACTGGCGTCTGGCGCGAGCTGAAGCAGTTGGTGGTTTAACGGCAGAACGCCATTGGGCGGTGCGCTATCGATGTGGCTATAAAAACTGGAGGCATGGATCGGGAGTGACAATAACGTGGCGGGCAGGTAAATAAGCCAGGCACGCGGCGAAAAAAATGGCACCATATAAGTCCATCCTGAAAGATAGGTCCATACTGAAAAGTACAACGCGGTTAGGCAGTCACTAACGCGCTATGATAACAAGTAAGTACGTACATTATTGGGACAGCCATAGTAACGCAAGGAGAGGGCAATGAACGAGCGGCAGCCATTAAGACGTTGGGCGATGGGGGTGGCGCTTTGCCTGAGCGTAGGTGCGGTGGGTGGTGCTGGTGCAGACACAACACCCATTAGCGACACGCTGGAAGTGCGTGTGACGGCGAGTGAACAACAGTTGCCGATCAAAAGCTTCTATCAATACCGCGATTACCAGCCTGTATGGACGACGGCGGCAAGCGTGGAAGCGCTTGTGGCAGGTCTCAATGCGCTTGAGCAGGACGGTATAAACCCTGAGAACTACGCGTCAGCGTCGCTCATGGAGGCGTTTGAGCGCAGCCAGGCAGGTGGGGAGTCTGCCCAGGTGACGTTTGAGTTGCAAGCGAGCCAGGCGCTTTTGCAGGCGCTTGATCATTTGAATCGTGGCCAGGTGAATCCCCGAGAGTTAAGTGCTCAATGGGATGCTGAGCGGCCATCGCGAGGTTACTCGATGGGGGCGGTGGCCAAGGCCGTTAATCAGATGGATATGGCGGCGGCGTTTGACCAGGCACGTCCGGACTCGTCGGCGTACCGTCGACTAAGAGCTGCGTTTATTGATTTCCAATCGCGGTCATTGCAGTCGAGCGTGCCTTACCTTGATCATCGTGAAGAATCGCTCAGACCTGGCGATCAACATGATGATGTTTTAACGTTGCGTCGTCGACTGACGCACTGGGGCGAGCCGCACCTGCTGGCGGCTAACCCGCAGGCTTATCCGCTGGTAGACGTCGACACCCCTGATCAAAGACATTTTGATGCGCCGCTGGCGGCGGCCGTCAAACGTTTTCAACGGCGTCATCTGCTTCAGGAAGATGGCGTGGTCGGCGAACAAACCCGACGCGCGCTTAACGTCCCGCTGTCATTGCGGGCCAAACAGCTCAAGGTGAACCTTGAGCGTGCGCGCTGGATGGGATCTCAGCCGGACAATGCGCCAAGGGTGTGGGTCGACCTTGCCGGCTACCGCTTGCATTACAATCGGCCAGGCGGCGAGCATTGGCAGACCCGCGTCGTGGTAGGTTCCCCCCAGCGTGCAACGCCGGTGATTCAATCGGCGATTACTCATCTAACGTTAAATCCAAGCTGGACCATCCCGCCGACGATCATGCGTGAGGACGTATTACCGCGTGTTCGTGAGGACGTGGGCTATCTAGCCGAGGAAAATATTCAGGTGGTTGATTTTGACGGTAACCCGGTGAATGCTGAGGAGGTCGATTGGCAGCAGCCGGGCAGTGTCATGCTGCGCCAGGTAGCAGGTAGCGCGAACCCATTGGGGAGCATCGTCGTGCGCTTTCCCAATGACCATATGATCTATCTGCACGATACCCCAGCCCAGGGGCTTTTTCAGCGGCATCAGCGCGCGCTCAGCTCAGGCTGCGTCAGGGTTGAGGGTGTTACCCAGTTTGCCCAGCTGTTGTTAGAGGATACCGGCAGTTCGGCACAGTTGGCGAGCTTGGTGGCCAGTAGTCAAAGCGATCGGCAGCTCAGCTTGCCGCGTCGCGTGCCCATTGCGCTGCATTATTTGACGGCTTGGCCGAATGCTGAGGGCGAGGTCGAGTTTCGGCCGGATATATACGGCCACGACGCAGCCGTGGAGTCGGCACTTAGCCAACCCATGCAGCTATCGGGTTAATGACCCTGTAAGCGGCCGATTGCCGAGTAAGGAAATAAAAAAAGCGCCACGTGTGTGGCGCTTTTTTGTTGGAACGCGAGAGTTATTCGTCGTCTTCTGAGGTGTTGCCGACCAAACTGATAGTGCCGGTTTCACCGCTATCCAGTGCCGCCAGTATGGGCTCGGCCTGGCGCTGAAATGCGATGAGCGTATCGCCATTCAGGCTGGTATTCTCAGGCAGCTCAACGGTCATCGCGTTGACCGGAGAATTGTTGACAATGACCTCGTAGTGCAGATGCGGGCCAGTGCTGCGGCCGGAGTTGCCCGATAGCGCAATGCGCTCGCCCATTTCGATCCGTTCGCCCTGGCTGACCAGAGGTCTTGAAAGGTGTAAATAACGGGTGCGGTAGCCGTTGTCGTGGCGAACGACAATATAGCGGCCGGCGGCGTAATGGTTGGCGACCTTCTCGACCCGGCCCGAAGCCGGGGCCGTGACGGGGGTGCCGATGGGCATGGCAAAATCGGTTCCGTTATGCGGGCTTATGCGCCCGGTTACCGGGTGTTTACGGCGTGGGTTGAAGCCGGAACTCAGGCGGTAGTTGCCTTCAAACGGTCGACGTGCAAAGGCCGGGTCCAGACTAGCACCTTCAGGCGTATAGAATTTATCGTCGGTAGCATTGCGAACGACTGTCAAATTCATGCGTTCGCCCTGGTATTTAACCGCCAGTACACGTGAGTCAAGCGTTTCGCCTTCAATCATGTCAGATTCGACGAGCACCTGAAAATGATCGCCGCGACGGCTGTCGCGGCGAAAATCGAGTTTTTTCTGGAGCAGTAGGGTCAATGCCGTAACGGCGCTACTGCTAAGACCCGTCGACTGGGCGGAGCGGGCAAAGCTGCCGCTGACAGTACCCGCGTAAAGGCGTTGAACCGGCTCGCCTTTGCGCTCAATGCCGGTGATGGCGTACTGGTCATCTTGGCGTTCAACCAATACCCCTTCACGGGTATTTTTCATCATACGCAGCGACAGCAGGCGACCTTCTTCGTCAAGCTGGTAATCGAAGCTGTGGCCTGCACGCCAGTGGGTCAGCATTTTGGGATCGGGAACGTCGTCAAGCAGCTCGAGGACTTCGCTGTAACCCAGGCCTAATTGGTTCTGGGCCAGAACCGCAAAGGTTTCTCCCGGCTCAACGATATGGGTTTCCCACTGCGGGACAAACGGCTCTTCTGCGGCAAGTTCCAAATCAAGGAAAGACACATCGCCAAACAATTCAGCGCCATAGTCTTCATAGGACGTGGCGTCGGCTATCTGGGTAGATGATTCGTCGTCGACATCCAGCATGCCGCTGGTAAGGGTGCCGATCACAACCGCCATGTGCAGCGCGCCATCATTAAGAATGACGTCATTTGTCTTACTTGTGTCTGAAGCGCCGAGTGTGTCTGAAGCGCCGAGTGTGTCTGAAGCGCTGAGTACAGCGGATGAGGGAGCTGGCACGCTTGCAGTTTGTAGTTTTACATCGGCTTGCGCGCCATCAATAACGTCCAGATCGACAATCTCGGTCGCCTTCAGATCGCTCAGCGGTATGTTATCGCGAGTGGCATCAAGGGCGCGGGAGGCGCGGTCGATGGCATCAGCCACCGGGGTGCGTTCTTTATGAAGCACGGGGACGCCAGGGGTAGAATCGCTTGGAAGAGGGACCAGAACGCTCTCCATTGGAGCGTCAGGTTGATTCAGTTCGTTGTATGTCGTTAACAATTTTTGTGTGCCCAGCACCGTAACCATGGTGGCTACCGGTAACAATAACAATTTATGCGTGCGGGGCAGCGAATGAAGGATTCGCAACATGGGTAAATAGACCGCCGAGTTCGTGATTTTAAAGTAACAAAAGCGAATAAACCCATGAACCATAACCCATGATAGCGGGGGTGCCTAGACTGTATATCCATACATAAAGGGAACTTACGCCCAATCGCGCAAGAACATCGCAGATTCTACAGTTTTTTGAACACTGTTTGCTAACAATGTAATGCTAGGCGATAAACATCCTTGTTGTAAGCTTTATAGAGTGAAAAAATTTTGCGAGCTTCCATGTGCTTAGCAAGCAAAGCATAGCTGTATTTGGCTTTTTGTAAAGTATCTATATAAGTAATGTCTAACTAATATTGGCGCTAAAATCTCTCCATAACTCCATAAGTTGCTCTGCCCGACGACAAGCTATTGCGTCACCTGAAGGGGCTTGCAGATAAGGGGCTTGTAGAAAGCGTCTTGCAGAATAGTTGGTTCGGGTTACGGTAATCCGGGCCATAAGCTGGCACTATGGTTTTATCGAAAGTTTGGCGATTGTTTCGCTGTTTTGCGTCGGGGAAATCGAAATGTCTCGGGTAACACTTGCACAGTGGCAGATGTTAGCCGCCGTGGTTGACCATGGAGGGTTTGCTCGGGCCGCCGAGGCCGTGCATAAAAGTCCCTCAACGTTGAACCATGCGGTACATAAACTGGAAGAGCAGTTAGGGGTTCAGGTGCTTGAGCCGGTAGGGCGCCAGGTCCGGCTGACGGAGGCCGGCGAGTTACTGCTGCGCCGGGCACGTCAGTTGATTGAAAGTTCTGAGTCTCTGGAAGATGTGGCCTCGCGGTTGGCAGCCGGACTGGAGGCGGAAGTTGTCCTCGCAATTGATCAGGTGTTTCCTGCTGGCGCCCAGGCGAAAGCGCTGGAGCGTTTTTCTGAAACCTATCCCCAGGTACGGGTACAACTGTTTGAAAGCGTCTTAAATGGCGGCATTGAAATGCTATACGATGGCCGCGCGGACTTGGTGATTTCAGGTATTGAGGCGCAAGGGTTTCTTGGGGAGCCGCTGGTGATGGTGAAGTTTGTTGCCGTCGCCCATCCCGCTCATGCGCTGCACAGATTGGGTAGATCGCTGGATCTGCGCGACCTTGCCCAGCACCGTCAGCTAGTCGTCCGGGATTCCGCGCTTCGCCAATCGACTAACGCTGGTTGGTTGAAAGCCGAACAGCGCTGGACGGTCAGCCACCTGAATACCTCGCTCGATATGCTCAAGCGGGGCCTTGGTTTTGCTTGGATGCCAGAAACGCGTATCGAACAAGAACTCCGTGATGGCCAGCTCAAGCCATTACCACTGGCAGCGGGCAGTATTCGGGAAGTCCCTATCCAATTAATTTTTCGTGATCAGGACCGTGCTGGCCCGGCGGCTCATGCCATGGCTGCAGCGTTGCGCCAGGCGGTGCGTGAGTGTGCTTCCGAGGATTCGATTGCGTCGAATGAATAGCGCTAAAACATCCGCTTGAGTCGCGTACCCCCAAGCGTATGCTGAATCGACGCTAACCGCTTTGAGGAGATACACCATGGGGCTGCTGATTGATGGCGAATGGCACGACCAGTGGTACGACACCAAGAAACATGGGGGGGAGTTCGTGCGCGAATCCGCCCAGCTGCGCGACTGGGTGGGCGATCATCCAGGTGTTGAAGGTAGCTGTTACCCGGCTGAAAAGAACCGTTATCATCTCTATGTATCGCTAGCCTGCCCGTGGGCGCACCGTACGCTTATCATGCGCGCTCTAAAGGGACTTGAGTCGATTATCGGGACTTCCCACGTCAGCCCGTTGATGCTTGATCAAGGGTGGACCTATCATCAAGACGAAGGTGCCAGCGGCGACTCTGTCAATGGGGTCGAGTTTCATCGCCAGCTTTATACAATGACCGATCCCCACTACACCGGGCGCGTTACCGTCCCTGTGCTTTGGGACAAGCGGCGTGATGCGATTGTCAATAATGAATCGGCCGATTTGGTGCGTATACTTAACGGCGCCTTTGACGAGTTGACCGGCAATGACCTGGATTTCTACCCTGATGATCTGCGCGATGTCATTGACGAGGTCAATGCCGACGTTTATGACCACATCAATAACGGTGTTTACAAGTCAGGCTTTGCTACCGAACAGCGCGTTTACGAAAAACATGTACAGGCGCTGTTCGATGCCTTGGAACGTATGGAAACGCGTCTGGCACAGCATCGTTACCTGGCAGGTGAGTGGTTGACCGAGGCGGATATTCGACTGTTTACCACCTTGATACGCTTCGATGCAGTGTATTACGGCCACTTCAAGTGTAACGTGAAGCGCATCGAGGACTTTCCTAACCTAGCCAACTATGTGCGCGAGCTTTATCAGTGGCCGGGCGTCGCCGAAACGGTCAACATGGACCACATCAAACGCCACTACTATTACAGTCACGACACCATCAACCCCACGCGTATCGTGCCGGTTGGGCCAGCGTTGAACTTCGATCGTCCCCATGATCGCGAGCGGTTATCGGGGAAGGGAATACGCCGCAAGGCCTGATCAAACGTCTGGAAATCAAAAAGCCACCTCACGGTGGCTTTTTTGACGTCATTCCTAAAAGGGAATTTATGATATCAACGCTGAAGTTACTCTTCGTTGATTTCTTCGTCAGGATCAATGGCCTCGCGAGTTGTTTGCCAGGCGCTTTGAACCCCTTCCTCGGTACTTTGCCAAGCATCACGGGCATTTGCCTTGGTCTGCTCCCACCAGTCGCGGTCATAAGTCGGGAACGACGTTACTTCCTCTTCCGAGGCGCTGATGAGGACACGATGCTCGGTTTCGTCACCGTCAGTATCGGTTTCCAGGCTGAAGTAGTCAGTGTCGACGACGATTTCGCGACCGCCCAGGCCGAGGACAGAGCCGCTTTCGACGACCAGGGCGCTGACCTGCATATCTTCGTTCAGTAGAATGTCGTCGACATCACCGATTTCTTCATTGGAATTGCCTTCGAGATAAACACTCGCATCCATGATGTCGTCGGCGGAATACATGCCTTGTGGCTCGTCTGAAGCAGCATTGGCATTGAGGGCAACACTGCTGAGTAGGGCTGCACTGACGGCAGTGGTGATCATTGATTTACGCATAGCATCTCTCCTTGTGGCTACGAACCTCAATATCTGGTTGGGTAGCCGTGTCGACTAGGCGACAGGCAACAGAATATTGAGAGAATATATTGGCGCGTTGAACGATTACAGGGAATTGGCCCAGTCGTCCGCCTTGCGCTCGGCTTCTTCCTTTTCCAAGCCATATTTTTGCTGCAGCTTGCCCACCAATTGGTCACGTTTGCCGGCGATCTGATCAAGTTCATCGTCGGTGATTTCGCCCCAGCTGGCGCGTGCTTTGCCTTTCACTTCGGTCCATCTTCCTTCGACTTGATCCCAGTTCATCGAATCACTCCTTGAGGTGCCATGAAATTGATAAGGCACCCATCAGGCTAGACGAAATATGGCATGGTGCAAGGAGGCAGCGAACGAAAAAACACTGAAATGACTGGTCAGGTACCGAAGGCGGTGTTAGCATGCGCACTCCTCGCATGTGCTGACCCCACCATCACGACGATAAGCGTTTGCCTGCGTAGTCACGAGTCGTTCCCAAGAACCGCTCCCTACGAAGCAACGTTTGCTGGAACATCTGCTAACGCCAGATGTTGACTGCTGTGAAGATGGCGCGCCTCCAGTATTTCACCAAACGGGTGAAATCGGCGCAACAAGGTCGCCACGGCGGATTGAACCGCTATCAAAGCGCCAATCCGGATGCTGGGTGCGACCGGCGTCTCCGACTCCACCGATGACGATATCCGCTATGCGGAGCCATGTTCTTTGATGCTGCCTTGACGTGCGCATCATTAACGAGTCAGAGACGCTTACGATGTTTTTTGCCGGAACAACCGGCCTACCAAGGTGTGATTAATGACCTCGACTTCTGTCGCTTCGCCGAGCTTCGGCGATCTTGCTCTATTGCCTGCCGTTTTGACGGCTGTTGAATCTCAGGGCTACGAAACTCCCTCACCCATTCAGGCGCAGACCATTCCTGCGTTGCTCGAAGGGCGGGATATGCTGGGCCAGGCGCAAACCGGTACCGGTAAAACCGCTGCGTTTGCATTGCCATTGTTATCGCGTCTGGAACTGACGCGCCGTGAGCCTCAGGTGTTGGTCATGGCACCGACTCGCGAGCTTGCTCAGCAGGTGGCTGTCTCGTTCAGTAAATACGGCCAAAACCTTAAAGGCCTCGAAGTTGCTACCCTGTGTGGCGGTCAAGAGTACCGTGAGCAACTCGGCGCGCTGAAGCGCGGTGCCCAGGTTATTGTCGGCACCCCTGGTCGGATTATCGACCATCTCGACCGCGGCAGTCTGAAACTTGACGGTCTTTCTGCGCTGGTGCTGGACGAAGCGGACGAAATGCTGCGTATGGGCTTTATCGACGACGTAAAACGCGTGGTTGCCGATACCCCGAAAAATGCGCAGCGCGTGTTCTTCTCCGCGACCCTGCCGACTGAAATCGAGCGTATTGTTAACCGCTATCTGGTCGACCCGGTTAAAGTCGCGATCGAGAAAGGCACAACGACGGGTGAAAACATCGAGCAGCGCATCGTGCGTGTTGACGGTGGCGCCAAGCTTGAAGCCCTGGCGCGTATTCTCGAAGTCGAGCCGGTCGATGGCGCCATTGTCTTCGTCCGTACCCGTGCCGCCTGTACCACCCTCGTAGAGCAGTTGACGGCGCGTGGTATCAATGCGGCAGGCCTTTCGGGTGACCTTGATCAGAGCCTGCGTGAGCGCACCATCACCCGTTTGAAGCGTGGCAAGGTCGACGTGCTGATCGCCACCGATGTGGCCGCACGTGGTCTGGACGTAGCGCGGATCACCCACGTCATCAATTACGATCTTCCCCAGGATGCGGAAGCGTATACCCACCGTATCGGTCGTACTGGCCGTGCCGGCCGCAGCGGTATCGCCATTACCTTTGCCGGTTTCCGCGAAGGACGCAAAGTGGGCTGGATGGAGCAGGCAACCGGCCAGAAAATGACCGAAATGCCGCTACCTGACGAATCTGCTATTCGTGCGCACCGTGATGAAGTTTTCCATCAGCGCGTCATCGCTTCGTTAACCAAAGGGGCAGAAGAACAGCGTGCGCTGATCGAGCGTCTGGTAGAAGAAGGCCATGATCCGGTCGAGTTGGCCTGTGCCTTCTCTGCCATGGCCCGCGCTGATGAAGCGCCTATTGGTCGCCTGCAGGCACCGCGCAAAGAGAAGCCTTCGCGTGATGGCGCGTCTGGCGGCAAGCCGGGTGCTCGCCGTGAGCGTTCAAGCACGCCCAGCGAAGGCATGACCCGCTACCGCGTTTCTGTCGGCCATAAAGACGGCGTCAAGCCCGGTCAACTGGTCGGTGCGCTGGCTAACGAAGGTGGCATCGAAGGCGCGCGTATTGGCCGTATCGATATCCGTAATGCCTTCTCGGTAGTTGAACTGCCAAGCGGTTTGCCGTCTTCAATCCTGACCAAGATGGCGCGTGCTCGCGTATCCGGCCGTCCGCTGGAAATCAGCGAAGACAGCGCCCCAGAGCGTGCTCCGCGCCGTCGCCGTGACGAAGGCGATGCGCCGGTTCGTCGCCGCGAACGCGCCTAAGGCGCCATCAGTTGCCGCTTAGCGGTCACTGGTGACATCCGACGCCCCCGTGCCTTCCCAGGTGCGGGGGCGTTTTTTGTTATATTCACCGCTCACCCGCCCAAGGAGGAAACCATGCTTGCATCACTGCATGAATGGAGCCTGGCGCCCAAGGACGCAGTGGCGCTGCAGACGGAGTTGGCAAAGCGGCTTGAGCTGACCGACCGACTCGATACGGTACGCCATATTGCCGGAGTGGATATCGGTTTTGAGGATGGCGGTGAAACAACCCGGGCAGCGGTGGTGGTGCTCAAGTGGGACCCTGATACTGCGCCTGACTTAAGCGTTATAGAGCAAGTGGTTCACCGCGAGCCCACCCGCATGCCCTATATCCCCGGGCTGCTGTCGTTTCGAGAAATCCCTGCTGCGCTTGGCGCCTTCACAAAACTGACCGTTCAACCCGAACTGGTGATGGTGGACGGACAGGGCATCGCCCACCCACGCCGGCTGGGGGTTGCCTCTCATCTGGGGGTATGGCTGGATACGCCGACCATTGGCATTGCCAAGTCGCGGCTTATCGGCTGCCATACTGAGGTGGGCGAGCAGCGTGGCGACTGGGTGCCGCTCACTGTCCGCGGCGGTGAGGTGATTGGCGCGGTGTTACGGTCACGTGCCAAGGTGAAACCGGTGTATGTGTCGCCTGGCCATCGCCTGTCACTGGAAACGTCTTTGCTATGGGTGTTGCGCTGCCTGGGCGCTACCAAGCTGCCAGAGCCCACCCGTCTGGCAGACCGGCTGGCCTCCCGACGTGGTCAAAGACGCGATTGACTACACAAACGCCAGGAAGCGGCGCAGAAGGCCTGATGCCTCTGGCGTGTCGTGAACGTCACTCAGCAGGGCGTCGGGATCTTCGCCCTGGTCGCGTAGCGCTGCCCGCTGACGCTCCAGATACGCCCGCATCACCGGTGCAGTGAATTCGGGGTGAAACTGCACGCTCCATTGGCGTGGTCCATAGCGTAGTGCCTGATGGGCATCGTGGCTGTTATGCGCGAGCACCGTGGCGTTGGGTGGCAACTGCATCACTGATTGCGCATGGGTGAGATGCGCCGTGAAGGACGCGGGCAACTGGCTGAAGAGAGGATCCTGCTGACCGGCCTGGGTAAGCCTTAGCCGATGTGTGCCTGACTCCCGACCGGCGGGGTGGAAGTCGCTGACGCCGTCAAAGGCCGCTGCCATGAGCTGGTGCCCGTAACACACGCCGAGCATTGGCACGTCGTCGGCCAGCGCCTGCTTGAGCCAGGGTTTTAGCGCCTCGCTCCATGGCGGTGCTTCACTCACCATACTGTGCGAGCCGGTGATGACCACACCGGCAAACGAGGCGGGCGACGCCGTTGGTGTTTTCTCCCGTACATCCCAAACGCTTAATGTCAGGTCGTCAGGTAGCGCCTCGCGCAGTTGCTGGATAAAAAGCTGCTCAAAATCACCGTGCTGTTCAACCACTTCCGGGAAGGCATCACCGGTTTTAAGAATCACTAAAGAAGGCATGATGGCTCTCGTCTTGGCGCGGCGTGTAACAAACCAGCTAGGATAATTTCCGTTTAGGATGCAGTATAGGCATCCCATACTACGTTCAGGAGTCTGATATGCAACAGATTACCCGTGCCGGTGAGCCGATGGATGTTGCCGGCCGTTTGCCAGCCCCAGGCGAAGTGGCGCCTGCCATGACGCTCACCAACAGTGAGCTTCAGGATGTCACCCTTGATACGTATCAAGGTAAACGCAAAGTGCTCAACATCATTCCCAGCGTTGATACGCCGACTTGCGCGATGTCGACCCGGCAGTTTAACGAGCTGGCGTCCAGGCTTGAAAACACCGTGGTGTTGGTGGTGTCGGCTGACTTGCCCTTCGCCGCCAAGCGGTTTTGCGGCGCGGAAGGCCTGGACGATGTCGAAACGCTGTCCACCTTCCGCCATCGCGAGTTTCAGGAAGCCTGGGGCGTTGCGTTGTGCAATAGCGCTATGGAAGGGCTGTGTGCCCGGGCCGTCGTGGTGCTGGACGCCGATAACCGCGTGTTGCACAGCGAGCTGGTCAGTGAGTTGAAAAACCAGCCGGATTACGACGCGGCGCTAGCTGCGCTTAACGCTTGATAGTGGCCTGACGGCGCTCTGCCGCCGCCACCAGTGCGCGAACTAAACGCTGTTGGGGGCGGTTGAAAACCAGCCATTCAGGGTGCCATTGCACGCCAAGCAGAAAATCGTGGTCCCGGGACTCAATACCCTGAACCAGACCATCGCGGTCGCGAGCGACAATGTCGATTCCCTTTCCTGCCCGATTGACGGCTTGGTGGTGCAGGCTGTTGACGCGGCACCAGGTAACGCCGAGCAAGCGGTGCAACTGACTGGCCCCCACGATATCGACGGTCTTGCGCGGCAGCACCGTGCGTCGACGCTTCAATCCTTCATGGGTCGTGTAAATATCCGGGTCCAGGGTTCCCCCCAGGTGCACGTTGATCAGTTGAGCGCCCCGGCAAATACCCAGTACGGGGGTGTTTCGCGGTATGAAATGCTTCAGCAGTCTGAGCTCCAGTTCGTCTCGGGCAGGGTCCAAACGGACGTCCAGCTGCACCTCACCACCATAGAGTGAGGCTTCAATATCATCACCACCGCCGATGATAAGTCCGTCAAGATCATCGGGCAGAGGTCTGGCAGGCGATAAACGCAGCGGTCGGCCACCATGACGCCAGACTGCAAACCAGTCGAAACACCAGGCAAGCTGGCTTTTTGCATCTGAAGTAGTAATGCCAATTAACGGGCGGGCCATGCAACGGCACTCTTGGTTAATGTGAATGGATAGTCAATGTGAATGAATAGTCGACGTGAAGGACTGAACAGGAATACCCCGAGGTTAAAACTATCAGCGCTTCGTTGAAGCGTGCTCACTCCACCATCGCTTGGCTCGGCTTGCCAGGCGAGTGATCAATGGCCGGTTATGCTGGGCGATATAGTGGTCGCAGCGCGCATCAAGGTTTTCCCTGGAGGCTGCCAAACGTTCCACGGCGACCCAGCGATTCCATTCCGTGACGCCTCCCCAATGGGGCTCCGAAAGCTGGGCATTAGGTAGCCGGTAATGAAACGTTGGTCGCGGTTTGGTCAACTCGCTATGCAACAGCTTGTGCGGATGGTCAGGGCGAAGGTAAGCAAACAGTGGCAGTAAATCCAGTTCCCGGTTGCGGGTGGGATTGTAGTGCAGATAGTCATCAATCAGCGTGTCGATATCCGGCGTGTACTGACGGTTTAATACCTTGAGTGCATACTCTTTGGGGAAGGGATTGGCGTGGGGCAGCACTTCGCGAGTGATATCCACCTTGATCTCGCTGCGCAGCCAGCTTGCCAGGAGCAGGTAGGCGCGTAGCATCGCCAGCAAGTAATCCACGTCTTCGCGCTCAACTTCCGGGTTGAGGTGTAACCCAAAACCGTAGAGTAAACTGGCATCCGTGCCTTTGGCCCCGTGCGTCCGCAATGCCTCAAACAGCGTATCGAGCTCGTCAAGCTCGTTCCAGGGTACCGGTGGGCAAACGATCTCTGTCGGCACCAGGCCCGTCACCATATCGCCAATCAACTCGCGGGTTTTACGGTGGAACTCCAGGCGATGTTGGTGTTGCTGGCGCGACCATTCGCTGTCCTGCTCGTGGATTTCCTCCAGTAGTGCCCGGTCAGGGTGCGCATATTGGGTATCCAGCTCAATGCCAAATTCGCCCCAACGAGTGCCTTCGACCAGTAGCCGATGAGGGCTGACCACGTTAAGCTCGCCACCAAACAGCTCGCGCACGATCAGGGCTGTGTCGCGTGGGGGCAGACCGGCAAACTCGATTTCGACACCGACCTGGCGAGTTTTGCCCTTTGAGTTCCATCCATTAGGTGGCGCTTCTAACGTCATCTCGGCATCCTGTGAGGTGAACGATTTGTGTGCTCAGCCTATCATAGTCACGTCCGAGGGCTGAGAATATTCGCTCAGCGAGCCCTTTAGAGGGATAATTATGCGGCATTGCCTTTTGATGCCTTGGTTCAGGAGTAACATGTGCGACCGCACTGGCTAATCAATACCGTTCTTAGTTTTGTTTTCATTGTACTGATGGGCGTCATGACGTCCCACGCTCACGCGCAAGCGATCTCGCTGCCAAGCCTCGGTGGCGGTGACTCGGAAGAGCAGAACGACGTTAACAGCGAAGACTTTCAGGGATCGCTGAATGACGTTATTTCAATGCTTGAAGACGAAGAGCGGCGCAGCGAATTGATCAACTCGCTGCGTGAACTGCAAACCACGACGGAAGAAGCCAGTAATGATGATGGGGTCGTTCGCCAGGGGGTACTAGGGGCGCTTGCGGATACGCTTACCGACATCGGTGAGCAGGCACAGGCGGGTGGTTCGCCAATAGAAGAGTGGCAACGTCAACTGGTCAACGGCGGTGAGGGGTTGCAAGCCGTGGCCAGTAGCGCCAGTCGCGGCGAGATGATTCGTGCGGTGGCCGAAGGCGCGGTCCTTGCTGTGGTCTGGGTGGGACTGCTGGTATCCATGATTGGTGCAGGAAGGGTGATCGCCAATCGCCGCGAGTGGCCGCTTGATTTGCCCCGCGACCCGAAAGGCTGGCTGATGGTCGTGCACTTCTTTCGGCGCATCCTGCCCTGGATACTGGCGTTTGCGATTACGCTGGGGATCGGCCAGTTGATGGCTTATAGCCCAGGCCGGACCATGGTGTTGGTCGTGGCTTATATTTGCGTTTGTGGTCGGTTGCTCTCGGTGGTGTTTGAAACCGTCGTGGCCTTCTTCAGCCGTGGGCATCGGTTTACGGCCGTGCAACTGCTGCATCAGCGTGCTCTGCGAGGCCTGTTTGTCATTGGTGCGCTGATCGCACTGGGCGATGCGGTGAATTCGACCCGCATTGTCGAAATGCTGGGCAACGAGCTTTCCAGCCTGGTTTCCGTACTGGCCAATATGCTGGCAGCGTTGATCTCGGCCCGCTTCGTGATCAAATTCAAACGTCCAGTGCGTCACCTGATCTGTAACCGCCCCTACAAGCAACGGCGGGATGCCAACACTGCTGTGGAGATGATTCGCGCGCTCGGTGGGCTGTGGCATATCCCTGCGCTGCTGTTGGTAGGTGGCTCTTTGCTGGCGATCTTTATTACCGTTGGCGATGTGGGCACGGCACTTGCCCGGTCGATCATTTCGGCGAGCCTACTGGTACTGACGCTGGTTGTGACTGGCCTGCTGCGTCGTCAAGCTGAGCGCTTGGGTCAGCGCCGCCACCGTCGCCGTCGGCAGAGTCAGTACCGAAAGCGGCTTGAGCGTTTTGGATTCGTGCTGGCACACATTTGTGCTTGGGTGGTCTTTGCTGAACTGTCGATGCAGGTATGGGGTAGCTCGATGTTTGGCCTGGGCCAGCGCGGCCTGGCGGGCGCCCAGCTTGGCCCAGCCCTGGTGAGCCTGGGCGGAACCGTACTGCTGGCGTGGCTGGTATGGATTTTTGCCGATACGGCCATTCAGCGCGCGTTGATCTCATCAACGCGCTCCCGCGGTAAACGGGTCAATCAGGCGCGTGCGCAAACCATCACGCCGATGATCCGCAACGTCATATTCATCACGATTCTGATTATTGCCGTTATTGCCGGACTCGCCAATCTGGGCGTTAACGTGACGCCGCTGTTGGCGGGTGCTGGTGTCATCGGTCTGGCGATCGGCTTTGGGGCGCAAACGCTGGTTCAGGATCTGATCACGGGTATTTTTATCCTGATTGAAGACTCCCTTGCCGTGGACGACTTTGTCGAAATCAATGGCCACATGGGCACGGTAGAAGGCCTGACTCTACGAACGGTAAGGCTGCGCGACCTTGACGGCATTGTGCATATCATCACGTTCAGCCGCATTGAATCGATCCACAACATGTCCCGGCAGTTCGGTATTGCGCTGATGCGTATCCGGATTCCCCACGACATGAACATAGACGATGCCATCCATCTGATGCAGGAAACCGCCCAGGAACTGCGCAAGGATCCGATGATGCGCCACCATATCTGGTCGCCGCTTGAGATGCAGGGAATCGACAGTTTTGACGATGGTGGTGCTATCTTGCGCATGCGGTTCCGTACCGCACCCGAAATGCAATGGGACGTAGCCCGCGCCTTTAACCTGATGTTGAAACAACGCATGGAAGCCGACGGGGTCGACCTGGGCGTGCCACGTTTGAGCGTCAGCATGGAAGGTCTGGCAGGTGGTTCTACGGCGTCGGGTGGCAGCGTGGACATGAGGCTGCAGGGTGACGGTGACTCAGCCGACGAGCGTCACTCCAATGAGGACGTCAGTGACCCTGAGGAGACATCAGGAGGGAGAGAAAGGCCGACACCACCCAAACCCGCACCGATGCCGACCAAAGCCGAAATCAGGAAAGATGAACGACAGCGCAAGGGAGGGGATGAGAACCGTCGCCTATCCCGCGGCAAGCCCCATGCAGAGGGCAAATCCCATTATGATGCCGAGACCGGCCCCGGTCGCGAACACGGTGACGAGTAGCCATGGGCCTCGCCAGCGCCGCCAGCGATTGTACAGTGAGACTGCGTTGCTGACGCGGTCGACCATTTCATCGTGGCGCGAAATGGCATGATCGGGTGGCAGCGAAAAATCGTTGGCCACATCGCCTTGCCAGTGCGCTCCGTGGGTCAAGCCAAGTCGCGCACGCAGGCAGCCAATATCGTTGAGCGTGTGGTGTAACGTATCGTAGGCCTCACGGTGCTCGTTGACCGCGAGAACACTCTCAGCGTCCTGGCGTAGGGCACTGTTGGGGCAGCGCATCACGGCATTATGGATGTCGTGCTCACTTGCCTCTGGTGAAAGTGATAGGCGTTGATACAAATCGCGCATAGTTTTGTGGTTATTCCGTCTGTCGCTGCTGCGTCTTTTAGTAGGTTTGCATCAGGTAATCATACGCGTTTTTGATCCGCTGAAAACGTGCGGAGGCAAGCGCCACCTGATGCTCGCTTTCGGTAAAAAAACGATCCGGGTGATGAAGCTGTGCCATGCGCCGATAAGCGAGGCGTACGTCGCTGCGGCTGGCCCCCGGCGGCAGCCCGAGGACGGCCAGGGCACGCGTGGTACGGTCCGGGGGAGGTGCGGTGCGCTGCCACTGTCGGCGTTCACCCTGGGCGCGTTCGTACCGAGACCGGTCTTGATGCGCCTGTTCACGCTGAGCCTGTTCGCGGCGGTACTGGTCATCGCGTTGCCGTTGGCGTTCACGTTCCTGTCGGGCGTGCGCCTGACGCGCTTGAGCCTCTTCCTGTTGGCGCTGCTTTTCCTGCTGCTTACGCTGTTTTTTCTGTTTGCGTTGCTGGTGTTTCTCATCGGCCTGCTGTGCTGCTTCGTCCCGAGCCTGCTGTTCAGCAGCGGCCTCGCGTGCCTTTTGGTTAAAATAGTCAGGATTGTGATGCTGCCAGTAGGCATGACGACTGGGATCTTCAGGAGACACAAACGGCCGGCCCGTTAGTTCATGAAACAAGGTGCTCAGGGTTGTGGGGGTCACATTGAGCAAGTCCGCCAGAAAGCGCAGGAT
Source organism: Halomonas sp. 5021 (assembly GCF_036663435.1). NCBI lineage: Bacteria > Pseudomonadati > Pseudomonadota > Gammaproteobacteria > Oceanospirillales > Halomonadaceae > Halomonas > Halomonas sp. 5021. The sequence goes on from NZ_JAXOVU010000011.1 coordinate 75,467, forward strand.
ATAATGGTTGGCTAACGACAGTTCTCCGTCATCGGTTGCCACGGTGATCGACTGGTGCAATACACTCAAGCTGCGCTCCTGCGAGCACTCTTTACGCAGAATCTCGGCGGCCAGCTGAATGGCTTGAAGGTCCTGACTATGGGCAATGCTCATGACCGGCCCCAATTCATGTCCATGACGAAACTGCGCCGTGACCTGGGCCAGGCGACGGCGTCGCTGACCTTCCGACACGTGCTGGCGGTTCACAAGTACCCAAGCCAGCAATAGTAGCGTTGCCGTATCCACTTGGCTGCGGCTATTTAACAGCACCAGCTCAAAGGGTGAAAAACGGGCCATGGACATCCACAGGCTCCCAAAGCGAAAAGAACAGCGGGCAATAGTGGCGTCAGGCGTGCCTTAAGGCAAGGCCTTCACCGGTTCGAGATAATGACATGTTATCGCATTGACGTATCCAGGGAAGCAGGAGATTGGTGAGTTGATTAATGTAGAACGTAAAAATAGCTTTCAACTGCGTATTTCACGCCGCTTGAAGGAAGAAACCTCTCACAACCTGGATATTTATCTATTCGTGCCTGGGGATCTTGGCCTTTCGACCCAGCTGATTTCGGAGGAGGCGTTCTACCACGCGGCGATTCAAGTGTCGCGTACCTACTACAGTGACGAATATCATCTGCCCTTGGTGCACAGCCGCCTGGCGAGCCGCAACCAGTTGGGCAGTGACTCCTATCGTCTAAGCCTCAGCCTTTATGCTTATCAATACGTTGGCGCCATGGAGCGCAATACGCAAGCGATGCTGGCCTGTGCGCGGGATATACGCCGAAGCGAAGATAAATATCAGGTCGACCAGGAAAGCGCCGATCGTCTGCGTGACCAGCTGCAGGAAACCAGTGATTTGAGTGAAAGCATTCTGAGGCGCCTGCGTCGCCATCCGCCCCGGGATGAACGACTGACCAAGTATTTCACCAACATTGATAATTATCTGTCGTGGTTTACCGAACAGCAGTTATTGGCGCTGGTGGCTCACATGCCCAGGGGCGGTGAGTTTACCCCTATCCGTCACCGGTTTGTGGCGATTTGCCAGCGTGAAGAAGCCTACCGGCGCGAGCAGGAATACAACGCCGAACGGGTGATGGCTGACCCTACCCGCATGTCGAATAAAATGCGTTTGCTGCGGCGCTTGATCGAATATCCCATTACCCTCAAGCAGCGACCCCAGGAGTTGGGCGGAGGTGAGCAAAAAGCCGTCAAAGCCTTGGCGACGGCTGTGGTGATGGCCTTTGTTTCGTTTGGCGTACTTCGTCTGCGCGATACCCTCGGCGATATTACCGCGTTGTTTGTGATTGCCATGGCCGTACTTTATGCCATGCGCGAAGTCTTCAAAGACGATTTACGTAATACGCTATGGCGCTGGCTGCGCCGTGGACGGCCTAAGTGGCGGCGCCAGTACGTCGACCCCAACCGCAATGTGTCGGTGGGGCATCAACTCGAATGGTTCGACTATAAGCGCTATTCATCCCTGGACGCTGAAATTCAGCAGTTGCGTCGCCGGACCGTGGCCCAGCGTGAGGAGGTGGTGCTGCATTACCGTTCACGCTCTCGGATGTCGCCGACCCGCTTCCTGAGTGGTTACGAACATACCCAGGAAAGCTTAACGCTGGATATCTCCATGCTGACCCGGCTGATGAGCAAGGGCAAGTACGCCGTCTATCGACTTAAAGAAGGCCAGGCCGTGCGTGAAAGTGTCGAGCGTCGTCATCTGTTCAACCTGGTCATTCGCGAAACCGGGAGCGAAGATCAGCCTTACCTGGCCCGCTGGAAGGTCGTGGTCAGCCGATCAGGGATTGTCGACGTAGAAAAAGTCGGGGAGAGCGGCACAGAAAAGGTCAGTGAAAAAGACCAGTGAATAAACTGCGCTAGATCAAAAAGGCGCCAACTAATGGGCGTCAGCATGGGCAACTGAAGAGCAGCGGGCTAGTCTGAGATATAGGGCTTTGCAAACTACGACGATAACGTCGCAAGGGCCCGTTGCCAGGAGGAGCACCATGCAAGCTATCGATATCATGACGCCCAAAGTGGTGAGTGTGGCGCCCGACACCGATGTGCGCGATATCGCACAATTGCTGCTTAGCCACCGTATCAGTGCTGTCCCTGTGGTGGATGGTGAGCATAGAGTGGTCGGGATTGTTAGCGAAGGCGATTTGATGCGTCGGTTAAAAGACGATGACGGCCACCCCCAGTCAGGTTGGTTGTCGCTTTTGGGGGCCGGCAAAAGTTCAAGCGGCTATGTGAAATCCCATGGTCGTAAAGCTCAGGATGTCATGACGCCCAACCCACTGAGCATTGAGGAAAACACGCCAATACACAGCATTGCTCGCCTGCTGGAAAAGCACCACATCAAACGCGTGCCTGTTCTGCGTGATGGCAAATTGGTGGGCATCGTCAGTCGCGCTAATTTATTGCAAGGCATTGCGAATGCCGTCGTGGGGCCAACACAGTCGCCCGCAGACGATCGACAAATTCGCGAAGCCATCCTTAACGACATTGAACGCCATACCGACGTGCGCGTCGAAAATATCAGTCTGATTGTCGATGGCGGCGGCGTGGAAGTCTGGGGGCTGGTTGAATCCCTTGAACAGAAAAAGGCCGTGACGGTGGTGGCAGAGAACGTTGCAGGGGTGACGCAGGTTGAAAACAACCTGGGCATGATGCCGCGTGGCGTGGGCTATATGTAGCCCTTGATTGCTGTGGTCGGCTCGCTAGTGGGCTGGTGCGACTTGCCAAAAGCCTGCTATCGCGGATAGCAGGCTTTTCCATACCTAGCTGACTGCCTCGATGGCTTTTTCCAGGCTATCAACACTGCGCTGGGTATGGTGTAGCTTATCGAGCCCGAACAGGCCAATCCGGAAGGTCTGGAAGTGGTCGCCCTCATCGCACATTAGTGGCACTCCGCCGGCCACCTGCACGCCAGCCCGGGCGAGCTTGCCAACCAGGCCGCTGTCGTCGGTGTAACACACCACCACACCCGGGGCCTCAAAGCCATTTGCCGCGACGCTTGCAAAGCCGTGGCGCTTGAGCATGGCGCGGACATCTCGACCGATCGCCTGCTGCTCCTCTTTGACCTTGCCAAAGCCGTAGTCACGCGTTTCCTGCATGATGTCGCGCAGCTGGCGCAAGGCATCGGTGGGCATGGTGGCGTGGTAGGCGTGCCCGCCGTTCTCGTAGGCCTGCATGATGCTGTGCCACTTTCCCAGGTCACAGGCAAAGCTGTTGCTCTGCGTCTCGGAAAGACGCTGGGCCGCACGGTCCGACAGCATCACCATGGCGCAGCAGGGCGAGCCGCTCCACCCCTTTTGCGGCGCGCTGACCACGACATCCACACCCAGCGACTGCATGTCCACCCACAGCGTGCCGGCAGCAATCGCGTCGAGCACAAACAGGCCGCCCACATCACGGGTCGCCTGGGCAACGGTCCGGATGTAGTCGTCCGGCAAGAGCATCCCGGCGGACGTTTCCACCTGAGGGGCAAAAACGACCGCTGGCTTTTCAGCACGAATGCGCTCAGCAACCTCGTCGGCGGGTACCGGCGCGAAGGGGGAGTGCGGGTCGTTGGGAGCTTCGCGCCGTGCTTTCAGAACGGTGTGCTGGTCGGTCAGTCGGCCCATCTCGATAATCTGCGTCCAGCGGTAGCTGAACCAGCCGTTACGAATGACCAGCGTCGGCTGGTCGACAGCGAACTGGCGCGCAACCGCTTCCATGCCGAAGGTACCGCTACCCGGCACGATGACAGCCGTATGGGCGTTGTAAACTTCTTTGAGCGTGGCGGAAATATCGCGCATCACGCCTTGAAACTGCTGCGACATATGGTTCAGCGAGCGGTCGGTATAGACCACCGAATATTCCAGCAGGCCGTCGGGGTCGACGTTGGGCAATAGTCCAGCCATGGCGTTCTCCAGTGTGTGATGCGCTCTCAATCGGCACATTTTGTCTTGTACAATCAGGTTTTCTTAAGAGTAAGAGTACGCATAAGAGTACGAGCAATAAACGCACAAAACCAGCCCACAAGGGGCTGGTCGTTAGAGATATACAGAGGGCGTTATCGCGCCGGCAGTTGCTCGGGGCCGAAGGCGTCAGGCAGCAGCGTTTCCATGGTGTAGGTCTTCAGCACCTCGCCTTCGCGAGAAAGCACCAGGATCTGCGTGTCGGGCGTGGCAAATTCGCGGATGCGCTGGCGGCAGTCGCCGCAGGGCGTACACAGATGCTCGCCGGGACCCATCACATAGACCTTGGCAAGTTCGCGTTGCCCGGCGGTTGCCATGGCGGAAATCGCCGAGGCTTCGGCACAGAGCCCTTTGTAGTGGGCCACTTCGACGTTGCAACCGGCGAACTGCTGGCCGTCCGGGCACTCCATCACGGCGGCCACTGGGTGGCTGGAATAGGGCGCGTAGGCATTGCCGAGCGCTGTCAGTAGTGTCTCAACCAGTGCCGAATCGACTTGGCTCATGGCGATTTCCTTGGTGTTGGCCTTCAGGTGCGCGCTGCGTCGTCGCGTAATACCGTGTCGAGCGCAATTGTCATCATGTCATTGAAGGTGGTTTGGCGGTCGGCGCTGGAGAGCGAGTCGCCTTTCAGAATATGGTCGGATACCGTGCAGATGGTCAGCGCCCGGGCGCCGAATTCCGCGGCCACGCCGTAGAGACCTGCCGCTTCCATCTCGACGCCGACAATGCCGTAGCGCTTGAGCATCTCGGCCATCTCGGTCTGCGGGTTATAGAACAGATCCGCCGAGAAAATGTTGCCGACTTTCACCGGCACGTTTTGCGCGTTGGCGGCGGCGACCGCGTGCTGGGTCAGATCGAAGTCGGCAATCGCAGCAAAATCGTGGTCGTTGAAGCGCATGCGGTTAACCTTGGAGTCGGTGCACGCACCCATGCCGATAACCACGTCGCGGACGTTGACGTCGTCGCGTACCGCGCCGCAGGAGCCGACACGAATCACGGATTTAACGCCGTAGTCGGTGATCAGTTCCTTGGCGTAGATCGAGACCGAGGGGATGCCCATGCCATGGCCCATGACCGAAATCTCGCGGCCTTTGTAGGTGCCGGTATAGCCAAGCATGCTGCGCACGTCGTTGACCAGGCGGACATCGTCCAGGTAGGTCTCGGCGATGAACTTGGCACGCAGCGGGTCGCCGGGCATCAGCACGGTATCGGCAAAATCGCCTTTCTCAGCATTAATATGCGGTGTCGCCATTGTAGGTTTCTCCTTTAAGCGGCGCTGGATAAAAAGCTTTCGCCATCGGCCATGGCTTCGAGCGCGAAGTAGTCGGCGAGCGTCTGGCCGATATCGGCAAAGGTGCCGCGTTCGCCCATGGGGCCAGGGGTGAAACCGGCGCCGCGTACCATGACCGGTACGTATTCGCGGGTGTGCTCGGTACCTTCCCAACTGGGGTCGCAGCCGTGGTCGGCGGTAAGCAGCAGCAGGTCATCCTCGTTGAGCGCGGCGAACAGCTCGGGCAAGCGGGCATCGAAATGCTCGAGCGCGGCCGCATAGCCCGGCACGTCGCGGCGGTGACCGTAGACCGAATCAAAATCGACAAAGTTGGTCATGATCATGGTCGGGCGGTCGCTGGTTTCCTTGGCAGTGCGCGCTACCTCGCCAAGCGTCGCTTCCATCAGCGCGTCGTGACCGCTGGCCTTGACCTTGTGGGTAATGCCGCAGTGGGCGTAGATATCGGCAATCTTGCCGATCGACACCACTTCGCCCCCCGCTTCGGCGAGTTTTTGCAGCACCGTAGGCGTGGGGGGCTCGACGCTGTAGTCGCGGCGATTGCCGGTACGCGCAAAGTCGTCGCGGTCATTGCCGACAAAGGGGCGGGCGATCACGCGGCCAATGTTGTAGGGCTCGAGCAGACCGCGCACGGTTTCGCATAGTTCATAGAGCCGTTCGAGGCCGAAGTGCTCCTCGTGGGCGGCAATCTGAAACACGGAATCCGCCGAGGTGTAGACGATGGGCTTGCCCGTGGCGACATGCTCTTCGCCCAGGCGGGCGATGATCTCGGTGCCCGAGGCGTGGCAGTTGCCGATCACGCCGGGCAGGTTGGCGGCATCGACAATCCTGTCGAGCAGCTCTGTCGGGAAACTGTCGGTTTTATCGAGGAAGTAGCCCCAGTCGAAGCGAACCGGCACGCCGGCAATTTCCCAGTGGCCCGACGGCGTATCCTTGCCGCTGGAAACCTCTTTAGCGTGGGCGTAGGCACCTGTCAGCGTATTCGGCAGGTCAACGCCCTCGGCGACTTTTCCCGTGGCATCGCGGTGGGCGTGAAACAGGCCGAGTTTTGCCATGTTGGGCAGTTTCAAAGGGCCTGAGCGCTCGGCGGTATCCGCTTCGCCGCGGGCGCAGGCGGCGGCAATATGGCCCAGGGTGTCAGCCCCTTGGTCGCCGAACTGGTTGGCATCCGGCGCGCTGCCGATGCCGAATGAGTCGAGGACAACAACAATGGCGCGGCGCATCAGGCTTCTCCTCTGAAGGTATCTTGAAGTAGCGTATCGGCGGTCGCGGCGGCGTCACCCAAGGTGACCGCAGCGCGAAGCTGGGCGGCGGCAAGGGCGGCGGCGTCTTCGCTGTTGGCGTGAACCATGGCGATGGGGTGTTGGCTATCAACACGGTCGCCGATTTCGGCAATGTCGCTGAAGCCGACGCTGTGGTCGACGTTGGCGTCGTTACGCAGGCGTCCCCCGCCGAGTTCCACCACGCTCATGCCGACGGCACGAGTGTCAATGCGCTGGATGATGCCTGATTGTTCGGCATACACTGGCTTGACCACGTCGGCTTTGGCCAGGTAGTGATCCGAGCGCTCCATGAAGTCGGCAGGGCCACCAAGCTCGCTCACCATGCGGGCAAAGACCTCGGCCGCCGCACCTGACGTGAGGGCTTTTTCAAGCTTGGTCAGCGCTTCCTCGCGGCTATTGACCAACTTGCCCGCCATCAGCATTTCCACCGCCAGTTCGCGGGTTACCTGCATCACCCGACTGTTGGAGCGTTCGCCGCCCAATAGCGCCAGGGTTTCGACGATTTCGACCGCGTTACCGGCGCAGGGAGCCAGCGGCTGGCTCATGTCGGTGAGCAGGGCGGTGGTAGGTGTGCCCGCCTGTGTAGCCACGTTGGCAATGCTCTTGGCCAGTTCGCGGGATTTTTCCGGCGTGGGCATGAAGGCGCCGCTGCCGACTTTGACATCCATGACCAGGGCATCCAGGCCGGAGGCCAGCTTTTTGCCCAGGATAGAGGCGGTGATCAGCGGGATGGATTCCACTGTGGCGGTCACGTCACGCACACCGTAGATGCGCTTGTCCGCTGGAGCGAGGTTGCCGGTCTGGCCGATAATCGCCACGCCAGTGGATTTGACCACATCGCCGAAGCGCTCCGGGGCGGGGTAGGGGTTATAGCCGGGAATGGATTCCAGCTTGTCCAGCGTGCCGCCGGTGTGGCCCAGGCCGCGGCCGGAAATCATCGGTACGAAAGCGCCGCAGGCGGCGACCCAGGGGCCGAGTACCAGAGAGACCAGGTCACCCACGCCGCCGGTGGAGTGCTTGTCGACGATCGGGCCCGGCAGGTCAAGCGAATCCCATTGCATGACGTGACCGGAGTCACGGGTGGCGGTGGTCAGCGCGACGACTTCCTCACGGCTCATGCCGTTTAAAAACACCGCCATGGTAAAGGCGCCAATCTGGGCATCACTGATACGGTCATCGGCAATGCTCTGAACAAAGGCCTTGATTTTTTCTGCCGGCAGCGGCTGGTTATCGCGCTTGAGGCGAATCAGTTCTTGCGGGAGCATGTTAGTAGCCTCCGTCATTACGCGAGAGCGACGCGGTCTGCGGGTTGCCACTCAGGGTATTGAGCAAGTCCCCCAGCAGGCTGGACGCACCAAACCGGAAGTGGCGTGGCGAGATCCACTGGTCCCCCATGATGTTGGCGGCGAGAGCCAGGTATTCGGCGGCCTCTTCGGCTGTCTTGACGCCACCTGCCGCCTTGAACCCGACATCCTTGCCGCTGGCTTTGATCGCCTGGAGCATGATCTCGGCGGATTCCAGCGTTGCGTTGACCGCCACCTTGCCGGTTGAGGTCTTGATAAAGTCGGCGCCGCCTTCAATGGCCAGCTCGCTTGCCCGCTTGATAAGCGCAGGCTCTTTAAGCTCGCCGACCTCAATGATGACTTTCAACAGCGCCTGGCCACCGCAGGCCGCATGGCACATTTCCACCAGCTCGCGGCCGGTCTCTTCGTCGCCCGCCATGAGGGCGCGGTAGGGGAAAACGACATCGACTTCATCTGCCCCGGAGGCGACGGCTTCACGGGTCTCGCGGGCGGCGCCCATGATGTCGTCACCGCCGTGGGGAAAGTTGGTGACCGTGGCAATTTTGACGTCACCGTTGAGCTCGTGGGCGGTGAGGGCGCGACGCGCGGTCACGACGAACTGGGGGTATACGCATACCGCCGCCGGGTAGCCAAAGGGGGTTTTTGCCTTTTTGCACAGCGATTCGGTGGACGCATCGGTGTCGGTATCGTTGAGACTGGTCAAGTCCATCAGTGAAAGCGCCTGGCGCGCAGCAAGGGTGATGTTAATCGAAGCGGTCATGGACATCTCGCACAGTATTAGGATTTAAGAACGACTGAAAAAAACGGGCACTACTGTATATGACAGCAGCGCCCGCGTAATCGTTGACGGTTACGTTAAGAAGCTACGCTGCTCAGGGCGATAAAGAAGCCTGCAATAGAGGCCGACATCAGGTTAGACAAGGTGCCTGCCAATACCGCCTTGACGCCAAAGCGGGCGATTTCCTTGCGCCGCGAGGGGGCAATGCTACCCAGGCCGCCGAGCAAAATCGCAATAGAGGATAAATTTGCAAAGCCGCACAAGGCAAAGGAAAGAATCGCCATGGTGTGCGCGGTCATCGCTTGGCCAGTGGCTGCGACCATCTGCTCGCCTTCAATATAGGGCGCAAGGTTGATATAGGCGACAAACTCATTAACAACCAGTTTTTGGCCAATGAATGAGCCGGCCAGTGTTGCTTCTTCCCAGGGGACACCCAGTAAAAAGGCCAGCGGGGCAAACAGCCAGCCCAGAATCCACTCAAGGCTCAACGATTCAAAGCCGAACCAGCCGCCAACACCGCCGAGAATGCCGTTGATCAAGGCGATAAGCGCGATGAAGGCAAGCAGCATGGCCCCTACATTGGCAGCCAGCATCAAGCCGGATGTCGCGCCAGACGCCGCTGCGTCCAGTACGTTGCTGGGCTTGTCTTCCTGCTCTTTTAATTCTTCCTCAACCTTGGAAACACTGTCTCTATCCTGTATTTCCTGCGTTTCGGGCATGATCAGTTTAGCAAACAGCAAGCCGCCGGGAGCTGCCATGAAAGAGGCAGCCACCAGATATTCCATGGGAATGCCCAGCGCGGCATAGCCCGCCAGTACGGAGCCCGCCACCGACGCCAAGCCGCCACACATGACGGCAAACAGCTGAGAAGGTGTCATCCGGGCAATAAACGGACGTACCACGAGCGGCGCTTCGGTCTGGCCGACGAAGATGTTGGCCGTGGCGGAAAGCGACTCGGTACGCGAAGTGCCCAGCGCTTTCTGCAGGGCGCCACCCAGAATACGGATAACCCACTGCATGATCCCGATGTAGTACAGCACTGCAATCAGCGAGGAGAAAAAGATAATCACCGGCAGCACTTTAATGGCGAATACGAAGCCGACCTCGTCAGTATCTGCCAAGCCGCCGAACAGAAAGCTGATGCCGTCATCGGCATACACCAGAATCTGGCTAACGCCAGCCGAGATCGTCTGCAAGACGCTCTGACCAAAGGGCACATAAAGGACGAAAGCGCCAATGCCCGCTTGAATGCCGAAGGCACCCAACACCGTACGTAAGCGAATTGACTTGCGATCATAAGAAAAGATCAGGGCGATGGTCACCAGGGTGACCATGCCGACCAAGCTCATCAGGAGTGTCATAAAAAAAGATCCTTCGCGTGGGCCAAGTGCGTGTTACAGCAGGTTGAGCTTCACAGTGTAAATCATCGCGTTCTGATAATTGTTAGGCGTGCCTAGTTTTTCATCAGAATAGCGGTACTGGATGCCGGTCGTGATCAACTCGGAAGGATGCCACCACAAGCTTACCGCGCCATTGGTGCCCACGCTGTCAGCCTTGCCACCGACGTAGTTCTGTTCCAGGTATTCGTCGTCCCGGCCAAAGGTCTGCTCGTGCCAGTTGGTGACACCAAACTTCTGGCCAAAGGCATTGAAGTCGTAGCCCGCGACCCAGCCGGCCATGAAGCCGTTCGAACCGGTGTAACTGTTACTTTGCACCCGGGCGGCACCCAGAAACGGCTTGAACCAAATGCCGTTATCGAAGTTGGCTAGATAGCCCAGACCCAGAATCTGGTCTTGCTCGCGGCTATTGAAACCGTAATCGCGAAAGTCGTAGAGGTGGGCATAAATCGATAACGGGCTGTCGCCCAGGTAAATGTGCGAGGTCAACTTGCCCGCCGTACGGAAGTTATCGGTGCCGCCGCTTGATTCGTCGAACTGGTCGTTGGTCGGGTTTTCAAAATCGAAGAAGCCGTAAAACTCACCCCATTCGTAGCCAAGCCCACCCTCGATTTCCAGGAACATGAAATCGCTCTTGGCGGCATTGCTCGCGGTACGGTTTTCGGTGCCGTCAGACCAGTCAAGGTAATTGACCGACACATTGGCAAACGACCAAATGGGATCAAAGGCGTCCGCATTAGCGGTGCTGGCGGCACCGGCGATTAATACGCCAGCCCCAAGCGCTGTTAGCGACGCGCGTGAAGGAGTAGCGGAGATAAAACGAGTACGAGCAGTCATGGTAGCCTCAACAGGTTTGTTAGTTGCAGTTTTGATCCGCCTCAACGACGGACGTGAGGGCTGGCGTTGACCCGTGTCAGCGGGTTTCTGGAATTGTAATGTTAAAATTATAACATTTAGTGTTATTTTTCTAACGCCATTTTGCAACTTTTATCCCGTCAACGGTCATTAAATGATAAACGGCTGACATGTGTTTCAAGAATCGTTGGTTTAATGGTAATTCTTTGAGTGCTCGCTCAGCATAAGGGGTGGTCCTCTGCAAGAAGGGGGAGAGCCCTCAGCCATCAAGGGGAAACGCCCAGTGATAACCTAGGCCCATTCAACGACAACAGGCCGTTACCAGGAGAAGCTGTCAATGAAAGACCGAAGCGCGTTGCGCTTGGCAACGTTGCAAGAGGCGCTAGCAAGTGGCGGGACGCTGCATCTGCGCGATGCAGCCGAGCTGTGCGGTGTGTCCGAAATGACCATCCGGCGGGATGTGAATGCCTATCCTCAAGTGATCAGCCTGCTTGGTGGTCGGCTGGTCATGGCGCATACACCGGGAGTTACGCCGGTATATGACTTGACCGAGCAACAGGCCAGCCACTACCAGGCGAAAAGTCGCCTGTGCCAACGTGCTCAACGTTTCATAGAGGATGGCGATACGCTGTTTGTTGATTGTGGCTCGACATTGATGCCGCTGATGAATCAGTTGGGGGGCTTTCAGGAACTGACAGTGATTACCTATGCCCTCAACATCGCGAATGCTGTCGCACCCTTGCCGAACGTGCGACTGGTTTTGCTGGGTGGCTTGTTTTATCCGGCGTCGCAGTCTTTTGCCAGTGACACCATGGCCGAGTCCATCGAGCGGCTGGGTATTAACAAGGCATTTATTTCGGCGGCGGGTGTCGATATGCAGCGTGGAGTGAGTTGCTTCCATTTCCATGAGGTGCTGCCCAAGCAGGCGGCGATGGCGTCGGCCATGCGGCGTCTATTGGTCGTAGATGCCAGTAAATTCGGTGTGGTACGACCGGCGTACTTTGCGTCAGTGAGTGAGTTTGACGTCATTGTCACCGACGAGGAGGGCGCCCCGGCCTTGCTGCGCGATGCGCACAGCGCTCACCCGACGATCACTGCGCCATAGCCTCTAGCGTCGTTTTTTGGATTAAATTTGCCAAGTTACCTTTAAGCCGTGGACCAATCGTGGCAGAATCCGCGGCGTTTACCTGCGGCAAATCGTCTCTTCTCTTCTGCGTCATTGATGCGAGAATAGCCTTCGTCTGCGGTAACTGTGTTCGGTGTTAGCCTGCCGAACGATCCTCTCTCGCGATCAGACGTCGACGTTAAGCACCTGCTTATCGACTGCGTTTGCTCAAGAGATTTTGTTAGCTCGCTATCCAGAATGGCAGCTTGTTTACAATGTTTGCCTCCCAGCCCTGACGAGGTCGTAACATGAGAAAAAACCTCTACGCCAAAGCGGCAGGTATTCTACTGTTGCTTTCTTTATTTTTATTGCTGGGTGGTTGTAGCTCGGCGCTGATGGATCCTAAGGGTCAGATCGGCGAAGAGCAACGCACCCTGATTCTGACAGCCTTTGGCATTATGCAGATCGTCGTGCTTCCCGTTATCGGGATGACGCTGTTCTTCGCATGGCGCTATCGTCGCAGTAACCACAAGGCCGCCTACACGCCTGACTGGGCTCACAACACCTGGGTTGAAGTGGTGGTGTGGCTGATTCCATGCGTTATTGTTCTCTTCCTAGCGGGGCTGACCTGGTACACCTCGCACAGCCTGGACCCGCACAAGTCCATTGCTGAGGAAGGCGAAGAAACGCTTGAAATCCAGGCTGTGTCCATGGATTGGAAGTGGCTGTTCATCTATCCCGAGCAAGGCATTGCCACGGTCAACGAGGTGGCGTTCCCCACGGATACGCCCGTACGTTTCCGGGTCAGCTCCGCGTCAGTGATGAATTCGTTCTTCATTCCTGAGCTTGGCAGCCAGATCTATGCCATGGCGGGTATGGATAACGACGTCCATCTGATTGCAGACGAGGAAGGCACTTACCCAGGTCGTTCTACCAACTACAGTGGTTCGGGCTTCTCGGGCATGACCTTTGACGCGCATGCGACATCGGAAGAAGGCTTCGATGAGTGGGTGGCAGAAGTCAAAGCGTCCTCCCAATCGATAAGCTTCGACGATGGCTATAACGAGCTGTTGAAGCCAAGCCGTAATCATCCGGTCGAGTACTTCTCTGAAGTATCGCCAACCCTCTATGACGACATCCTGAACGTTTACCACAGCGGTGAGCCTGTTGAGGTGTTGCCTGATGAGACCGGATACAAAAATGCCAGTAGCGATCATCAAGAGCAGGACGGCGATATGGCGATGAACGCGGAGGCAGCGGAGTAAACTATGTTTGGAAAACTCGGTTTAGACTCGATCCCCTTTTACGATCCCATCATGGTAACGCTCATGGTCATGACCGCCTTGGGCGGAGCGGTAGTGTTAGGGGGTGTTACCTACTTCCGCAAGTGGGGCTACCTGTGGAGTGAGTGGGTAACCTCGGTCGATCATAAAAAGATCGGGATCATGTATTTCATCGTGGCACTGGTGATGCTGATCCGCGGTATTGGTGAAGCGCTGATGATGCGTGCCCAGTTGGCGATTGCCTCTGGCGGGGCAGAAGGCTTCCTGCCGCCGGAGCACTACGACCAGCTGTTCACGACCCATGGCGTGATCATGATCTTCTTCGTGGCCATGCCCATGGTCATCGGTTTGATGAACCTGATCGTGCCGCTGCAGATCGGTGCGCGCGACGTCGCCTATCCGTTCCTGAACAACCTCAGCTTCTGGTTGTTTGTATCCGGTGCGATGATCGTCAACCTATCTCTGTTTATCGGCCAGTTTGGTACCACCGGCTGGTTGGCCTATGCGCCTCTCTCGGGGATTGAGTACAGTCCCGGGGTCGGGGTCGACTACTGGATATGGGCGTTGCAGATATCCGGGGTGGGTACCACCTTGACGGGGATCAACTTCTTCGTGACGATCCTGAAAATGCGTGCGCCGGGCATGAAAATGTTCCGCATGCCTATTTTCACCTGGACGTCGCTGTGCGCCAACGTGCTGATCATCGCGTCCTTCCCGATTCTGACCGCGACGATCGCGCTGCTGACCCTTGATCGCTACCTGGGGATGAACTTCTTCACCAACGATCTTGGCGGCAACGTGATGATGTACGTCAACCTCATCTGGGCCTGGGGCCATCCTGAGGTATACATCCTGATTCTGCCGGCCTTCGGGGTGTTCTCTGAAGTCGTGGCGACGTACGCCCGCAAACGGCTGTTCGGCTACCACACCATGGTATGGGCCACCGTCGCGATTACGATTCTGTCGTTTGTCGTGTGGCTGCACCACTTCTTCACTATGGGGGCGGGGGCCAACGTCAATGCCTTCTTCGGCATCATGACGATGATCATCGCCATCCCCACGGGCGTGAAGGTATTCAACTGGCTGTTCACCATGTACCGCGGCAGCATCGAGCTGTCCGTGCCCATGCTGTGGCTCATCGGTTTCATCATCGTCTTTACCATCGGTGGTATGACCGGCGTCATGTTGTCGGTGCCAGCGGCCAACTTTGTGCTGCATAACAGCCTGTTCGTTATCGCCCACTTCCATAACGTCATCATCGGCGGTGTGGTGTTCGGCATGATGGCGGGATTGTACTACTGGTTCCCGAAGGCGTTTGGCTTCAAGCTCGACGAAAAGTGGGGCAAGCGCAGCTTCTGGTGCTGGTTGATCGGCTTTCTCATGGCCTTTATGCCACTCTACGTGCTCAGCTTCGATGGGGCCGTGCGTCGCATGTCGTCTTACGGACCCACCGAGTGGCAGCCGATGATGATCATTGCCTTTATCGGTGCCTGCATTATCCTGATGGGTATCTTGTCGACGCTGATCATGGTGGCGGTCAGCATCAAGAACCGCCATAGCATGAAGTATGCTGACATGAGCGGTGACCCTTGGGATGGCCGTACCCTCGAGTGGGCAACGTCCTCTCCTGCGCCGTTCTACAACTTTGCGCATCTGCCGAAAATCAGCGGTATCGATGACTTCTGGCGCCAGAAACAGGAAGGTCGTGATGCGATCAGCAGCGGTCCTTATCAGGACATCCACATGCCGCGGAATACGATTGCGGGACCGGTGATCAGTCTGTTCTCGATGATCTTTGGCTTTGCCTTGGTATGGCACATCTGGTGGCTGGCGATTGTCGGTGGTATCGGTATGTTTGTCGCCTTCATCGCACGCGTTGCCAATGACGACATTGATTACTACGTGCCAGCGGCTGAAGTCGAACGTATTGAGACTGCACATAAACAGCGCCTCGAAGAGTATCGGGAGTGGTTGAAGCAGCATCCCGAAGAAGCGTCTCATCTACAGGTCCGGATGCAGGGGTAACCATGGCGAACGAAGCAGTAACTAACCACGACGATCACGCTCATCCCGAGACGCATGATCACCACGATACCGGCAGCATCAAGGTGTTCGGTTTCTGGGTTTACCTGATGAGCGACTTGGTAATCTTCGGAATACTATTCGCTACCTTTGCCGTGCTCCTTCGGGGCACGGCCGGTGGACCCGACGGCTCAGAGATCTTTGATCTACCACTGATTCTGACCGGTACCTTTGCACTGCTGATCAGTAGTTTTACCTATGGGATGGCGGTGCTGGCAATGACCGCCGAGAAGGTCGACAAGGTCAAGAAATGGCTTTGGATCACCTTCGTGCTGGGAGCAGCCTTTATCGCCATGGAGATTTATGAGTTCCAGCATCTCATAAATCTCGGCTATGGCCCTGATCGCAGCGGCTTCTTGTCTGCCTTCTTTACACTGGTTGGCACACACGGTCTGCACGTAACCTTCGGGCTGATCTGGATCCTGGTGGTACTCTATCAGCTGCGTACCAAGGGTCTGAACGATATGACGCGTCCGCGTATTTTGTGTCTAAGCTTGTTCTGGCACTTTCTGGATATCGTGTGGATTTGTGTATTCTCATTCGTCTACCTGATGGGGGCTCTGTAATATGAAGGACTCACCCACTGCACACGGCAGCGTCAAGTCTTATGTGACGGGGCTGATTCTCTCCATCGTGCTGACCATTATCCCGTTCGCGGCGGTGATGAGCGGCGCGTTGAGCATGAATGCCACCGTCTGGACGATCGTGATCACTGCAGTTGCCCAGATATTGGTGCAGCTTGTGATGTTCATGCACATGGACACCAAGCAGGAGGAAGGCTGGAATTTGATGTCTTTCGTCTTCACCTTGGTTATTCTCGGCCTGGTTGTTGGAGGATCGTTGTGGATCATGCAACATCTACACCTCAATCTACAAATGGGATAACGTTTATGGTCAACGTGGGCGATTATTTCGCCCTCACCAAACCGGGCATCATTGGTGGCAATACCATTTCGGTCATGGGCGGCTATTTTTTAGCCGCCCGCGGCGACTTTGACTTGCTACTGTTTATGAGCGCGGTGGTGGGCCTGGCGCTGGTCATTGCGTCGGGCTGTGCCTTCAATAACGTGATTGATCGCGATATCGATGCGGTGATGAGCCGTACGCGTACGCGGGCCCTGGTGCAGGGGCGCATTACCCCTGTTTCGGCGCTGTGCTTTGCGACACTACTCGGCATTGCCGGCTTCTCGGTACTGGCGTTGGGCACCAATGCGCTCACCGTCGGGCTTGCCGGCTTTGGCTATGCTATTTATGTCGGGGCATATAGCCTTTACATGAAGCGGCATTCAGAGTTCGGCACCCTGGTGGGGAGCCTATCTGGCGCAATACCGCCGGTGGTGGGTTACTGCGCCGTGACGAACCAACTGGACGCAGGCGCACTGACGCTGCTGTTGATTTTCTGCCTATGGCAAATGCCGCATTCCTATGCGATCGCTATTTTCCGGATGGATGATTATCGCGCCGCTTCAATTCCGGTCCTGCCAGTCGTTCGCGGTATTGCCTCGGCTCGCCGCTACATCCTTGGCTATATTGTGGCGTTCATTGCCGCGTCATTGGCATTAGCGCTGGCTGGCTATGCCGGCGTTGGCTATCTGATCGTGGCATTGGTGATGGGAAGCTATTGGCTTTACCAAGCCGTGCAGGGCTATCACGGAAGCGATGATGTTCGCTGGGCCAGGCGCGTTTTTGGTGTATCGATTCTGGCGATTACGGCGCTTAGTGTTGCCATGTCGCTGGATGCCAGCCTGCTCTCGTTACCTCCGTTGTTAGACCGTTGGTTATGAAGTACGTCAGAAATTAGGCAGGAGTGCAATGCTCCTGTCTATACTGTCTATAAGCCCGATGCGGGTTTGACCGGCTATCCCGTCGGTTAGAATAAAAAGGACAGTAGGAGGCGTACCCATGCTGACACACGTCTGGGGCTTGATGGCCCACCCTCAGCGCGAATGGAAACAAATGCACGATGAGCACGAAACGGTGTTTCATCTTTATGCCCACCATGTGCTGATTCTAAGCGCAGTACCCGTAGTCTGTTCCTTCATTGGCACCACTCAGTTTGGCTGGGGACTCGGTGCTGAGCGCACCATTCAGTTGGGTTTGCTGGACGCCTTTTATGCGGGCATCGTTTTCTACCTGGTCATTCTGGCGGCCGTGTTTTTCATGGGCAATGTTATCCACTGGATGGCACAACGTTTTGTTGACCCCCCGAACCGTCGCCGCTGCGTAAAATTTGCAGGCTATGTCGCTACCCCCATGTTGCTCAGCGGCGTTGTGGCGCTTTATCCCATTGTATGGCTCTGCCTGCTGGCCGGTGTGATCGGACTTTGCTGGTCGGGTTATCTGCTCTACGTGGGGATACCGAACTTCCTGGATATCTCTGATGAGCAGGGGTTTATCGTTTCCAGCGCGACGTTGGCAATTGGGGTGCTGGTATTGGAGATGCTGCTGGCAGCGACGGTACTGCTGTGGGGCTACGGTGAGCGGATAATCCTGAGTATTCTGCAATAGCCAGTGTCGACATGCCTTCTGTATGTCTTCAGACATTTAATGCCTGCCACCTCATCGTCAACGATAAGGTGGCAGCTTGCGTTGGTGAGTCAGGCGAGTCGTTGACTGGCCTGAATGGCGGTGAGGGCAATGGTATAAACGATATCATCGACCAGCGCGCCACGTGAGAGGTCGTTCACCGGCTTGTTCAGGCCCTGCAGCATGGGGCCAACGCTGACCACCCGTGCGCTACGTTGAACGGCTTTGTAAGTGGTATTGCCGGTATTGAGATCCGGGAAGACAAACACCGTGGCCTTGCCCGCCACAGGCGAGTCAGGAGCCTTCTGTTTGCCGACGCTTTCGATCGCGGCAGCGTCGTATTGAAGCGGGCCATCAATGAGTAAGTGTGGTGCGCGCTGCTGGGCAATGCGCGTCGCCTCGCGCACCTTGTCGACATCGGCCCCGGTACCTGAGTCGCCAGTCGAGTAGCTGATCATCGCGACGCGTGGTTCGATACCAAAGGCTTCGGCAGAACGGGCGCCCTGCAGGGCGATCTCGGCCAGCGTTTCAGCGTCCGGGTCGGGGTTCACGGCGCAATCACCATAGACCACTACCTGCTCCGGCAGCAGCATGAAGAATATCGACGAGACCTGATGATATTCTGGCGCGGTTTTAATCAGTTGGAACGCAGGGCGTACGGTATTGGCCGTAGTGTGTACCGCCCCTGATACCAAACCATCGACTTCATCCAGCTGCAGCATCATGGTGCCGAGCACGACATTGTCCTGCAACTGGGCCTCGGCGGTTAACTCGTTGAGCTTGCCGCGCCGGCGGTCGACCATGGGCGCGATGTAATGTGCGCGGGTGCTTTCCGGGTCGATGATGGTCAGCTCTTCTGGCAACGTCAGGCCGCGGTTGCGAGCGATGCTGTCAATGTCATCGCGTTTACCCAGCAGCACACAGTTGGCGATGCCGCGGCGTTGACAGATAATCGCTGCTTCGATGGTGCGTGGCTCGTCGCCTTCAGGCAGCACAATACGTTTCTTGGCGTGCTGGGCGAGCTTGACCAGTTGGTGACGAAACGCCGAGGGCGAAAGACGATGCGTGTAGCCGCGACTGAGATGGGTCTTTAACCATTCCAGGTCGATGTGAGCTGCGACATAACGGGCCACCTGTTCTGCGCGCTCGAAATCGTCCATGGGAATTTCGTTACTCAACTGGCTCAAGTTCTGGGCGGTGGTCAGGCTGTCGGTATCGACGGCGAGCACAGGGAGGCCGGTTTTCAGCGCTGGTCGACACATTTCAATCATGTTGTCGTTAGGCATAAAGCCATTGGTCAGCAGTACGCCTGCCAGCCGAGTGCCGTTCATGGTGGCAAGCGCAGAAGCCAGTATCACGTCGTCGCGGTCGCCAGACGCCACGACCAGGCTACCCGGCGTGAAAATATGCAATGCATTGGCGGCACTTCGGGCGCATAGGCTGGTGGAAAGCACCCTGCGACTGAGGGCCTCGCCTTCGTTCAGCATCTTTGCCTTCAGTGCCCGTGCGACATCCAGCGTGCGCGGTGCGCTGAGGGCGTTGCTGTAAGGGACAACGCCAATCAGGTGAAACTTGTCAGTCGCCAGAGCAGGGGAATACTGGCGGAGTTCAGCGAGCACCGACTCTTCCAACTGAGGTTTAAAGGTGCCCGGCGCTGCAGAAAGATCATCGTCCTGGGCATAAGGTAAGTTTTTCATACGCATTAAAATGCCGCCCAGGGTACGGCTTGAGCTGACGCCGCCAAAGCTGCGCGCGTGCATATCTAGCTGGTCCGCCAAGGCCTCAGGCTCATTTAAATCCCCGGTGCCGACCAGAATAATGCGTGCATTTAATGCATTGGCCAACTGTGCATTGGTCTGGGTGGCGTAGGTGGTGTGCTGGGTAGGGACGACGCCCTCGACCACCACCAGATCCAGTGCGCTGCCGTCGCGATAAGCCTGCTGGGTGACCTGATCGTAGAGCTCGATGACGTTTTCCATCAGCTCATCGGTCTGGTTGTCGCGCAGCAGGCGCTCCAGGCGGGTCTGGGAAATGGGCGAGGGCGGGCGCTGATTCAGCGCCCGGGACACCAGCGCCGTTGAGCGATCAAGGCCCGGGCCGTTCAACTCGTTCTGCATGAACGGTTTTAGGAAGCCCGCCTTGAGACCAATGGTATCCAGCGCTTGAATCAGCCCGAGACAGGCGGAGGTTAACCCGGCCCCTTCGCTGGTGGGCACAAGCAAAATGGCCTGAGGAGTTTCGGAGGGCGTATTCATGCTTGGGTCTCCAGGCAGTGGCGGGTTTCCAGAGCGATACGGGCTTCCTCATCGGTGGGGATGACCCATACTTCTGGGCCGCGATGACCGTCGCGATCCAGCGCGCCTTCCCGGCCGCGAACCGTGGCGTCGTTAGTCGCGTCGTCCAGCGCAAAGCCGAAGTGGGGCATCAGCTGAATCACCCGGCGACGCACCTGGGGCGAGTTTTCGCCGATGCCGCCGGTGAAGATCACGCCATCGAGGGTGGGAAGCGCGCAGGACAGGCCGGCCAGTGATTTGGCGATACGGTAGCAGAAAACCTCCACCGCCAGCGACGCCCCCGCGTGGCCCTGTTCGGCGGCCTGTTCGATTTCGCGCATGTCGTTGGTCAGGCCGGAAAGCCCCAGCAGGCCGCTCTGCTTGTTCAGCACGTTATCGATCTCTTCCAGCGACCAACCCAGCTGGCGGTGAAGATGCGCGTGCAGGCCGGGGTCGACATCGCCGCTGCGGGTCCCCATTACCAGGCCTTCCAGCGGCGTTAACCCCATGCTGGTGTCCAGGCTTTGGTGTTGCCACACGGCGCTGGTCGAGCAACCGTTGCCCAGGTGCGCTGTCAGCCAGCCGCCAGCTCCCCTGTCGCTTAACTCCCCGGCGCGCTGGCTAACAAAGGCATGGCTGGTGCCGTGAAAGCCGTAACGGCGAATACCATGATGGGTATAAAGCGCTTCAGGCAGCGCATAGCGGTAGGCGCGCGGCGGCAGGGTTTGATGAAAGGCGGTATCAAACACGGCGACCTGAGGAAGCGATGGAAAGACGTTTCGAGTCGCGGCAATACCGGTCAGGTTAGCCGGGTTATGGAGAGGCGCCAAGGCCGCGGTGGTTTCAATGGCGGCGATGACATGCTCATCAATCAGCGCCGCTTCTGTGAAATGTTCACCGCCATGAACGATACGGTGGCCCACCGCAGAGGGCAGTCGGCCTTCCAGATTATCCAGAATAGCGCTAATGGCTTCGGCATGGTCGGCGCCAGGCAGTGATTTGATAAAACGCTCACCGGCGTTATCGTTGCCCTTTAGCTGTGCATCCGCACTGTCCAAACGCTCGACAATACCATCAAGACGTGCCGCCTTGGGGTCTGCATCAATCAGTGCGTATTTAATGGAAGAGGAACCGCAGTTAATGACCAGAACCGACGCGTTCATAGAGGCCTTCTGTCGATAGAGAGACAATGGGTTGATTAGACGTTAGTATAACATTATGTGAGGTTGGCGGTCAGTGCACCTATATCGTTAGCCTTCTAGCTACAATCCCGGCATGCTGGGTATTACCACCCTTCGTTTCATCATAAAAAGAGCCCGCTTCCAACATGCAATCCCCCTCGCTTCCGTCTGTTTTACCCCGTCACTTGGCCATCCTGCTGTTAATGACGGTGGCGACGATGTTCGCGGCCAACCACGTCTCGGCGCGACTGGCGTTCGATAATGGCACAGGGCTTTTGCTGGCGGTGCTTACCCGCTCAGGTGTGGCCTGCTTGATTCTGGTTTGTCTGGTCGTTGCACAAAAAAAGCGCCTCTGGCTGCCGCCGGGCACCTGGCCGTGGCAGCTTGCGGTCGGGCTCTGTATCACGGTGCAGAGCCTCTGTTTGTACTCGGCCGTGGCGCGCTTGCCCGTGGTCATTGCCCTGTTACTGGTGAATACCTTTCCGATCCAGTTGGCATTGCTGAGTTGGGCGTTAGGTGGACCGCGACCCACGCTGCGCAGCTGTCTGATCATGGGCACGATTCTGATCGGCTTACTGGTGGTGCTCGATATTCCCGCCTGGTACGCCAATATAGACGATATGGGCCCCGGTTGGCTGGCGGGCATCGGCTTCGGTTTGACGGCGGCGTTTGCCTTCGCCTGTGCTCTCTGGACTACGGAGCACCGGCTCGCGAGAGTGGGGAGTACCCTGCGCAGCCTGCTCACCATGCAAACGGTGTTTATCGCCATGATCATCGGTGGCCTTACCGGCATTGTGCCCGGAGGTATGAGCTTGCCGGAAACTAACCAGGGCTGGATTGGGTTAGCGCTTTTGGGGTTGTTGTACGGCTCGGCATTTTCGACCCTGTTTATCTTTGTGCCTCGACTGAATATGGCGCGCAACGCACCGGTAATGAATATCGAACCCGTCGCTTCGTTAGTGATTGGTTACTTCGTCCTGGGCCAAATGCTCAGCCCCAGTCAGTTGGTCGGTGGGGCCGTGGTTGTTGGGGGGATTATGGTGCTGAGTCTCTCCAGGCAGCGGTAATATTGTTAGCGCGCTAATTAAATGATAAGCTAATGCTGTCATTAACACGCTAATGAGTCCTGCATGTCCCCCGAACAACGTTTTGCCCGTTGGGTAAAGGTAGCGGTTGCTGCCTTTATTCTTTTGTTTGTGTATTTTCTCATCGCCGATAGCTTTATGCCCATCACCCCGGAAGCGCGGGTGATGCGCCCGGTGACGCGTATTGCCCCTGAATTGAGCGCGCCTGTTAAGGAAGTGATGGTAGACGACCATCAGCAGGTAGCTAAAGGTGATGTGCTGTTCCGCCTGGACCCGGCGCCGTTTCAGCTAGCGCTCGCCGAAGCCCGGCTCAATCGCGAACAAGCCCTGCAAGACAATGCCCGCTTGAGGGCAGAGCTTGCGGCCGCCCGTGCCAGGCTGGCATCGGCAGAGGCCACGGCCCAGGAACGTCGTGGCGAGCGCCGTCGTGGGGAAGCGTTGCTCGCACAGCACAGCCTTTCTCGTCAGCAGTACGATCAGCAGGTTGCCGCCGAACAAACGGCGACGTCCGCCGTCGCCTCTGCCCAGGCCGAAATTGAAAGCCTTGAAGTACAGTTGGGTGAGGAGGGCGAGGCCAATTTGCGTTTGCGTCAGGCGGAAAATGCCCTGGAAAAAGCGCAGTTGGATATGGCGCATACCCAAGTCCGCGCTGCGCAGCCGGGGGTAGTTACCAACCTTCAACTGCAGGCGGGCGACTACGTTCAGGCCGGTCAGCCTGCATTGGCGCTGGTGGCCGATCAGATGGATATCATTGCCGATTTCCGCGAGAAGAGCCTGCGTCATGTGCACCCCGGCGATCAGGCAAAAGTTGTCTTCGACAGTTGGCCGGGGAAGGTGTTTGAAGGCAAGGTCAGTGCCTTTGATGCGGGCGTGCGTAACGGCCAGCTGGCTGCCGATGGCCAACTGGCTGATATTCCGACGACGGATCGCTGGGTGCGCGATGCCCAGCGGCTACGCCTCCACGTGGCACTCGACGAACCGGTCCCCTCGTTACCGGCCAGTGGTGCTCGTGCCTCTGTTCAGCTGGTGCCGGGCGGCCACCTGTTGGCCAGGCCGTTCGCCGCGCTTCAGGCGCGTTTAATCAGCTGGCTTCACGCGGTGTATTGAGCATGGCAATCCGACGGCTATTGAAGCCCTACCGCCCGGCGGCGGATAAGCACCCTGCCGGATTAACGGAGAACGGCCTGCGCCAATGTTTGCGGGTGGCAGGCGGTGGCCTGATGGGGTTTGTGGTCAGCCAACTGATGGATTGGAACTACGGCGTGTTCTTCACCGTTTTTCCGATGTTTTTGCTGGGGATGGTGCCCATCCTGAACGGCCATATCGTGCGCCAGTTTCTGGCCAATGTGTCGATCAATGTACTCGAGGTCAGCTTGGTCGTTGGTTTGCTCAAGCATATGCCCGTGGTGATGACGTTGGTAGTGCTGGCGATGTTCTCCTTTCGCTTTTATCTCATGGCCAAAGGCCCCTTGTTCTTGTTCGGGGCCAACGGTGTGCTGACGCTCAGCATTCTGCTGCACTTTGCCAGTTACCCAAGTGTTGATTTGAGCGACTTGCTGGCCAGTAACATGGTGGCCAGCGGGCTTGCGGTGTTCATCGCCATGCTGATGTACACGCTATTTCCCGATGTTGAGCCACGTCAGCCGCCACCCAAAGGCATAAAACCCGCTGAACAAATTCGCCACGAAACCCTGATGGGCGGCATCACCGCGACGCTATCGTTTGTGATGTTTCAAGTATTTGATCTGCAAGGGTCGCTCTCGGCGCAGATGGCGACCATTCTGGTGCTTTTCTCACTGGGCTATGACGGCGCCAAAGTGTCTGCGGGCAAGCGTGCCGTGGGCACGCTTCTGGGGTGCAACCTCGCGCTTGCCATGCAACTGGTGCTGTATACCCAAAGCCACCATTTTATGCTGGTCATCCTGCTCTACTGGCTGGGTCTCATGCTGTTCGCAAGGGAGCACATTCTGGAAGGCGGCGGCTCTGGCATCGGTTTTGGTGGGCTGACAACGCTGGGCATTTTATTTGGTCAGTCGTTGGGGCCGGGGCAAGACCTCGTTTACAGCGCGCTATACCGTTTTTCGTCGATGAGCGTGGCGTTGCTGGCAACGCTGCTGGTGATGGCCTGCCTGCATGTTGCACTGAACTCCAGGTCGCCCACGCGCTTACCCGATGCGGTAGGCTAAAAGAAATTGCGGTGATATTTCAGATACCGACTATGCTGATGAAAGCGCCTAGGACGAAGTAAGTATTTACTTTTTAGGCGCTGTCTCCAGATCTATCTTCAGAACTATTTCCAGTACTATCTCCAGCGCTGTCTCCAGCACTATTCTCCACTAACGGACTAGAGGTGTTCATCATGGCAAGTGGCAAAAAAGACAAGGCGAAAGGGGCTGCCAGTCAGACCGTCGGTAAACTGAAAGAAGCGGCGGGCAAGGTGACCGGAAGCGGCAAAACCGAAGCCAAAGGCAAAGCCCAACAGGCAAAGGGCGGCATGCAGAAAGGCGTAGGTCATTTGAGGGAGAATCAGAAAAAACAACGCTAGCCACATGATACTGACGACCAACAGGGGGCTTCGGCCCCCTGTTGGCGTTTAAGCGCGGTAAGTTTGATCCAGCGCAATATGGCGCGTCGTCTTGTGTGCCGTAATGGTCAGGTGATTCGACTTCCGACCGAGGAGACGTCCCATGCCGACCATGATGAAAGCGGCCATTTTTGTTGAACCTGGCCGTATTGAAATTGACGACAAACCGATCCCTGAGATTGGCCCCAACGATGCCTTGATGCGCGTGACCACCACGACCATCTGCGGCACCGATGTACATATCCTGAAAGGCGAATACCCGGTGGAGCGTGGCCTGACGATTGGTCACGAGCCCGTGGGTGTTATCGAGAAATTGGGTGCCAACGTCCAAGGGTACCACGAAGGCCAGCGAGTGATCGCTGGGGCGATCTGCCCGAGCTTTACCTCCTATGGCTGCCAGGACGGCTGTTCATCCCAGGATGGCGGCCACCACAGCCACGGCTACAAACCCATGGGCGGCTGGCGTTTCGGTAACACCATCGACGGCGCCCAGGCGGAGTACCTGTTGGTACCGGATGTCCAGGCCAATCTCTCGCCGGTGCCGGATGGCCTGACCGATGAGCAGGTACTGATGTGCCCCGACATCATGTCGACCGGGTTTGCCGGTGCCGAAGCCGGAGGGATCAAGATTGGCGACATCGTGGTGGTGTTTGCCCAGGGGCCGATCGGCCTTTGCGCGACGGCCGGTGCAAGGCTGCGCGGGGCGGGCATGATCATCGCCGTTGACGGCGTGGATGAGCGTTTGACCATGGCCAAGCAGATGGGCGCCGACGTGACGCTGGACTTTCGCAAGGTCGACGTGGTGGATGAAATCCTCAAGCTCACCGGTGGGCGTGGGGTCGATTGCGCCATTGAAGCGCTCGGCCTGCAGCAGACGTTCGAGTCGGCCTTGCGGGTGTTAAAACCCGGTGGCACGCTCTCCAGCCTTGGCGTCTACTCCGAAGACCTGACGGTTCCGCTGGGGGCGTTTTGTGCGGGGCTTGGTGACCACAAGATCATTACCTCCCTGTGCCCGGGTGGCAAAGAGCGCATGCGCCGGCTGATGAGCATCATCGCCGCCGGCCGCCTGGATCTGGGCCCCATGGTTACCCACCGCTACGCGCTGGAGAACATCGTCGAAGCCTACGATCTTTTCGCCCACCAGCGCGACGGCGTCTTGAAAGTGGCGCTCGGGGTCTCCTGAGTTTCAGGCACCGTATAAAACAACGAGGCTATAAATGAAAAACCCGCTAACGGTTATCTGTATAACTGTCAGCGGGTTTTATTGCTGGCGGCAATAGCCGCCAGGTATCAGTCCAGTTCCAGCGAGAAACTCATTTCAACGCCTGCATCGTCCACTCTGAACCAGTACTCCATGTTCTTGTAGATATCCGCATACTGTCTGAACATTTCAATATCGGACGTTTCCAGCTCATCGGAAGGCACCTGCTCCATGACATCGGCCAGGGAATGATAAAACTCGCCGGTCAGATGACCATGAAGCAGTAGGTCGCGCTCTGACGCAGGGGCTTGCAGGGCTTTCTGCAGTGACGACGGGTCGCTGATGTCTGCGCCCAGGGCAATGGCCGTGTCAGACATGGCGGCATGGAGCGTCGGTGTCTCTGGCGGCAGCATCATGCTTTCGATTTGCTTGGCCTCTCCGCCTGGTTCAAGTTCGAGCGCCCCGAATTCAGGCATGAAGGCACCTGCGGTCGTCACCAGCCCCATAGGGTTGGGGGAGGCAAGGGTCAGGATGCCGCTGCCACTGGGTTCGCCATCGGTGACTGTCAGGCTGTCGATGCGCGCTCTCAAGCCGGATAGCGCTGACCCGATCATCATGGTGGCCGGGTTGTTCATCGCCGTGTTGATGTCTCTCCAGGCGCTATTCAAATCCTGTAGCTCATCACAGCTGAAGGGGGTCTGACGCACTTCCTGGGCATATCTCTGGGCTGTCTGAAGCAGTAAGGGTAAGTTCAGGCCCATTCCGAAACTGGCCATACCCTCCGTGCTGCCAAGACCTGGCACCTGAGTGGTCAGAGCGCGCAGGTCACTGACGATCGCTTCATCGGTTTCCAGGATGACATTCATCTCCATGCGGTCTTGATTGTACTCGCGCATGCCCATAACAAGGCCGGGGAAGCGGCTGGTGAGGCGGTCAATATCGGTTTGGCAGGCAGACAGATCCAATTGCTCTGCCTCAACGGCGTCCATCAATGCCTGAGTACCTGCATGGGAAGGAGAGCTGAGCTCATTAAGCAGGCGTGAAAAGTCGACTTCCCCGGCACCGTAAGGGGTAAAGTCATGGCGTTGCTCAAGCGCTGCCAGCGCGCCAGAATCTTCAAGGCTGCTGTCAGGCAAATCGCTACCCAGTACCTGCGCAAGCAACTCGTCGCTGGCATCCTGCGGTACTACCGACATCAGCAGCTTCTGATCTTCAATGACGAGGATCGCCTGGACGGGCGCCTCGGGCGTCAGGACCCAGTACTCGGTGCCGTTGGTGGTGGCCGTGCTGGGGGTGATCTCCGCCTTGGTCAGGATGCGCTGAAGCGTTTCGCGAAAGGCCTCTTCATCCTGCAGCTGCATGCGCAATACAGGCAAGATACCCAGTCCATACAAGGCGGCGCGAGGGCTCACCTTCAGGCCCAGCGCATGGAAATCATCCAGTGACTCAACACCGTCGAGCTCTTCACCCATGGCGATCAGCAGCTTCATCATTGACCGCGACGCTTCATCGTCAATATCGGGCAGCGTCGCGCGCAGTTCATCCAGATCAGACTCAAGGCTCGCCATGGGCTGAAAGCGCTGATAGAGATCAAAGGCTTCCTGCTCGGGCATTGCCTCACTGGAGGCCATGAAGTAAGGGGAATCAGCCGGAATATAACTCAGCATCGTCGCTGCTTCGGTTGATGCGTTGTCATCGCTGCAGCCGCTAAGCAGGCCTGCGCTGATCAGGGTAACCGCCAGGGAAAGTTGGGTTTTCATCGGGTATTCGTTCCTTGAATGGTGTTGGTTTTAGGTGGTTGTTGGCCTTAATAATCAGTAAATGATAATCATACACATA
This sequence comes from Halomonas sp. 5021, assembly GCF_036663435.1. Lineage (NCBI taxonomy): Bacteria > Pseudomonadati > Pseudomonadota > Gammaproteobacteria > Oceanospirillales > Halomonadaceae > Halomonas > Halomonas sp. 5021. The sequence goes on from NZ_JAXOVU010000011.1 coordinate 103,529, forward strand.
ATTTTATTTATGATCTTCTCCTTAAGTAAAAAGTGACCCTTGAGGCTTGTCAACACTCAAGAGCCACCTTGCTCAGCTATGTAATTTGCTAAGCCGCTGCTTTAAACCTCCTGGTACAGCTCGCTGCCTTTCTGGCGAAATTTCTCCGCCTGCTCCTCCATGCCTTTCATCACCGCTTCCTGGTCGCCGTCCAGGCCGTGTTCATTGGCATAGTCACGAACCTCCTGGCTGATCTTCATGGAGCAGAACTTCGGCCCGCACATGGAGCAGAAATGGGCCACCTTGGCGGAATCCTTGGGCAGGGTCTCGTCGTGGTATTCCCGGGCGGTGTCCGGGTCCAGCCCCAGGTTGAACTGGTCTTCCCAGCGGAATTCAAACCGTGCCTTGGAAAGCGCATTATCGCGCCGCTGTGCCGCCGGGTGGCCTTTGGCCAAGTCTGCTGCGTGGGCGGCAATCTTGTAAGTAATAATGCCGGTTTTAACGTCGTCTTTATTGGGCAGCCCCAGGTGTTCTTTAGGCGTCACGTAGCAGAGCATCGCACAGCCAAACCAGCCGATCATCGCCGCCCCAATGCCGGAGGTGATGTGGTCGTAGCCGGGGGCGATATCGGTGACCAGCGGGCCGAGGGTATAGAAGGGCGCCTCGTCGCAGTACTCCAACTGCTTATCCATGTTCTCTTTCACCAAGTGCATGGGCACATGGCCGGGGCCTTCGATCATCACCTGCACATCGTGCTTCCAGGCGATATGGGTCAGCTCGCCAAGGGTTTTCAGCTCCGCCATTTGCGCTTCGTCGTTGGCATCCGCCACCGAGCCGGGACGCAGGCCATCGCCGAGGGAGAACGCCACGTCGTACTGCTTGCAGATCTCGCAGATCTCTTCGAAATGGGTGTACAGGAAGCTCTCCTGGTGGTGGTACAAACACCACTTGGCCATGATCGAGCCGCCGCGGCTGACAATGCCGGTGACCCGCTTGGCGGTGAGCGGCACATAGCGCAACAGTACGCCCGCGTGAATGGTGAAGTAGTCCACGCCCTGTTCGGCCTGCTCAATCAGCGTATCGCGGAAGACTTCCCAGGTGAGGTCCTCGGCCACGCCTTTAACCTTCTCCAGCGCCTGATAGATGGGCACCGTGCCAATCGGCACCGGCGAGTTGCGCAGAATCCACTCGCGGGTTTCGTGGATATTTTGCCCCGTGGAGAGATCCATGATGGTATCCGCGCCCCAGCGGATGCCCCAGGTCATCTTGTCCACCTCTTCTTCGATGGAAGACGTCACCGCGGAGTTACCCAGGTTGCCATTAATCTTGACCAGGAAGTTACGGCCGATAATCATCGGCTCGCTTTCCGGGTGGTTGATGTTATTGGGAATGATCGCCCGCCCGCGGGCGACTTCATCACGCACAAACTCGGGCGTAATCTCTTCCGGTAGGCTGGCGCCAAAGCTCTGACCTGTATGCTGGTGGCCCAAAATACGCTCTACTTCTTCAGACCCTAACGCCTGGCGGCGCTGGTTTTCGCGGATGGCAATAAACTCCATTTCCGGCGTGATAATCCCCTGGCGCGCGTAGTAAAGCTGAGTGACGTTTTTACCGGGCTTTGCCCGGCGCGGGGTGCGGGTTAAATCAAAGCGCAGCTGGGCCAGCGTCGGGTCGTTGGCGCGGCGGTTGCCGTATTCCGATGTGGGGCCTGAGAGAAATTCGGTGTCGTCGCGCTCTTCAATCCACGCCCGGCGAAGTTCCGGCAGGCCGCGGCGCAGGTCATTGTTAGCGTCGGGGTCAGTATAGGGGCCGGAGGTGTCGTACACCAGCAGCGGCGGGTTCTCTTCATCAATGCCGGTGGTTTTGGTCGGCGATAGCGAAATTTCCCGGAACGGCACGCGGATATCCGGCCGTGAGCCTTCGACATACACCTTCCTTGAGCCAGGCAGCGGCTGAATGGCGGCGGCATCGACCTGGGCGGTTTCGGCTAAAAAGTGACTGGTTTTGCTCATTACGGTCTCCATAGGTTGTTGTGGTGCTGCATTAAGCTGTCAGGTCTTGGTCTATGAGCTCTAGGCCCATCTGCCAGAAGTCGATTTCCAGGCGGGTGGCATCGCGGAAAATTTTGCTGAGTTCAGCAAAGCGGGCAGGGGTAACGTCGGCCAGGCGGGTATTGAGCCATTCAAGCTCCGCCTGCATGGCGGCCTGAAACTCGTCGCCTTCGTACATGGCGATCCAGGCGTCATAGGGATTTTGCTCGCCGCGTACCGTAGATGGCTGAGCGTTTAGCCAGTTGGCGATCTCGCCGTAGCCCACCAGGCAGGGGGCCAGCGCCACATGTAGATCGAGCAGGTCGCCGCGGCTGCCGGTATCCAATACATAGCGCGTGTAGGCAAGCGTCGCCCTGGCTTCGGGAAGCGCCTCCAACTCCTGTTCGGAAATCCCCCACTCCTGGCAAAAGCCCACGTGCAGGCCCAATTCCACGTCCACGATGGCTTTCATGCCGTCATGGGCCTGGCGCAAATCCGCAAGGGTGGGGCTTTTATAGGCAGCCAGCGCATAGGCGCGAGCGAAGTGAATCAAAAACAGGTAGTCCTGCTTCAGGTAGTGGCGAAACGACGCCTCAGGCAGCGTGGCATTGCCCAACTGACGCACAAAATCGTGCTCGATATAAGCACGCCAATCGTTATGGCAGGCGGTGGTGAGATCGGTAAAGCGGTAGCCCATGATGCCTCCGGTAGTAATGATCCGGAGGGCAGGCGAGAGATCGAGGAAATGGCCCGGAAAGGTGGCTTGCGATCGTGGGAGAAAGTTAGCCATGACCATCGCTTGATCCCTACGCCGGTACCCGTGCTGCTCAATGTTAAGCAGCGCATTAGCCGGATCAGGTTCAGCGGGACCAGCGCTTGGCAGCAAAAATGCTCGCCCTGCGCCATCTCAGCCGGATATCACCGGCACCCCGTCAAGCTGTTCGTTAGCGGAGTGTAGGAGGCGGTTGGGGGAGATGCAAGGGGGACTAATGGTGAAGCGCATTCTGCGAGTGGTTGATCTAAAAAGGGGGTCAAGAAATACGATGGCATTCAGCGCTTGGTTCTGTTTTTCCGTAGCAGCGCGCCTTTCTATCGCGAGATATTCCAAAAATTGCCGCACTTCATTGCCTGTCATGGTGGCGGGATGCCGCATACTATGAAAACGAATGAAAAAGCGAATCCTGTAGCAATAAGTTTTCTCAGTGCGAAGTATAGCGCTTGACTCTTAGGGCAGCTTTCACCCTCTCCATCAGTTTCATAGATTGCACCCATGTGACTTTAGCTGTTTTTATATACAGTTTTATTGAAAACAGAAAATCGCGCAAGCGCGCGAATTTTGGCTATGCTGCCAAATTTTGCTTTGCTCTCAAGGGAATCAATGGGGTAGAGTCAAAATGGTTGGCTACAAAATACCAATGAATGTGCCGTCGCATTCATTGATGTTTTGTAGCTGGGTGTAGATTCACTGTTAAAAGGGTCCTTGATGCCGTCATCAAGCTTTAAAAAATTCGAGAGCAACTTGCTAATCGATGTCGATCGCATCATAGAAAGCCATGGGCATCTTAATCACGATGGTAAAGGGCGGCGGGCACTTGGGCATATTACTCGCAGCGGAGTTCTTATGCTCTGCGCTGCATGGGAGCTATACATAGAAGAACTACTCATGGAAGGCGTTAATTACTTTACGGGAAAACTGGATTCGCCGAAGCAACTGCCGAAACCGGTACAGAAAGAACTCTCCCGAACCGTCAAAGAGTCAAAGCACGAATTAAAGCCGTTGGAGTTGGCGGGCGAGGGCTGGAAAGACCTGTACAGGAACCATGTTTCCGAGGTTCTTCAAGGGTTGAATACTCCTAAGTCCGGAAACTTAGATCCGCTATACACCCGTTTCCTCGGTATTCCAGAGATGTCTGGTTGGTGGACTTTAGGTAAAAATTCAATCAACGACTTCGTGTCATCCCGGGGTGATATAGCCCATAAAGGTAGGGATGCTCATTATGTCACCATCATCAATTTAAGAGAGTATCGCCAGCAGGTTGAAACAACAGCGCTGGATGTCGATAACGAGCTAAGGAGACTCTGAATAAGTCTCCGAAATCAGCGATAATACGGCCATCGTCAACTGCCTAGGATTCATTACCGCATGGAT
>NZ_JAXOVU010000012.1:0-105754 GCF_036663435.1 Halomonas sp. 5021
AACCGCGACAGGGCTTGCGATGCTTGCTTGGCCTCGTCGTGACCCAAGAGAGATTGCGCATGAGCACTCGCCTATAGGTCATAGCCATCTTCACTATCACGATGAACACCATAAACACGATCATGAAGGGTGGGAGGGGCCGGAACCTCATCGCCATTCCCACCATCATTCTCGAGGCTCTCATCGACACGTTTTTGTTATTGATGACCACCATGCACACTGGCCATCACAGCACAAGCTTAGGTGAAATGTTCCATTCTTCGATCTCCACCCGATGGAGGACCTTGCCATGAACGTTTCGACTCAACCCCCCTTTACTCCTGGGAATAAAGGCAAGTTGGTTGGGCAGAAGACACCTCTACGCCTCAGAGATATCTGGGCCATCCGTGTTCGGCTACAACTTGCGAAAAAGACGAGAGACCTTGCCCTCTTCAATTTAGCCATCGATAGCAAATTAAGGGGCTGCGACCTCGTCAATTTATGAGTACGCGATATAGCCCATGGTGCACGCATATCCCCACGAGCCATCGTGATGCAGCAAAAAACGCATCGACCTGTCCAGTTCGAAATAACCGAGCAAACCCGTATCGCTATTATGGACTGGATACAGCTTGCTCAACTCAGAAACGAAGACTTCTTGCTCCCTAGCCGAATCAATAGCGCAAAGCATCTCTCCACGCGCTAATATGCCCGTATCGTGAAAGTCTGGGTCACCGAAATAGGTTTAGATGCGTCAATCTATGGCACGCACACGATGCGCCGCACCAAAGCGTCGCTGATATACCGTCGCACGAAAAACTTAAGGGCAGTGCAGCTGCTCCTGGGTCACACGAAGCTGGAAAGCACTGTCAGGTATCTAGGGATAGAGGTAAATGACGCGTTGGAAATGGCTGAACAGACAGAAGTTTGATGAGGATCAACGACGGCCTATTTCGGGCCGTCGTTGTCCGGCCAAAAGCGGTCTTTTAGCGAAGGCTGGTATAATTTCAGAAGCAAATTCCATATAGAGCAACGAAGAATGCGACCACTTGCTCCAATTGGCTTCAGTCATCCATTTATTCCTAGGCCACATACAGGAAAGCTCACCAATCAAAAAATCCATCGGCTGCAATGACATATTGGCATGCTATATCGGTAATCCAGATGGACAAATGTGATCAAAAGCACGCGTTTACTGTTTTCTTATCCAGCTTTTTCTGCATGGTGACCTAGATGTCAATTTCCGTCAGCATCCCGAACCGTGATCGGTTAGCGCCTGACGCTGTCTTTTGTCCACGGCCTCAAGATCGGTATTTGCGATAGCGCGATTGATCCTACACGACGCTGTTATCTCCCGATATTCATAGTTTATTGGAAAGATAAGATACGTCCGCACGTAGCCCTGCGCCACTAAGCAAATGCCCTGACCAGGAAAAACTGAGCAGCGAAGCCGATGATAAGCGTAGCCGCAAGCGCCGTTATCACTGCGATTCCGTGCCATGGGTCCGTTGCCGCGGACGTCGACTCCCCAGCCCGGTACATCGGCACGATGACGCGGAGATATACCGCGAGAGACAGCACGCTGTTAATGATTGCCACCACAGCCAGCCAGGTAAACTGGACATCGATGGCTGCAGCAAAAAGCATAAACTTACCGACGAAGCCGGCCAGTGGCGGAATGCCGACCAGCGACAACAGGAAAATCACCATTGCGATTCCCATCAGCGGTCGCGTGCGCCCCAACCCGTCAAAATCACTCAGAGTGCGCCCGGTGGTGGCAGTAACTGAGAATGCGCCCAGGTTCATGGCCACATACGCGGCAGCGAACAGTATGATTGATGGTAAGGCAAGCTCACTGGAGCCCACCGCCAGGATGCCCAGAAGGAAATAGCCGGACTGGGCAATCGATGAATAGGCCAGCAGCCGGATAACGTTGTCCTGCACCAGCGCCGCAAGATAGCCATAGGTCATGCTCAGCACGGCCAGGCCCGCCATGACTACCGTCCAGCCAGTTTCCAGGGGCAGCTCACGAACCACCTGCGCCAGCGCAAACAGGGCACCAATTTTGGGCACTACCGACAGATAGGCGGCAATTGACAGGGGTGCACCTTCATAGGCGTCGGGTGCCCAGAAGTGGAACGGAACCAGTGATGCCTTATAGCCCAGACCCACAACCACAGCCACGAACCCAAGAATCACAGCCAGCGGCATCGTATCCATGCCCGGCAGATCGACGAGTAGCGTAGAGCCAGAGGCACCGAACCAGTAGCTCAGGCCGAAAATCATGATCGATGTGGTGACCGAAGCGAACACGAAGAATTTCATGGCGGCTTCGGTCGCCGGGTCGGTGTCCGGGTAGGCAACCAGGGCAAAAGTCGCCAGGCCGGTCAGCAGTGTGCCCAGCACCAGGAACATGGTGTCCCCTGCTCCCGCCAGCACCAGGGCACCCAGGGTGGAAAAAATCAGCAGGCTGTAGACCGTACCCTCGCGGGCGCTACCCCGGACATCAACTCTCGCCAGCAGCATCGAAAGCACTGTAGTTGGCAGCAGAATGAGCTTGGCCCAGATACTTAACGTATCGATACGGAAGCTGCCGCCAAATATCGTGGTGTCTGTGCCGAGTAGTCGCAGGGTCAGCCCCGTGGCGACGACCAGTCCAATGACGGCAACGACCAGTGAAATTCGTGGCCGGCGCAGCATCTCCGCGATCAGCGCACCGACAGCCGTCAACAGAACGGCAATTTCCGGAATTAATAGTGCGAGATCATGACCCATTACAGCACCAGTGCTGATGTGGTGCGGTGAATGACGTCCAGCACCCAGGATGGCGCCACGCCAGTGGCAACGGTGAGCACCAGCAAGGGCGCCACCGCGAGAATTTCGCGTGGGCTCAGGTCCGGCATTCTATTCCAGCGATCCCGGGGCTCACCCAGAAATATTTCACGCAGAGCCTTGAGAAAGGTTCCGGCGATAATGGCAATGCCCAAAATCACGATAACCGCAATGGGAGCAGTGCCGAGAGTCGCGAGGAATATCTGGAACTCGGCCGGGAAGTGCGCCAAGCCCGGAAGACCCAGCGACGCGAAGGCCGCCAGCACAAAGAACCAGCCAAGTAACGGTACCGTTTTGAGCAGGCCGCCAAACTCCCCCATTTCGCGGGTATGGGTGCGCTCCTGAATCATGCCCACCAGCAGGAACAAGGCACCGGTGACCAGGCCGTGACTGAACATCTGCAGCACGGCGCCATCCAGAGCGGTGGCGCGGATCGCTGGATCCAGCGTCAACGCGGCCGCAGCGACGCCGACAATGACGTAGCCCATGTGGTTGACTGAGGTATAGGCCACCAGGCGCTTGAGATCGGTCTGTGCCAGGGCGGCAAAGGCACCGTAAATTGCGCTAACTACGCCGAAGAATAGAACAACGATTCCGGCCTCGCGGAAAGCGTCAGGGGTCATTTGCAGGGCGAAGCGCACCAGCCCGTAAGTACCGAACTTCAGCATGATGCCCGCCAGGATGACACTGCCGACTGTCGGTGCCTGAACGTGGGCCGCAGGTAACCAGGTATGCAAAGGTATCGCAGGAATCTTGACCGCAAAGGTAATCAGCATGGCAATCAGTGCCCACATGGCCACCGCTCCCTCCAGGGGAGGATTGGCAATCCAGGCCCGCATATCGAAGGTAGGATCAGGGCTGCCGAGGTAAAGCCCCAGAATCGCGAGCAATAATGGCAAGCTGCCCAGCAGGGTGTAGATAAAGAACATCAGCGCGGCACGCTGCCTGTCCTCGTGCCCCCAGCCGGCAATCATGAAGTACATCGACACCAGGGAAACTTCGAAGAAGACATAGAAAAGAATGCCGTCCAGGGCGGTAAAGGTGCCGATTGCCGTGGTCTCAAGAAGCAGGATCAGAGCCACATAGGCACGCGGGCGATCGCGAAGCGACGACGCATAGATGAGAGAAACCAGGAAAAGCACGGCACTCAGCAGCACCAGCGGCAGGCTGATGCCATCCACCCCGACCCGGTAGGCGGCGCCGATGACCGGCATCCACTCCAGCTCTTCGACCTGGGAAAAGCCGTCACCACTTACCCCCTGCAGCCACATGGCCAGAGCGCCAACCAGCGTCAGGGCGGCACTGACGATCGCGATGCCATGCACCGTGCGCGCCGTCGGTTTCGGCAGACACAGAATCAGCACGGCGCCGACGAGAGGCAGAAAGAGGGTCAGGGATACGAGTGGTAACATGAGTACAGGGTTCCTTTAGAAACTCAGTGAAGCTGAAAACAGGATGACAACAAAAAGCACAGCGATGGCTACCGCGCTGATCGCCAGACTGTGGTGGATCATGCCGCTTTGCAGGGATCTTGCCCGGGCGCCCAGGGCCTGCACAGCGGCCACCAGCGCGAAGATCAGACCGTCGATTCCGCGCTCATCACCGCCCCGAACCCAGCGACCCACCGCCAGATTTGCTCGGCCGACGCCAAGCACGTCCTGATACAGGCGCTTTTCCAGGCGCTCGCCCCCACGGGCGATGCTGAGAGCAGCATCGCCAATGCCAAGTGCGGCCGCGTACAGATGGTTTTCCAGACGGTTACATCCCCCGGCAACCGCCATCGCGGGCCGACCTACCCAGGCAGTAAGCCCGCCTGCCACCACCAGCCCCGACTCTGCCCATTGATGGGCAGGGCCAAGCAGGCGTTGGGCCGGCACCAACCAACCCAAGGCCAGCCCACCCAACGCGGCGACCAGCCCAAGCACTATGACGACGATGCCCGCAGTTTCCGGAGCCGCCAGATCAAGCATTTTTTCGAGGGGACCAAAGGCCAGACCCAGGACAGCGGCAGGGATCGCCAGGCCCCAGATGCCAGCGCGCATCCAGCCAGTACCTTCGACCGGCCGGGTATCGCCCGAGCCCTGCCATAGCACCCGTAGAGCCCGGGCCATGTAGGCGCCGGTCAGCAGAGTGCCGACCAGGGCCAGAGCGCCGAGCAAGACGGGGCCCGGCGCAGACAGAGCGGCGGCGATCACCGCATCCTTGGAGAAGAACCCACTCAGTGGTGGGATGCCCGCCAGTGCCATCGCTGCCAGTGCAAAGCCGCCAAAGGACCAGGGCCTGGCGCGGCCAACGCCCTTCAACTGATCGAAACCGGTACCCTCGCGAACATGTTGAAAGTCACCGGCGGCAAGAAACAGGGTGCTTTTAATAGCGGCATGGGCGAGCAGATGCAACAGCGCGGCCAGTGGAACCCCCGCGCCCACTGCGATGAGCATCAGGCCGTATTGGCTGGCCGTGGAAGCCGCCAGCACACGTTTGAGATCACGTTCAGCCAGCGCAATCACCCCGGCAGCCACCGTGGTGATACCACCGACAAGACCGACAGCGAACAGTGCCTCAGGCGTCAGCAGTGGCGCCGAGCGGATCAGCAGAATGGCGCCCGCCGCCACCAGTGTGGCCGAGTGCAGCAACGCCGAGACCGGTGTCGGGCCCGCCATGGCGCGCAAAAGCCAGTCCTGCAGGGGAACCTGGGCCGACTTGCCCATGGCGGCCAGCAGCAACAGAAGCCCGGCAATGGTGGGCGCTCCAGCGTCAGCTTCCAGGGAAGCGGCAATCTCACTAGTACCTGCTGACCCTATGAGTATGAATATCGCAACGTAAAGCCCGAGATCCGCGCTGCGGGTATATAGGAAAGCGCGTGTGGCTGCGTTCGCGGCTTCGGGGCGTTGGAACCAGAAGCCGATCAGCAGGTAGCTGCACAGACCGATCAGTTCCCAGCTCGCCAGCAGCAGAATCCAGTCGCCCGCCAGCACCAGTGCCTGCATGGCCGCCAGGAACAGCGACATCACGGCATAGAAGCGCGCTTGGCCGGACTCCCGCTTCATATAACCGACGGCATAAATCAGAACGAATGTAGCCACCGTGGCTACTGCCACGGTCAATAGCGAGGTCATCGGCCCGGCGACCAGGCGCAGTGGCATGTCCGGCAGCCCAGGCAGAAGTAGCGTTTCGGTCTGAACGTCAACCACCCGGGCTATCAGCCAGAGACTGCCTGCCAGGTTGAGCGTCGCACCAGCCAGGGCCAACACAGCGCTCCCACGGCGCAGTAACAACACAGCCAGGGCGGCGATCAGCGGCGGTAGTATTGGCAGGAGCACTGCATTCATCCTTTCAGGTCCTCCGCTTCTTCCATCTCAACCGAGCCCTTAACCCGGAAGCGCGCAATGGCGACGCCAAATCCGACGGCCATCTCCAGTGCCATAACCGTCATCACCACCAGCACGAACATCTGGCCGGAATAAGCTTCGGGATGTAGAAAGCGCCAGAAAGCCACCAGATTCACCATGGCCCCCGCCAGCATCAGCTCCACGCCCATCATGATCATCACCAGATTGGTCTGGGACAGTGCGCCATAGACGCCGATACCGAAAAGGATGGCGCCGGTCACAAGCGCTACTATCAGAACTGCGGTCATTCCGATGCCTCCTTGGCTCTTTTACTCGCCAGGTTCTGCACCGGAATCGCCACCGCGGTGGCCGCAATCATTGCGGTCAGGATGGTGATACCAGCGGTTTCAAAGATCATCATCGAGCGCCCGAGCAGCTCCATGCCCAACGCCCGTGTCTGCGCTTCCGCATCCACCACCTGCTTTGCTGCGGGGCCCCAGTCGGACAGCAGCGCAACGGCGATAGCAACAACGGCCGCACTCACCCCAGCACCGATAGAGAAACGCTTCTGGTGACTCATGTCCATACCGCCAAGCCCACCGGGATCCATCATGAACATCACCATGAAGATGGCCATGATACTCATCTCCGTGGCCATCATCATGATTTGCAGTACGCCCAGAAATTCGGTCTGCATCGCCAGAAACATGCAGCCGACGGCGGTCTGCGAAAACAACAGAGCCAGCGCAGAACGGACCATGGACGATGTGCGAAACACCACCACGCCAAAGCCGATGGCAGCCAACCCGAAAACGGCAACGAAAAAAGCCTGTGCGTACATTAGGGAACCACCAGAATCAGTAAGCCGACGACAATGATATTCACCAGTGCAAGGGGGATGCCTAGAATCCAGCACCACCGCATCAGATCCGCCTCGCGAATGCGTGGCAGATAGTGACCGACCAGCAACATCGACACGGCCACGGCCAGGGTCTTCACCAGACTCCAGGCCCAAGGTGGCAGTAGCGGCCCATGCCAGCCGCCGAGGTAGAAGACCGTGGTTGCGGAAGCCAGGGTAACCACCAGAGTCAGTCGGGCCAGGCGAAGCACTGCCAGGCGCACCCCGGTGTATTCGGCGTCCACGCCCCCGCCAAGCTCTCCCTCTGCGGTTGGCAGATCAAACGGGGCCCGGAACGCCAGTGCCATGGCCGCAATGAAAAACAGCACGAAGCCCAGGGGCTGGTAGACGATGTTCCACAGCCCCGCCTGGGAGCCAACGATCGCGGTATTCAACAGGGATTCGGCGCGCATGGCCACGGCCGTGATCGGCATGACAATAAGCATGGAATAGGCAATAAGCTGGCCCAGAAAGCGCCAGCCACCGATCATCGCGTAGGCGCCGTCCGGTCCCCAGCCCGCCATGATCACCGCGACCAGCACATAGGCCAGGGCCGCGTTGATGAACAGCGCACCAGTACCAAGGTCCGCAATGATCAGGTCCGGCGCCAGCGGCAGGACCGCCATACCAAGTACCCCCACAACCAGGAGAAGCACCGGCGCTGCCTCGAAAAACACCCGGTCTGGCGAGCGCGGGAGAATGGATTCACGACCGAGGTGCGCCAGCCCGCTAAAAAGTGGCGCCGCCGGACTCAGGCGGCCAGTGGTCATCCAGCCCTCGATCACGGCCAGCAGACAAGTGCTGCCAAGCAATGCGAGAAGAACGCTAGCGACGGTCACGAGATCACCTCCCAGGGCGAAAGATCCAGTGAGCCGACTGCCAGCAGCGCATCGCCCAACTCCTGGCCCTCAACAAGCTTCGGGACCAGGTCGATATGGTGACTGCAGGGGGTGTCCAGCTTGTAGGATTTCACCTTTCCACGCTCCAGTTTCAGACTTAACCGGGCTTCGCCGCGGGGCGTATCAACGGTTACCTCACCGGTTCCTGATAAATCGCCAATGTCGCGCAGGGATGGCAGCGCCGGTTCGCTGCTCGCCTTTATAAGGTCGAGACTGGCGGTTATTTCGGCCAGACGTTGCCACAGGCGAGCCCAGGCGTCTCCGCCTTCGCTGGCAGCACGTGCTAAGGGGCCGCGCAGATCAGAAAATTCTGATGAGAGTTCGCCGATATCCTTCAGCCGCGATTTGAGCAAAGGCGTCCGTCCAAGACGGGTTCCTAATGTGCGCAACGCTGGTTCCAGCTCAGCAAGCCTGTACCGGTTAGCCTCTCTGACTTGCAGTTGCAGAGTCGAAGCCCGCTGCGTCAGCCAAGCGAATCCGAGCTGGCGCCCCAGTTGCGCCAGCCAACCAAGATGACTGGCGATGCGCTCACGCTCAAGTCCGCCGTTCCGGGCCTGAGTGGTCGCCTGATCGTCATTCAGCCCAGCCGCTTGCTCGATCGCAAGACAGGCCAGCAGACGATAGCTCACCGGCGCCAGCGGCATTGCCGTGGCCAGATGGTCGATGAAGGTCTCGACATCTATCTCTTCGCTTTCTTCACCCTCTTCAACTTCGATGGTCATACCCGCCAGGGAGGTCGCCTGCCCTTCTGTCACCCCGTCACCATCAAGGGTCAACGTCAATTTCAGTCCGCCTGGTAAGCCCGGAAAGACTGGGCCGAACGGCACCTCAAGCCAATCCATCTGCAGGCCATCGGCGCTGCGTGGCAGATCTTTGGTGACTTCAATCATGGACATGAATCCCGAGGCGCCGTGATCGTGCCCTCCATGCTTATGCCCACCATGATCGTGTTCTCCATGATCATGGCCTGAATGTTCATGTTCTGAGTGGTGGTCAGATTCGCTATGTTGATGATTGTGGCCGTGCCCGGAGCCCTCTTCTGAGGCGCCCTCATCTTCCGCGTCCTCACGGGCTACCAGATCCATACCGCACTTGGGGCAGCTTCCAGGCTCGTCCCGAACGATTTCCGGGTGCATTGGGCAGGTATATTCGGCCGCTGCATTTTCGTGCGCGTGTTCCTGTTGGTGCTCGTTACTGTGCTCGTGATCATGGCCATGATGATGTTCATGGTGGCCCTTATGATCTTGATCATGGCAATGCTCGTGCTCGTGCTCATGGTCATGCTTGTGGCCATGGTGCTGGTGTTCGTGATCATGCTGGTGTTCATGATCGTGGTCGGGCGTGGACTCCCCTGCCTCTCGGGCTACCAGGTCCATGCCGCATTTGGGGCAGCTACCCGGCTCATCCTCGACAATTTCTGGATGCATGGGGCAGACATACTCAATCTTGGCGTGCAGGACATCGGCGTCGAACGCCTCCGGCGAGGCTACAAAGGCACCGTCAGCGAATGCACGTTGTAGTCGAACTACGGCTTCGGTCAGTCCCTTTTGCGAGAGACCTGCAGAAATATCGGCACCAGGTAAAGTTGACGGTGTCTGCCCGCCTACGATGAGAATGGCACGCGGCCGGGGCATCTGCGCGTAGAGCACGGCCACGGCGTCGCCCATTTTCTCCGACAGCTCTCCAACAATCATGAGCACGCTTGCATCGCGAGGCGTAGTACTGGTTCGCATGCCTGCCGCGGTCACGTCCAGACCATGCGCCAGGGCAATCTCAGGCCCGGGAACGATCAGACAGCCCAGATTACGCGCCAGGGCCCGAGAAACCAGCTTCTGCAGCACTGAGGGCCGTTTCTGTCGTGCGCCCGTTATGTTTATTGCTGAATCAAAACTCATTGCCGCCTGAAAGCCCCCTGGCTCCATCCGTAAAGCAGGCCAAGAAAGAGAATCGCCAGAAACACGCCCATATCAAGCAAGGCAACCAGCCCTACTTCCTTGTAAACCACTGCCCACGGGTACATGAACGCCATCTCCATATCAAAGGCCAGAAACAGCAACCCATATCCGTAGTAGCGGGCGTGATAGCGCCCCCATACCGGATCCCGCGACAGAGCTCCGGAACTCGCCGGCACATCCTTGCCCGGCTCCTGACGTGTCAGGCCTATCGCGCGGGCAAGCGAATACAGACAGAAAACGCTGCCTACGACGCCAATCGCCAGTGCCAGCAGTAATCTGTATTGCTCCAAAAGAGTCATCATCTGACCTCCTGATTAATCAACCAAGCATGTCCCGCACCTAAGTCGATGACCACCGAGAGTCGAAAAATAGTAGAGCACCCGCAAGCTATGCGCCGTGCCTGGGAGAATAGCCCGCCCCCACTGATAGCATTATAGAGGGTTTATGTCCCTGATCCGTAAACGCGAATACCTAGTAAGGCTCGTCTTGCGGCCTCGGTGTACACGGTGTATCAATCGCAATACCGGCTAAACCAGTACCGTCGATATCCGGTTTTTGGTCAAACAGTGCCATCACAGCTTCCATCGGCACATGGCATCACTCCTAATTCACAAAGTGGTACTCACCAAGGCTTATTGCTGGCCATGGTGGCTTGGCATGTTTCCCTTCATCTGTTGTCGCTGCTCGTCGGTCAACAGGTCCTGCATCTGATTATGCATGCTCACTTTATCGGCCATCATGTCGCCATGTAGGTTAGCCATTTGACCGTGCAGCGCTTTTACTTCCTCCGGATCAGGCCGCTCGGCCTGCATGATTATCATCATGTCATCACTCAGTTTCATCATTTCGCCCATCCGCTCCAATTGAGTAGAGCGATGTTCCTGGCGCATCTCGCGCATCGAGCTCATTTGTTCGTCGTCGAGTATGCCGGACATCGGACCCATACCACCCATCATGGGGCAAGGCATCATGCCACCTTGGCCTCCCATCATCATGCCAGGACCCATGCCGCTTTGGCCGCCCATCATTCCGCCCTGACCTTGGGCGCCTTGGTTCATGCCTTGAGCGAAGGTGGCGCTGCTTGTGGCACCAAGGCTTGCAGCCAACGCAATGGCAACGATCTTCTTATACTTAGCCATATCAATTTCCTCTCATCGTGTTGCGGGTCGAGAAGTCGCCTTACTCCAATAAAAATGGAAGAAGACAGAGTTAACTTCCGTTATAAGCCTACAACCTATAGGTAGCCCGCAGGTCAAAGAGAAACCAAACCCGATACCTCAATATTGTCACAAGTCAATTTTTGTCGACCGTTTTGAAATCTGTTTCAGGTTGATATGTTATAAAAAACTAGGCGACTTCAGATAACTACGGCGTGTAATTTCAGTTTAAATTCAGATTAACGGGCTATTTTTGGGGTAACGTGGGCATATAACCATCGACAAACAACCGTTACCTCTTTACCCCCGGAAGTGCTATAGGAGTGCCTATGAGTCAAAAAACTAGCCGTCTGCTGATGATGTGGATACCGCTTGCCGGGTTTGTCATTTTGGTGGGTTACTTGATGGGAACAGATCACCACTTTCACCTCTTTCAGGCCTTACCTTTACTTTTTTTGGCAGCCTGTCCATTGATGCATTTTTTTATGCATCGACATCACGGTGGGCACGGCGATAAAGCAGATAAGGAGTGAAACACCCTTTAAATCATGCGGGGGGATCATTATGAAACCGAAACATCAAGAGCATCGCTTAGGCGTTTCCGAAAACACATTAGTGACTCGGAATTTAAAAATCCAACGCCATGAGCGTGAGCGCATCGACGACGCAATAGCGGATATCGATCAGCTTTACGGGATGGATAAGGTAGTCTACGACGAAAAACACAGGCATATCTGTCTCGCTTACGATGCGCTGCGGCTATGCATTGATGATGTCGAAAAGATCCTTATACGCCATGGGATCGAGGTCAGCGCTGACCGATGGAACCGCTTCAAGGAAGAGTATTACCGCTTCGTCGACCAGAACGTTAAAGACAACGCCAAGAAAGAGCCTTGGAGTTGTCATTAAAACGCAGTCTTTCGTTAATCGGTACTGTAAAAAAAGGGGCAACGTGGTAACCATCGCCGTCGGTGGTAAGGCTCTGTGTCAGGTGGCCGTGGCTGATACCCTCAAGCAGGAGTTGGTAGCAGCCA
The DNA here is from genome assembly GCF_036663435.1 of Halomonas sp. 5021. Classification (NCBI taxonomy): domain Bacteria; kingdom Pseudomonadati; phylum Pseudomonadota; class Gammaproteobacteria; order Oceanospirillales; family Halomonadaceae; genus Halomonas; species Halomonas sp. 5021. The sequence goes on from NZ_JAXOVU010000012.1 coordinate 12,084, forward strand.
TTCGCGTCATGCATGACCTCGGGCCTCCACGTCGTGATGATGATCACCGGCGCCAACGAACGCGCCGCCATCAGCCTGTTGCACCCGATAATTGGTGTTATCGACATGACCACCAGCTCGCTGTCGGTGATCAGCAACTCTTTGCTGTTGAAGCGACGCAATGCACGCGAGCAACCCGAACGACCCAGCTACAAACTCAATGTCATATCTCATGACATGATGCTCGTCGCGTGAAAGAGGCATTCGGCCAGAGCAAGCAGCTCAATGGGGCTCGACGCATTCAGGCTACACTGGCGACCGATGGTCACCCATATGATATCAAAACGATAGGTGCCAGTATGCGGCGCCAGTCGTAGGTGCCAAAGGCTGCCCGCAAGTTCGTCGTCACCACAGACAGCGACCATAGCTTGCCTGTGTCGCCCAACTTATTGGAGCAGAACTTTGTGGCAACCGCCCCGAACCAGAAGTGGGCCGGTGACATCACGTACCTGATGAGCTCTGAAGGTTGGCTGTATCTAGCCGTCATCATTGACCTGTATTCGCGCTCTGTCGTCGGCTGGTCCATGAATACCAGGATGACGGCAGACCTACCTGGTCTGCGATGCGCTGGAAATGGCGCTGTGGCGACGCAATTTCCGCATCGGGGTGATCTGTCACAGTGACCATGGAAGCCAGTACTGTTCACGCGCCTACCTGGATCGGCTGCGAACGCAGCAGTTGCGTCAAAGTATGAGCCTTAAAGGCAACTGCTGGGAAAACGCCTGCGTGGAAAGCTTCATCCATTCAATGAAAGTGGAAGCAATCCACTACGAGCCGATAAATTTGCGATGTCTAAAAAGGAGAATCGTCCAAAGGCGTTCACTGTGATTCTGTAGAAGCCAATACGAAAGTGTGGGCCAAGGTGTGGGTCAGTTATAAGCAGGAAACAAAAAAGCCGCTGAAATCAGCGGCTTAATCTATGTTTTTGGCGGAGGAGGAGTCCGCTAACACATCCTTAATTTCAGTAACTTATAGCACATTTCTATTTATACCCAACATATAACCCAACATAAAAAAAGGCGCTTGAGTGCTACTTTGTGCGACGTGATGCGCGTCTTTTTGGTGTTTTTGAATGACAGAAAGGGAGTCGTGTCTGGCGGCAACCTTCTGGGCAAGGCGTACCCAATCTGGGTACTCCTACCGTTCCAAAATCACGCGCGACGCATTTTTACGCTTTGCTTTAGAACCAATTAGTTATAGGTTTTCTCCTACTTTCACAGGGTAGCCATTCAACGGGCGTAATTTTGCGCCCATTAACCTCCACAGGGTAAACAGGTGGTGGCTATTTGTCTCACTGGTGAGACTGGCGTGAAGGATCGGCACAACATAAGAGGTCTTCCTGCTGGCGCTGGTGGGCTTTCCTTACGGGAGGTTCTTACTTGTATGGCGGTAAGCTTATTGTGACGGTGGCTCACCTTTAGCCTCTATGGTGTTGGCCCTCAGCACACCGCACACCCCCAGCCCCCGTAACACACTATGGCGGGTGGGCGTTGTATTTTTCCAGAGTGCCCGCTTGCAGACGGTGGCCAGGCCGCCATAGCCAATAACGACACATCTTAAACTCTGCCAACACCGTTGCGGTGTCACGCCTCGGCCCCAAACAGATAGAACTTTCCTTTTTCTCTTTTTGTCCATACAATTAAATATATGATAATCGACTTTGACCCGAACAAGAGCGCTCGCAATGAGGAGGAGCGAGGCCTACCTTTCACTGCCGTTGAACGCTTTGATTGGGAAGGTGCGCTATTCCATGAAGATGACCGCTACGACTATCCAGAAAAGCGCTTCATCGGGTTGGGCAAGATCGGGCAACGGGTACACGTGATGTGCTTTACGCCCATCGAAGGCGGCATACGAGTAATCAGCCTGAGGAAAGCCAACACACGGGAGGTAAGGCGCTATGAAAACGCGACTCACGAATAAAGACGGTGAAGTAAGAGAACTCACGGACCAGGACGTTAAGCAGATGCGTCCTATGTCTGAGGTGTTGCCCGCTAATCTGCAGCGGGCCATTGGCCAGCGCGGGCGCCAGCAGTCACCTACCAAGGTAAAGACGTCTATCCGCTTATCGCCGGAAGTGATCGAGCACTTCAAGGCGCAAGGCGAAGGCTGGCAGCGGCGCATCGATCAAGCGCTAAAGACGTACATCCAAGAGCACAACCACAGCCGATAAGGTGGCACGCGACTATAATTCCGGCTCTCTGAAGGAATTACGCTAAATCAATACGTTGCCCACAGTGCTGGCGCAAAGGGGAGGATTCTCCCCTTTTAAGGGTGGCTATAGCCATTACCTTTATAGTGACGCAGCACCGTATCACGGGGTGGCTACCACTTGCGGGCAAGCATCCACGCGGTGCGCTCCCCTGACAGCGCAGCACGAACGACGCCCCCAGGCTGGCGGCCGGTTCTCCACGCGGCTTCGGCCTGCCCCAGTCTCAGCACATTACATACCAGGCCCGCGTGGCTCGGTGTACAGTGGGCGGTGCGCGGCTGGCGCTTTGGGTTCTCTGGGGCGCGGCGACTTACTGGCGGTGTGATCGGCAGCGCTCACCACGGCGCGGCGGCCCGCGTCTCTCAAGTACCCGGCATTATCAAAAAAACCGCTAGTATCCATCCTCTGGAGCGCCTCAAACAGTTCATCATGGCCTAGCATCAGTTGCCAACACTTCCGGCGCGTGGCTACATCCGCACTAGCAAAGGCTAGCGGTGTGGCAATCTTCAGGCGCTCCACCAGGGCGCGCTCCCTTTCTCTCAGGGCTTCCCGCTTACGCTTACGCTCCCGCTCGGCCTTTTCCCGCTGCTGGCGCAACCGCTCTACCTCTAGGCGCTTGCGCTCCTCTTCCTCCCTGCGCCAACGGCTCGCGGCTTGCTTAAGCTCGGCTTGCTGGGCAGCGCTCAGCCCTTCCGTAAACGCAGTAAGCTCTATAGACGTGGCTTTATAACGCTCTTCATGCCGGCGGGCAGTTTCCTCCATCTCTTTAGCCCGGCGGCGATCATGGCCAGCATTGACCAGCGCCAATCGTTGATCTATCGCAGTGCGTAGCTCGTCCAGGTTGGCCACGTCGCGCCAAACTTGGTTCAGGTGTGTACGCTCACGATCGGCGGGCGGCACTGGCAACGTGCACCAGGTGTGGCCACCGGATGTGGCAACGGAACTCCACGTTTTTAGCTTCGTTATGCATAGGATTGCAGGCGTTCGGCGGTGGGTGTGCGGGTTCATCGGTGCCCCTTTTCGCTAGGTGTGTATAGCTGATAAGGGGCACTAGTCGCGAATGTGCCCCTCTCTAACGAAAAAGAGGGGTCTAGCGCGGAATTTTTGCGGAAAAGCCGTTTTAGCTGGGTTTAGTTGGTGATTTAGACGATGCTATGAGCACCGCAAAGGCGCTAACCACGCGGCTTTCAAGCTATAAGGGGTAGCGATAACGAACAGCAACGCTCTGAGAATTTCTCACACATAGGTAAAAACGGCTGGCTATGGACATTCCCTACACAGCGACGAATATGGGCCGCTTCGGCTAAACAACAACAATCAACCACAGGCAGTGAACGGAAAAGCCAGCAGGCAGGTAAAACGGCGGGCTAGCCTACCTTCCCGGGCCGCGCGGCCCGGCGGGTGGTGTAGGGGGTGATGTGGGCGTACCCGGTTCGGCTGGCTGGGGCTTCGTCAATTCGTCAGGGTTGCCGCGCTCGACCGCTTCCATTGCGTTCGCCTCTGCCACGGCCCGGCGGCCCGCTTCCGTCAGGTGACCAGCGTCATCAAAAAACGGGCTGGCATCCATTCGCTCAAACGCTTGCGCAAGATCGTCACGGCTCGCCAGCAGCCCCCAACACTCGCGGCGTGTGTCGGCATCTGCGCCTGCAAACGCCAATGGGGTGGCGGTCTTCAGGCGCTCCACCAGGGCGCGCTCCCGGCGCTCCAGATGTTCCCTCTCTCGCTGTGCCTCCAGTTTGCGGGTGCGCTCGGCTTCCTCGCGTTGCTGCCGTGCCTGGTCAGCCTCCCGGCGCTTGCGGTCCTCAGCCTCCTGGCGCCAGCGGGTGGCCGTTGCCTTCAACTCATCTTGTTGCGCCTCGCTCAACCCTCCAGTAAAGGCGGCCAACTTACTGGCGGCGGCTTTGTAGCGCTGCTCATGACGGCGGGCGGTTTCTTCCATCTCACTGACCCGCCGACGGTCGTGGCCAGCCGTGGCGGCTTGGGCTATCACCGGCGCATAGTGGTCGCGGATCAGCTCAGACAGCCGGGCGGCTTGCTCCTCGAGCGACTCTTTCGACCACAGGCGGCCTTTGCGCTCCAGCTCCTCGGGCGTCAGGCCAATATGCCCGGCCAGGGCGCGCGATAACGCGTGATGGTGCTGTTTGTTCGTCGTGTGGCTGGCGGCGGACAGCTCCAGGCCTCGCGCCAAACCATGATGGGTGGCCACCTTCTCGGCAAAAGCGGTTTGTAGCGCGACTAGCTTTGCTGGGGTGCCATTATAATAATCGGCTGATAAGGCCACTTCACCAGGTAGGTGAATCCCTTTAGTGACTCGCTTCAATTTGCCCTCTTCATCACGCCCGCCGGAAAACACGCTTTTTCGAATAGTGCGGGCTGGCCGCTCGACCAAGGGCACAACATAAACCACCAAATGGGGAGCAGCTTCGTCGTTTTGGACGTTCGCGGCTACCACGTTGGCAGCGCCGTGCCGATCTTCCAGAAACGTCAGGGCCGCGCGGAAATAGGCGGTTGCGTCAGTTTCCCCACCATGCTCGGCAAAAGCCTCTGCCCGGGCGGTCACAAGGTATTCAACGCACAAAACTGGGTGTTTTGCCGTGGCGGCGGTCACCAGCGTCAGTCGCTCTCTGATGGCTGCGCGCAACGCATCCGGACTGTTAACGCTACGCCAATCTTCATTTAAATGGCGGCGCTCAGGATCGGCATGAGGGACCGGCAGCGAGCGCCAAGTATGGCCTCCAGACGTCGCAACCGCGCTCCATGTTTTGAGCTTATTAGCACGTAGAATCGCTGGCGCGTTGCTGTGGGCTTTTCCGTTTAATGGCATCGTTACCCCTCAAATTTCCTATTGGACTAATAGAGATAAGGGGCACAGATCCGATATTTGCCCCCCTTGATTTAGCAAGAGGGGTCTCGCGTCCGACTTTTGTGAAATGAACATGCTCGAAAGGTTTGTTGCCGCCACCCTCAGCACGTCACTTACTAAAGCGATCGATAGGCGTGACGCCCGACAAGGAGGCATCCAAAACGAGAAAAGGCCCTTTCGGGCCTTTAATGCTGGCATCAAAAACAAGACGAGGAGAGCTTGTCACATGAAATACCAGCGTCCGGCGTTTTTCTCGTTTTCCACCCTGGCACTAGGCCGGCGCTACCGGGCGGCGAGTTCGCCAACCGCTATGGCGTCATTGCTCAGATAGTCAGGATTCCTGCCGAATCTCGTCCAGTCAGTCGCTTGCGATCAGGGTGAGCCATTAATGAAGGGAGTTCGATCTTCAGCACCCGCGGCTCGATCGCCCCAACATTGGTGTCTTCCACCTTCTGGGCCTTTCTGTAATTCCTCACAGAGGCGTTAAGGCTTTCCATTATCTCGGCCAGCTCATTGCCTTTAAGCATTTCAATAAGGCGGATCTCGGCCTGCTCGATTTCACTCCGATAGACCAGCAAAGCCACTTCGGCACGCTTACGGCTCAGCGCGTCAATGCGTCCACTAAGCGCTTCATGCTTGCGGCGTAGCCCCCTGGCCGCCGCTTCACGCCGACTGGCTTCATCCTGAGCCTTTTGCGCTTTGGAGCGAGCTTTATTCAAGGCGGCCACGGCTTGGCGACGTGCGACCTCGTCAGCATCTCCAAGTAATTCGCCCGCCTCGATTTCATCCAGCTCAAGCTGGGCGGCTTCTGCCTCTTGCTTGGCTCCCTCCAAGTCTCCAGCTTCGGCCTCGAGCTGATCAAGGGTGGACTTCACCTTGTCCGACTCCGAGTTAACTTTCTTAATCTCATTGTCGATAGCACCCAGCAGCCTGGGGCTTGATTCGGGTTCGGAATCTAGAACATCAGCAGTTTTAATGCCTAACATTACCGAATACCTCCTGGTTGCGCTTTAAGTTGTCCAGCAGTAGCAGCCAGCCAATCGCGTTAGCGTCTCCGGCCTCTGCCAATTCATCCAGCAGGCGAATTAGCTCACGTCGCCGCTCTTGCGTAGGAAACACTTGCTTAGAACGAACATTCATCGCGTATCACCTGTATATTTATACAGCAATAATAGCATTTAATTAGGGTTTTTGGGGCTTTATTGAATAAAAAACACAGCACCGGGCTGTGTTATATGCGGGAGAAAAAGGATCGTCACGTAGCTATTGCAGGTCTAATAGGAGGCAATAAGCGCCACTGATAAAATCATGCTTTCCAGATTGCGGAGGTTGTTGTTTCGCCCCGCTTCCAGCAGCTTTGCATCTTGCGATGAACGACAGGAGAAATAGATCCTTCGGCATGTCTTTGCAAATGGCTTAACACCCTGCTTATCAAATGCTTGCAAGCCAATTCCAGCCAGCCGCCATCTGGCTTTTTTTCAGCCATTACGGGTCTGGCGATCGCTGTCTTCTGATCGACAACGAAACAACAACCTCGCCTTGGAAAATTCTCATAAATAGCCGAATTCTGCGGCTACGTTCCCCCGTAGACCCATAGGGGTGCCTGGGAGGACCCAAGCGTTTTTTTGCACAGCATTGGGCGCTATTCGGTGCTTTCATCCTTTCTCAGCACCTCCACCATCGCCGCCCGGCCAGCATTGAACCGGCGGCGTAGCGCTTCATACTCAGCGATCAGGAGCAACAGGCCGCGATTGCTGCTGGGATCGGGTAGCTCGCTCGTCAGGCGGTTGGGAACTGTCGGGCAGTCGCACCCGGCTACGAATACCATGAGGCAAACTACCGTCAAGCCAGGCGTGGACTTCTGAATTGTGTTTTCCCAGTTCCTCGAGCGTTCTGTTGCTGGCGCGTATGTCGTCAGCGATGGCAGATAGCGTTTGATCGCGTGCTGTGAGCGCCGCGTCCAGGGCTTCCAGCTGCTCACGCTGGCTCTCGATCAGAATGGTGGCGCGCTCCTGCTCGTGCTCGGCCTTTAAGTCAGCCGTATCACGTTCAGCGTCAGCGTGCTGCAGCTACTGATACTGGAGCAACAACAGGCCAATGAGCGCGTCAAGCAGCCAGGGCATTGCGCTAACGAGTAGACACGAGCAATCATTTGAGCCACCTGCTAATCAGCTTCTCATGCAGTGCTTCTAAGCGGTCACGAACCCACTCAACGCCTAAGAACGCAATGGCTGCGCCTCCTACCGCCGCCAGGGCCTGCGGAAAACCAAGTTCGCCAGCGTTAAGCAAGCACAAATGATTACCTCGAGTAACCTTTTACATGGGTCGCCCTCCAGCGTGGATGGCATCGCGGATACGGCCCTCATGGATCAACAACAGGGCTTTGCATTGGCGGATAAGGTGCAAAGCACCCTCGTCATGGCTAACCGACGTGAAGTTGAGTAGGCCGAAGAGCTCTACCAGGTCATCCCACCTGCGAGCCATGATCTGATAACGGCAGCAGCGCTTGATCTGATCTCATATGCAGGGAGCCAAACCAGTTGGCGGGGATAGTCGTGGTAGCTATCGAGCGTCTTACCACCTAGCAGCGCGTCATAGCCATCCTCATTACCAAAGCGACGCGTACCCTCAGCGGTAAGCCAGCATGTCGTGATAATCGGCCAGGTTGCCCGCTCGCGAATCGGTAGGTGGTGGCTCAATGCGCAGCAGCGCCGCTTCGTCGTATCAATAGGCAGGTGAGTGAGTAGACATGATTCCTCAAGATATAGCTAAGAAGGTATAGCTCCCTTGCTTCGGGCTTTTGGAAGCAACGCGTTAGGAACACACTGTATTGCAGCGTGTCAGTATCTTGATAAGCCACTAACAGTGACTAAGCTCTAATTAGTAGTTCTTCACCTCTCAATATGGAAACAGGAGGTTCGCATGAAAAGATGGATAATGATGGCGGCGGCAAATTGGTTACGTAAGCCTGAGAACCGGCAGAAAGCTAAGTCAGTTTGGGATAAGTTTCGAGACAGCAACTCTTCGAAGCGCTCACCACCACAGCCGCAGGCTTCACCGCGACACACAGCAGGCCGTCGCCCAACAGATAACACTGATCATCGGCCTTGAGTTCATGCCCTCGCTGGAAATCGGTTGGCGCAATCCCGAAAAGACGATATGAAAAGCCCTACCGGGTATTAATAATGCTTCTTTGGTCTATCAGTCCAACTCCTCAGCTGTCATCCCCGCGCTAATCACCACGCTGCCCACGCGCGCACGGCCGTATATCACCGGTACCGGTAGGCCCTGTGTACTGGTATTCACCGGACCATCAAACAAGAATGAAGGCCGCTCGGCGGGGGATTCGCGTTCGTTATAGTCAGACCCCGGTACTGAGGTAGTCATTTGCGTAACTCCGTTAAGCACCATGCCCGCACCGGCGGCCATCAGTTGGGGGTTGAAACCGGACATTGCGCCGACGGCGATAAGCGCCACCCCAGCGATGACGTTGAACACTTCGCCAGCGCCTTCAACGGCGGGTATGATGTGGATCTCTCGTTGATTGCCCAGCGCCACCGCTATGCTGTCTTCATCCAGGTCATCCCCTTTTTCTAGCGGGCCGCGTATCACATGCCAATGGCCAGCCTCTACCGTTTCCCGAAACCCCTTTAATTGAACGGCAAGCGCGCGGACTGCTTCAGCGGGGTCGCGCACTTCTAATGAAAAGCGTTCGCCAAAGCGCTCTCCCAAGCTGCCATATAAGTGCACTGTTTTCATTATCCTATCTCCTTGATTATCCTTAATTGCCTGACTATTTGATCTAATCAGGCTATCGAGGCGCTTGCTTTAGTATTCGATGCTATCCGGTGCGCTTACGGCGTATAGCAACGGCAGTTTCACCTGCATGCTGGCACTGTCGTAGCTTTGGCCATCAGGTGCGTGCTCGTTAGCCTGATCCCTTGCAGCGTTGATATTGGCCAGCAAGGTCTCAAGGTCGATACCCTCGATTGCTTTGATAAGCGCCTGCTCCTGAGCTTCCATCGTGGCCTTGCCAACCTCAAAGCCAACGCCTTTACGTAGTGCTTCCAGGTCTGCCAGCTTTTCATGCAAGCCGCTTCGCATCTTCTCTAATCCACGCTTGGCCGCGTCCTGCTTTTCTGCTTGCTCTGCTGCTTTCTCTGAAGCCTTACGGGCTTTGGCCAGGGTGGTGGCCGCCTGTCCTTTCGCCGCTTCGTCTACATCCCCGAGCAAGGCTTGTGCCTCCAAGCGTTCCACCTCTTCCGAGGCCGCCTGGGCTTTCTGCTCCAGTTCCACGGCAATGCTAGCGCTGTCCTTCATGCTGTTCAGGGTCGCGTCGATTTTGCTCACCTGTTGCCGGCGCTCATCAATCTCTACTTGAATCGCCTCAAGCGCTTTTGGCGAAGGCGTAGGCATCTGCTTTTGCACATCCTGAAGCGCTTGCTCGGCTTGCTGCTTTTCGCTCATTACGGCTTCCAGTTCCGCTTGGGCGTTCTCCCTCTCGGCTTGCGCTTGCTTAATCTTGCTGGCTTGCTGTGCCCACTCTGAATAGCGGTCGCGTTGGTTAACGCCGGTGTTCGCACTCATCCAAGCCGCTAGCTTCGAAAGCACAACCTCGACTTGCTCAGGAGTAGGCGGGTGATTCACCTTAGTTCCGGCTGGCGCCGCATCACTTACAAAGGTAGAAAGCTTGTTTTCAGCTTTCTCTAAAGCCTGCTCTGCGGTGCTGACTGGTACAGCATCAAAAGTCTGTTGGGCTTGTTGGTTTTGCTCTAGCCATGTTTTCCAGGTGGTTAAGTCGCTCATTGGGTAGTCTCTCGTCTCTGTTGTCGAATTTCGGATAACAGCAGCAGCCAGCCAGCGGCGTTAACATCACCTTCGCTTGCCATGTCTACCAACATGCGGGCTAGCTCTTGGCGCTGCTTGTGGGTTGGGTAGGCCTGGGGACCTCGTGTCTTCATACCATTACAACTGTTTTTATATACAGTTAATATTAGCATTTTTTCGGCTTTATTGTGCTTTTTGCTATTCCTGCGGGGAGGTTTGCGGTCCTCTTTGGGAGGGTCACAAAACGCTTGTTGCCAGATTGGCCTAGCGGGCTGACAGTGCCGAATGACAGGCTACTAGGTGCCGAAAGCGTACCGCTGTGGTTTCGTCACCTTCGGCACCTCTAAATACCGCAACCATGCGGGTTGAGAGCAGGTGCTGCTGACGATCATGTTTTGCCGAAAATTTGTCGAATTCCGCGGCTACGCTCCCCCGTGGACTAGGCTGCCCCTGGGGGAAGGACCCGCGATTTTCCGCCAAGCCTTACTGTCACAGATCCTTCTTCCAACGCTCTATGTGTCCCGGCCGGCAGCCAGGTTCTATAGCGGTCAGCGCTTCATCGGCCAGCTTGTCGAGACGACGCTGCAACCGCTCAACACCAGCAGCATCGCCACGACCAAAAGCCCATGTCAGTCGGCGCTCTAGCTTTTCTCGCTCGAGCTCTAGGCGCTCATCCCGATACTGTTCAGCATCACGGCATTCATGCTTGAAAGCGTTATCGTTGATCTTGCGGGCGTCGGTGGCAAAGTTACGGCGGGCGTGGCTATGGCGGCGCATGGTATCCCCTAGTGGTGGCAGCACTGGACTACTGAATAAATATACAGCCATAGTGCCCAAACGTAAAAAAGCCCAGCAGGTGCCGGGCTTAGTGGGCAAGAGCCGTATGCGCCTATTAATGAATCGGGGTAACGTCGCTATCGGCAGTGGCATTCTGCATCCCGTGGCGCTCTCCTAGTGCTTTCAATTCCACCTCACTGGTATCCAGGGCAGTGGCCACATCACTGGCGCGGTATACGCACTGGCCATTGCTATCAACGCCGGTTGGCCTCAACTCTGGGAAGCACTCACGCATACCACGTGCAAGCTCAGCCTGAACCGGCCGCCGCAAGTAGTAAGGGTGCCGTTCGTCGTATGCTGCCTCTATCAGCCCTTCAGGGTTCGAACAGGCTTGCTTGAAACCCTTCCTTGCCATGCGGTCGATATTGGCGAGCAACACAACCAGGTGTTTAGGTAACGGATTAGTTATCGCGCCTGCTGGCATCCCTAGTATATGGATCGCGTATGCCTGTTCAGGCGTCAGGTGAGCAATGCTCTTGCCCTGTACTACGGCGTGGATCAACTGGTCTGGGGCGACGATGGTTGGCATGTGCGTTACTCCTTGGCTGTCCTGTTGGTGTGATGGTTGCAGCATCAACAAGACGTTAGTGCTTGGAACTGAGGCGGGTGATCAGCAGGTGATTAGCAGCGCGGCGGCCTGCATTGTCTTTGGCATGCTTCCGTGGCTCACCCCGGGCTGCCTGCTTCCACGCCTCCACATACTGACGTGCCAGCCGCATTGCATGGCCAGGGCTAAGCGTTACCAACCTTAGGCGGATGAAGCGCTTATCCTCTGGCACCAGCGTGCAGTGCTGCTCAATAAGCGCCAGCCACGGCTCTATGATGGGCGCCACTGTGTGTCGGTGGGGAACGGCAGATACCTCACCGACCGGCTCAGGCAAAGCGGGCCAGCAGGCTTTGGCGGCGTCTAGGGCGTTAGGATCGGTCAGTAGGTGCCGGCATTGCTTCCGGGCGCTAGGCAAGTCTGGGGCTACCGTAAAGGCATCATCCAGCGCTGCTATTACTTCAGCACGAACAGGATTATCTAGGCCTAGCAGCCGCTCGCGCGCCAGCTTTTCAAGAGTGCCACCAAGGTCGCGTCCTATCGCTCGCAATGTGGCCAGCATGGCATCCACTTCAGCGGCGCTTCCCCTCTGTTTTTTCTCAAACGCCCTAGTTGTGTTACTGACATTTCTGACAGATTCAGATAAGTCAGTTTTGTCAGCTTCCTGTAGGGGGCTTTCATGCATAACAGCGGTGGTGCTTGCCGTTTCAGCAAATGCCCCGTTTGTGTCACTGACTTTTCTGACTGATTCGGATAAGTCAGTTTTGTCAGTTGCACACATAGGGCTTTTCTGTATTTTAGCGAGCCAGCGTCCCATCAGCGCACCTCCCCAGCCAGCACCAATTCAGGGTGCCAGTGATACTCTGTTCTTGGCTTAGTGGTGGTCGGCACCTCCAGGGCTGTCAGGTGGTTATGCTCCACCAGGACATCCAGCGCATCGCGCACCGCCTCAGTGCTGTCCAGCCCTGACCACTGCTTACGGCGCACATCCCGCGACGTGAACGGGCTAGGCAGCTTATCCCGGCGTTTAACAACCAGGGCTGCCCCTATTGCGCCTCGATTGGTGGCGGCGCTGTACAGGCGCTCTGCGTGGGTTTTCAGATAATCAGCCCACTCCAGGGCTCGGGCAGCGGCTACCTGGCCAACGGTTCCACCTTCTCCCTCGATCAACTCAAACAGCAGCGCCAGCCCTGCAATGGTCTGGGGCATTTTGAGCAGGTGGCTCTCTAACGCTGGCGCCAGGTCGCTTTCCCGGGCTTCGATGTTGAGGCTCTCCATCCACTCAATGAACAGCGCCTGTGCCTCCGGAGTAAAACGCCAAGCTGGCGGTTCGCCTTCGGCATCGGTTTCCGGCGCCAGCCCTTGTAGCCTGAAAAAGGTTTGCTCGTAAGCGTGCCGTGCCTGGGGGTCTGGGGCCCGGTCGCGCCAGCGCCATTGCTTTAGGTCGTCTGGCCACACCGCCAGCTGAAGCCGCTGTACCAGGCCATCGTTGGCCGTGCCATTGCTGGCGCTGCGAACGATCGGCGCTATCTTGTCTGGCTGGATGCCTCCAATCATGGACAGCGTGCAGTTCTCTATCTCGATGGTTCCCCGGCCTATACGGTCGTAAGTAAACCGTCCGTTGCCGTCGAAGCACTCAAGATAAAAAGCACGGTCGCTTTGGTAGTCATCTTGCGCCAGCTTACCCAGCCAGCCCGCCAGCTCATCGCGCACCAGAATCAGGCCGTTGGGGTTTTCGTTCAGCAGCTCCCCCAACTTTTCTACGGTGGCATCATTGACGATAAGGCGCGGTTTGCCCGGGGGCGGTATTTCCCGCTCAGCCTCTGCCAGCTCGGCTAACGCCTCGTCACGCTTGCCCTGCTGGTGCAGCTTCTTGGCCTTGTTCTCAGTGGCCTTCTTTTCCAACTCAGCCAGCTTTTGCTCTGCCTTGTACTGCTGCAGCGCTTCACTGTGGCCATCGCTAGCGTCCTGCTGGATCCTCACCAACGGGGCAAGCGCGGCTTTCATGCTGGGACTTTTCATGGCGCTGGGGCGGCCAATGATGGCCCCCCACTGATTCGGCGTGACAGTCCAATCGTCCCGCTGCTTTGGGCATACCAGCACTTTACGGCCCACCAGGGCAGATAACGCACAGATCGCCGTGACGGCTACGAAGTCCGGCGGGCACTGCTGACGGTCGGATACGTCCATCACATAGGCGCTGATTGCCTCTGGCAGCATGTCAGGTTGAAACGCGGCAACCGGGGCCAATGCACTAGGTAGCGGAATAAGCGGCTTGGGCGCGCCGGGCTGGTGGCTCTGGGCATAATCATCCAACCAGGTCGCGCCTTCCATTTGCGTGGCTTCATACATGACAGCCTACCTCCCTTGCTGCACTTCGCAGACGGCCGGCGGCTGTGGCCAGCCGGTCCAGATCGACACGCGCCAACCGGTCACCGCGGTGAGTGGCTTCGGCGGCTATCAGGGTGATAAGTGCTTCTTGGGCAATAGCGCTCAACACGTCGCGTGGTACCCACCTTTCACCCGGGCGCTTGCTGGCGTGGTAGTCATCACGGCCGCGCTGGGGGAACAGGTCTTTAAGCTCGACACCAACGGCGGCTAGCACATCAGGCGTAGGGCACCCAGCAAAACACTTCACCAGGATGGTGCCGTCTGGCGTCTCACGGACTGCCAAGCTAGGTGATCGGTCTTGGTGGGCTGGGCAGCACGCCAGCCAGCGGCCTGGCCCGTTCTCTTTCACCTTCTCTAGGCGCGACAGCAAGGCGTACACATCGGCGTGTGTGCTATTCTCAGGCTTAGCGTTTGCTCTGGTAGGCGGCGCTGTCGCCCGGCCACTGTGCCGGGCTACTTTGTTTTGGGCGTTAGCTGGCATCATTGCCCCCTTCTCTTTCGGCTACCTTGAACGTGCCAACTTCCGGGCCGTCACCACCCATTCGGATCCCCTTCGCCTCTGCCATCACCTTCAATTCACGCGGGTCGCTCTCAAGCTGCTTGGCGGTTTCCTTAAGCTTGTGCGCCAGGTCGCGGGCATCGTCGGCATAAAGCGCCAGCTCTACCCACTTGGACGCCTGAGTGATGGGCTGATGGTTGTGCTCCACGGCGCTTAATAACGCCTCAACGGCCTGCTGAATATGGCGGCAAGCATCGCTATAACGACTGATCGCGTCGGTAGCGGGCACACCAAGGCTTTCACTCTCGTCTGCCAGGTCGTCTAACTTGTCGCTAACGCCAATAAGGGCTGTAACTTGTTCTAGCGTTAGATGGGTTTGGCGGGTGTTCATGCCTCACCTCCAGCGCCAGCAGGCTTACGGGCTTCCTGCTCTTGGATAACATCGGTCAGAGAGTCGGCATGGCCCGCAAGGTGTTTGATGGCCGTGACCATGCATCCGCGCTGGAAACGCGAAAGCATTAATGCTTCGTCTTCGCTGGTATCACCGCTACCAGCTTTCTCGAGCATGTCGGCCAGGCCGTAAATGGCGCCCATCATGTCTTGGAGGTTTTCGGCGTGGTTCTGGATATGGCTCATGAGTGCACCTCCTGGCCTTGCGAGGCTCGATCGATCGCATCCAGGGCGTAATAACCACGGTTGGCGAGCTCATCAATGGCGGATAGCAGGCACCCAATGTCATGATCATTGAGAGCAGGCCCTTCCTCGCTCCCTCTACGGCACAGGTCTTTTTGCATGATGCCGGCAAGGCCACTCATGGTGCCTAGCAAATCTTCTAGCTTGTCGACGTGGGGCTGAACGCGACTCATGACGCCACCACCCCAGGAAGCAGCGCTTCCAGATCGCGGGCAATCATCTGAAGTTGTTCGAGGCTATCAGGTGCAGCGCGTGTGCAAGGTGGGACATACACGCTGTATGACTTGGGCCAGGCATCCGGGCGATGCAAGTCAGCGCGGCGGCTAACGCTTACATTCAGTTGAAGTAGCATTCCCGAAAATTCGACACCTACCCAATAGCCGCCTTGGACTCGGGTGCTGATAGGCAGCGCCAGCGCTTGAATATGGGCGATGGCGTCCCGGTGGGCTTGGGGTATTTGATGCTGGTTCATGCCACACCTCCAGCGCTGCGCTTGGCAGTGTCAGAAAGGCGGGCTTCAAGCTGCTGGACTTTTTCAATGTGGTGGTTGTAACGCTTTAGGCGGGTGCTGGCGCTGCTATCGGCAAACAGGGCGGCTTTCGCCATCGCTCTGTGTGCAGCGGCGCGGCCAGATAAACTGCGGGTAATGACGTTAGACAGGCGTAGTGATGCCATGGGTGTGACTCCTAGAGTTGAGGAGTCGTCCCCAGTTGCCGCTAAACAACTGATGGGGGCGACTGTACGCAGGTTAGCGGACCGGCACTCTAGGAAACCGGCACACCCGAAGGTGTCCCACGCACAGCCGCCATAACTGACGGGCACTAAAAAAGCGCCGTCAAGGGGGGCGCTAGTGCGCCTAGAGGTAGTCGGGCCGCTAAACCCGGCTGACGATTTTGCGCCAGCAGTCTTAGCGTAAACGCAGGGCGTCGCATTGGCAAGCATTAGGATGCCTCCCGCTGGGATTTTTCCCACGCTTCAAGGTCTGCCAATGCCCAGCGCGTGACGTTGGGGCCTAGCTTGATCGGTGCTGGGAAGGCGCTTTCTTTTGCCCAGCGATAAATGCTGGCGCGGTGTACGCCATAGCGATTGGCCGCTTGATCGGCGCTTAGAAATTCATTGCCGGGCTTTGGGGGTGTCTGGCGTTTCGTTTTCGCTGCCATGGTGCTTTACCTCGTCGTATTGGGTAACGTGGTAAAGCATGGCGGGGTGGCAGATAGGAGTAATTGTCAGTTTTCGCAGGTTTCTGACAAGTCGAAAGGGGTAAATAATAACTCTTCTTCGTTTGGGGACAGCTTCAATCGAGGAGCATCAGCGAATACTCTCCATGAGCAAGGATCTAAAGCCATTTTCCAGTACGTTATTTCTCCATAACTGTCGTCTAGCGCCTCGCTAAACATCTCTAATGCCAGCGGCATCAGGTATTCCGTTAGTTCAGGATCATTTGCAACTTCTTCGAAGATATTTCTACCCAAGCGCCCATCTTCACTGTAATAGGCGCGTGATACGGTTCTTTCTCCCATGCCGCCAAATTGTTCACCTACAAATTCAAACAAAGCTACGTCTAAGGGATAAGCTTTAGGGTCTATTTTGTGTAATGCCCAAACGCACGCAACCGCACCTTTCTTCGCGTCCTTTTTAGGATCCAAGCGCCCAGTCGTAATAGGAAGCCCCATGCTTTCACCAATAAAACGTCCGCGCTTGTTTGACCATTCGTTAACAGCTAGAGCCAAAGTGTCTAAATGGTGGCTTTCGGGAGGCCATGCGGTTAAAAGCCACTCCTCTAAGGCGCGAAGGGCTTCAATCAGCGTGGATTCTTCACCACGGTTTCTAGCATGATGGTGGAGCATTGTTCCTTCGGGGTGCTCCTCTTTCAGTCGTTTCTCTCTAAAGCGTCCAACACGAAGTGAAGTTTCCAGCGTGACCCCTTCGACTTCTAGGTAACTCAATGCCGCCCGGGCGGCGTCTTCTTTGCGGTAAGTTCTCGGACCTATATCCTCGCTTTTCTGGCTTTCATGCCCCATGTAGACAGCCAACCGCTCTAGAACATTATCCAGGTCGTCTTGGATCGCCTTCAGCTCATCATCCATCGGTGGCCACCTCTCCCCTGATCGGTGCAATATTGCCAGCGCCAACGGGTACCGGGGCAGTGACGAAAGCGGCCCATTGATCCATCACCCTTGCCCGCTTGGCGTATAGATCACCACGGCGGTATGCCGCTTCTGTGCTGTTTCGAATGCTGTGCGCCAGCGCGGCCTCTGCTACTTCGTGCGGGGTTCCAGTGCGCTCTGCCATCCAATCCCTGAACGTTGACCGGAAGCCGTGAACGGTTGCCCGGTGATCTTCCTTCATCCGGCGGAGCAAGGCGGTCATGGCAGCATCAGACAGCAACTTGCCTTGTGGGCTCAGAAAGACGTTTTCCCGCGTCTGGGGTTGTGCCTCGAGCAGAACCAATGCTGGCGCGGATAACGGCACCCGGTGTTCTCTGCCTGCCTTCATGCGGCTGGCGGGTATTGTCCAGGCGCCGCTGGCCAGGTCGATTTCATCCCAGCGCGCTCCACGGGTTTCGCCAGATCGGCAGCCTGTCAGGATCGTAAACGCCAAGCACGCGGCCGCGTCTCCGGTGCGCTTTTCCAAGGCGTGCCAGAATGTAGGCATAGAATCGATCGGCATGGCGCGATGGTGCTCCACCTTAGCTACCTTGGAAGGCGCCGGCAGTATGGTGTCCAGGTTGCCTTTCCAGCGTGCTGGATTATCACCGGACCGGTGCCCGTTAACAGTCGCCCAGCTCAGCACAGCTTCAATACGCTGCCTCACCCGGGTGGCGGTTTCCGTTTTGGTTTCCCAGATGGGCTGAAGCACTTGCTTGATGTGCACCAGATCAATATCGCTAACGGCCATCTTGCCCAAAACCGGAAAAGCGTAGGTTTCAAGCGTGGATTGCCATTGCTTGCCGTGCTTTTGGTTGCGGCTCTCAGCCTGCTTGATCTTGATAACCGCGGCGGCAGCATCGGCGAAGGTGATACGCGCCAGCTCAGCAGCCCGGCGTGATTGACTGGCGGCTCTTCGCTCAGCTACCGGGTCAATACCGGCATCCAACTTTTCGCGTACACCACGAGCCTTGTCACGGGCCTGCGCCAGCGTGACACCAGGATAACTCCCCAGCCCCATATCTCGGCGCACCATGAACGCCTTGCCTGATTCAGATAACCGAGTTTCGCCAGTGGCATAACGCAACACCCATGACCGTGTACCTGTCTTGGATACCTGCAAGTATAAGCCCGGCACTTCACCAACCGCATGAAGCCCCCGCTGCGTGAGGCGCTTCACTTCCAAAGCGGTTAACGGCTTCGTTTGTCTTGGCATAACGGGTTCCTAACTGTTTACCCAACATCCCACCCTACATAGATTTTGCGCTTGTGTGCGATGTGGTGCAACCCGATAAAACACCATGAGAACATAAGCTATTGATTTGCTATGGCACAGACGAAAAAAAGCCCGCTCTTGGCGGGCTTCTTTAACGCATTCTGGCGGAGGAGGAGGGATTCGAACCCTCGAAGCCTTTCGACTTACACACTTTCCAGGCGTGCTCCTTCGACCACTCGGACACTCCTCCGCATTGTTTGCTCTTTTGAGACCAGCGATGCTTTTCCCAACAGAACGGCGCGTATTCTATGGCCTAAGCTGCGAAATAGCAAGCCATTTTCAGATCAGGCCTCGGGAAGAACCACGTAGCTGCCGGTCGCCTCCAGGCACAGCGTGTTACCGCAATAGAGCTTTTGATCCAGCGTAATGCGCCCTCTACCGCGTTGCTGAAGCTTGTCGGCAAGCATTACAGGGCCTTGGGAATCATGCGGACTACATACCATGCGGTAATCTGCCGTCACCGGCGCATGGAAGCGCTGGCTCGATTCGGCGACGACCACGTCTTGCGCTCTGCCCTGCGCACGCAGCCATAGCGTTACCCAGCACCAACCCAGTAGTGTCGCTTGCGCGGTCAGCGCTCCGCCAAAACCGGTGCCTTTATCATTCAGGCTGGGCTTTAACGACAGTTGCCAGGTAAGCGTGTCACCCTGGCGATCCATCTGCATGATGCCCAGCGCGCCAACCATGGGAATTGCCTCGCCGAGCCACTGCTGAAAGGCAACAAGATCATCCGACCCTTCGGTTAACGGTAGCCGTGGGTAAGCGACACCGGCTTCTCGGCTGCTTGCCATGGCTAACTCCAGCGTTCGACAAAGTCATCAGTTTGATGCTCAGGAAGCGGCTTGTGGCGACCAGCGGGGGTTCCCAGATAAATAAACGCAACGACCTCGTCGTCGTCTTCCAGGCTCAACCCCTTGTGCACCACGGGGTCAAAGGCATACTTGCCGCTACGCCACATGGCACCCAAACCAAGCGCATGAGCCGCCAGCAGAATACCGTGGGCCGCGCAGCCGGCGGAGATCACCTGCTCCATCTTGGGCACTTTGGCAATATCCGGCGTCACCTTGGCGATCACGGCAATGATCATCGGCGCCCGCAGTGGTTTTTTGCGCGCCGAGTCAAGCACGGAATCCTTGGCATGCGGGTCTTCCTGGAACTCGGCCTCGGCAAACAGCTCACCCAGGCGTTCACGCCCTTCCCCGCTGAATTCGATAAACCGCCAGGGGCGCAGCTCTTTATGGTCAGGGGCACGCAGCGCAGCCCGGTAGATTGCGCCAAGCTGCTCGGCATTGGGCGCGGGCTCGTTCAGCTTGCCCATGGAGCTACGTTCGTGCAGCAGCGTAAGTGCGTCCATGATGACTCCGTCGGTTCAATGAGATGAGCGCTACTTTAGCGCAATCATTTATTGTCTTGCCAGACGCAGCGGGCTGGGCGGCGAAAGCCCAGGCGTGGCACGCCAGGGGCTGATGTCCAACCCTCCGCGCCGCACATAGCGCGCCAGGACCAATAGTTCAGTGGGCTTGGTGCGCTGCATCAGGTCGGTAAAAATATGCTCAACGCAATGTTCGTGAAAGTCCTGATGCTGACGATAGCCGATCAAATAGCGCAATAGCCCCTCTCGCTCGACCTGCGGACCTTTATAGCGAATCATGACGCTGCCCCAATCCGGCTGACCGGTCACCGGGCAGTTGGATTTTAAAAGGTGCGAGTACAGTGTTTCTTCCACCACCTGATCACCTGCCTTCAAATGGTCAGCACTCGGGGTGTAATAGCTTACCTTGATATCCAACGCATCCAGGCACTCCCCCGGAAGCTGCCGAGGCGCCAAGGTGTCGGCGTCAACATCAAAAAGCTCGACGCTAACCGGCGCATTCGCTGCGTCTGCTAAATCCCGGGTTAATGTCGCAATGACGTCGTCTCGATGGGCAAAGCGAGTCTGATTAAAGCTGTTGAGGTATAGCTTCCAGGATTTTGACTCAATCAGATTGGGTGAGTCAGCGGGCAAACGAAAGCGTGCAACAGCCACCACCGGCTTGCCGCGCCCGTTCAGCCAGGACACCTCAAACGCATGCCACTCGTCCTCACCGACAAACGGCAGCCTGCCCTCGACAATGCCCAACGGGGCTCGATTGGCCGCACGGGGAAGCGGATACAAAAGGTCAGGATCATAGGCGTCTGGATAAACAGATTCGCGCCCCAACGGTGCCTCTATCAGTGTTTCGGGTCGATGCGACATGACTTAACTCCGGATTCCTTTACCACGTTCCAACATGCGAAGCGCTACGACAAACAGCACGACAATGAAGCCCAGCACGGCAGCCAAGGCCCAGCCAACCGGGATATCCGACACACCCAGGAAGCCATAGCGGAAGACATTCACCATGTACAGAATCGGGTTGAGCATCGACACGCCCTGCCAGAAATCGGGCAGCATGGAAATCGAGTAAAACACTCCCCCCAGGTAGGTCAGCGGCGTGAGGATAAAGGTCGGCACGATGGAAATGTCGTCGAATTTATTGGCCAGCAGCGCGTTGATAAAACCACCGATGGAAAACAGCGCCGACGTCAGCACCACCACCAGCACGGTCAGAAACGGATGCTCGACGGTCAGGCGAGTAAAAAACAGCGAAACAATGGTCACAATCAGCCCGACGCCAAGACCACGGGCCATACCGCCAAAAATGAAACCGGATAAGATGACCCAGTTAGGCATCGGCGAGACCATCATCTCTTCAATCGAACGCTGGAACTTGTTCGAGAAGAAGCTGGAGGCGACGTTGGAATAGCTGTTGGTGATCACCGACATCATGATCAGCCCGGGAACAATAAAGTCCATGTACGTGAAGCCGTCCATCGCCCCAATGCGCGAGCCGATCAGGTTGCCAAAGATAATGAAGTACATGGCCATAGTGATAGAGGGTGGCAACAAGGTTTGCGGCCATATCCGCGTAAAGCGCTTGATCTCCTTGAGTACCAGCGTCCACAGGGCGATGAGCGTTTGACTGGCGTTCATACCCGCGCCTCCTGTGCTTGAGGCTGCTCTGCCCGTTGATCGATTGAGCTCTGACTGCCTTCCACCATCGACACAAACATCTCCTCCAGGCGGTTGGCGCGGTTGCGCATGGAGACAACCTGCAAGCCCTGCTCGGTTAATGCACCAAACACATCGTTGAGTCGCTGGCCACGATGGATCACCAATGATAGCTGCGAGGCTTCCACTCGCTGGATATCAAATCCCTCCACCACGGGGGTATCACTGACAGGGACAGCAAGGTCCAATAGAAAGGTCTCTCGACTCAGTTCGGTGAGCAACTCCCGCACACTGGTGTTACGGACGATTTCGCCGTGATTAATGATCGCGATATTGCGGCACAGGCTCTCGGCCTCCTCCAGATAATGCGTCGTCAGAATGATCGTAGTGCCTTCGTCACGATTAATGCGGCGCATGTACTCCCACATGCTACGGCGTAGCTCGATATCCACGCCCGCGGTCGGCTCGTCAAGGATCAGCAATTTAGGTCGGTGCATCAAGGCACGCGCAATCATCAAGCGGCGTTTCATGCCGCCGGACAGCATGCGTGCGCTACCATTGCGCTTGTCCCACAGCCCCAGATCGGTCAACAGCTGCTCGGCGCGAGGCAGCGCCTCACGACGCGTCATGCCGTAGTAGCCCGCTTGCGCCAGCACGATATCGAGCACTTTTTCGAACTGGTTAAAATTAAACTCTTGCGGTACCACGCCGATCTGGTATTTCGCTTTAGAGAAGTCTTTATCGATATCGATACCAAAGACCGATACCTTTCCCTGGGTCTTCTGCACCAACGAACAAACCACGCCCAAGGTAGTAGACTTGCCTGCGCCATTGGGGCCCAGGAGCGCAAAAAAATCGCCCTGCTGGACGTCGAGATCAATACCTTTTAGCGCTTGAAAGCCGTTACCGTACTCTTTGGTAAGGCCACGTATCGACAATGCCGGTTCGGCCATAAACATGTCCTGTCAGCAAAAATAAGGAAGTCATCACATGCGTAAACATTAGATATTAGGGCGCAAACTATTTTTTCAAACAGTTCTGTCCCGGAAGGCTATGAATAACTGAAGAGAAGGGAAGTAGAGATGGGTGCGCTTGGAGCGGGAAAGGAGATCGATCGGACTGGCGCTCCAGCTCACGACCCTAGGCAGTATGCCCTATCTAAGTATGCGCTTGGAGCGGGAAAGGAGATTCGAACTCCCGACCCTCGCCTTGGCAAGGCGATGCTCTACCACTGAGCTATTCCCGCAACGCAAAAGACAAGTACGAGATGGCGTCCCATAGGGGGTTCGAACCCCTGTTACCGCCGTGAAAGGGCGGTGTCCTGGACCACTAGACGAATGGGACACTGTGCAAGCATAAAATTAATTGGAGCGGGAAAGGAGATTCGAACTCCCGACCCTCGCCTTGGCAAGGCGATGCTCTACCACTGAGCTATTCCCGCTTTATAACCCTACGCCTAACGCATTCTCGCTATCGGATGGCGTCCCATAGGGGGTTCGAACCCCTGTTACCGCCGTGAAAGGGCGGTGTCCTGGACCACTAGACGAATGGGACGCAATTGGAGCGGGAAAGGAGATTCGACCGGGCTGGCGTTCCAGCTCACGACCCTCGTCTGCTTTACCACACACCTAATTGGAGCGGGAAAGGAGATTCGAACTCCCGACCCTCGCCTTGGCAAGGCGATGCTCTACCACTGAGCTATTCCCGCAACGCAAAAGACAAGTACGAGATGGCGTCCCATAGGGGGTTCGAACCCCTGTTACCGCCGTGAAAGGGCGGTGTCCTGGACCACTAGACGAATGGGACGTCGCAATGCCTCGTCGAGGTGGCGCGTATGTTACTCACCCCTTATTGAACTGTCAAGCATTCCCGGTCCAATCGCCCTTCCCGACTCGACAGCGTCACTTCCATCAACGCAGGCACATAGCCGCCTCAAGGTGGTGCACAAAGCATGACGCGGCGCGCCAGCTGAGTGCAACGGCCACCACGGTAGCGGTAAGCGACAGCCGATAAACACTGTAAAAATCTTTTATTTAAAATAAAATCGATTTTATGGCATGGCGTTTGCTAACACCTTGGTGGGACAAATTTGATTTCTCCACCGCCAAGAGGTGACTCATGACCTTTACACGCCGCAAGTTTCTTACGACCGCCGCTGTCTCTTCCACTGCAGGATTGGTATTGGGAGCTCCCAGCATTGCGCGAGCACAATCGTCCGAAACCTTTAACTGGCGCATGACCAATGCCTACGGGCCAGGCTCTCCGTTTTATGTCGAGGGACCCGGCAGCCCCACCGATGTCATCGAAAAAATCAACACCATGTCGGGTGGTCGCCTCAATATTCAACACTTTGCCGCGGGTGAACTGATCCCGGCGCTCGAGGGGTTTGAAGCGGTACAGAGCGGCACTATCCAAATGAATGCGGCCAACAGCTATTTCTGGTCAGGCACGACCTTTGCCGCTCAGTATTTCACCACCGTGCCATTCGGCATGAGCTTTATGGGCCATATGGCCTGGCTTTATCACGGCGGCGGCCTCGAGCTTTGGCACGAGCTTTACGAGCCGTATGGCATGGTCGCCTTCCCGCTGAATAACACTGGCGTACAAATGACCGGCTGGTTCCGTGAACCAATTGAAGACATCAGCCAGCTTGATGGCCTGCGCATGCGCGTTCCCGGCCTGGCCGGCAAGGTCTACTCTTCCCTCGGTGTCGATGCCCGCGTATTACCCGGTGGTGAGATTTTCCCGGCGCTGGAACGCGGCGTGATTGACGCCGCCGAATTCGTCGGCCCTTTCCAGGACCGCCGTATGGGACTTCAAGACGCTGCGAAATACTATTACACCACCGGCTGGCACGAACCCTCCACCACCGGTGAGCTACTGATTTCCAAATCCCACTGGGACAGTCTGCCAGCAGATCTGCAGATGATTGTTCGCTCGGCGTGCATGGCCGCCTGCCTGGAAAGCCTGACTTGGTCGGAGGCCGTGAACGGTGAAGCCATGACCGACCTGGTCGATAATCACGGGGTCATCGCCAATCAACTGCCAGAATCAATCGTCAATGCACTGCGCGAAGCCACGCTGGATACGCTGCAAACCGAAGCCAACGCCGATCCGGCGGTACGCAAAATCCACGACAGCTACATGGCCTTCAAGGCTCAACATGACCGCTGGGCAGGTGCCAGTGAACGCGCTTGGCTAAGCGATATCATCGGAGTGTGATATGCGAGCGGTAGAAAAGGTAGTTAATAGCATAGAGGTGCTGGTCCGGCTATTTGGCCGGATCGCCGCCTGGACCTGTGTGTTGCTGGTAGCACTGGTCTCCGGTGATGTAATACTGCGTTACCTGTTCGACTTCGGAGCCCTATGGCTGCAAGAGCTGCAGTGGCACTTGATATCGCCCATTGCCCTGTTCGGCATGGCGTATTTGCTACTTAACGACGAACAGGTTCGGGTAGACGTTTTTTACGAGCACTTCCCGGTGCTCGTAAAACGTACTATCGAGGTATTCGGCGGACTCACGCTGCTGGTTATAGGCTTGTATATCGCCTGGCTGACGCTTCCCTGGGTCGCGCAATCGTTTGGCCGCGGCGAGGGGTCACCCAATCCTGGTGGCCTGCCCTACCGCTGGGTTTTAAAGGCCTTTCTTCCCTTTGGCTTCACCCTGCTTGCGCTGCAGGGACTGGCCCATGCACTGCGCAATGCGTTCGCACTCCCCGCACAAGGTGACTAACCGATGTCTTTAAATGAATGGCTGGCGATCGGCATGATCGGGGCTTTTTTCGTCATGCTACTGATCGGCATTCCGGTGGCGATCAGCATTGCAACGACCGCCTTTGTCTTTGGTTTTATCGGCTTTGGTCCGATGCTTTTCAACCTGCTTCCGTCGCGTATCTACGGCGTGGTAACCAACTACACCTTCATGGCTATCCCGCTGTTCGTTTTCATGGGTGTGATGCTCGAAAAGTCGAAACTTGCCGCCGAACTGATCGATGTAGTCGGTCACTTGTTCGGTAATGTATCGGGCGGAATGGGTGTGGCGATTATTTTTGTCGGTGTCCTGCTTGGTGCGGCCACGGGCATCGTCGGCGCCACCATCGTGACGCTCGGCCTGCTCACCTTGCCGACACTGCTGCGTCGCGGCTACCCCAAGGCACTTGCCAGCGGGATGATATGCGCCTCTGGCACGCTGGGGCAGATTATTCCTCCAAGCCTTGTGCTCATTCTACTGGCAGAGATCTTGGGTGAATCGGTGGGCACTATGTTCGCTGCCGCCATGATGCCTGGATTGACCCTGGCAGCGGTGTACATTATTGCCATTCTTGCGCTCGCCGCCTGGAAACCCCATCTAATGCCACCGATCCCTGCCGAAGAGCGTGCCCAAATGGGCAAGGCGCAATTGTTACGCAAGGTCATACTGGTGGTAGGCCCGCCGGTGGGCTTGGTCGTTGCCGTGCTTGGCTCGATCATCGGCGGCATTGCCGCGCCCACTGAAGCCGCCGCCATGGGCGCCCTGGGCGCCCTGGTATTTGTTGCCAGCTCCGGGCGGCTTAGCCTTAACCTACTGACAGAGGTCGCGAAGGCAACGCTGATCATCTCATCCATGGTGTTCTTTATCCTGATCAGCGCGCAGGTATTCGGCCTGGCGTTTCGTGGTCTTGGCGGCGAGCACCTGGTAGCGCGTATGTTCGAGTGGGTACCCGGCGGTGAGATAGGTGCACTGCTCTTCATGCTACTGCTGATGTTTGTGCTCGGTTTCTTTCTCGAGTGGATCGAAATCAGCTATATCGCCCTGCCGTTGTTCTTGCCCTTTTTTATCCAGATGGGCGTTGACATGGTGTGGCTGGGCATTCTGGTGGGGCTGGTGCTGCAAACCTCGTTTTTAACGCCGCCCTTCGGCTGGTCACTGTTTTTCCTCAAAGGCGTCGCCCCCAAAGGCGTCACCACGCTGGATATCTATCTCGGCGTGCTACCGTTTATCGCTTTACAGTTTCTCGCCATTGCCATGGTGATACTATTTCCGGGTATTGCCACGTGGCTGCCTGCCGCCATTGGCTGGTAAACCTCAGGCTCAATAATAAAAGGACAGCTTATGCTCCATACGCAACGTAGCTTCAGCGGCAGCTGTGTCGCTCCGCACCACCTCGCCGCCAGTGCCGGTCGAGACGTACTCAAGCAGGGGGGCAACGCCGTGGAAGCCATGGTCGCGGCCGCGGCCACCATCGCCGTGGTCTATCCGCACATGAATGCTCTTGGCGGTGATGGCTTCTGGTTAATCCATGAGCCTGGCAAGGCACCGGTGGCCATTGATGCCTGCGGCCCAGCTGCGGGGTTGGCCAATGCGGATTTCTATGCCGGTGACACGCAGATTCCCGAACGCGGTCCTAAAGCAGCCCTCACCATGGGAGGCACGGTAAGCGGCTGGCAGGAGGCGCTAGCGGTTGCCGCCGACTGGGGAAAACCTCTACCGCTGACAACGCTGCTGGCCGATGCCATTGGTCATGCACAAAAAGGCGTCGCGGTTTCCAAGAGCCAGGAAACGCTGACTGCCAAGCACCTGGAGCGCTTATCACAAAGCCCTGGGTTCAGCGAGGCACTTCTGGTCGATGGTCAAGCGCCCAGAGAAGGCGACCGGCTTCGCCAGCCGCGTTTGGCCGCGACGCTGGAACGACTGGCCACGGCCGGTCTGGATGATTTTTATCGCGGTAAGTTGGCCGAAAGCATGGCCCGGGATTTGGAGATGCTGGGTAGCCCGCTGCGTTTGCAGGACTTCCACGAGTATCGCGCCCAGCGCGTGACGCCCCTGGAAGTAGGCCTCACCGACGCCACCTTGTATAACCTCCCTGCCCCTACCCAGGGGGTGGCGTCGCTGATGATCCTCGCCATTTACGAGCGCATCAAAGCCACCGAACCCAATGGCTTTGGTCACTTGCACGGCCTCATTGAAGCCACCAAGCGCGCCTTCATGCTGCGTGACCAATACGTCACGGACCCGGCGCGGGTCCCCACCTCGCTTCAAGGGTTACTCAGCGACGAACGCATTGCCGCTGAGGCTGCCCAGATCGACTCATCCAAAGCACTGCCCTGGCCCCACGATCCAGCGCCAGGCGATACCGTCTGGATGGGCGCGGTAGATAGCGAGGGTCGAGCAGTCAGCTTCATACAAAGCATCTACTGGGAGTTTGGCAGCGGCGTTGTCCTGCCGGAAAGCGGCGTGCTATGGCAGAACCGCGGTATCAGCTTCTCGCTTGACCCGGAATCGCTTCGTGGACTGGCCCCTGGGCGCAAGCCTTTCCATACGCTTAACCCAGCGATGGCCCGGTTTAACGATGGCCGTACCATGGTCTACGGCACCATGGGCGGTGAGGGTCAGCCGCAATCGCAAGCCGCGGTCTTCTCGCGCTACGCGTTTCACCATATACCGTTGCAGCAGGCGGTTACCGCACCACGTTGGCTCCTGGGCCGTACTTGGGGCGAATCGAGCATGAACTTAAAACTCGAGGATCGCTTTGACGCCAAACTGGTGGCAGCGCTCAAGGCGGCTGGGCATGATGTCGAAGTGCTCGATGAGCCGTTCAGCGACACCATGGGACATGCGGGAGGTATCGTTCATCACCCTGACGGGCTGATTGAAAGCGCTCACGACCCGCGTAGTAACGGTGGCGCGGCCAGCGTTTGATGGCTTGGCTGGCGATTTTTGCCGATATTGCGCATCCTGAACTCAAGCAGGCCAGGCACTGTCATTGACGATAGTGCCCTTGGCGATAAAGTCCTTTACGATAGTGATACGCTATCCTGAGTCAGGAAGCGGGAGAGGAGACCCCCATGGCAAAAATCGAAAAATCCCCGGATCAATGGCAAGAAAAACTCACGCCGGAGCAGTATCGCGTCACTCGTGAAAAAGGCACTGAGCGGCCGTTTACCGGGGACTACCAGGTCAGAGAGGTGCAAGGTATCTACCATTGCGTTTGCTGCCATGCCCCTCTATTCGAGAACGAACACAAGTTTGATGCAGGCTGCGGCTGGCCAAGCTTTGACCGTCCGCTTGGCACCCGCTGCGTCGAAGAGCATCAGGACACTACACATGGCATGGTGCGCACCGAAGTGGTGTGTTCCCACTGCGATGCGCATCTTGGCCACGTATTCCCCGATGGCCCCCCCGAGAGTACCGGCTTGCGCTACTGTATCAACTCGGTAGCCCTTGAGTTTCATCCCGACGAATAGATGTTACCCATTGCGCCCACCAAGTGGCGGGCGCAATGATCTGCGCGCACCCTAGCGTTAGAACTCATCCCATTGATCAGCAGTTTCAGTCGCCACCTCGCGCGCTTTCGTCGATGAAGAATGGCTGGGTAATGCCTTGGCGGTTTTCTGAGTGGCTTGATTCATTCTTTCCAGATGTGCGCGAGCTATTTTGATGCTCTCTTCCTGAGCCCCTTCCAGGCGGAATGCGTCCACCACGTTAGCCAACTCGAAAGCTTCCAGGGACAGGTTATCCGCCGACGCGGCAATCGACTGCACCTTGGTGGCATTTTGCTGGGTGACGTTATCCATTTCAGCAATCGCCGAATTGATTTCCCCAATTCCGCTACTCTGCTCACTGGATGCCGTGCTGATTGACTCCATCAGCTCGCTTACCTGGTTGACCTGGCGCATAACGGCGTCGATCGCTTTCTCGGCCTCCTCCACGGCGCTTCTCCCGCCGGTGACTTCCTGAGTGGTGCTGTCGATCATGCGACGAATTTCCTGGGCGGCTTCAGCGCTTCGCCCGGCAAGGTTACGTACCTCACTGGCCACCACCGCAAACCCTCGACCATGCTCGCCAGCCCTGGCGGCTTCCACAGAGGCATTCAAGGCAAGAATATTGGTCTGGAAGGCGATGCCGTCAATCACGCTGATCATTTCGGTCATTTTTTCAGCACTTTGAGCAATCCGCTGCATACGCTCAACCAGCTGCTGCATCTGCTCGCTGGTTTGCTGAGTGCTGTGCGAGTTCTGTACGGCCAATTCGCTCGCCTTGCGGGCATTGTCGGTATTCTGCTGCACGGTCGAGGTCATTTCTTCCATGCTCGAGGCCGTTTCCTGCAGCGACGATGCCTGCTGCTCAGTACGCGACGCCAGCTCCTCATTTTCGGCGGCAATCTGCTGAATGGCCGGGGTAACCACCGAGACACGGTTTTCAACGTCACCCACAATACCTGACAGGCTAAAACGCATCGTGTCGAGCGAGTACAGAAGCTCACCTAGCTCATCACCGGTTTGGCGACGCTCCCGGGCCGCCAGGTTGCCCGCGGCAATCTGGAAGGTCACGTAGCGCGCGCCGGCCAGGCTACGCAGCACCGATTTCAGAATCAGCATGCTCAAGCCGATCATGACCGCCGCGCCCAGCCCCATCAGCACCAGCTGGGCAATCATCATCTGCTGGCGGCCCTGGTCGGCCTCCGCCAGCATCTCGGCAGCAAAGGTTCGTTCGCTTTCAACCAGTTGGCTGACCTCGGCTTGCAACGTTTGCGTGCCGGGCTTGACGATATCGTTGAAGGCGACAAAGGCGTCGTAGCTCTCTTTCTCGACCAGGGCGGTCACCGCCTGATCGACCCCGTCGCTCCAGTTGCCGAGCGCTGAGCCAAAGGACTGCAGTGCCTGGCTGTCGGGATCTTCATCGGCGCGGTATTCGTCCCAGCGCGCCTCGATCCTTTCCCGTTTTGTGCCGACCGACGCGGCCAGTTCATCGGCGTCCACGGCGCGCGGATTGAGCACGGCGGGATCCAGCTCATCCACTACCTGCCCGGCGGCCTGTTCGATTCCCTGCAGGCTCGCGACGTCATCCAGTCCCGAGCGGCTCAGGGTATCCAGGCGATCTCCGGAGACCATCAATCCGTAAATACCCAGTCCACCAGCAATCCCTATCAGCGCCACGGACGCCAGCACCATGCCGATCAGCTTTGCGCGCAGGCTGGTGAGCTTGAAGCGCGAGACGATGCCGATAACCCCCTTGCGTCGAAGCTCACCGCGTACCAGGGTGTAGTGCCTGGATTTGCCTTTCTCACGCATCTCGGCGTAGACCTTTTCCGCCTTGGCAACGGCCTTGGGACTCGCCTTGCGGCGTACCGATGTATACCCCACGATACGGTCACCGTCACGCAGTGGAGCAAGCGTGGCATGCACCCAGTAATGATCACCGTTTTTACGGCGGTTCTTGACCAGGCCCTGCCAGGTAGTGCCTGCCTTCAGGGTTTTCCATAAATTCGCAAAGGCCGCTTCGGGCATATCCGGGTGTCGAATTAAATTATGCGGCGCGCCAATCAACTCATCGCGGGAGTAACCACTTACTTCAACAAACGTCGGGTTCGCATAGGTCACGTTGCCTTTCAAGTCCGAGCGCGATATCAGCACGGTCTCTTCAGTTAATGGGTATTCTTGCTGCGTGACGGGTTGGTTGTTGCGCATAGTGATCCCTGTGAAGAATGTATTTTTTCTAAGAAGCTTTTATGCATATCGACCTTGAGCGTAAAAACTAAATAGTGATCTACAAAGAAAAAAACGCTATCCGAGAGGATAGCGTTTAAAGGTTATACAGGACTAAACGTTAATGGCCAGAAAGCCTGATTTAACGATGATAATCGATAGCAGCATCACCAATTAAGCAAGTCAATGACTAATTCGCTTAATGAGCTATTTGAAAACAACCTTGGCCACATCACGATAGCGATTGGCAAAGTGCACTGTCATGCCTTCTCTAAGGTAATCGGGCAGCTCTTCATAATCACGCCGGTTTGCCTCCGGCAGGATGACTTCAAAGATGTCACTGCGGCGCGCCGCAATCACTTTTTCGCGAATGCCGCCCACAGGCAGTACCTGGCCGGTGAGCGTCAGCTCACCCGTCATGGCCAGAGGACGGTCAATAGCCTGATGCCTGGCCAGTGATAGCAGCGCCGTGGTCATGCTGACCCCCGCCGAGGGACCATCTTTGGGCGTGGCACCTTCCGGCACGTGCAAGTGTACAAAGGCAGAGTCGAAAAAGTCGCTATCGGCGCCGTATTCCTGCAGATGGCCAAGCGTATAGCTGTAGGCAATATTGGCAGACTCCTGCATCACATCGCCAAGTTTGCCGGTAAGCTTGAAGCCACGATCCAGAGAATGAACCTTGCCCGCTTCGATGGGCAAAGTGGCACCACCCATTGCCGTCCAGGCAAGACCGGTAACCACGCCCTCACCTTTGAGGACTTTTTCCTTGCGGAAGATGGGCGCGCCCAGGAATTCCTCGAGGTTCTTAACCGACACCTTGACGGTCTCAACGTCGTCTTCCAGCAGCTTGACGGCTGCCTTGCGCACGATGCGGTGCAGCTGTTTCTCCAGCTGACGCACCCCCGCTTCCCGGGCGTAGCCCTCAATCACCTGCTTTAGAGCGGCGTCACTGAGCTGAATACGCTTTTTGGGCAGGTTGTCGCGCTTGAGCAGCTTGGGCCAGAGGTGATGCTTGGCTATCGCCAGCTTTTCCTCGGCAATGTAGCCCGACAGACGAATTTGCTCCATGCGATCCAGCAGCGCACTCGGTATGGAATCCAGGGTATTGGCCGTACACACGAACAGCACCTTGGAGAGATCCATACGGACATCCAGATAGTGGTCGAGGAAATCGACGTTCTGCTCCGGGTCGAGTACCTCGAGCAACGCCGATGCCGGATCCCCTTGGAAAGACTGGCCCAGCTTGTCGATTTCATCGAGCATGATCACCGGATTCTCGACTTCGACTTCCTTGAACGACTGAACCAGCTTGCCGGGCATCGCGCCCACGTAGGTACGGCGGTGTCCCTTGATCTCGGCCTCATCGCGCATGCCGCCGACGGAAAAGCGATAGAACTGACGACCCAGCGCTTCGGCAATCGAACGCCCAACAGAGGTTTTACCCACGCCAGGCGGGCCTACCAGCAGCAGAATCGAGCCGCCAACATCGCCCTTGAAGGACCCTTCGGCGAGGAATTCGACAATCCGTTCCTTGACGTCTTTCAAGCCGTCGTGATCACGGTCCAGGACTTGTCTGGCATGATTCAGATCCAACTGGTCAGGACTGGTCACGCCCCATGGCAGCGACGTCAGCCAGTCAAGATAATTGCGTGTCGTGCCGTACTCAGGCGAACCGGTTTCCAGTACGCTGAGCTTGTCCAGTTCATCGTCGATCCGCGACTGGACCCGCTCGGGCACCACCAGCGATTCCAGGCGGGCGCGGAAGGTATCGACATCGTTTTCACGGTCGTCCTTGGAAATACCCAATTCGCGCTGGATCACCTTGAGCTGCTCGCGGAGGAAAAACTCACGCTGACGCTCCTGCATCTGCGCGTTGACCTGCTCGCTGATTTCGCTTTGCAGCTGTGCAACGTCAATCTCCTTGCGCAGCAGTGGCAGTACCTTCTGCATGCGCTCAGCAACATCCAGCGTCGACAGCACATCCTGAAGCTCCGGACCCTTGGCAGAGGTAATCGCCGCGGCAAAGTCGGTCAGCGGACCGGGTTCGTGCGGGCTGAAACGGTTCAGGTAGTGCTTGAGCTCTTCGCCGTACAGCGGATTAATGGGCAGCAATTCCTTGATCCCATTAATAATCGCCATCGCATAAGCGCGGGTTTCTTCGTTTTCTGCATCCACCGGCTCTTTGGGGTAACTCACTTCAACCAGGTAAGGCGGCGTGCTGGATAGCCAACGCTGAATCTTGAAGCGCTGCACACCCCGGGCGATAAACTGGATCTGCTGATCCTCACCCTTCATCTTGTGAACTTTGACCGCCGTGCCAATGGTCGGAAAGCCTTCACTATCCAGGGAGTCGATACCCTGCTCACCCACATAAGCAACCCCTACAGTCTGGTGCGGGGTATTACCCACCCGGCGCATGGTCTCTTCCCAGCGTTCACGATTGATGACCAGCGGTTGCACCTGGGCGGGAAAGAAGGGCCGATTATGGATCGGTAGCAGATAGATACGTTCGGGAAGCATGTCACTGGCGGGCACCATTGAGTTGACACGCTCACCGTCTGATCGGAATTGGTCGTCCTCACCCTGCGAGGTCGGATCGTTGTCGTCCTGCACGTTAAAGTGGTCGTCTCGGTCAAATTCCTGGTCGCTCATGAACCCTCCAATCAACACCTGCCGGTGGCGATTGCCGCTCGGCTTTGTGATGGAAATGCGGGCACATCAGACAAACTTCAACCGTTGACGCTCAGGGCCATAGATTGGGCATTGGACGACCATTGACGCGCCACTGGCCACGCACCACGTCGAACGCCAGTTCCTGAGTACCCAACGGCAGCCCCAACCAGAGGGCCGCGACGGTCGGGGCATCGTGCCAGGTAAAGTCCCCGTCGATACGCTCACGCCAACGCGCCTGCTCTTCAGGCTCATCCAGCTTGGTGATGTCCAACTTGTCCAGCTGGCGGTTGTCAAAGAACAGCGCGCCATCGGCATCCAATCGAATCCCCAGCAGCGGACTGTCGACAGCGATGGTCGAGACATCCAACCGCGGTGAATCGCTTAACAGCTGACGCAAGTCGGGCTGCAGGCGAGTCAGGGTTCCCTCCGCCAAGGGTAAGCGAGCATCGCCCCATGCGGCTTCCTGGCGCAGTTGACGTATGGTATCGCGCACCGCATCGGCATTGATCCGGGAAAGCTCCATTTCCATATGGCCGTTTTGCAGTAACGGCGTGTCCGGCGCTTCGGAAGGCACCCTGACCTCGCCAATATGCAGCTCTCCTTTCACGCGCAACTCCTGCTCGTCGAGCATCATCCGGCTACTGACATCAAGCGGGGCTATTTGCACATCAAAAGCAGGGTAGGACAGCGCCACATTCTCGATATGTAGAGAATCGTACTGGGTAAAGTGGTAGGCGTCTTCGGTGTAGGTGTAGCGGCTCTCCAACGTCGAGGGCCCGACACGCAGCTCGGCCGGCCCATCGGTAATGGTCAGTTGATCCATCAGCGCCCGTAGCCGCCAATCGCCGTAAACGCCCTCTAGGCGCAGCCGACCACCGCGCACGGCTAATTCCCTGCCGTTTTGCTGAATAACGAAGGGAGCAAGCGCCAGACGCAGTTCGCTGTGACCGCTCAATGTGTGGTAAGTGCCTTGCCAACGCGGTACGGAAGGCGCAGATACCTCCCCCAACGCTTGCTGAAGGACGGTATCGAGGCGAGGCAAAAGCGTGCCTTCCACGTCGGTGCTTAAAAGACCGTGACGGGCCGTGTAGCTAAGCTCCAGTCGCCAGGGCCGCCCGAGCAAAGGCGAAAGAACCAATCGGCCTTGTGAGGTTAACCATCCCTGATCGCTTTCAGTACGCGTCACCCGCCACTCACCGCGGGCGGCCAGGTCATCCAGCGCCTGACGCAGGCTGCGCTCGAACAACACGCTTGAAAGCAGCTGTGCCGCTACCCATAGCACGGCTATTACCGCCAGAACGGGGACAATCAAACGTTCCTTGCGCATGGCATCTCCCTTGAGCCAAACGCGCCAACGGGCAGCGTTATTAAACGGTCAATGCAGCCAAAACCACAGATGCATTATGCTCCAGGCGTAGATCCCTGCCATCACATCATCGATCATGATGCCAAACCCGCCGGCCACCCTCCGGTCCGCCCAGCGGATAGGCCAGGGTTTGAATACATCGAAAATGCGGAACACCAAAAAGCCCCACAGTGCAGATTCCCATGAAAACGGCACCGCCGCCATGGTAATCCAGTAGCCGACAAATTCATCCCAAACGATCCCGGAATGATCATGCACCCCTAAATCGTTGGACGTTCTATCGCACAGCCATACGCCGATCACAAAGGCGACAAAAACAATACTTAAGTACCAGCCTAGCGACAGATCGGCCATTAACCAATAAAAAGGAATCGCCGCCAGCGTGCCAAACGTACCCGGCGCAAAAGGCACGGCACCACTGCCAAGCCCAAAGGCAAAAAAATGCGTGGGCCGACGCCAAACGCTTGCAGGGGCATGATTCATGGCGTCTCTCCCTTGAAATGCTGCCAGCCGTGATAGCGCTGAACGGGAAGTCCATGCACGCCCAAGATGTCGCTGCACTCACCAATCACGTGGAGTGGAACGCCTGACGCAGCAAGCTGCTGGCGCGCTTGTTCGACGTGAGTCGAGGGCAACGTCACCAGTAGTTCATAGTCGTCGCCGCCGGTCAATGCGGCCTGTCGAGCCGCTTCTGGCCCCAAGGCATGTTCCAGGCCTTCAGCCAGCGGCAATGCGTCCAGCGATAACGTTGCCCCTACGCCAGATGCCTCGCGCAGATGGCCCAGATCAGCTAACAGTCCGTCTGAAATATCAATCGCCGCGGTCGCCCACTCGCGCAACGCTTCGCCTGCCGCCAAGCGCGGCGTCGGCCATAAATAGCGCTCAAGCAGCGGGTGAGCCTTATCGCGTTCACCCTCTCGCCACAGCGCCAAACCGCCGGCTCCCCCGCCCAGCGCGCCGGTAACGGCAATCACGTCGCCAGGCCGGGCGCCGCTTCGTGTCAGCGCTGTGGTATTGGGCACGTCACCCATGACAGTCACGGCGATGGAAAGCAGGCCGGACGTGATGTCGCCACCCACCAGCGTTGTTGCGTGCCGGTCAGCCAGTGCGGCAAACCCCCGCGCATAGCCCGAGAGCCAGGCATCAGCAGCGTTATCATCGGCAAATTGCGCCTGATCAATGGTCAGCGCCATCACGCACCAACGTGACGTCGCCCCCATGGCGGCCAGGTCACTCAGCGCCACAGCCAGCGCACGGTGTCCAATGGCTTCAGCGGGTGCTTCGCCGGGGAAGTGAACATCTACCACCGAGGTATCCACACTCACCACTAGCTGGCGGCCCGGCTGTGGCGTCAGTACGGCAGCATCATCACCGACCCCCAGCGCCACGCTCCGAGAGCTCGCATCGCGACACGGCGACGTAAAATAACGTCGAATCAGATCAAATTCGGCAAGCACAAAGGCCCCTTGAACGCAACGTCAGCAAGAACGCGCAGTCACCCGGTCCATGGGGCCGGTTAGCGGCGACGCGCACTGACTTCGGCACTCCGCAAGCGAATGGCTAACTTGTCGAGAATGCCGTTCACGTATTTATGGCCGTCAGTGGCACCAAACGACTTGGCCAGCTCAACGCCTTCGTTAATGACCACACGATAAGGCACTTCCATACGCCGCGACAGCTCGTAGGCTCCAAGGCGAAGAATGGCCAGCTCGACGGCATCCAGGTCTTCCAGACGACGGTCAAGCAACGGTGCTATATCCCGGTCCAGCTCCGCACTGAAACGCGACGTATTGATCAGCAGCTCATGAAACAGCGCCTTGTCAGCAATCTCCATCACCTTGGCCCAATTCTCATGATCTTCCATGTCGGCATCAGGTAGATGGCTGCGGAATTCGGCCTCAATGGTGTTGATCGGCTTACCCGTCATGTGCCACTGATAGAGCCCTTGCACCGCCAGCTCACGCGCCGCTTGCCGGCCCTGCTGGGCAGCCGAAGGCTTGCGCTCACGACGTTCACTCATGAGTATCACCCGGCGCAATAGCGCGCAGCAACGAAACCATTTCCATGGCCGCCATGGCCGCTTCAGTACCCTTGTTACCCGCTTTGGTACCGGCACGCTCAATGGCCTGCTCGATCGACTCGACGGTCAGCACGCCGTTGGCGATGGGCGTATCGAACTCGAGCTGTAGTTGGTTGAGGGCGGTATTGCAGCCACCCGCCACATATTCAAAATGCGGCGTTCCACCGCGGATCACCGCCCCCAGGGCGATGACCGCGTCAGGCTTCACCACCTTGAGGACACGCTTGACGGCCAGCGGCAGCTCCCAGGCACCGGGGACGTGCACAATATCGATGTGCTCCATATCAACGCCATGACGAACCAGGCTATCGACGGCGCCCTCCACCAGACTGTCTACGACATGGTGATTGAACCGGCCAACCACGATGACGTAACGGCCATCGACGTCGACAAAGGTACCTTCAACTTGAGAAAGGGATTGCATCAATTTATTCCTGCTAAAGTGTATAACGGCTAAGCGGTGGACTCATCGGACGTATCGTTCGGCCCCAGCCGCTCGACGACTTCCAGGTCAAAGCCGGAAAGTGCCGAGAATTTCCAGGGCGAACTGAGCAAACGCATTTTACCCACGCCAAGATGGCGAAGTATTTGCGAGCCGGTACCGATAGTTAAGTAATTTCCCGCGCCGTCAGAATCGCTGGTGCGCGGTTGGCGCACGCGCTCTAAAAAGACATCCAACTGGTCTTTGAGGTCTTGATGCGGGCGCCCGTCATCGATCAGCACCAACACGCCCGCAGGAGCCTCGGATATTTCGACAAGCGCTCGTTGGGCATCCCATCGACATTGCTCGTCTTTGGTCAACCCCAGCACATCACGCAAGGTGTCGGCCAGATGGACCCGCACCGTCGTGGGCTGCTCAGGCGCTGGCTGGCCCTTGACCAGGGCTAAGTGATGCGCGCCCTGAATGCGGTCGCGAAACACATGCAGCGTCATCTCGCCCTGGGTGGTAGTAATCGGCGAGGCTTCGAGATGATCCACCGTCTGCTCATTGACGATGCGGTAGTGAATCAAATCGGCAATGGTGCCCATCTTGATGCCGTGCTCTTCAGCGAAAGCTTCAAGCTCAGGACGGCGCGCCATGCTGCCGTCATCGTTCATGACCTCACAAATCACGCCGCTCGGGT
This sequence comes from Halomonas sp. 5021, assembly GCF_036663435.1. Lineage (NCBI taxonomy): Bacteria > Pseudomonadati > Pseudomonadota > Gammaproteobacteria > Oceanospirillales > Halomonadaceae > Halomonas > Halomonas sp. 5021. Next base: position 50,151 of record NZ_JAXOVU010000012.1, read on the forward strand.
CACAACCTGCCAGGGCTGCCAGGTCACAGGCGGCCTCGGTATGACCGGCACGACGCAGAACGCCACCGGGCTCGGCCATCAGCGGGAAGATGTGTCCCGGCTGGACGATATCGGTGGGTTTGGCATGCGGGGCAACGGCGGCCTGGACGGTCCGCGCCCGGTCGGCGGCGGAGATCCCCGTGGTCACGCCTTCGGTCGCTTCGATCGACAGGGTGAACTTGGTGCCAAACCCGGAGCCGTTGTCGCGTACCATCAGCGGCAGATTCAGCTGTTCGCAGCGCGCCCGTGTCATCGGCAAACAGATCAGGCCGCGGGCAAAGCGTGCCATGAAGTTGATATGCTCCGCCTGGACTTTTTCAGCGGCCATGATGATATCGCCTTCATTTTCGCGATCCTCGTCGTCCATGAGAATCACCATTTTGCCCTGGCGAATATCATCGACCAGTTCAGCAATGGGGGCTAGTGTCCCAGAGGAAGCGTGCGCCATGGAATCTCCAGTAAAGTTGTCGCAAGGGTGCGATTTCGCGCGTCAGGGTACCTTGGTATCGTCGCTCGTGCCAGTCACCACTGGCGAGGCGATAATTCGCCAATCCTGTCCAACGGCCCGCATATCGTGAATAGTGAGGCGCTGCTGGTCGGCCATCTGGACAAGCCCCGGGAGTGCAAACAGCGGCCTGGCGTCTCCGCCCAACAGCGTCGGCGCGACAAATAGCTGCATTTCATCGATCAATCCCGCGTTTAGCATGGCGCCGGCGAGTGTGGCGCCGGTTTCAACCAGCAGCTCATTAACCTCTTCGTTTGCCGCCAGCCACTCAAGCAGAGCCGACAGATCAACACGACCCTGGGCATCGGCGGCTAACACCTGCACCTCAGCCCCAGCGTCTATCAGTCGCCCGCGCTTCTCAGTATCCCTGGACGTGGTAACAATCAGCGTACGCCCGGGCGCTCGCAAACAGGCGGCTGCCAACGGCAATCGCAGTTGGCTATCGACAATTACCCTCAGCGGCTGGCGCCTGGCGATGTCAGCGGCATCATCCAAGCCGAGTTGCTCGGCACGAACCGTCAGGCGTGAATCATCCATGATGACGGTCTCCACACCACTCAATATCGCACTTGAACGGGCACGTAATCGTTGAACCTGCGCGCGCGCCTCAGGACCAGTAATCCACTGGGATTCACCCGACCCCATGGCGGTGCGACCATCGAGGCTCATCGCCATCTTCATGCGCACAAAGGGACGTTTGCTCGCCATACGGGCGATAAAGCCAGGATTGAGCGCGCGGGCGTCTGCCTCCAGCAACCCGACTGACACCTCGATCCCCGCATCTTCCAAAAGGCGAATGCCCCGGCCACTGACCTGAGGATTGGGGTCTACCATGGCCACCACTACGCGCGCCACCCGAGCGTCTTGCAACGCCACGGCGCAGGGGCCAGTGCGGCCAATATGTGAACACGGCTCTAACGTGACATAGGCGGTCGCGCCACGAGCGTTCTCGCCCGCCGCAACCAATGCATTGACCTCCGCATGCGGCTCACCCGCGTAGCGGTGATAGCCCTCGCCCACAACCTTACCATCGCGGACAAGTAGGCAGCCCACACGAGGGTTGGGGTCGGTGGTGTACAGACCGTATGCCGCTAGCGCCAGCGCGCGGGCCATGTAACGATGGTCATCGGTACTGAACAAGGCCACGCTCACGTTGAGGGCCTGCCGTCAGCAGGTTCCTGGGACAAGCGATCAATTTCAGCCCGGAATTCGTCCAGATCCTGAAACTTGCGATACACGGATGCAAAGCGAATGTAGGCCACCTGATCGAGGGTGTTCAAGGCCTGCATGACCGACTCACCAATATCGCGGGCGTCAATTTCCCGGTCTCCCCGCGCGCGAAGCGTCTGGCGTATCCGCTCGACGGACGCCTCAATGGCCTCTGCGCTGACCGGCCGCTTTTCGAGCGCCCTCAGCATACCGGCACGCAGCTTGGTTTCGTTGAAGCTTTCGCGCGAACCGTCAGACTTGACCACACGGGGCATGACCAGCTCGGCGGTTTCATAAGTGGTAAAACGCTCCTGGCAACTTGCACATTGGCGACGGCGACGCACCTGGTCACCGTCGGCTACCAGCCGCGAATCGGTCACGCGAGTATCGTTAGCACCACAAAAAGGGCAATGCATGGCGTTCAACCTGTTGTCGGCCCGTGCGAAAGCGCTGCACGAGAAAGCAAAATACGACCTGTTAATGCGCTATTAACCGCCTATTGTAACGTTTTGGCACACAAGCTGCACCGTTTGTGGAAGCCTGTTTACTGGGACACCCTTATGACCGCCTTCGACGACACTGTGCACGTTTATCTGGATCACCTTTACGGGCCCCGCGCCACGGAGGTTCAGCGCCGCCTGAATCAACGCCTGGCGCATTTTTGCCCAGCGTCGGAGCCGCAACTTTCCATCGAGCAGCAGGGTCAGCGTGCACCATTGTGGAGCGAGAAAGACCAGTGGCTGATCACCTATGGTGACTCTATCGTTGATGACCCAGCGCCCCCGCTGGCAGTGCTCGACGACTTTTTGCAAGCGCGTCTCGGTGAACGTATCAGCAGCGTCCACGTACTGCCGTTTTTCCCGTGGAGCAGCGACGACGGCTTTTCAGTAATCCACTACCGGGAAGTAAACCCCGACCTGGGCGACTGGCAGCATATTCAGACCCTTGCCCGCCACTACGACCTGATGGCGGACCTGGTGCTCAACCATGTGTCCCGGGAGTCGTTATGGTTTGTCGACTATCTTAGCGGTAGCCTACCGGGGCGCGATTATTTTATCGAAGTCGACCCCGACACCGATGTGTCGGCAGTGGTTCGGCCACGTAGCAGCCCGCTGTTGGTGCCGATATCCACCCGCCGGGGAACACGTTACCTATGGGCGACGTTTTCCGAAGACCAGCTCGACCTGAACTTCGAAAACCCCGATGTGCTGCTGGAATTTGTCGGCATCCTGCTGTTTTACCTCGAGCAGGGCACCCGTATCGTGCGCCTGGACGCCGTCGCCTTTCTATGGAAGCGGCTGGGAACCAACTGCATTCACTTGCCGGAAACCCACACCGTCGTGCGATTGCTACGCGCCATTGTGGACCACGTTGCCCCCGGCACGCTGCTGATCACCGAAACCAACGTGCCGCATCACGAAAACATCAGTTACTTCGGTCTTGACCGCCTCGCCGACGGCCCGCCCGACGAAGCCCACATGATCTACCAATTCACCTTGCCGCCGCTGCTGTTGCACACCCTGACACGGGGCGAAACGCATACCCTGCAAGGCTGGCTGGCCAGCCTGCCGCCTCTACCCGACCACTGCACCTATCTCAATTTTACCGCCAGCCACGATGGCATTGGCGTACGCCCACTGGAAGGCCTGTTACCCGATCACGAACGCGATGCGCTGCTCGAACTGATGCACCGATTTGGCGGCTTTGTCAGCATGCGCAGCAACCCCGACGGCAGCGACACCCCCTATGAAATCAACATCACCTGGTTTGAAGCCATGCAAGGCACGCGCAAAGGCCCCGATCCGTGGCAAATTGCACGTTTCTTGTGCAGCCAGGCGATCATGCTCAGTCTTCAAGGCATTCCGGCCCTGTATATCCATACCCTGACCGGCACCCTCAACGACGTGGAAGGCGTTGAGCGCAGCGGTCGCTTACGCTCTATCAATCGCCGCCGCTGGCAGCGCCGCGAACTCGATTTACTCCTCGACAGCACCGCCACACCCACCCATGACGTTTTCAATGCGCTGAGTCGATTGCTGGACTGCCGACGCCGGGAGCCCTGTTTCCACCCCAATGCCGCACAGCGCGTACTGACTTCGGATCCATCGTTGCTGGCCATCGAACGTGGTCCGCTGGCCAACGGTCGCCGCCTGTTGGCGCTATACAATGTCACCGAGGTGCCCCTATCATTTGATCAGCTCGGTGATGACGTCCAGCACGCGTTATCGTCAGTCCCATGGCAAGACCTCAACGCCCGATCCTCTGGTCAAGCCACCGACCCTTTGCCTCCCTATGCCGTGCGCTGGCTGGTTCATGGCCCTTGATATTCCCGGCATCGATTTATTAGCGGAAAATGATGCCGATTCAGGCCCTGCGCGTTAGGCTATCCCCTCGATTCTGCAACGATTGAGGAACGCTATGCGCGATGTGTTCACCCTGCACCGCTTATTCCAACCCCGGCCAACATCACGCCGTTCGCCCCTATTCGGCAGCGCGATGCTCGGCATGCTCATGATGCCGACAGCCCAAGCGGACTCTCTCCCCGCCCCTGTACAGGCACTGGCGGATCAAGGACTGGAGATTCACGGCGAATTTGACGCCCCTGGCGGCATGCGTGGCTTTGGCGCCAGCCGTCAGGGCCAGGAAGTGACCATCTACCTCACCCCCGACGGCGAGCACGCCATTACCGGCTCGCTGACCGACCAGGAGGGCGACAACCAGCTCGAGGAAGCAGCGCTGGACAAGCACGTACGGGCACCACTTGAAGCACAAACCTGGCAACTCCTCGAAGACAGCTACTGGATTCAGGATGGCCAGCGTGACGCGCCACGGGTGGTTTACACCTTTACCGACCCCAACTGCCCCTACTGCCAGGCTTTCTGGGAAGCCGCACGGCCCTGGGTTGAAGCAGGCGAGGTGCAACTACGCCATATCGTGGTGGGCATTCTTGACGCCGACAGCCCCGCCAAGGCCGCATCGCTACTCGCTGCCGACGATCCCGCCGACGCCCTTGCCCGCCATAAGCAAGGCGACCACATCCGCGCCAGCGCCCAACCTCGTGAAATTGAAGAGCAGGTATACAGCAACAACCAGCTGTTTGACGGTCTGGGCCTCTACGCCACCCCGACCAGCGCTTTCAAGCGCCAGACCGATGACGGCGTCACCCGTCTGGACCGCGTCGAAGGCATGCCGGATGAAGAGCGCCTGGAAGAAATGATGGGCGGTCCGGCACCTGAGCAATAGCGTCGTCAACGCCTGGCGATCACCCAGCCCAGCACCATGGTCGCCAGCATTGCCACCAGCGGTAGCGTGGCACCGCCCAGCGACGCGATGGCGGGCCCCGGACAGTAACCTGAAAGCCCCCACCCCACGCCGAACAACGCCGCCCCGATCAACAGTCTGGCATCCAGCCCCTGCTTATCGGGCAGTTGAAAACGCTTTGCCAGCAGAGGTACCGGCTGCTTCAGCACGAAACGGTAGCCGATAAAGGTGGTAATGACCGCCCCGCCGAGTACAAACATGAGCGTCGGATCCCAGTTGCCGGCGACATCCAGGAAGCCGACCACCCTGGCCGGATCAGTCATGCCCGATACCGCCAGTCCCAGACTGAACAGCAGGCCGGCTACATAGCTCGCCACCAGGGTCAGAGCCTGTCTGCTCATGCTCCACCTCCCAGGACGTGACGCACGACATAGACGGTCACCAGGGCGGCACCCAAAAACGTGACCGTCGCCGCCAACGACCGCGGTGAGAGACGCGCCAGACCGCACACCCCATGACCACTGGTACAGCCACTGCCGAGCCCGGTGCCCAGCCCCACCAGCAGGCCGGCCACCAGCATCAGCGGCACGCCGCCCAGCGGCTGGCCGATAACCGCGCCGGGGTGATTGACGACATTGCCCCATCCAGCACCTAGCCCCATTAATAGTAATGGCCCGCTGACCAGGCCGACGAGAAACGCCGCCCGCCAAGCGCTATCGCCCTTAGGCCGCTGGGCGATCAAGTTACCGACAATACCGCTGATACCGGCGATTCGTCCCAGGCTTGCCATCAGCCAGACCGCCGAGATACCGATCAATATGCCACCTGCAAGCCCCTGCAGGCTCGATGACAGTTCCATGTATTGCTCCTCTTCAGCGATTACTTAGCGGCATCATACCGCTCCATTAACTATATACTTATATCACAAGCGAATATATGACCGGCATCACGCGTTAACAACCGTTTAGCCACCTCCTTCTGTTAAGATGCACCGCATTAGCAATTTGCAGGAGAGACCCATGCTCGGCTGGTTCCCCGGACATATGAACAAGGCCCGCCGCCAGATCCAGGAGGCGCTGCCGGAAATCGACGTGGTCATCGAAGTGCTCGATGCGCGGCTACCCTACTCCAGCGCCAACCCCATGCTGGCCGAGTTGACCCGCCACAAGCCGGTGCTCAAGATTCTCTCCCGTGCGGACCTGGCCGACCCGGAGCGTACTGCCGAATGGGTCGCATTTTTCGACGCCCAGGACGACACGCGCGCGCTGGCAGTCACCACCACCAATACCCGAGAACTGAAAAAAATTCCCCAGCTCTGCCACGAGCTGGCGGGGGCCGTTCGTGTCGACCGCGATGTACGTGTCATGGTGATGGGCATTCCCAACGTGGGTAAGTCGACACTGATCAATGGCATGGCAAGGCGTAAGATCGCCAAAACCGGTAACGAGCCAGCGGTGACCAAGCGCCAGCAGAAGGTACGCATCGACGGTCGGGTCGCGCTCATCGACACCCCCGGCGTGCTATGGCCCAAGATTGAAGACCAGGCCAGCGCCTACCGTCTCGCCGCCAGTGGCGCGATTCGTGATACCGCGATTGAATACACCGACGTGGCGATCATCACCAGCGCGGAACTGGCGAGACGTTACCCGGATGCACTGACCGCCCGCTACAAGCTCAAGACGTTGCCCCGCTATGCGCCATCCAGCACCGATGAGGTCGATGCTGACGGCCCGCAAAAGCCTGATTTTCTGGCGATCGCAGGCTTTGACGGCCAGGCCATTCTCAAGGAAATAGCAGGCAAGCGTGGCGGGCTGCGCCCCGGCGGCACGGTTGACCTGCACCGGGGCGCTGAAGTCTTGCTGCACGAACTGCGTGACGGCAAGCTGGGAAGGCTGACACTGGAAACCCCCGACGATATTCCACCGCCGCCGGTGCACAGCGACGAAGACAGCACCTCCCATTCCGACGCATAATGAGGCATCGACCGACAATGCCGCGCGGCCACTGGACACTTTTTGGAAATCAAGGCTCATGGACACCCCCCAACCTCAAGAATCCCCCACGCTTAAAAAATCCCACAAGCTGAGTAACGTCTGCTACGACATTCGCGGCCCGGTGCTCGACCATGCCAAGCGGCTGGAAGAAGAAGGCCAGCGAATTCTCAAGCTCAATATCGGCAATCCTGCGCCGTTTGGCTTTGAGGCACCCGAAGAAATTCTTCAGGACGTCATGCGCAACCTGCCCACCGCTCAGGGTTACTGCGACTCCAAGGGGCTCTACTCGGCACGCAAGGCAATCATGCAGGAATGCCAGCGCAAGCAGATTCCCGGCGTCGGCATTGAGGACATTTACATTGGTAATGGCGTTTCCGAGCTGATCGTCATGGCCATGCAAGCACTCCTCAACGACGGCGACGAACTGCTGATCCCCGCCCCGGATTACCCGCTGTGGACCGCCGCGGCGCACCTTTCCGGGGGTCATGGGGTGCATTACATGTGCGACGAGCAGGCGGACTGGGCGCCGGACATGGCCGATATTCGCGCCAAGATCACCAGTCGCACCCGCGCCATTGTGCTGATCAACCCCAACAACCCTACCGGCGCGGTCTATCCGCCCGCCGTGGTGTGTGAAGTGCTGGATATCGCCAAGCAGCACAATCTGGTGGTGTTCTCCGATGAGATCTACGACAAGATTCTCTACGACGGTGTCGAACACACCGCCACCGGTGCGTTGGCAGATGACGATCAACTGGTCATCACCATGAACGGACTGTCGAAAAGCTACCGCTGCGCCGGGTTTCGCTCGGGCTGGATGACCATTTCAGGCACACTGGCCAAGCTCCACGCCCAGGATTTCATTCAGGGGCTGACCATGTTGGCCTCGATGCGTCTGTGCGCCAACGTGCCCGCCCAGCACGCCATTCAAACGGCCTTGGGCGGCTACCAGTCGATCAATGATCTCATCCTGCCCGGCGGACGTTTGTTGGCCCAGCGCGATATCACCGTGGAAAAACTCAATGCCATCCCTGGGGTATCGTGCGTAACACCCAAAGGGGCGCTGTATGCGTTTCCACGCCTAGATCCCAAGGTGTTCAACATCAAGGACGACCAGCAGATGGTGCTTGATCTGCTGCTGCAAGAGAAGATCCTGCTGGTACAGGGCACAGCGTTCAACTGGCCAGAGCCTGACCATGTTCGCATTGTCACGCTGCCATGGGCTGATCAGCTGGGCGATGCCCTGGACCGCTTTGCAAACTTCCTCGCCCGCTATCGGCAGTAAAAGATACGATATTTGGCGTGAGTACTTGAAACCCGGGCACACTGCACGTATCTAATCAAACCAGTACGGCTCGACAGCAATCGTTCTGCTCAACGCCGCCAAACTCAAGACGGTTATATCCTAGGGAGAATCCGCCACATGATGCGCATTTTGCTGTTTTTAGGTACCAACATAGCGGTGTTGTTGGTCGCCAGCCTGACATTACGACTGCTTGGGGTGGAAAGCTACCTCAACGCCCAGGGCATCAACTTCACCGGCTTGCTGATTTTCTGCTTTATCTTCGGCATGGCGGGATCAATGATCTCGCTGTTCATCTCAAAGTGGATGGCCAAGCGCAGTACCGGTACGGTGATTATTGAAAACCCGTCGAACGACACTGAAAGGTGGCTGGTCGACACCGTCGCCGAACTGGCCCGCGAGGCTGGCATCAAGACGCCCGAAGTGGGTATCTTCCCGGCACAACAGTCCAATGCCTTTGCGACGGGCTGGAAAAAAGACGACGCCCTGGTAGCGGTTTCCGCCGGGCTTTTAAATCGCATGCGCCCGGATGAAGTCCGCGCTGTGCTGGCCCATGAGATCGGTCACGTTGCCAACGGCGACATGGTCACTCTGGCCCTGATTCAGGGGGTCGTGAATACCTTTGTAATGTTCTTTGCCCGCGTCGTGGCCCATCTCATCGACGGCTTCCTGAAAAGTCGCAGCGATGGTGAGGGCGGCCTGGGCTTTATGGGCTATTTCGCTGTCGTGATGGTCGCTGAAATCATCTTCGGTATCGCGGCCTCGGCCATCGTGGCGTGGTTCTCGCGCTTTCGTGAATACCGTGCCGACGAAGCAGGCGCACGCCTCGCAGGAACCAGCGCCATGGTCAATGCCTTGGCCCGCCTGAAAGGCGAAACCGAAATGCCCGACCAGATGCCCGATACCCTGCGTGCCATGGCCATCACTAAAGGCCAGACACGTTCGCTGGTCGAGAAACTGTTTGCCAGCCACCCGCCGCTGGATGATCGTATTCGCGCGCTTAAAGAAGCCGCTTATCGTCAGTAAACAGTCAAGGTAGGACACCTGAGAGGCCCGCTTTGAGCGGGCCTCTTTGCGTTGACAGACAGCATCTATGATGATGTTTTTTATGCAACGCTTACCCGGAACCCCGCAGCGCCGAGTGGCTCAAACAACTCGTGGGCAGCGCCTTTCAGCCGCACTTCGAGCGTGGCAAGCTCGCGGCGCAGCGGGTAGTGGGTGCGGCAATGGTCAAAGCCTTTTGCCACCCCCAACTGGTGCACTTGGCGCTGAAGGGTGTCGTGATCGCGGCGCGTATCATATACCGCCCGAACGCACAGCCTGAGCGCATCCTCCACCGGCAGCGCCTGCTCGAGCGTCAGACTCTCAAGCGCTGGCGGCGGGCAGAGTTCGTCAAACCCCAACGAGCTCGACTGACCCAGATGGGCCGCCAACGCCTGGTGGATCATCCAACTACCGCGCAGCTTGCCGTCCAGGCTGTGGCCAGCAACATGGGGCGTAGCCAGGGCCGCTAGATCGTGCAGATTCGCATCGATGGCAGGCTCCTGCTCCCATACATCGAGCACGGCGATGATATCGCCCTGGCCCGCCAGCCGGCTGCGTAGCGCCAGACCATCCACACAATCCCCCCGCCCGGCGTTCAACAGCACGCTGCCCGGTGCCAGCTCATTGATTCGCTGTGCGTTGAGCAGATGATGGGTGGCATGGGGGCCGGATGCCACCAGCGGCGTATGCAGACAGAGCACATCACAGCGGGCGATGAGTTCGTCGATATCAGAAAAGCCATGGGCACCTTCCTCCTCGGCCCTGGGTGGATCGCAGGCCAGCACCGATATTCCCAGTGCTTTCAACCGTGCGAGCAGTCGGCTGCCCACATTACCCACGCCCACTACACCAACGCTGCGCTCACTCAGTGCCCAGCCCTCACGCTCCGCAATCGTCAGCAAGCTGCTGAGGACATAATCGACAACCGCCTCGGCGTTGCAGCCAGGCGCGCTGGCAAAGCCGATACCTTGCTCGTTCAGAAAGGCCTGATCGATATGGTCGGTGCCGATGGTACAAGTGCCGACAAACCCGACGCGGCTATTGGCAAGTAGTGCCTGATTCACCTGAGTCACCGAGCGGACAATCAACGCATCGGCATCAGCCACGTCGGCAGCGCTGATCTCGCGACCGGGCACGCGCGCAAGCATGCCGAAGGCCCCAAAGCAAGCGTCGGCGGCTGGGATATTGGCGTCGATAACAACTTTCATAGGCGTTTGCTTATCCGGGCTTTACAATACGCCCGCAACGACGTTTGCTGCAGGCAGGTTTAAGGAGGCGTTACAGAGAATGCCAAGGAGAATGTTTTGATCGTACGCTGGGAAACCGACCATGACTACGTGCTGGTGCATATTCATCAGGACATGCTGGGTGACTGGATATTCAGCCGCGCCTGGGGACAGATCGGCACTCAGTTTGGTGGCCTGAAGCATCAGTTGGCCGACACCCTGGCCCAGGCCCATATGTGGCTGGAAGATGAAACCACCATCCAGGCCTCACGCGGGTTTCGCAAGGTACTCGAAGTGGCTGACAACTCTCCCGAAGGCCAGGAAGCCATGCGCCAGCTTTCACTGCTGGACACGATCTAACACCCCGATATGCTTAACGCCTCACCCCAGATAACGCCGCCCGTCGCGCTGGTGCCTGCCTTTCGGCGCTAGGGCCTCGGGCTTCGTCCCATCGCTGATGGCTGATTCATCAAGCCAGCCACGCGCCCGCAGCCAGTCGCATAGTCGCTCAAGCACATACCCAGCTTCCAGCTCGTTTCCCGCGTCGTCCGCCAACACGGGAATTCGCTCGCCGTAATATGCCAGCAGTGTTTCATCATCAGCCACCTCTATCCGCTGCCACGCAATGGGCTGCCGGGTTAGCGCTGCCACCTGCGCCTCCAGTTCAGCGCAAAGGTGGCAGCCCTGTGTGGTATATAGCGTTAGCCGAATCATGTTGCAGACCTGAATGACGTTACTCGCGGTGGCGTAATAGAAACACCTGATGTGCATTGCTGCGCCGCTGAAAATCCGGGTCAAAACTGCGCGCGGTCATATCCTCGACCACGTAGCGCTCGCCAAGCGACTCATCCAGCTTGAAACGCCGCTGGTTATTGGAGAACACCAGCACTCCGCCCGGCGCCAGTCGCGCCATGGCCAATTCTACCAAGCGCGGATGATCACGCTGAACGTCCAGCGTATCGCGCATCTTCTTCGAGTTGGAGAACGTCGGCGGGTCCATGAAAATCAGATCGAACTCGGCGTTGGCGGTTTCCAGCCAGCGGAAGCAGTCATCGCGCACCACTCGGTGCAGTCTGGGGTCGAGCTTGTTGAGCGTGAAGTTGTCCCGCGCCCACTCAAGATAGGTATTGGACATATCCACGCTGACGCTGTCGCTCGCGCCGCCAAGTGCCGCCTGCACAGTGGCGCTCGCGGTATAGCAGAACAGATTCAGAAAACGCTTGCCGCTGGCCATCTCGCCCAGCATGCGCCTTACGGGCCGGTGGTCAAGAAACAGCCCGGTATCCAGGTAATCGCGCAGATTGACCCATATCCGTGCATTGCCTTCGCGCACCTCGAAACGCTCGCCGCTGGCATCACGTTTTTGATACTGGGCATTGCCGGTTTGCCGCTCACGGCGTTTAACATGGATCTTGCTGGGGTCAACACCCAGTGCGTCGGGCATGACCTCCAGCGCATCGAACAGGCGCTTTTGTGCCTGGGCAGGATCCACCGAACGCGGCGCAGCGTACTCCTGGACGTGCACATGGTCACCATAGCGATCGACCGCCAGGGCATACTCGGGCATATCCGCATCGTAAAGCCGGTAGCAGGTCTCACCGCTTTGCTTGAGCCACTTTTTCAGGCGCTTCTGATTTTTGACCAGCCGGTTGGCAAACATCTGGGCGTTCTCGGACCCTTTGGGTGCGGCCTGCGCAACTGTCGATGGTGCACTGTCGCCCTCTTCTACCCGGCTAGTCTTGGGGTCAATGGTCATCAACAACAGCTTGGCATCCAGGGCGCCGTTTTTCAGCGCGTACTGTTTGTGTGCCCGCAGGCCAAGCCGATGCCCCAGATCCGGATTACCGGTAAACACGGCAAGGGTCCAGCCAGGAAACAACGCCTTGGCCTTTTCACCCAGTTGAGCATACAGCTGAACCAGTTCGGGCAGCTCGCCCAGACGCTCGCCGTAGGGCGGGTTGGTAATCATTAACCCCTGTTCGGCGGTCAATTCGGCAGGCCGCGTCAGCTGACCGAGGCGTTGGCCGTGCAGGTGGATCAGAGCGGGAATACCCGCGCGCATGGCGTTGGCCTTGGCAGCCGACAGTGCCGCCGGGCTTTCATCAAAGCCGGTCAATGACGTTTTACAACGTTTGCGACCAATCGACGCCCGAGCGTCAGCTTCTCGCTTAAGCTCTTGCCACTCGGTTTCATCGTGACCAGACCAGCCGTGAAATCCGAAACGTTCGCGGTGCAGGTTGGGTGCCTGGTCGGCCGCCATCAGGCCGGCCTCAATCAACAGCGTGCCCGCGCCGCACAGTGGATCCATCAACGGTTCACCCGCTTTGGCGCGTTCGGGCCAACCGGCACGCACCAGCAATGCCGCTGCAAGATTCTCTTTCAACGGTGCGTGCCCCACATCGCGCCGGTAGCCACGACGATGCAGGCTTTCTCCGGATAAATCGATTCCCAGCGTCGCATTGGCCCGGTGCAGATGGGCATAAAGGCGCAGGTGCGGGGCCTTGGTATCCACCGTGGGGCGTTCCTGGCCGGCCAGCTGCAGTGCGTCCACCACGCCGTCCTTGACGGTCTGGGCGCCAAAGCGGGTGTGGCGGATGTGGTCGCTGCGGCCGTGGAAATCCACCGCCATCGTCCGCCCCGGGGCCAGGTGCCGCGTCCAGTCGATACCCGACACCACAGTGCGTAACTGGTCGGCGGTTTCGATCATCGGCTCGCGAGCCAGGATCAGGATGATGCGATTTGCCAGCCGCGACCACAGGCAAACACGGTAGGCCGTGGACTGATCGGCAGCAAAGTACACGCCTGCCACGGTGGTTTTACCTGGGGTGGCGCCTAACGCAGTCAGTTCGTCGGCAAGCAGGCTTTCGATACCCTTGGGGCACGTTGCCAGCAGCTCTAGGGGGGCAATTTGGCTCGACTCGGTCATGGTAATGGCTGCGCGTAACCGCGCGATATTCCTATATATTGCAAATGAGTTTACGTCTTATGACAATTTGATGGTCGACAAGCGACCCCATCATGGTCTAACAATAAGAGAGTAGCTACTGAAAACGCATGCGTTGCCTGCCAGGGTCTTGAAGATTGTCTCAAGGAGTCGTCTCAAGGACCTATGGCGTTGACGAGCGAGCCGCCCGGTGGGTTCAGCACGTGAGTGCTAGACCACTTCGCCCAAACGGCAGTTCACTCTTGAAGTTAGCTCTCGAAATGATGGGGCGCGACATAGAGTTGGGTTTTCTATCTCGTCATTCCCCGTTATTTCATCTCAAAGGCTTTCATACAAAGAGGTTAGCCAATGAAACGACAAAAACGTGATCGCTTCCAGCGGGCTTATGTACACGGCTACAAAGCGGGCGTTACGGGTCGCTCCCGTGATGATTGCCCCAGTCAAGAGGTAAATTTACGCGAATACTGGATGAGCGGTTGGCGTGAAGGTCGCGGCGACCAGTGGGATGGCATGACCGGCGTTTCCGGTATCCATAAAAACCCCACTGTTATGACCTAACCCTTAACAACCCTAATCTCTATACATCGTTTTACTGAATACCCCTCAAGCCCGCTCCATCAAGCGGGCTTTTTATCGTTTTGTAGTGCTTCGGCACACTCGCTGACAAGCCTGGGGCCACGATAAATCAGTCCGGAATACAGCTGCACCAAGTCCGCGCCGGCGTCACGCTTGGTTCTGGCGGCCTCGCCGCTGTCGATACCGCCGACGCCGATAATCGGCATATCCGGCAAGTGGGCGCGCAGCAAACGGATGATACGGTTCGAGGCTTCAAACACCGGCTTGCCCGAAAGTCCACCTGCTTCGTCAGCCTGGGGGTCACCCGCCACCATTTCCCGTGAGATGGTGGTATTGGTGGCAATCACCCCGTCAAAGGCGTTGCGCTCGATACTAGCTGCCACCAATGCCACTTCTTCGTCAGTCATGTCCGGGGCAATTTTTACCAGCAATGGCACCTGTCGACCTTCCTGCTCGTCCAGAGCCTGACTGCGCGCCCGGATGGGGCCCAAAAGCGCATCCAACTGAGCGCCAAACTGCAGCGTACGCAGTCCTGGTGTGTTGGGTGAAGAAATATTCACGGTCACATAATCCGCCACCCCATGAACCGCTTCCAGGCAGGCCAGGTAGTCACCCAACGCATCGTCAACCGACGTGGTCAGGTTTTTGCCGATATTAATGCCCACGATACCGCCATAGTGACGCTGCTTTACTTGCGCGACCAGATGCGCAACGCCCCGGTTGTTAAACCCGAATCGGTTGATGATGGCTTCGTGCCCGGCAAGACGAAACAGGCGGGGCTTGGGGTTACCCGGCTGGGCCTGCGGGGTGACGGTGCCGACTTCTATAAACCCGAAGCCAATCTCTCCCAGGGCATCGAGGTGATCGGCGTTCTTGTCCAACCCCGCTGCCAGGCCCACCCGGTTGGCAAAACGCAGCCCCATCAACTCGACAGGGTCATCAACGGGCGGGCCCATCAACCGTTTAACGCCGCCTACGCGGTGCAGGGCATCCAGAGCGCCCAGCGCCATACCGTGGGAGGTCTCGGGGTCGATGCGGAAGAACAGCGAACGGGCAAGGGCGTACATGGAAAGTCTCTTGAAACGAGGAAGGCTTTAAAACGGGCGTCATTATAACCTAAAAAAGCGCGCCCGAGGGCGCGCTTGATACATCGGTGAAAGCGTCGAACTAGCTTTCGCTATCGCTTTCAGCGAGATCGACCAGTTCACGAATAGCCACCGCGAACAGCGCAAAACCGCCTTCGCTACCGCTACGCACCTCGTCGATCAAGCGACACCAGCGGTTGTGCAGACCCGCGTGCTGTTCCAGCCACTGGGCAACTCGCTCCTGGGTCTCGCGACTGCCCGCTTCCAGCTTGAGCACACTGGTGGTCAGCGCCAACTGCTGGCGGTCAATATCATCACGGAAGGTTTCCCGCGCCTGGGCCTGCCAGGCATCACGCACATCAAGCTGGGTAACCTGCTGAATCATCCAGGGAAGCTCCAGACGGCTACCAATCTCGTAGTACACCTCGGCGACCCGTTGAGGTTTCTCATTAGTGGCCCGGGCCGCCTGGATAATACCCAGCCCCGCATACAGGCTGGGGGCCGCTGCTACGGTTGAGGCTAACGCATCCGGCACGCCCGCTGACTGCAACTCTGCATAGCGTTGCTGCCATGCCGCCTGCTCTTCACCGCTTAACAGCTCACCAATCCCTTCCTGGAGTTGCGTCAGCCGCGGCCGGAAGTACTCGATGGTGTCCTGGGTCGAGAGCCCCATATGCTGGCGCAGGAACCAGCGCGTCGCGCGGCGGATCATGCGCATCACATCCAGCATCATCGCGTACTGAACGCGATTGGGTACCTGATTATCCAGCGCTTCCAACTGGGCCCACAGGGAAGGCAGATTAAAGCTGTCCCGGGCAACCACATAAGCCCGCGCGATGTCCGCTCGGCCAGCGCCCGTTGAATCCATCAGCCGGCGTACGAACACAACCCCCATGTGATCGACAAGATCGTTGGCCACCTGGGTGGCGACGATTTCACGTTTCAGACGGTGGTCATACATTTCCGACCGATAGCGTTCGGTCAGCACCGCCGGGAACAGGCGCTCGAGATGATGGTGAATATACGGGTCATCGGGCACCTCTGAGGCGATCAGGTCGCCTTTCAGCGTGCTCTTGGCGTAAGAGATCAACACCGAGAGTTCCGGCAGGCGCATCCCCTGCTGCTGGCTTGAACGTTCTTTCAAGACGTCGTCGGTGGGCAGGAATTCAAGTTCCCGATCAATCTGCCCCGCCGACTCAAGTTCGCTGATAAAGCGCCGGTAAGGACCCATGCCCTGCTGGGAAAGAATCGCCGAAAGATCCAGCGCCTGGGTCTGGCGGTAGTTATCCAGAATGACCAGATCGGACACCTCATCGGTCATCTCGGCCAGCAACTGATTGCGCTGCTTGTCGGTCATGTCACCGCGTTTGACCACTTCATCAATCAGTATCTTGATATTCACTTCATGGTCGGAGCAGTTAACGCCCCCGGCGTTATCGATAAAGTCGGTATAAACCCGCACCCCTTTGGCAGCCGCTTCCATGCGGCCCAGTTGCGTCAGGCCAAGGTTACCGCCTTCGCCGACCACACGACAGTTAAGGTCGTTGCCGTTGATGCGCAGCGAATCGTTGGCTTTATCACCCACCTCTGCGTCGGTTTCTTCGGAGCCTTTCACGTAGGTACCGATGCCGCCGTTCCAGATCAAGTCGACCTTGGCGACCAGCATGGCGCGGATCAACTCGTTGGGTGACAGCCGCGTCTCTTCAATGCCAAACACCGCCTGCATTTCAGGGGTAATGACGATCGATTTCGCGCTACGGCTGAAAATGCCGCCACCCTGGGAGATCAACGTCTGATCGTAATCTTCCCAACTGGAACGTGGCAGTTTGAACAAGCGCTGGCGTTCGGCAAAGGTAGCGGCCGGGTCCGGTGTGGGATCGACAAAAATGTGCAGATGGTTGAAAGCCCCCACCAGCTGGATCGTCTCGGACAACAGCATACCGTTGCCAAACACATCGCCTGCCATGTCACCGATGCCGATCACACTGAACTCATCACGCTGGGTGTCGATATCCAGGTTCTTAAAGTGACGCTTGACCGATTCCCAGGCCCCGCGTGCAGTGATCCCCATTTTCTTGTGATCATAGCCGTTGGCACCGCCAGACGCGAAGGCATCTCCCAGCCAGTGGCCGTATTCAAGCGAGATTTCGTTGGCAATATCCGAAAAGGTTGCCGTGCCCTTATCCGCGGCAACCACCAGGTAAGCGTCATCTTCATCGTGGCGAACCACGTGTTGTGGTGGCACGACATCGCCCATCACAAGATTATCGGTGACATCCAGCAACGCACGGATAAACAGCTGATAGCAGGCAATGCCTTCTTTTTGCTGGGTCTCGCGGTCGGCATTCTCCGGCATCCGCTTGCAGACGAAGCCGCCTTTCGCGCCGACAGGCACGATCACGGCGTTTTTGACCTGCTGTGCTTTCACAAGCCCGAGCACTTCAGTGCGGAAATCTTCGTGACGGTCGGACCAACGCAGCCCGCCCCGGGCCACCTTGCCGCCGCGCAGGTGCACCCCCTCGACCCGTGGCGAGCAAACGAAGATCTCAAACATCGGGCGCGGCTTGGGCATCCCGGTGACCTTGGAAGGCTCAAGCTTGTAGGCAATGTAGTCCTTGGCTCGGCCATTCTCGGTTTGCTGGTAATAGTTGGTGCGCAACGTCGCCTGGATAAGCTCCATGAAGCGGCGCAGCAGTTGATCGTCATTAAGACTGGCAACCGCCTCAAGGTGCTCATTGATACGCGCTATGCAGTCGCTGGTGTCGTGCTCATCCAGACCTGGGTCGAAGCGCTGCTGGAAAAGCTCGACCAGCGTCTGGGTAATCACGGGATAGTTTGCCAGCGTGGTAGCGATATAATCCTGGGACATGCCAAAGCGAATCTGCTTCAGATAACGGGCATAGCCCCGGAGCATGGCCACTTCCCGCCAGTCCAGGCCTGCACCGATGATCAAGCGGTTGAATGCGTCGTTATCGGCTTCGCCCACCCAAATGCGCTTGAACGCTTCGCTGAACGTTTCGCGCATTTCCGACAGGCTCATTTCGGCGCCGCTGTGCTCCAGCTCAAAATCGTGGATCCAGTAGCGCTGCTGAGGGCTGTTGATATCATAGGGACGTTCACCAATGACCCGCAGGCCAAGGTTTTCCATCATCGGCAGCACATCCGACAGCGGAATCTGCGACGCCCGATGGAACAGCTTCAAATTCACGCCACCGCTCTGCTCTTCCAACGGCCGGTAGAGAGAAAGCGCCAGGTCGTTTTCGCTATCCAGCGTCAGCAGATGCTGGACGTCGAAGACCGCCGTACGCGCGGTAAAGTCTTCGCGATAGCTGGCAGAAAACGCCTCTTGGAATTGTTCCATGAGGTTATTGGCTTGCTCTTCGCCGAACCCCTCGATCATCGCCGCCTGCAAATCATCGCGCCAGCTGCGTGCCAGGCGCGCAACTTTATTTTCCAGGCGTTTCAGGTCGTATTGGCTGGGTGCATCACCATTGAAGCGCAAAATCAGTTGGATACGCGCGAGTACCGACTCCGACAGGTACGTGTTGAAGTCCCCGAAGCGGGCGTCCAACTCGTCGCAGAGCAGATGTTGAATGCGTTGACGCAAATCAGTGGAAAACACGTCCCGCGGCACGAAGACCAGGCACGAATAGAACTTGCCGCTGACATCGGCGCGTATGAACAGTCGCACCTGACGGCGTTCGCGAATATCCAGAATGCCCAACGCCGTACTGGCCAGCGCCTCGGTGTTCATCTGGAACAGGTCATCGCGGGGATAAACTTCCAGCACCTGAAGCAACTGCTTGCCGTTATGCCCCTGCGGGTTGAACCCGGCGATATCCATGACGGCCTTGAGCTTGCGGCGCAGCAAGGGAATATTGCGCGGCGACTCGTTATACACCGTGGCAGTGAACAGGCCGAAGAAACGCCGCTCGCCAATGACATTGCCGTCGTCGTCGTAACGGTCGACAGTGATGTAATCGGGATAGGTGGGGCGATGAACCCGCGAGTGATGGGCGCTCTTGGCAAACGACAGCAACTGCGGCACCAACACGTAGTTATCGTCGTCGCCGATACCTTCTTCGGTACGGATCCGCTCGCAATAGCGGGGTTGATCCAGACGGAAAACCCCCAGCACGCTGTCAGGATCCCGGGTCAGCTCACCATCTTCGAGCAGGTACTCATCGTAGCCGAGAAAGGTAAAGTTATCCTTGAGCAGCCATTCCAGAAAGGCAATCGCCTCTTCATGGTCGTCAGGGTCGATTTGCGGCGGGCAGTTTTTCTCGATCTCCTGAATCGAACTGCGAATTTGCTCGCACATGGCATCAAAATCACCCACGGCGGTACGCACATCGCGCAGCACCTCGTGAAGATTGTGCTCGATTGTGCCCAACAGTTCCGGGTCGGTGTGGCGATCAACTTCGATCACCACCAGTGATTCGCGCGCCTCGGGTGCCTGGGCATCGCGGGGTGAACCAAGCGCTTGCAACTGATGCTGGGCATCACGGCTCACCGCTAACACCGCATTTTGAATGGCATGCACCGTTAAACCGCGACGATTGAGCTCGATCCGCACCGAGTCGACCAGGAACGGCATATCCTCGTGAAGCACCGCCACAAAGGTATGGGTCGACTGCCAGCCGTGCTCTTCGAAATCGGGGTTGAACACACGCACTTTGGGGCTTTGAGGATCGTGGTGCTGAAGGAATTGCCAAATCGACAGTGTCGCCCCGTAAAGGTCATCCAGGCGACGGTCAATCAGGTCTTCAACGGGCACCGTCGCGTAGAAGTGACGCGCGAAGGCATCAATGGCCTCGGCGCGGGTCGGCTCCAAGCGATCGTGCAGACGTTCCTGTAGCTGCTTCAACAAATCTTGCCGACTTTCTTCAATCGCAACGTAATGCATCCATCACCTCTACTGCCGGGGCCATCACCTGGCCAAAAAAACGAAGGACAATAGGCCTTTAGGCCATCATTCCAGTTAGCTTACGCTACCCGCAGGCATCGCCCTAGTCACCTGCACGGTTGCTCATAGCGCATACCACTTACGCATCACCAGCATGGGTATCATCATGGTGATGAGCGCCGCGTAAGCCATACCCCACATTCACAATGGTCGGTAAACGGAAACTGGTCAAACAACGCAAAGCGTTCAATCTTGTGGGTTTGCATAAGCTGAGCCAGGTTGTCAGCAAGTGTTACCGGGTTGCATGAAATATAGACGATTTGGGCGTATTCGCTGATCTGCTGGCAACTTTGCTCATCAAGCCCGGCCCGTGGCGGGTCCACCAACACCGTCGAGAAGTCATATGTGTCTAGCGCCATTTCCGCTACACGTCGGCCGCTTTTGTCACCTTTCAGTGCCAGGGCGAAATCTTCAGCCGACATCCGCGCCACCTGAGCATTGGTCACGCCATTGGCAGCCAGATTGACGTTGGCACTGGCCACCGAGGTGCGCGAGATTTCGGTGGCCAGCACGCGGCGGAAGTTCTTTGCCAGGGCAATGGTAAAGTTACCGTTACCGCAGTATAGCTCGACTAAATCCTCTTGCTCGCGCCCCGCTGTCACGTCGCAGGCCCATCCCAGCATCGCCTGGCAGATATGCGCATTGGGTTGGGTAAAGCTGTTCTCGACCTGCTGGTAATGCAGCGTGCGGCCCTTCACTTCCAGGCGCTCCCAGACGTGATCCTGGGTAAGCACAAGGCGTTGCTTGCGCGAACGACCAATGATCATGATGCCCAGTTCTGCCTCTAACGCGCGTGCCTCGGCTTCCCAGTCATCGCCCAGCGGACGGTGATAGATCAGCGTCACCAGCGCCTCGCCAGAGAGCGTGGTTAAAAACTCGACCTGGAACAGTCGACGGCGCAGCTCATCGCTTGCCAGAAAGGCGTCGCGTAACCGCGGCATCAACCGGTTGATCGCCTCGCTGGCCACCGGGAACTGATCGAGCCGGATAACGCGCTTGCTCTTGGGATTCCCCGGGGTGACTTCGAACATGGCGTAGAAAAGATCATCGCCCTCATGCCAGATACGAAACTCACAGCGCTGGCGATAGTGGCTGGGCGGCGAGGCAAACACCTCCAGGGTCGGCGGCTCGAAGGACGCAAAAAGGCGTTCGACATAGGCCTGCTTGTCGGCGAGTTGCTCGGCATAGCGTTCGGGGTCAACGTCGGGAATAGCCAAAGCGGCTCCTTTTTATATTCGTAAACAATATTTGTGAACATCAAGGCGCAAGGGTTAAGGGCTGCGCGGGGTGAAAACCATAGCGTGACAGACCATCCGTTAAATGCGGGGCCGGTGCCGTGGTAAAGCAACGTCCGTCCGCCGCACTCGTTAACAGCGTCCCCGCCACCTGGCCGACGCGCCGGGCGATGGCATCGCCGGAATCGACCCAGTTGAGCGGCACAGGGGCAAGCTCGACCAACCAGGGTTTCAAGAGAGGGAAATGCGTGCAGCCCAGCACAATCGTATCCAACGCGGGGGCATGCGGCCCAGACGTAGGCGGGACGGGCGCGGTGAGATCTGGCTGAGCGGCCTGCCAGAGCGGCGCCATCGCTGCCTGGAGGCGCGCTTCATCGGGGGGATGACCTGCCAGCCAAGCTTCGGCTTCGCTCACCAGAGCATCTGCTGCGACCCTGGTCACCACGCAGTCGCTGGCAAAGCGGTCGATCAATGCCTGGGTGTAGGGACGACCGACGGTGGCCCTGGTGGCCAGCAGCGCGATATGGCGGGTCTGGCTGAGCGCCGCCGCCGGCTTGATCGCCGGTACCGTACCCACTACGGGAATCGTCAAATGCCAGCGCAGCCTTTCAAGGGCCAGGGTGCTGGCGGTATTGCAGGCGACGACCAGTACGCTGGGCTGGCAGGCCGCCACGGCCGCCAGGCAAACGGCCACAATGCGGTCGGCAAGCGTGGCGTCGTCACGCAGGCCATAAGGCAGCCATGCGTTGTCGCAGGCATAACAAAAACCGGCGTGGGGGTAGTGCTGTCGTAGCGCTGTCGCTACCGAAAGCCCGCCCACGCCGGAATCAAATATAAGAACAGGCCCCTGGCTCATCCTTTCACGCTACAGCCGATGCTTATGCCCACTATCGCCCCTGCCTATTGACCCAGTATGCGTTTCATCAAGGCGCCTACTTTAACACGCACGCGCTAGCTGATAAGCCATCGTCAGCCCGGTCAATAGATAAACTTACACGTTGGGCACATCGGCGCCGCGCAGCTCGGCATAAAGTTCCGGGTACGCCAACTGCAGACGCTCAAGCGATTGTTGAGCCTCAGCCGGCAACGACTGGCGCAACGCTTCCATGTCATCTTCGCTGAAGTGCTTGTCGATTAACGGAAACAGCTCCTCACGCTCGTGACGCAAGTAGGCCCGATGGGCGTCCAGGTAGGCTTTCAAATCGTCGGCAAACCTATCCATCGGCAGCACGTTATCCATCAGAATCATATCGATATCATTGGATAGCTGCTGCAGACGAGGCGTCAGTTGCCGATAATCCTCGGCCATTTTCTCGGTGAGGGACGAGTATTCGGGCGCCACCTTACCCAGGCGTTCGACGCAGATCCGCTCCAACGGCACGGCAAAGCCGTCCATATAGGACAAGATGTAATCCACCACCTCGCGCATGAGTTGAAAGTTGGGACGTTCGCCCTGAGCCAGCGTCTTTTGCTTGAGCTGCAGGACGTGCAGCATCCTTGCCATGTTGGCATGATCCGAACGCAGTTGGTTTAACATTGGGCCGTCTCCTTTATCGTCTTACGCCAAAGGTAGTCTGAGCAGACATGCTTTACCATACACCTTAAGATAACAAACCCAACAGATGGGTCAGCGATAAACGGAGCTTCCATGGATCTTTTCAGCCGCGAAACCCCAGCCGACGATGCCCCATTAGCCTACCGGATGCGGCCGCGCCTACTTAAAGACTTTATCGGCCAGCAAGCCCTCGTCGGCCCGGATAAACCGCTTCGACGCATGGCAGAGTCGGGGGTTGTCCGCTCGATGATTCTTTGGGGACCGCCGGGGGTCGGAAAAACCACGCTGGCGGAACTGCTCGCGCATGCGTCAAATGCCCATCTTGAGCAGCTCAGCGCCGTCATGGCAGGTGTGAAGGATATTCGTCTGGTTGTCGATCGCGCCCAACAGATCAACTCACCGACGATTTTATTTTTAGATGAAATTCACCGATTGAACAAGAGTCAGCAGGATGCCCTGCTTCCCCACGTGGAGTCCGGGCTTTTGACCCTGATTGGTGCAACGACCGAAAACCCGTCCTTTGAAGTCAACTCGGCACTGCTCTCCCGGGCACGGGTTTACGTATTGAAATCGCTTACCCAAGACGAGTTGATCAGCGTGATGCGCCAGGCGCTGGAGGACCCCGAGCGCGGGTTGGGTAAGCGCGCCATCGAGGTGGAACCTTCAGTCTTGACCGCCCTGGCCCACGCCAGCGCCGGGGATGCCCGCCGCGCATTAGGCCTACTGGAAACCGCCTGCGACTTCACCCTGCACGAGGCAGGCCGCGAAAGGCTTCCCGAGAGTGTACTCAATGATGTGATTGGCCATCAGGCCAGCGCCTTCGACAAGCAGGGCGACGCCTATTATGACCTGCTCTCGGCGATCCACAAATCGGTGCGCTCATCGCGGCCCGATGCTGCTCTGCTGTATATGGCGCGCTTCATTCAGGGCGGCGGCGATCCACTTGATGTGGTGAGAAGGCTCAGCGCCATTGCCTCTGAGGACGTGGGCAACGCCGACCCTCGCGCGCTGCCACTGGTTATCGCCGCCTGGGATGCTTATCTACGCCTGGGCGACTACGAAGGCCAGCGGGCGATCGCCCACGCGGTCATACACCTCGCGGTGGCACCCAAAAGCAATCGCATTGACCAGGCCTGGAACAAAGCCCAGCAGTTCGTCCGCCAACAGCCCCAGGTTGAGGTGCCGACCTACCTGCGAAACGCGCCCACCAAGCTGATGGAGCAGCTCGGCCATGGCAAAGGCTACCGTTACGCTCACAATGAAAAAGACGGCTACCCGGCCGGCAGTGCTCACGACTGCTGGCCGGACGAGCTACCCAGACAGACGTTTTACCAACCCAGCGGATTCGGCCAGGAAAAGCGCTTTGCCGAGATCATGGCCTGGCGCGACGCACAAGACAAAGAGGCCGATCAGGCACCGGATGCCTGATCGGCCTCTGTTCAGAAGTCAATGGAGGCTAGCGCTGGTCTTCGCGGATCACATCAATGCCGTCAGGGATGTCGAATTCGAAACGCTCGTCATCGATATAGCCATTGCGCTCGGCGTTGCTGAAGGTAATCGACGTGCGCTGGCCGGTGCTGTCGGTCATCCACAGCTCGGTGAGCATATCACCGTCAAAGACCATCTGTAGCTGCTCGAACAAGGTGTCTACCGAGGTAGGCACCAGGGTAAAGACGTCATCGCCGCTGTCTTGTTCATATTCGACATCGTAGCTTTCCGTCAGCTCACTAACCTGGCCTGAAAGCAACAGCGCGGGTGTGTGGGTAACGCGCTCATCCAGTGCCTGAACGGTCACTTGTTCAAGGTCAGGGTCGTAGAGATAGACATCGTCACCGTCGGATACCACGGTTTGCGTATAAGGGGCTTCGACTTCCCAGCGCAACAGGCCGGGGCGGGACAACCACATTTCGCCCCGCGCGTCCTGTAACCGCTCGCCGCTGCCATCAAGAATCCGTTGCTCGAACGAAGCCTGATAGCTTTGCAGCGGGTCGAGGCGTTCAGTCAATCGCTCTGCCGCCTCATTGGCCAAGGCCAACGGCGCTGTAAGTGTTAACCCCAGCGCGCTGGCAGCCAGTGCTAACGATGAAGGACGTCGAGTTTGCGTATCGCGCATGCGATCTCCCTAGGCAACCTTGCCAGATAAACATAACAGTGGATCAGCCGAACCACTCGATTAGCCATTAAGACGCTCGTCCGGCGCCCAAGTTTCACCACTCGCCGGACTTTCACGCTTATTGCACGTTTGACGTGCGGGCTACTGGCCCACCGGTGGCGGCGCCAGGACTTCGCGGGCACCGTTGGTACCCATCGACGACACCACGCCCGCGCCCTCCATGGCTTCCACCAGGCGGGCCGCACGGTTATAGCCAATTTTAAAGCGCCGCTGCACGGCAGAAATCGACGCTTTGCGCGTTTGCGTCACGAACTGCACGGCTTCATCGTACAGCGCATCCTGCTCGGCATCGTCGCTGTCGCCACCCTCGGCTTCCAGGCCGGTCAATGCATCCGCTGATACGCCGCCCGACAGGATCTCCTCAATATACTCAGGCTCACCGCGGCGTTTCAAATCCTCGACGACGCGATGAACTTCATCGTCGTCGACAAAGGCCCCGTGGATTCGATTGGGCGGGCCTGACCCGGCAGGCAGGTAGAGCATGTCGCCATGCCCCAGCAGGCTCTCCGCGCCGCCCTGGTCCAGGATGGTGCGTGAATCGATCCGCGACGAGACCTGGAAGGCCATCCGCGAGGGGATATTGGCCTTGATCAGACCTGTGACCACGTCCACTGACGGGCGCTGGGTGGCGAGTATCAGATGGATGCCCGCCGCGCGGGCTTTCTGCGCCAGACGGGCGATGAGCTCTTCGACTTTTTTGCCCACAATCATGAACATGTCAGCAAATTCGTCGATCACCACCACGATGTAGGGCAGCTTCTCAAGTATCGGCGGCGTCTGGTGCATTTCCCAGGGTTGCGGCTCCCAAAGCGGATCCGCCACCTGGGCACCAGCGCGCTCGGCTTCGTCCAGACGGGCGTTGAAGCCCGCGATATTACGCACCCCCATGGCCGCCATCAGCTTATAGCGGCGCTCCATTTCGGCGACGCACCAGCGCAGGCTATTGGCCGCTTCTTTCATGTCGGTGACCACCGGCGCCAGCAAGTGAGGAATACCATCGTAGACCGATAGCTCCAGCATCTTGGGGTCGACCATGATCAGTTTCAGCTCATCCGGCGTGGCCTTGAGCAGCATCGAAATCAGCATCGCGTTGACGCCCACCGACTTGCCCGACCCGGTCGTACCGGCCACCAGCAAATGTGGCATTTTGCCAAGGTTGGCCACGACAGGGCCACCGCCGATATCCTGCCCCAAGGCCATGGTCAGCGGTGATTTTTCCTGTTGATAACGGTCGGAATCGATCACCTCGCGGAGCCGGATCATTGCCCGGTGAGGGTTGGGAATCTCGATACCCACCGTCGGGCGCCCGGGAATCACCTCGACCACGCGAACGCTCTTGACCATCAACGAACGCGCCAAATCCTTGGCCAGATTGCTGATCTTGGAAACTTTCACACCGGCAGCCGGCTTGATTTCAAAGCGCGTAATCACCGGCCCCGGCCAAGTATCGACCACCTCGGCCTTCACACCATACTCGCGCAGCCGCACTTCCAGAAGCTCGGCCATATCGGCGAGCTGCTGGTCGGTGTAGTTGGGCTGGTGAGGCTCCGCCGGCGTCAGCAGGCGCAAGCTCGGCACATCACCTTCAGGGTCAGGGATATGATCGAAGCTGGGACGCTGGTTCTGCAGATGCTCAACGGTCCACAGCGTCGGCCCATTATCGGATTCCTCTGCCTCGGCGGCGTCGTCCGGGCTGAAGGTCGGCTCACTACGCGCAGGGGCTGGTGTCGATACCGTTGGTTGTGACGCGAGCTCTTCATCATCATCGTCCCAAACCGGCTCGGGCACGACTTCAGGCACGCGCTCTTTGGTCCGTTCGGCTGTCAGCGGCCGAGGCTGTTCGGATGCCGGGGCGCCCGCCAATGGTGGCGACGCGGGTTCGTCATCGGCGGCTGACAGCGGCGAGTTAGATGACGGTTCAGCCTCAGCATCTCGGCGCGAGGCGTGCAACGGAAACGACTCGCTGGCCTCGTCCTCACTGGAGGACGGCGTCAATGGTTCGTCCAGGTGGCTCCCCTGGCGATCAGCCGAAGACTCAACGGTCGGCGTCTCACTCAGCGAGGGTGCCGTCGCAGCGGTTTCAGGCTTCATGGGCGTCTGTGTAGCGCTATCAGTTGAGCTCTCTTCAGTCGCTGACCGTGGTTGGGGTTCCGCCTTGAAAGCCGTGGCAGACGGCGTTCGCGCAGCGGCGGTCCAGGGAATCGACGTATCCGTCACGTTATCACGTTCCGTTGAGTCGTCTTCCGCCGAAGGCGCGGATACGGCGGGCTCACGGCGTTTCTTACCGACGCTGCTCTCAGTAGCCTGCTCTGCCAATGGCGAGCGCTGCGCGGGCTCCGCCGCGGGCCGCGCTGCTGCGCGCTGCTTGGCGCGGGCACGCCGGGCCTCTCGACGCGCCTGACGGCGTGCTGACCACCAGCCCCCCAGGCGGCAGAGACGCCGGCCCACTTCGTCGGCAACCTGTAGCCACGACATCCCACTGAAGAGCGGAAAACCACTCAAGATAAGCGCGGCGGCAATCAGCCCCACGCCGCCACTGCTAACCAGCGGGCGTAATGCGCCGACCAGGCCTTCACCAAGAATTCCCCCCGAGGCATAAGGCAGCGGGCTTTCAGGGTTATAAAAATGCAGCGCACCAAGCATGGTGGTGCCGAACATCAACAGCATCAGGCCACCGGCGCGCACCGCCACGGCAACCGGGTCCAGCTCGAAGCGCACCTGTCGGGAACGCACCAGCCACCAGGCCAGATAGCCCACCATGCCAGGCCACCAAAGGGCGCTGGCACCCAGCAGCGAATAGAGCACATCGGCAAGCCATGCGCCTACCGGGCCCATCCAGTTGCTGACGGCGGTTTCCGGACCCTCGGACAACCAGCCAGGATCCGATGACGAATAGCTAAACAATGCCAGTAATAAAAACGTACATACCGCCAACAACGCCACGACCACGCCATCCCGCGCAGCCCCTTGCAGGCGTAACCCAAACCGACGCGCTTTGTCCTTGGCGGCATTAACCCGCGCAGAAGACCCACTTTGGCGCGTGTTACGCTGTGTTCGCTTGTCGACCGCTTTATTCACTTTCAAGCGACTCTCCCTTTTGCACCCATTGGCGCCGTTAATCCACTTGCGAGTTTGTATCATACCGAGCATCCTGCTGCCGTCACAGGGCCTCTCGATGCGGACTTGTTACTGTCGTTACCGACCGGAGCACTCAATGTTACCTTGGCTATCTTCGCCAATGCCTCACTTCCCTGCCGTCACCTCGGCGTTGGACTCGCCTAACGGCCTGCTCGCGGCAGGCGGCGAATTAACCCCCGGCTGGCTGGTGGAGGCCTATCGGCGCGGCATCTTCCCCTGGTTCAGCGACAACGACCCCATCCTGTGGTGGAGCCCCGATCCCCGCATGATACTCCTACCGGAACACTTTAAGCAGCGCCGCAGCTTAACAAAAAAGCTGCGTAATGCGGGCTTTGAGATTACCGTCGATCAACATTTCGAGCAGGTGATCGACGCCTGTGCCGCCCCCAGGGGCGACGAACCGGGCACCTGGATCACCGATGACATGGTTCATGCCTACTGTCAGCTTCAGGCCAATGGCATCGCCCACAGCATTGAAGTGCACCAGCATCAACGCCTGGTAGGTGGTCTTTACGGTATTGCCATGGGCCCGATGTTTTTCGGCGAGTCCATGTTTTCCCAGGTTCCGGATGCCTCCAAGGTGGCCCTGGCTCATCTCGCCAGTGCCATGCGCGAACGCGGCGGCAAGCTCATCGACTGTCAGATGCATACGCCCCACCTGGCAAGCCTGGGCGCAACAACAGTCGCCCGGGCGACATTCATCAGCTATCTTGAGAAGTGGTTGCCAGAGACTGATTTTAGTTTCTCAGCCTCACCGGAGAGTGTGCCCGTCGTACCGCCCTCTCCGTGGCTGGCCGCCATTGGACTCTAGTTTTCCAGCCATGTTGACAGGCTAGCGGCGACAACGTTAACCCCATCAGGAGGCAAATTGTGAGCAGCAACGCTCCCCGTCGGCTCGTTCGCGACCTGCGCTTCTTTTTGACAGTGCCGCATGCCTGTAGCTACCTGCCCGACCAGGAAGCCACCACGCTGTTTCTGGACCCTCAGGAATCGCCCATGCCTGGCGTTTACGACTCGCTTTCATTGCTCGGTTTTCGGCGCAGCGGTCGCCATTTATACCGTCCGCACTGCGAAGGCTGTAACGCCTGCCGCTCCGTGCGCGTGCCTGTGGCGCATTTTGCACCGAATCGTACCCAGCGGCGAATCAGCCGGCGCAATGAGGACATCACCACGCACATTACCCCGGCGTACTTTGATGCACGCCACTACGCGCTCTACGCCGACTATATCAATCATCGCCACGCCGATGGCGATATGTACCCTCCCAGCCGCGAACAGTACCGGACGTTTTTGACCCTGGACGAGCCCTATGCGCAATTGATGGAGCTTTACCTGGGGGACAGGCTGATTGGCGTGGCCGCCTTCGATGAGCTTGAACACGGCCTCTCGGCCATCTATACCTTCTTTAGCGTCGATGAAAGCCTCGACAAGCGCTCGCTGGGCACCCTGGCCATTTTACGGCTTATCGAATTGACCCATGACAAGGGGCTACCCCACCTGTACCTCGGTTACTGGATAGAAGCGTGCCGAAAAATGCGTTACAAGCAGAATTTTACGCCGCTTGAGGTACTTGATGGTCGCCAATGGCGAGAATTAATTCGGTAATTAGCCACGCTTTTTTGCCTTGACGGCAGCCTTGCGGCACAATATAGCGCTATCCGAGGTGGTGGCTAAAAACACTGCCCAATGCCCAGTCGTTTTGAGCATACCCATTACGTTAAATTAAGTGAGGAATTGCCTATATGGCACGCGAAGATCATATTGAAATGGATGGCGTTATTGTCGATACCCTACCCAACACCATGTTCCGTGTTGAGCTGGAAAACGGTCACGTCGTCACAGCGCATATCTCCGGAAAAATGCGTAAAAACTACATCCGCATCCTGACCGGCGATAAAGTCAAGGTTGAGCTGACGCCTTACGATCTGTCCAAAGGCCGTATCGTTTACCGTTCGCGCTAAGGCGCCCAGCAGGTGTCACAGCACCCTGCCCGTCACCCAGCTTTGATGCCCGCTCGACCCAAACAGCTCGACCCAAACAGCTCGACCCAAACAACAACGCCCCGTCAATGACAGGGCGCTGCGTTGTTTGCCTCAACCTGCGCGCCCGTTAGGGCGCATCGGCCATTTCCGACTCGGTGGATAAGCGCAGCTCGCCTTCTTCCAGGCTGACGTGCACGATACCCCCCTGATCGGCAAGCTCGCCAAACAGGATCATCTCTGCCAGCGGCTTTTTGAGTTTCTCCTGAATCAGCCGTGCCATCGGGCGCGCGCCCATGTCCGGGTCGTACCCCAGTTCCGCCAGCCAATCGCGGGCCATATCGTCGACTTCCAACTGAACACGCTTCTCATCCAGCTGCGCTTGCAGCTCGATCAGGAACTTGTCGACCACGTTGCGCACAACCGACGTTGGCAGCGAATGGAACTGAATGATGCCGTCCAGACGGTTGCGGAACTCTGGCGAGAAGGTGCGACGAATGACTTCCATTGCATCGGTCGAGTGATCCTGGCTTTGGAACCCGATCGAGCGCCGTGCCGCCTGCTCTGCCCCGGCGTTGGAGGTCATGATCAGGATGACGTGGCGGAAGTCGGCTTCGCGGCCGTTGTTATCGGTCAGGCGACCGTGGTCCATCACCTGCAGCAGCAGGTTGAAGACTTCCGGGTGCGCTTTCTCGATTTCATCCAGCAGCAGTACGCAGTGGGGCTGTTTAGTCACCGCCTCGGTCAACAGGCCACCCTGGTCGTAGCCCACATACCCCGGGGGTGCCCCGATCAGCCGGGACACGGTGTGCCGTTCCATGTACTCCGACATATCAAAGCGCACAAGCTCGATCCCCATGATATGCGAGAGCTGCTTGGCCACCTCGGTTTTGCCCACCCCGGTCGGACCGGCGAACAGGAAGCTGCCTACCGGCTTGTCAGGCGACTTCAGCCCGGCGCGAGACAGCTTGATGGCGGCGGACAGGGTATCGATGGCCTCATCCTGTCCAAACACCAGCATTTTCAGGTCGCGGTCAAGCTTTTCAAGCAGCTTGCGATCCGAACTGGACACGCTCTTCGGCGGAATCCGGGCAATCGACGCAACCACTGCCTCAACCTGTTCCACATCAATGGTATCGACACGCACCTCTTCCGGCAGTAGACGCTGGTGCGCCCCGGCTTCATCAATCACGTCGATGGCCTTGTCCGGAAGGTAGCGATCATTGATGTAACGGTCTGCCAGGCGGGCCGCGCTTTCAAGCGCCCCATCGGTGTACTTGAGAGCATGGTGCTCCTCGAACCGTGACCGCAGCCCCTGCAGAATCTTGATGGTGTCTTCCACCGACGGTGCCATGACGTCGACTTTCTGGAAGCGGCGCGCCAAGGCACGATCTTTCTCGAAGATACCGCGGTATTCCTGGAAAGTGGTCGAACCAATGCAGCGCAACTCGCCCGAGGAAAGCAACGGCTTGAGCAGATTGGATGCATCCATCACACCGCCCGACGCAGCCCCTGCGCCGATCACGGTGTGGATCTCGTCGATGAAAAGAACGGCATTGGGCTGTTTGCGTAACTCAGCCAGCAGGCTCTTCAGCCGCTTCTCGAAGTCGCCGCGGTATTTGGTACCTGCCAGCAACGCGCCCATATCCAGCGAGTACACCACGGCATCAGCAATCACTTCCGGGACATCTTCTTCGACGATACGCTTGGCCAGGCCTTCGGCAACCGCCGTTTTACCCACGCCGGCTTCGCCTACCAGTAGCGGGTTATTCTTGCGGCGCCGTGCCAGAATCTGCACCACGCGTTCGAGTTCGTGGTCGCGGCCGATCAGGGGATCGATCTTGCCCAGACGCGCTTGCTCGTTGAGGTTGGTGGCGTAGCCAGTAAGCGGATGAGCAGCCCCTTCGGTGCTGCCTTCCTCGGCCTCTTCACCTTCCTGCTGGGAAGGCGATGGCGATGGGCCGTGACCCGACACTTTCGAAATGCCATGCGCGATGTAATTGACTGCATCCACCCGAGCCACATTCTGCTGCTTGAGGAAGTAGACGGCCTGACTTTCCTGCTCGGAAAAGATTGCCACCAGCACATTGGCACCGGTCACTTCACTTTTCCCGGAGGACTGCACGTGGAACACGGCCCGCTGCAGTACTCGCTGAAAGCCTAAGGTGGGCTGGGTTTCGCGGTCGCCCTGGCCTTCAGGAATCAGCGGCGTGGTCGAATTGATGAAGTCCTGCAAATCGGACCGCAGCTTGTCGAGGTTTGCCCCACAGGCCTTCAACACATCCATCGCCGAGGCGTTGTCCAACAGCGCCAGCAGTAGATGCTCGACGGTCATGAACTCGTGGCGCTTGGAGCGTGCCACGGTAAAGGCCGTGTTCAGGGTCAGTTCAAGTTCTTTGCTCAGCATGGCAGTCCCCTTTTCGCTACATCCTAGGGCATAGTGCCAACTAGGCTTGCGTCGGATCAGTTTAATCGACCGGCACCTTCAACATCGGGTACAAATCGTACAGTTGCAAGCCCACCTACCGATTTTTTTCAACGTTCTCAATCGGCGGCTTCAATATCGCTCATTAAAGGATGCTCGCACTCCTGGGCGTATTCGTTCACTTGGTAACTTTTGGTTTCAGCAATGTCTCGGGTGAACACCCCGCAGGTCGCCTTGCCCTGGGTATGCACCGCCAACATCACCTGAACGGCTTTTTCACTATCCATGTTAAAGAAGCCTTGCAGCACTTCGATAACAAACTCCATCGGCGTGAAGTCGTCGTTGTGTAGCACCACCTTGAAAAGTGGCGGCTGAGCCAACTCAGGCTCGGCAGACTGCACCGTCAGGTCGTCGTCATAATCAGGCATATCGGGGCGTGTCATGCCCGCTTCAAGCGAAGTCGCGCCCGGGTATGAACTGTTAGTGTGGGACATAAGCAGCAAGGTTTTTCATCTCTCGGCTGACGGGCAACATCGTAAATACATGGTGTGCTATGTATAAGACGTGCGCAATCAGCAAGGGTTCATGGAAATATCAAAATTATCACACTAGGCCGGACAAAAAACCCCCGCCCGACGAGCGGGCGAGGGCTTTACGCAACGGCGGCCTGATGCGTCAGTCGGCTGCGACCATCGACAGGGCGTTGTTCAGCGTCTTGCTGGGACGCATGGCCTGACTTGCCAGCTCACCGCTGGGGCGGAAGTAGCCGTCAATATCCACCGGCTGGCCCTGAACGCTATTGAGCTCGTCGACGATAGTCGCCTCATTGGCTTTCAGCGTTTCCGCCAGACGCGCAAACAGCGTTTTCATCTCGGCATCATCATCCTGAGCGGCCAGTGCCTCTGCCCAGTATAGCGCCAGGTAGAAGTGGCTGCCGCGGTTATCCAGCTCGCCCACCTTACGCGACGGTGACTTGTTGCTGTCCAGGAACTTGCCATTGGCCTCGTCCAGGGCATTGGCCAGCAGCGTGGCACGGGCATTGCTGAAGGTGCTGCCCAGGTGCTCAAGCGACGCCGCCAGGGCCAGGAACTCGCCCAGCGAATCCCAGCGCAGGTGGTTCTCTTCAAGGAACTGCTGAACGTGCTTGGGTGCCGAGCCGCCCGCACCGGTTTCGAACAGTCCACCACCATTCATCAGCGGTACGATGGACAGCATCTTGGCGCTGGTACCCAGCTCCATGATCGGGAACAGGTCGGTCAGATAGTCACGCAGCACGTTACCAGTGACCGAGATCGTGTCTTCGCCTTTACGGATACGCTCAAGGGATACTTTCATCGCCTCGACCGGTGGCAGAATGCGAATATCCAGGCCACTGGTGTCATGGTCCTTGAGGTAGGTTTCGACTTTCTCGATCAGCTGAGCATCGTGGGCACGGTTGCCGTCGAGCCAGAAAATCGCCGGCGCACCGCTCTCCCGGGCACGGGTGACTGCCAGCTTGACCCAATCCTGGATCGGCGCGTCCTTGGTCTGACACATACGCCAGATATCACCCGCCTCGACCTCGTGGCGGAACAGCGTATGACCGTTTTCGTCAGCGACCACCACGGTGCCATCAGCAGGGATCTGGAAGGTCTTGTCGTGAGAGCCGTACTCTTCAGCTTTCTGGGCCATCAGGCCAACATTAGGCACGCTGCCCATGGTAGTCGGATCGAAAGCGCCATTTTTCTTGCAATCCTCGATGACTGCCTGATAGATGGTCGCGTAGCAACGGTCCGGGATGACTGCCTTGGCATCCTGAAGCTCGTCATTGGCGTTCCACATCTTGCCCGAATCACGGATCATGGCAGGCATCGAAGCATCGATGATCACGTCGCTGGGCACGTGCAGGTTCGTAATGCCCTTGTGCGAGTTGACCATCGCCATGGGCGGACGCTCTTTATAAAGCGCCTCGATATCGGCCTTGATGGCCTCCTGCTGTTCGCCGGGCAGCTTTTCGATTGAACTATAAAGATCACCAATACCGCTGTTGGGGTTGAAGCCCGCAAGCGTCAGGCCCTCGGCGTGCTTTTCAAGGACATCTTTATAGAACTCTTCTACCACCATACCGAACATGATCGGGTCAGAGACCTTCATCATGGTCGCTTTTAAATGCAGCGAGAACAGCACGTCGTTTTTCTTGGCGTCCTTGATCTGGCTGTCGATAAAGTTGCGCAGACGGCGGCTGCTCATGCAGGCCGCGTCGATGACCTCGCCTTCCTGCACGGCCAGGCCTTCTTTCAATACGGTGTGGGTGCCATCTTTCTGAGCCAGGTCAATCTTGAGCTTGGTGGCGTGCTTGATCACCGTGGACTGCTCGCTTTCGTAGAAGTCGCCCTCGCTCATATGGGCCACATGGGATTTGGAGTCGGCGCTCCACTCCCCCATGCGATGCGGATACTTGCGTGCATAGCTCTTGACCGACTTGGGCGCGCGGCGGTCAGAGTTACCCTCACGCAGAACCGGGTTGACCGCACTGCCCTTGGCCTTGTCGTAACGCGCCTTGATGGAAGCTTCCTCATCGTTTTTCGGCTCGTCGGGATAATCCGGTAGCGGATACCCCTGGCCTTGAAGCTCTTTGATGGTGGCTTTCAACTGCGGGCCTGAGGCGCTGATATTGGGCAGCTTGATGATATTGGCTTCAGGTGTGGTCGCCAGCTGTCCAAGCTCGGCCAGGTCGTCGCTGACGCGTTGCTCTTCGCTCAACAGGTCAGGAAACTGGGACAGTATGCGCGCGGCAAGCGAGATATCGCGCGTCTCAACGATAATGCCCGCCGAGTCGGTAAAGGCATCAATAATCGGTAACAACGAATAGGTCGCGAGCGCAGGCGCCTCGTCGGTGAGCGTATAAATGATCTTCGGCGTATCGGACATTTTTGCGTTAACCTCTTTTTTCTGTCGCTGTGATTATTAATTCGTAAGCTAAGCGGTTCATTAAGCAAGCAACCCTACCGCGAAGCGTGCGGAGCCTTTTAGGTGGCTCCTTTTTTCACAAGGTGATTGATCGGTGGTGGTGACGACCCCAGCGGCCACGCAGGAGTATACCAGCGCTGAACGTTAACCGCATGAGCGATTGTCGACAAATCAAGGCCGGGCCCAAACCACGATGAGCAACCTCTACCTATTGCATAAACCTTACCGCATGCTCTCCCAGTTCACCGATCCTCAGGGCCGTGCCACTCTTGCGGATATCATCGAAGTCCCCGGCGTTTACGCGGCCGGGCGGCTCGACTACGACTCCGAGGGCCTGCTGCTGCTCAGCGATGACGGCAACCTTATCCATCGCATTGCCCACCCGCGTCACAAACAACCCAAAACCTATTGGGTCCAGGTCGAAGGTCGCATGGACGATGCCGCGCTAGCGGCCCTGAAAAACGGCGTGACATTAAAAGATGGACCCACGCTGCCCGCCAAGGTTCGTCGCATGGAAACGCCCAACATCGCGCCGCGCGAGCCAGCCATAGATCCCAAACGTCACCCATCCACCAGCTGGCTGGAGCTGACCATCAGCGAAGGCCGCAATCGTCAGGTAAGACGCATGACCGCCCATGTCGGCTTCCCCACGCTGCGCCTCATTCGCGCCGCTATTGGCGCCTGGCAGCTTGGCGAACTGGCGCCCGGCGAGTGGCGCCGGGAAACCCTTCATGCGCCTCGAAGCACATCCCGGCCCAAGCCGTCCAGCCAGCGCAAACGGCCCACTTCAGGACGCAAGCGGTCATGACGAACACACTTCACAGTACCTGCGCCTGCGTCATCCAGCGGGGCGCACGTTTCCTGATGGTCGAGGAAGCCCGCGGCGGCACGGCCACGGTATTCAACCAACCAGCCGGACACATTGAGCCGGGCGAAGGCCCCATGGCCGCTATTTTACGCGAGGTCGCCGAAGAAACCGCCTGGCAGGTCACGCTGACCGGCTATCTGGGGCTCTATATTTTCCATACCCCCCAGGGGAAAACCTTTCACAGTCACGGGTTCATCGCCACGCCCACGACGTTCCTCGCCACACCGCTGGACATCGATATCACCGCGACCCACTGGCTGACGCTTGCCGAAATTCAGGCGCTCAATAGCGCGGGTCGACTGCGTAGCCCGCTGGTGATCACCCGCATCGAAGACGCCATGCAAGGTAACGGCTACCCCTTGAACGTTATCCGCGAGTGAACCACTCGAAGCGCCATGGCTCCATCGTGTATAATCACCGCCTGATTGCACACTCAACCGAGGATGGCGATGACATCCATCACTGGCACCACGATGCCTAAAAGCACGCCCGATACACCTCCCACCGGCAAGGTGATTGTCGGCATGTCCGGCGGCGTTGACTCCTCCGTCTCAGCCTTGCTGCTGTTGCAACAAGGCTACGAGGTCGAAGGCCTGTTCATGAAGAATTGGGACGAAGACGACGGCACGGAGTACTGCACGGCGAAGGAAGACCTCGCTGACGCCGAGGCGGTGTGCGAGAAGCTGGGCATCAAGCTGCACACGGCCAACTTTGCCGCCGAATACTGGGATAACGTTTTCGAGCACTTTCTGGCCGAGTACAAAGCGGGCCGCACGCCCAATCCGGACATCCTTTGCAACCGGGAAATCAAGTTCAAGGTCTTTCTCGAATACGCAGAGATGCTTGGCGCGGACAAAATCGCCACCGGTCATTACGTTCGTCAAGGGGTCCGAGAAGGTCGCCCGCGCCTGCTGAAAGGCCTGGACGCCAACAAGGACCAGAGCTACTTCCTGCACGCCGTGCCTGAAGCCGCCATCGCCCGCACGCTGTTTCCGGTAGGTGAGCTCGAGAAGCCCGCCGTACGCGCGCTGGCCGAGCAGCACGACCTGGTGACTGCCAAGAAGAAAGACTCCACAGGCATCTGCTTTATCGGCGAACGGCGCTTCAGTGATTTCCTGAAGCAGTACCTGCCTGCCCAGCCCGGCACCATCGAAACCCCCGACGGCGACGTGATTGGCGAGCACATGGGGTTGATGTACTACACCCTGGGCCAACGTCAGGGGCTGGGTATCGGCGGCCTGGCCAACTACTCTGAAGACCCGTGGTATGTCGCTGAAAAAGACCTGGATCGCAACGTGCTGGTGGCCGTGCAAGGCAAGCACCACTCGCTGCTCTACAGCGATGCCCTGGTCACCGAGGCGATGGACTGGGTCGCCGGTGAGCCACCGGTGACCCAGGGACGTTTCAAGGCCAAAACCCGCTACCGCCAGAGCGACCGCGGCTGCGATATCATCACCAGGCCCGATGGCAGTGTCGAGGTGCATTTCGACGAGCCTCAACGCGCCGTTACCCCAGGCCAGTCGCTGGTTCTTTACGACGGCGATATCTGCCTGGGCGGCGGCGTGATTCACTCCACATGGAAGGCAACCGAGGCAGCCGCATGAACCCAACGCCGATACACCGCGCGCCGGAAAACCCGACCGCGCGACAAGCCCTTGCGCTAGCGGGGGTCTTTCAGGCCGCCAGCCTGGTGGACGAACTGGCCCGCACCGGCCAGGTAGAGCCGCGCGCCTGGGAAACGCTGATCGAAGCCACCAGCAACCCCAACCCGGAAAGCTTTGAAGCGATCTACGGCGGCCACCCCAACAACCTGCGCCAGGGGCTCGACACCCTCGAGATGCTGGTCGGCCGGGAACAGGCCAACCCGGTGGTACTGCGCTATGGCTTCTCACTGCTATTGCTCATGAACAAGCTGCGCACCAACCGCAAGATGATGGATACCCTGGGGCAAAAAATGAACCATATTCAGGACCAGGCGGAACACTTCGGCGCTACCCATGAAAACGTGGTCGCCAGCCTGGGCGAGGCCTATCAGGAAACCATCTCGACATTTAAAACCCGCATTGTCGTTCAGGGCGACCCGTCGCTGCTGCAGACCCGTATGATGCCCGAGCGCGTACGTGCCTGCTTGATGGCGGGCATTCGCTTCGCGCTACTGTGGCACCAGCAAGGCGGTCGCCGCTGGAAACTGATGTTCCAGCGCAAGGCCCTGCGTCGCGCGCTGGATGACTTGAAATAACGCCTTTTACGCTTAACTGCTTTCACCTCTGGAAACCAAGCCATGCAACTTTCTGCCTTGACTGCTCTCTCCCCCGTTGACGGCCGCTACGCCAGTAAAGCCGCCGCCCTGCGCGAACATTTCAGCGAATTCGGCCTGATTCGTGCCCGTGTCATTGTGGAAGTTCGCTGGCTGCAGCGGCTTGCAGAGCATAACCAGATCGTCGAGGTGCCGCCGCTTTCCGCCCAGGCAACGGCGTTTCTTGAAGCCTTGATCCGTGATTTTTCCGTGGCTGACGCCGAGCGCATCAAGGATATCGAGCGCACGACCAACCATGACGTCAAGGCGGTGGAATATTTTCTCAAGGAGAAGATTGCCGACAACAGCGAGCTGCATGCGGTCACCGAGTTCATTCACTTTGCCTGCACCTCCGAAGATATCAACAACCTTTCCTACGGCGTGATGCTGGCCGATGGCCTCCAGGCACTGCTGCCGGTCATGCATAACGTGGCCGACGACATCGCCGCACTGGCCATTGCCCATGCCGGGCAGCCGATGCTGTCGCGCACCCACGGGCAAACGGCCAGCCCCACAACGCTTGGCAAGGAAATGGCCAACGTGGCCTACCGCCTCAAGCGCCAGCTCAAGCAGGTCGAAGGCGTCGAGATCCTGGGTAAAATCAATGGCGCGGTAGGCAACTACAACGCCCATCTGGCGACCTACCCCGAGATCGACTGGGAAGCCAACGCGCGTACCTTCGTGGAAGGCCTGGGGCTGAGCTTCAACCCCTACACCACCCAGATCGAACCCCACGACTACATCGCCGAGCTGTTCGATGCCGTATGCCGCTTCAATACCATCCTGATCGACTTCGACCGCGACGTCTGGGGCTATATCTCGCTGGGCTACTTCAAACAGCGCACCGTGGAAGGCGAAATTGGCTCGTCGACAATGCCCCACAAGGTCAACCCCATCGACTTTGAGAACTCTGAAGGCAACCTTGGCCTGGCCAATGCCGTGCTCGGCCACCTGGCGCAAAAGCTGCCGATCTCGCGCTGGCAGCGCGATTTGACCGACTCCACCGTATTGCGCAACCTGGGTGTTGGCCTGGCTTATGGCTTGATTGGCTACCACGCCAGCCTCAAGGGCATCAGCAAGCTGGAAGCCAACCCGGAGCGTTTGGCCCAGGATCTGGACAACAGCTGGGAAGTGCTCGCCGAGCCGATTCAAACCGTCATGCGTCGCTACGGGATTGAAAAGCCCTACGAGAAACTCAAGGAACTGACCCGAGGCAAACGCATCGATCAGGCAGGCTTTGCCGCCTTCATTGACACGCTTGCGCTACCCGACGACGCCAAAGCCGAACTGAAGGCGATGTCACCCGCCACCTACATCGGCGATGCAAAAGCCCAGGCCGAAGCCATTCGCCAACGGCTTGATGCACTATAATTAAGTTTTACTCTAGTTAAGGTCTACCCTGATTAGGTTGGAACCACGGCTCTACTGCCACGTTCGTTTAGGATACCACCATGCAACCTTCTGATAAGCCACTGACCCTGCTCGGCGATTTGACCCCGGCGGAATTTCTGGCGAGCTACTGGCAACAAAAGCCGCTACTGATTCGCGGGGCGATACCCGACTACATCAGCCCCATCGAACCCGATGAGCTGGCAGGGCTTGCCTGCGAGCCGGGCATCGAAGCCCGTCTGGTAGAAGAAAAAGGCCCGGACGGCGCATGGCAGGTGTCCCACGGGCCTTTCGACGAAGCCACCTTCGAGCGGCTGCCGGAGCGCAACTGGAGCCTCCTGGTACAGGCCGTGG
This sequence comes from Halomonas sp. 5021, assembly GCF_036663435.1. Classification (NCBI taxonomy): domain Bacteria; kingdom Pseudomonadati; phylum Pseudomonadota; class Gammaproteobacteria; order Oceanospirillales; family Halomonadaceae; genus Halomonas; species Halomonas sp. 5021. Next base: position 90,664 of record NZ_JAXOVU010000012.1, read on the forward strand.
ATCACTATCTGCCCTCGGTGGCAGCCCTGCTGGATGAGTTCGACTTTCTGCCCCGCTGGCGGTTGGACGACATCATGGTCAGCTACGCGCCGCCCGGGGGCAGCGTCGGTCCCCACGTCGACCAGTACGACGTTTTCCTGTTTCAAGCCAGTGGCCAGCGCCGTTGGCAACTGGGCGGCCCGACCAGTGATGACGCGCCGATTGTGCAGGGCATTGACCTACGCATTCTGGAAACCTTCGAGATTGAAGAAGACTCCGACTGGGTACTGGAGCCCGGCGACATGCTTTACTTGCCACCGGGCTGGGCTCACCACGGGGTTAGCCAGACCGACGACTGCATCACCATGTCGGTGGGTTTCAGGGCGCCATCGGCGGATGAAGCGGTCACCTCCTACGCCGATTACCGGGGCGAACAGCTACCCGCTTCGCTGCGCTACAGCGACGCCGGTCGGGCCCCTGCGGCCCACAGTGGCGAGCTGGACGATGTCTCGGTGGAGCGCATGCGCCAACTGATCCTGTCGACACTGGATAATCCCCAGCAAATCGCTCAGTGGTTCGGGCGTGCAATGACCCAGCCCAAGTACGTTGACCAGGTGGTCCCGCTGGATACGCCGATGGACGAATCAGGTCTTGTCGCTCAGCTACAGGAAGATGGTCCACTCTATCATATGCCTGGCTCGCGCTTTGCCTGGCGCACCGAGAATGGCACCACCACGCTGTTCGTCGACGGTGAAGGCTACACCTGCACAGAAGCGCTTGCTCAGCGGCTGGCGTCAACGGCACCGCTGCATGAAGACGTGCTGGAACTACCGGGTGCCAAAGCGCTCATCACCCAGCTTGTCAACGCGGGCAGCCTGAGCTGGCTGCAGGACGACGATGACGACGAGGAATAGCATGCCCCGCGACAGCCTACCGGTCACCGTTCAGGAAGGCGACTGGCAAGCGCTGGGCGAGATCGCCAGCCATATCCGTCGCGTGGTGTTCATTGACGAGCAACAGGTGCCCCAGGACGAGGAATGGGACGGCCAGGACCCCGCCTGCCATCATTTCCTGGCCTACCTGGACGGCAACCCAGTGGGCACTGCACGACTCCTGCCTGATGGCCATATTGGCCGCGTGGCGGTGCTTGCCGAAGCACGCGGAACCGGCATCGGTGGCCAATTGATGGCCGCCGCTATCGCCACCGCCCAGCGAGTCGGCCACCCTCAAGTCGTCCTGAGCTCACAGCTCCATGCGCTGGCCTTTTACGAACGGCTCGGCTTCGTCGCCCATGGCGAGACCTTCATGGATGCCGGCATCCCTCACCGCGAGATGACGCTGACCTTCAGCTGATCGCTTCCCCGCTGATCACGAAATTCCACTACACAGACCCCAGCGTTGTCGCCCGGCTGTAGTCAAGCTACAACGCTGCCTGCCCCCAAGTGTCAATTGTTGCCCTCCGCCCCTTCAGGGATAGTGTCTTTACTGCAGTGCCGCAAGGACTGCCCGGAAAACCCGCTTACGACGTTCTATTAAGAGACTTATTTCTTAAAGACACGCCAAGCGAATTGAACGATGCTGAAAGCGACTTCGCAGGTGCAGCATAAGACACTGCTTACATGCGCATCGCCATCATAACCCCGGAGGGATTAGCTCATGACTGGACTTCTCGAAGAGATCAAGGCACTGGCCCAACTACGCGAAGCACAAGGCGGCAAGTGGGATAACATCAAACCCGAATACGCCGCGCGTATGCGTGCCCAGAACCGCTTCCACACCGGTCTGGATATCGCCCGGTATACCGCCAAGATCATGCGCGACGACATGGCCGCCTACGATGCCGACACCAGCAAGTACACTCAGTCACTGGGTTGCTGGCACGGCTTTATCGGCCAGCAGAAAATGCTGTCCATCAAAAAGCATTTCGGCACCACCAAGCGCAGCTACCTCTACCTGTCAGGCTGGATGGTCGCCGCGCTGCGTTCAGAGTTTGGCCCGCTGCCTGACCAGTCCATGCATGAAAAGACCTCGGTCGCCAACCTGATCGAAGAGCTCTACACTTTTCTCAAGCAGGCCGATGCGTGGGAGCTTAACCACCTGTTCCGCGCCCTGGACGACGCCAAAGAGGCTGGCGACAAGTCCAAGGAGCAGGAACTGATCAGCCAGATCGACAACCACGAAACCCACGTGGTGCCGATCATCGCTGACATCGACGCCGGTTTTGGTAACGCGGAAGCCACTTACCTGCTGGCCAAGAAATTCATCGAAGCGGGTGCCTGCTGTATCCAGCTGGAAAACCAGGTATCCGACGAGAAGCAGTGCGGCCACCAGGACGGCAAGGTCACCGTACCCCATGAAGACTTTATCGCCAAAATCAACGCCGTACGCTACGCCTTCCTGGAACTGGGGGTTGATGATGGCGTGATCGTGGCACGTACAGACTCGCTGGGGGCGGGGTTGACCCAGAAGATCGCCGTGACCACCGAGCCGGGCGATCTGGGCGACCAGTACAACAGTTTCCTCGACGGCGACGTGATCGAAAACGCCAGCGACATCAATAATGGCGACGTGGTCATCAAGCAGAACGGCAAGTTGGTCAAGCCCAAGCGGCTCGCCTCAGGCCTCTACCAGTTCAAACCGGGTACCGGTGAAGACCGCGTGGTGCTCGACTGCATCACCAGCCTGCAAAACGGCGCAGACCTGCTGTGGATCGAGACCGAAAAACCCCACGTCGGCCAGATCGCCGCCATGGTCAATCGTATCCGCGAAGTCTGCCCGGATGCCAAGCTGGTCTACAACAACTCACCGTCGTTCAACTGGACACTCAACTTCCGTCAGCAAGTATTCGATGCCTGGGAAAAAGAAGGCAAGGACGTCTCGGCCTACGAGCGCGATAAGCTGATGGGTATCGAGTACGACAACACCGAACTTGGCCAACTGGCCGACGAGTGGACACGTAACTTCCAGCGCGACAGCGCACGTGAGGCGGGTATCTTCCATCACCTGATCACCCTGCCCACCTACCATACGGCGGCGCTGTCCACCGACAACCTGGCCAAGGGCTACTTTGGCGATGACGGTATGCTGGCCTACGTCAAGAAAGTCCAGCGCGAGGAAATCCGCCAGGGCATTGCCACCGTCAAGCACCAGGACATGGCAGGCTCCAACATCGGCGATGACCACAAGGAGTTCTTCCAGGGTGAAGCCGCGCTGAAAGCAGGCGGCAAAGACAACACCATGAACCAGTTCGGCTGACACCGGCCGCCAGACGCTAATCTAATGGCCCAACGCCCGGAAAGATTTCCACTTTCCGGGCTTTTTTATACCCACCTGCGTGCTTTGCACACTCTTTTCTTAATCAACCACTACACTGTTCTACATAATCATTTTGCACTATTAGCTTGCATCATTGTCTTATATTACTACTTTACATAGTCAGCATTTCAAACGACCGCTTATCAACATCAGCATTTTTAGGTATGTTGTTAACGAACGCTGTTCTATAATATGGTCGAAAGTTCTCGTTGCAGACGGGATCACTAAGACAACCACCCGGAGGTGTCCATGAAACGTTTACTCCCTATCGCCGCTCTCAGCGTTCTCACGCTTGCTGGCTGCGCCAACACAGCGGGCTACTCGGGCGATGTATATAGCGGTAACCAGGCCAAGACCACGCAAAATGTAAGGATTGGCACCATTGCCGCGGTGCGCCCGGTACAAATTCAGGCAGATAGCCGCACCGGCGGCCTGCTCGGCGGTGGTGGCGGTGCCATTATCGGCGGTCTGCTGGGTAACCAAATCGGTGGCGGTTCCGGGCGTCAACTGGCCACCGTTGCCGGCGCGCTGGGTGGTTCTATTGCCGGTACCGCTGCTGAAGACCGCGCCAATCGCATTGACGCCCTGGAAATGGAAATCCGCCTGGAAGACGGTACCGACGTAGTGGTCGTACAGCGCGCCGACCGCCAGTTCCAGCCGGGTCAGAAAGTTCGCCTGATTGGTAACGGTGCCAATGCAAGCGTTGCCCCTTACTGATGGTTAGTAGATATAAATAGCTAATCGCTGCAAGAAAAAGCCCCGCCAGCATCGCTGACGGGGCTTTTTTTCGTTGTGTTGATGCTTGGGGTGTTTAGTGAGGCGCTTTGCTCGATGCCCAACCGATCAATTTGTACACCACTGCGGCGATGATGCCCAATAGAATAGCCACCAGCAGGATCTCCACCGGACGCACCAATGTGGTCGCCCCCAGTACGGCAAGGGCACCCACCCAAAGCCAGCGGTTATCGCCATGAGTCTTCAATGGCCGGGGCAACATTTTATCCAACGCGGCACTCACGGTTTGCCAGCGCTGATTGACAAAATAGCCAATCAGCACAAGGGCGATTAACCAGATGATAAATATGGTCATGTCATGCTCCGTAGAAGGTGCGGCGAAAAAAGTGTCTGGCTAGGGTAGCCCTGCTAAATCCTGGGCGCAATACTGCATAAAGGCAAGACGGCAGAAAATGCCCTCTACCCCCTGACAATCCAGTGTTCACGCGTTACCATGTTAGGGACATGCACTCACCGAAAGGTTATTTAATGCAAATTGCGCAAAACTCGGTTGTCGCGTTCCACTACACCCTGACCAACGATTCAGGTGAAGTGCTAGACAGTTCCGAAGGCCGCGAGCCCCTCACCTACCTCCATGGTTCAGGCAACATCATTCCTGGCCTGGAAAAAGAACTGGAAGGACACGCGGCTGGCGAAAAGCTGAACGTCCAGGTTGCCCCGGAAGAGGGTTACGGCGAGATTCAGGAACAACTGATGCAGGAAGTTCCGCGCGATGCGTTCCAGGGCGTTGAAAGCGTTGAGCCGGGCATGCAGTTCCAGGCGCAGACCCAAGGCGGCCCGCTGATGGTCACCGTGAAGAAAGTCGAAGGCGACACTGTCGTTGTCGACGGCAACCATCCGCTAGCCGGTCAGCACCTCAACTTTGACGTTGAAATCGCCGAAGTACGCGAAGCCAGCGAAGAAGAAGTTGAGCACGGCCATGTACACGGCGAAGGTGGCGAAGAGCAGCACTAAGCTCTTCCCCCTGGCTGTTTCCCAGCCGACGCGTGACATGCGAAAAGGCGACCCAAGCGGTCGCCTTTTTTATGCTCATTCTTCAGGAATCAGCACCAGGCGCCCGTGGCGAACGCTGCGTGACGAGGTGACTTCAGCGGCGAACTGTTTCAACTGGTCGCTTTGCCCCTTGAGCAACGCGACTTCCATGCAGCTTTGCTCATTCAGGTGGACGTGCAGCGTCGAAAGGGTGAGGTCATGATGGGCGTGGGAATGGCGCGTCAGCCGTTTGGACAACTCCCTGGCGGCATGGTCATAGACATACACCAGTGCGCCCATGCACGGCGCCTGTGGCGCGGCTTCCTCGCGTACCTGCTGAAGCCCGCTACGGGTTAAATCGCGAATCGCCTCGGAACGGTTCTGGTAACCGCGTTCCTGGATCAGTGCATCCACATCTGCCAACAACTCTTCATCAAGCGTGACCGTTACGCGTTGCATCGGCTTCCCCCTCCAAAAAATTGACCCCCGGCTGCCAGTATGATGATATTAAAAAAACATCATACCCGTCCCCCTCAGGAAACGGCCATGGCGCTCGACTCAAGAACGATTCTACTCGGCTTGGCCCTAAGTTGCGTCACGCTGGCGAATGCCGCCGAACCCAAAGACCAACTTGTGATGGCCATCGGCGGTGAGCCCGAACAGGGGTTCGACCCGTTACTTGGCTGGGGGCAGTATGGCAACCCGCTATTTCAGTCGACGCTGCTCGCTCGAGGCATCGACCTTGCCCCTCAGCCGCAGGTCGCCACCCACTGGTCGCTCTCTGACGATCGCCTCACCTGGACGCTGACGCTACGCGACGACGTACGTTTTGCCGATGGCACCCGGCTGACCGCTGACGATGTCGCCTTTACCTTCAATGCCGCTGCCAAGGCCGGCGGGAGAGCCGACCTGAGCGTGCTGCAAAACGCCGAGGCCGTCGATTCTCAAACCGTCACTCTCACCCTGCGCGAGCCGCGCATCACCTTTATCGACCAGTTGATGACCTTAGGGATTGTCCCCAGTGCCGCGCGCGAAAACGGTTACGACGATGACTACGGCCGTGCCCCGCTGGGTTCCGGCCCCTATCAGCTGGTGGAATGGCAGGAAGGCGAGCAGCTGATCGTCGAACGTAACCCATACTTTTATGGCCCCACCCCGCCGTTTGAGCGGCTAGTGTTCTTGTTCACCGGTGAGGATACCACCCTTAACGCCTTACGCGCAGGCGACGTCGACCTGGCTACCCTGCCCCCGGCGCTTGCCGGCGAGATCCCATCCGACATGCAGCGCGTGGTGATGGAAAGCGTCGACAACCGCGGCATTCTGTTTCCCATGCAGCATGATGAAGGCAAAACCGCCGACAATGGCGCACCGATTGGCAACGATGTCACCGCCGATATTGCCATCCGCCAGGCAATCAACCTGGCGCTGGACCGCGACACTCTGGTGGACGTAGCGCTTGAAGGCTACGGCCGCCCGGCGTTCGGCCCTGCCGACGGGATGCCATGGAGCGACCCCGACGAAACCCTGGCGGCCCCTGACCTTGAGCAGGCCATTCAGCGCCTGGAAGACGCTGGTTGGCAGCAGCGCGACGGCGGCCTGCGCAAAAAAGACGGTCAAACCGCCCGTTTCCGGCTGACTTATCCCGCAGGCGACACCACCCGGCAACGGCTGGCCGAAATAAGCGCGCAAATGGTCCGCCCCCTGGGCATCGAGATGCAACCCACTGCCCGCCACTGGGATGAGATACAGCGCGAAGCGATCCATCAGGACGCCGTTGTAATGGGCTTTGGCAGCCACAGTCCCCAAGAGATCTATTACCTGTTCCATAGCGCGCATAGCGGCAACGGCTTTTACAACAGCGGCGTTTACACCAACCCCAGCGTGGACGATCACCTCGACAACGCCCAGCGAGCCGCCAGCGCCGAACAGGCCAATCGCCACTGGCGCAATGCCCAATGGGACGGCGAAACCGGCTATGGCGTGCGCGGCGACGCAACCTGGGCATGGATGGTCAACCTGGAACACATCTACGCCGCCGACAGCTGCCTTGATCTCGGCACGCTGGGGGTTGCCCCTCACGGCCACGGTTGGCCGATTACCGCCAACCTGCTCGACTGGCGCTGGACGTGCAACTGATCGCGATCACCGCCGCTCGTCTGCTGCGCCTTGCGCTGGTACTGGTGTGCGTCGCGGTCGTGTCGTTTAGCTTGATAATGCTGTCACCCATTGACCCGATTGACGCCTACCTGGGACCTCAAATGGCCCAGGTAAGCCCGGAACAGCGCCACCTGATCGCCGAGCGCTGGGGGTTCGACGAGCCGCCGGTGGTTCAGTTTGGCCACTGGCTGGGCCAGCTACTTCAGGGCGACCTGGGCGTTAGCCATGTGTATAACCAGCCGGTAAGCGAGGTCATCGGCCAGCGCTTTCAGCGCTCCATCATGTTGCTGGGCAGCGCCTGGTTGCTCACCACACTGGTTGGCTTTGCCCTCGGGGTGATCGCCGGGGCAAAAGAAGGCAGCTTGCTGGATAGAATCATTAGCACCTACGCCTACTTGACGGCCTCGACGCCCGCTTTCTGGCTGGCCATGTTACTGCTGCTGTTATTTTCGGTTTACCTTGGCTGGACGCCGGTATGTTGCGCAGGCCCCACCGGCACTCTAAGCCAGGACGTCGGCCTAGCCACCCGGCTCCACCATCTGGTCCTGCCCGTAGCGACGCTCGCGCTGATCGGCATCGCCAATATTACCCTGCACACCCGCGCGCGTATGCTCGCGCTGATGAACTCCAACATCGCCACCCACGCTTTTGCACAAGGCGCCAGCCGCTGGGATATCGCCTGGCGGCACGGTATCCGCCATGCCAGCCTCCCCGCCCTGACGCTTTCACTGGCCTCGCTGGGGGAGCTGTTTGGTGGCTCAATACTCATCGAACAGGTGTTTGCCTACCCCGGCCTGGGCCAGGCAACGGTCGCCGCCGGGCTGCGCAGCGATGTGCCGCTGCTGCTGGGCATTGCGCTGTTTACCGCGCTGTTCGTCAGCGTGGGCAATTTGCTTGCCGATACTCTCCACGCGATGATTGACCCGCGCCTGCAGAAGGTGACGCCATGAGCCGAGCGCAACCCAGGCGCGATGCGTTCTGGATCGGTACCGCCATCGCCATACTGCTCGTCGCGCTACTCAGCAGTCGCTGGCTGCTCGGCGACACGCCAGGCCAGATGCACTTTGACGCCCGCCTCGCCCCTCCCAGCCTGGACCACTGGCTCGGCACCGATGCGCTGGGCCGCGACCTATGGGCGCGCACCCTGGCAGGCCTTAGCCTCAGCATCGGGGTCGGCAGCCTGGCAGCGCTGTTCGGCACGCTCATCGCGCTGGGCATGGCCATGCTGGCCATGCTGGGGCCACGCTGGGACGCGCTAGTCGCCCTGGTGATCGATACGTTGCTCAGTGTGCCACACCTGATTCTGTTACTGCTGATTGCCTTTGCGCTCGGCGGCGGGACCCAGGCGGTGATTATTGCCGTGGCGGTGACCCATTGGCCTCGCTTGGCGAGATTACTGCGCGCCGAGCTACTTCAGCTTCGCCATGCCCCGTATATCGTCATGTCCAGGGCGCTCGGCAAGTCACGACGCTTTGTGATGGCCTACCACTATCTGCCCCATGCGCTACCCCAATGTGTGGTCGGCGCCTTGCTACTGTTTCCCCACGCCATTTTGCACGAAGCCGCGCTGACCTTTTTAGGCGTCGGGCTGGACCCCAGCCAACCCGCCATTGGGCTTCTGCTCGCTGATGCCATGCGCTACTTGAGCAGCGGCGCCTGGTGGCTCGGGGTATTTCCCGGGCTTGGGCTGTTGCTGGTGGTACTCAGTCTTGAGCGCCTTTCCAGCCACTGGCGTCATGCGCTTTAGGCACTGTAAGGAGAGTTGACATGCTGTCCATTGAACACCTGACCCTGCAATTGCCGTATTACACCAGCTGGTGGCGACGCCGCTGGGCCGAGGTATTGAGCGACGTTTCACTCGAGCTTCACCCCGGCGAGGTGCATGCCGTGGTGGGCGCTTCGGGAGCGGGCAAGAGCCTGCTCGCCCATGCACTGCTGGGTCTGCTGCCCGAGCCCAAACACCAAACCGGCCGCCTGACCTTCCAGAACCGGGCGCTTACCGCTGCGCGTCAGCGCCAGCTAAGAGGTCGTGAACTGGCCTTGATCCCCCAGTCGCTCGATGCACTCGACCCTCTGGTCCGCAGTCAGCGTCAGGTCAGTTGGGCGGCAAGCCGCGCAGGGCACGCCAGGTCTGATGCATGGCAGGCAGCTGGGCAAGCGCTCACTCACTACCAGTTGGATGAACGTGGCAGGCAGGCCTTTCCCCATGAACTGTCCGGCGGCATGGCACGGCGGGTACTCACCGCCATGACCCATGTGAGCCACGCGCAGTTGATCATCGCCGACGAACCCAGCGTCGGCCTCGACCCGCAGCAGCGCAACCGGGTGCTTGACGCTTTGGCGGCACTAGCCCTCGAAGGCAAGTCAGTGTTGCTGATTACCCACGATCTGCGCCACGCCCTGCCCATTGCCCAGCAAGTCACCCTCATGAACCAAGGGCGATGTATCGAAACCGCATGCGCCAGCGCCTTCCGGGGCGACGGTGACACCTTGGCCACCGGCTACGCCAGGGCACTGTGGCAGGCGCTGCCGGACAACCATTTTGGCGTGCTCACAACCACACAGGCCCAGAACGTTGCTTAGCGCCTATCGCTTACTTCATGCGTTTGCCGACCAGACGGCCGTGCTGGATAACGTGTCCCTATCACTTGAGGCGGGCGAGTGGGTAGGGCTTAACGGCCTTTCCGGGGCGGGCAAGTCGACCCTTGGCCAACTGCTGGCGGGGCATCTCACACCCCAGGCGGGAGTGATAAAGGTGGACGGCGCAGCGCCGCCACGAAGCGGCTTGCAACCCGTGCAATGGCTGCCCCAGTCGCCGGAGCTTTCGGTCAATCCACGCTGGCGGGTCAAGCGCATTCTGGAAGAAGCCTGGACACCCTCGACAGCGTTGCGTGAAGCCTTCGGGATCGAACCCGGCTGGTTGAACCGCTACCCCAGCGCGCTATCCGGCGGCGAACTGCAGCGCGTCTGCGTACTGCGCGCCCTGGCCCCCGGGGTGCGCTATCTGATAGCGGATGAAATATCCAGCATGCTCGATCCCCTCACCCAGCTTGCCCTTTGGCAAGCACTGCGCCAGGTGGCCGATGAGCGTCGGCTTGGCGTGCTGGTCATCAGCCACGACGCGGCCCTGCTTGAACGCCTCTGCCCAAGACGATTGACGCTCAGCGAGGGGCGGCTGAGCCCGCCTGCGCGGCACGGCGCTCAAAGCGCCTGAGCCCCAGCGCCACAACCAGCGTCACGCCAAGCAGCAGCCACGATCCCAGCGCCACGCCCTGCCAGCCCGCCCACTGCCAGAACGGCTCCAGCCAGAAACCGCCCAGGCTGGCCCCCACGTAGTAGAACACCAGATACAACGCCGAAGCGCTGCCCCGAGCGCCCTGGGCATGGCGACCCACCCAGCTTGAGGCCAGCGAATGGGCCAGGAAAAACCCAAAGGCGTTGATGGTCAGCCCAAGGATAATCAGCAAAAGGGAATTCGCCAGCGTGATCGCCGTGCCCAGCATCAGGATCGCCACGCCCATGCTCATGCAGGTCGCCGGTGAGAAGCGCTGGGCCAGCCGCCCTGAAAGCGTCGACCCGACGGTACCGCCCAGGTAGGTCAGAAACACCAGCCCCAGGCTGCTCGCCGCCAATTGATAAGGCGACTCCGCCAGGCGGAACGTAATATAACTGTACTGGTTGATGAAGATCAGGAAGTTGATGCCGCCCAGCGCATAGGCGGCGAGCAGGACCGGATTGCGCAAGTGCCCGGCCAGATCACCCAGTGCGACGCGCAACTGAAAGCGCTGCGGACGAAACGCCTGACTGTTGGGCAACAGCCGCCAGAATACCGCACAGCCCACCAGCGTCAGCACACCCACAGTTAAAAACGCCGCCGAGGGCCCGCCGATATCCGCCGCCACGCCACCGACCACACGCCCGCTGATGCCGCCCAGCGAATTGGCGCCGATGTACAGCCCCACCGCGCTGAGTAGCGCGGGTTTATCGAACTCGTCACCCATCCAGGCGATCGCCACCGCGGGCAGGCCACCCAATACAAAGCCCTGCACCAACCGCAGCGCCAACAGGGTTTCAAAAGTGGGCGCAAAGGCCAGCGCCAGCGAACAACCACCGGCCAGCAAGAGCGTAATGCGCATAATACTTTCGCGTCCGATCGCGTCGGAAAGTGGCCCGAATACCAGCAGTGCCAGAGCCAGCGACAACGTCGATACCGACATCAGCAGACTAACCACCAGGGTAGACACGCCGTAGGTCTCTTTTAACCCCGGCAGCAACGGCTGCGGGGCATAAAGATTGATGAACACCAGAAAGGAGCCCAGGCAGAGGGCAAAGGTCGCGCGCCACCAGGCACGGGTGTTGGCTTCGATCATGTGATGCTCAACGGTGAGAAAGGTCCGCTACATCGACCGAGAGGCGTTGAGCGGCAACGCGTCCTTGAGCTTGGCCAGGTGTGACGGCGCCAGCGGCCGCCGCGATTGCCAGTAGTAGCGTTTCCAGTAGACATTATCCAGGCTGGAGATAATTACCCCCTGCGAGGTAGAGGCGTGCAGGAAATGCCCGTCGCCAACGTAAATGCCTACATGGTTATACGCTCCCGGCGGGCGGAAGAACACCAGATCGCCCGCCTGTAATTCCTGGCGGTCGATCGGGCGTCCCTCATGGACTTGCCCACGGGTGGAGCGTGGCAGCTCCAGCTCAAAGGTATCGCGGAAGATGTTGCGTACCAGCGCCGAGCAGTCGATGCCACGCTGGTTGGTGCCACCAAGTCGATATGGCGTGCCTACCCACTGCTCATGCTGGGCCAGCAGTGCCTCTCGCACCTGCTCGGTTGGCGAGGCCTGCCAATTCCCGAAGGCATCGTATTGCCCATCGAAGGGCGACATCTGCGTCTTCCAATCGTCAGGCAGGCCCGGCATCGAGCGGGCAAAATAATCATCGGGCGTATCGTCACGCGGCACGCTGGTCGCACAGCCACTCAGCACAACGACCATACAGCCAGCCATCGCAAGAGGCGCATGGCGTTCACGTAATCGACCAGAATAAAGATTGATAAAACGAGCAGCGGTAACAGCAATAGTTGGCAACGCAACCATGCGCGATCCCTCGTCAATAATTGAATAAAAACACCAGTGGCCAGACCTATTCTTGGCTGAGCTAATACTGGTTAACCATGACTATAAGCCAAAATACCTACGTTAAGCGAGTCTCAATGCAAGGTACGTTGATCGCCGGGCAACGTATCGATGTGCAGCGGCGCAAAATGACGCGGCTTGTTGCCGGGAAAATCCAGGCTCGCCCAAGGCCCCGCCAGTATCGGTGCCGCGCACAGCCAGGCGACCAACGCCTGCCGAAAACTGGCCAGAAAGCTCTCCCGCTCGGGGGTTTCCCCCATGAAGAACGAGAAACCAGCGTACATGCCAGCCGCGTAATCCTGCCAGCCCGAGTAGTGATCCGCCGCCAGCTGATAGGCGCGCCCCAGCACATCGGCAAAGGACGTGGATGATAACCAGCCCAATTGGCGACCGGCAATGGCCAGGTCGACTATCTGGGCAATGTCCCAGGCCGCCATGTCGATCTCGTTGCACCCATCCTCGTTATCGCGCACGCGGCGCAGCCTAAGCAGGTGATGGCGATCCTCCTCCGCGCAATCACCGGACTCCAGAATGGCAATCTCGGCTTCCAGGCGCTGAGTATTGAGTGTGTAAGGCTCGTAATTGATTTGGTATTCCTGGCGGTCACCCGCCTCCAGCATGGACGCCAGAAAGGTCTGCATATCGTCGGCGCTGGCCAGGTGATAATGGCTTTCCACCCACTCACGAATCTCCGCGCACTCGCGGGGACTTTCCTGCTGGGGCTCACTCCATACCGCACTGTTCAGCGGTCCAACCAGGGACATCGCGGTAAACTGGCTGAGCGTCGGTCGCTCGCTGGGCTCGCGCCAGGCATCGGCGCGCCAGTCCAGCCAGTGGAACAGACTGCCCGGATCTTCCAGATGCCAGGCAATTTCATTGCACAGCGAGGCGTGCTCGCTCTCCGGCAGGCAGTGCTCCCAGGCCAGCCACGCCTCCAGCATGCGCTTGGCATTGGGATAAAAGCGGCACAAACAGCTGCGCAGCGAGCGCGCGTAATCCAACAGCGCTTCCGTCTCGAGCAGTTCGCTGTTGAGGGCCATATGCAGGTAGAAGGCAAACTTCTCGGCCATGTGGATTGTGGCGGCATGACGACTGACGCCTTTCAGCGCCTGGCGCTGGGCGTTAACCGGGAAGTCCGGCTGACCAAACAGCGTCGCGGAAGGCGGCATGACACCGTGGGCCGCATCGGCAGCGAGCTGATTCAGATGATGCGCCTGAGCGGGCAGCCAGTAGCGCGCCATGGCCGCCGCACCCTCATCGGCATGCAACCCTAAGGACCCATCCAGGTACTCTCCTGCCTCGACGCGCTGCGCTTCGCTCAGCGGGGCGCCGGGATTGGCCAGCCGCAGCATGGCATCCGGCTCGCGCACGCCCGCCATGGCCAGCAACCAGCGGTGTGGCGTATTGCGCCATTGGCCAAGCATTTCGCGCGAGGCAGCCTGGGTCTCGGCGTCCAGCAGGTCGTCAACGGCGACCTGCCAAGGGCTGAACGAGCCGCTCAGCAACAGCGTCTCGCGTTCAGACGGCGTCATGTCGCGCCGGTCAATGCCATCAAACAAGCTCTGGCCTCGTCGGTAGGCAACAATCACCGCCCGCCAGTCGTGGTAGCGGCGCTGCATCAGTTCGGCGGCGTGCGCCGCAAAGGCATCCGCCTCGGCCTGACTCAACCAGCCGCTACAGGCGCCCGCCCAGGCCAGCTCGACCAGCCGCAACCAATCCCAGGCGGCCCACTCCAGGGGCTCGCCCTGGTTGACAAAGCGGCACAGCACGCTGGCGTGGTGCGAATCGGGCTGGGCATTGCGTTGCCACTCCTGGCGCTGGGCCGCGTCCATGGCAAGCAGGTCGCGCGCTTCAACATCCCAGCGCTGGCGTTCACCCTGGGCACCCAGCCATAACAGCCCGGTCAGCAGCTCGTCGCGGCTGTCGATGTCCCAAGCGGTACCTAACCAGTTGACCGCATCAGGCCAATCCGCCTTGCTTGCCGGGTAATTCAGCAGCGGGCGAAACAGCGCACACAGCCGCCAGGGCTGAGCGCCAGGCGACGTAGGCCACAGGGCGACTTCACCGTGCTCGCGCAACGCCGTCTCAAACATTTCCCAGGTGATCCCCGCGCCCTCGGCTTCCGAATCCGCCAGCACCTGACAGGCATCAATAAAACGGTCATCGGCCCCGGAGGCCCAGCCACGCACGCCCAGGGAGCGGCGCACATCGCCCAGCCAACTGCGCAGGTCGCGGTACTCACGATGAATACGCTGCATCACGCAGCAGGCCCAGTCGCTGGCCTGCTCGGGGCTTATCCACCCCGCTGCACCGGCCAACGCCGCCCATTCAAGCGCTGCCAGCAGTTGATCCGCCTCGCCTGCCGGCGCATGCAGCGCAACCCACCATTGCTCGGCCAGTTCACCCCGATGGGCAATCCCCTGGCCCAGCAAACGCTGCTCTGCCGCCCCCGCATCCACCGATAAGGGATGCGGCGTAAAATGCCAATCGCACAGCACCAACTGCTGCGCCCACCAAGCATGTAGCGCGTCACCCAAGAGACACCTCGACAAAAAACACCCACTGCCCGCAGGCAAGCTTAAAGCCGCTTAGTGTAACGGAAACAGCTCCAAAGGCCGATAGATGTTGAAGGCGGGTTTTCAAAGCCAAGTGCAGGCGGGGTTTGTAGATACCGTCTCTCGATACCAGCTGCAAGGAGGATTTATACCCCTTGCGGCCGATATTCACTTTGTGACTTCAAC
>NZ_JAXOVU010000013.1:0-104726 GCF_036663435.1 Halomonas sp. 5021
CTGGCTCTGGCTCTGGCTCTGGCTCTGGCTCTGGCTCTGGCTCTGGCTCTGGCTCTGGCTCTGGCTCTGGCTCTGGCACAGAGTCAGGCGCAGACGGACGCTCGTCAACGTCGACTTCCTCGCGGCGGGCATGTTCGGGTGCCTGATCATCGTCTTTCGGCTCATCAGTCGCCTGCTCCTGGGAGGGGTCGACCTGAGACTCGTCCTGCGCTTCCTGCTGGGAATCCTGCTTTTGTTTACGCTTAAAAAAACCAAACATGGATGTCATCCGACTGAAAAAGGTAAAGAATGGGATTATCCTACCACCGCCAACCAAGACTTTGGATAACTAGCCCGCTACAATCCGCGTTATGACTCGAAACCGCTCCACTCGCCCACCCTCGTCGCGCCGTTCGGCTGCCAAGCCGCTGGGTAAGCTACGCATTATCGGCGGTGATTTCCGCCGCCGCCAACTGCCGGTCCTCGACAAGCCAGGCCTGCGGCCCACCCCGGACCGCGTGCGTGAAACGCTGTTCAACTGGCTTGGCCAGGCGCTTTACGGAAAAAAGGTACTCGACCTTTTCGCCGGCACCGGCGCGCTTGGGATTGAAGCCATCTCACGCGGGGCGGCCCAGGTCACCTTCGTCGAAAGTGACCGCCAGGTGGCCGCCCACATTACCCGCAACCTTGAAACACTCAAAACCCACCAAGGTGATGTCGTTGTTAGGGATGCCCAGGCCTTTCTCATGCAACCGGCCCAGTATTTCGATATCGTCTTTCTGGATCCACCGTTTTATCAGGGCTGGGTAGCCGAGTGCTGCGCTACCCTTGAAGCTGGCCATTGGCTCGCACCGGAGGCCATGGTTTACCTGGAGACCGAGCGCGACCTGATACCGGACGTACCCACGCACTGGGTGCTGCACCGCGAGACCCAGGCGGGGGAAAGCACCGCCAGGCTATATCAACGCCGCGCCCCATAATCAGCGCTTGCGGCTTTGCAGTTCGGGCGTTACGCTCGCCCCATTATTTTTAACCGTTTGTTTTACAGGCAAGCATGTCGCTTGTTTTGATCTGGAGGTGGGCATGAGCCTAGAGTTATTCAATCAGCTTGAGCAGCGCGTTACCGATACCGTCGAGGCGCTGGAAATGATGAAGCTGGAAAACGAGACACTACGTAATGAAAACACCCAGCTCAAGCAGGAACACGAAGAATGGGAGCGTCGCCTGAGCGCCCTGCTGACTAAATTTGATGACGACCCATCCTGAGGCAATATCAGCCCTGAGCAGAGCGTGACATCAACAGCGCACTCTCACGCCCGGCAGCCCCTTCGGCTGCCGGGTAGTAGTCTCGCCGATAGCCGTCCTGCTGAAAGCCAGCGCCTTGATACAGCCGAATCGCCGCTGCGTTGCTTTCACGCACTTCCAGCAGCACCCGCTCACTTTGCCAGCGAGCGGCGACGGCGAATACGGCCTTGAGCAACTGACCGCCGATGCCGTGCCCACGCTGCTCCGGCAGCACACCAATGGCTTGCAGTTCGGCGTCGAAGGGTAATCGGGCCAGCAGCGCGTAGCCTGTCAACTGGCTTTCCTGCCAGTCGCCCAGCACGCAGGCCGTATCCGCCACCAAGGCCTCCCTAAGCAACGCGATACTGACGCCACTCAGGGCGCGCGTTTCAAGCGCTGCCAGTAACTGGAAGTCACGTTGACTCAGCTCAGTGATCATCTCGATCCGGTACCGGCCAATCTTGCGCCAGAGCATGCAACGCAGGCCATAAGTTGCGCTTGGCATCGGCACTGTGCAGCAGCGTGGCCAACGACGGTGCCTGCCATACCGGCAGCTCCAGCGTGCGGCTTTGCTGGTTATCAACGTCGAGCACCTTGGCAAGCGAGGCGCTATCCGGGTCGGTGGCGTCAGCCCCCCACAAAAGAATTTTTTCCAGTTGCCATTGTTGGCGGATGGCCGCCCCGCTGATAAACGCATTCACCCCCTCGCGCGCTTCTTCGAGGGGGTCTTCTGGTTCAAAGGCGTTGGCCATGGGCGGCCACTTGAAGAACATCACCTCCGGCAGCGACCCACCGGCAAGCCCCACCGCCTGGCATATATTGGCGAGCAGGCGCTGCTCAGAAGCATCGATCTCACCCGCATGGATGCTTAGCCAGCGCCTGCCGATACACACACACGACACGCCAAACTGCAGCGGTTCCTTGGCCACCGGCGCTTCGCTGGGCGTGGGTACGGCGGCGGGGGCTGCTGCTTCTGGCTTACTGAGAGGGGCCTGGTGCTCTTCCAACAGGGCACGCACGGCCGCCGGCGATGCCGTCACTTCGTCTGAGGCGGTCTGCGCTTCCGCAGGCGCCGAGCGAGGCGCGGGCACATCATCCAAAAGGGCCTGAAGACGCTCGCGCGGCGGCGTGGGCGTTGCAGGGGTGTCATCCCACTCACAGGTTTCCGTGGGCCGCGCGTTAGGCAACTGATAGCGCGATGCCCAAGCGGTAATCCCCATCGCCTCGAGGTAATGTCGGCGGACAACCTCTGGGGTCACTGCCCGCCCCCTCGGCAGTTGGGCGAGTCAGGGCGCTGACCGCCGCGCACTTCCCATTCATGAGGGGTATACAGGTGAAGGGCTAGCGCGTGCACCGGGCCGGATAGCTCGTCGGCCAGCAGCGCATAGATTTTCTGGTGGCGCTTGACGGGCATCAGGCCGTCGAAGGTGTCGCTCACCAACGTCACCTTGAAATGCGTTTCAGAATTCGCGGGGACGTTGTGCATATGGCTTTCATTTTCTACCTGCAGCACGTCGGGCGCTAGCGCCGCTAACTTCTGCTCTATCTGTGCCTGCAGCGTCATGGAGGCTCTCCTTAGGTCGGAAACCCTTCCATTGTACGCGCTTACTGGCCGCCAGACGATGCCCGACGCGCAACCAGCGCTCGCCGCGCCAGCGACACCCGCGAAAGGCTCGCCAGCAGCGCCAACAATGTGGTGGCAGCCCCCAGCCATAACGTGACCTGCACGGGAGCACCCAGTGCCAGCGCAGCGCCCACCAGCGCAACCCCCACCGACTGCCCCACCGTTCGCGTGGTACTCATCACACCCGATACATTGGCGCTGCGTTCGGGCGGCAGGCTACTCATCATTTCGCGGTTATTGGGCGGCTGGAAGAGGCCAAATCCGATGCCGCACAGCGCCGTACGCCATAAACTGCCCGTCACACCGGTCGATTCATCGACGAATGCCAGGGCAATCAGGCCGACAATCAACAGCACCAGCCCCGTGCTGGAAAGCAGGCTGGGGTTAATTCGGTCGGCCAGCCGCCCGGCTAGTGGCCCGACGACCATGATGGCCAGCGGCCAGGGGGTGAATAGCCAGGCCGTTTCCAGCGGTGTAAAGCCCATCTGCTCCTGGTAGAAAAACGAAAGCGCGACGAATGTCAGCCCCTGACCGATAAATGCCAGCCCCGAGGCCGACACGGCCAGCGTGAAGCGCTTTTCTGCAAACACGCTTAGCGGTAATAACGGATAGGGAGCGCGCCGCTGGCGGGCAATAAACAAGCCACCGGCGATCACCGCTAGCAGGCCCCAACCCGCACTCTGCCACAGAGGAGCCGCGTGACCCACGGCATCCATGGCCAGGAAAAAGCTCGCCAGCATCAACATCGAGAGCAGCGCGCCCAGGATATCGAAACTCCCCTGGCGCGGTGTTTCCCTGGGCAGCGCTCGGCTTGCCAGCCACAATGAACACACCCCCAGTGGCACATTCAGCGCGAACAGCCAGGGCCAGTCGGCAAACGACAAGATCACACCGCTTAGGGTGGGGCCCGCGGCATAGCCACCGGCCACCACCAGGGCGCTCAACCCAAGCGCACTTCCCAGCAACCGCGACGGAAAAATCGCCCGATAAAGCGATGGGCCAATGGACAGCGTCGCCGCCGCTCCCAGGCCCTGCAGCGCACGAAACACCAGCAGCGTTTCCAGGCTCCGCGACAGGGCGGCCCCCAGCGCGGCGATGACAAAGGTTGTCAAGCCAAACAGGTACAGCCGCCGACGCGTCACCAGTTCGCTGATACCGGCAAACACCAGCAGAAAAGCCGCACAGACCACCTGGAACACATTGGTGATCCACACCGATCGGGAGGCTGACACATCAAGGTCTGCCGCAATGGTCGGCAGGGCCAGGTTGATCATGGTGGTATCGACAACCGCCATCAAGGTACCGGTCACCAATGCCAGGACAGCCAAGGCGCGCTCGCCCCCTGGCAGGCCATCGTCACCGGGTCGGGTTTCAAACAGTCGCATGGTGTTCCGTTCCTGAACAGCCCTTTGGAAACAACAAAACCGGCCAAAAGCCGGTTTTACAAGAAACTTGAATAACAATCACAGCGCACTAATCAAGTTCGTTATCAAGCAGCAAGGCGTCATCAACATCGGATATTTCCAGGGCCGTGTCGTCGTCAAGATCGATGGCGAGGTAGCTATGCTCGATGCGCAGGAAGGTTTGAAACAGCGACCAGTCAAGCGTGTCGGGCCACTGGCGTTCGTCCTCTTCCCAGGCACGCAGTTCGGTTTCCAGAATTTCCGAGTAGCGTTCACGAACAAAGGCTTCGAGCGCCTCGGGCGTATCCATCTCGGGGATCAGATACACCGTGCTTTCACGTTCGACGTCGTCCAGGGTCAGGTCGTCGTCTCCCATGGTGGGTTCGAGCGCATTGATCCAGTCCACAAAGGGCTGGGTCGGCCTGACGCTCAGAGCGGAGCGATTTAGCAGTTTCATGGGATTCTCCTCGCCGTCGAAACGTGGTCATTATGGGCGCTTAATCGCGCCCTTACCAACTTTTCGTCCACAATCGCACAGTTAGCTGGCGTTAATCCGCCTCTGGGCGCATCGCCGGGAATAGCAGAACGTCGCGAATCGAAGGACTGTCAGTAAACAGCATCACCAGACGGTCGATGCCGATGCCTTCGCCAGCCGTTGGCGGCAGGCCATACTCCAGCGCACGCACGTAATCCGCGTCGTAGTACATGGCCTCAAGGTCGCCGGCGTCTTTTTCCGCTGACTGCTCGCGGAAGCGCTCAGCCTGGTCTTCGGCGTCATTAAGCTCCGAGAAACCGTTGGCGATCTCGCGCCCCCCCACAAAGAACTCAAAGCGATCCGTCACAAACGGGTTGGCATCGTTACGCCGCGCCAAGGGGCTGACCTCGGCCGGATATTCGGTGATAAAGGTCGGCTGGTCGAGCTTGTGTTCGGCCACTTCTTCAAAGATTTCCGTCTGGACCTTACCCAGCCCCCAGCTCTCCTTGACCTTGATGCCCAGTTTTTCGGCTAAGGCACGGGCAGCGTCCAATGTATCCAGGTCCGCATCGATGATGCCATCACCGTGGTCAAGAATTGCCTGGCGCAGCGTCAAGCGGGCAAAGGGCTTGCCGAAGTCGTAACGGGCACCCTGGTAGTCAATGGTGGTGGTACCCAGCACTTCCTGAGCCGCCGTGCGCAGCATGGCTTCGGTCATATCCAGCAGGTCGTGGTAATCCGCATAGGCCCAGTAGAACTCGACCATGGTGAACTCTGGATTATGCCGTGTCGAAAGCCCTTCGTTGCGGAAATTACGGTTGATTTCGAAGACTTTCTCAAAGCCGCCCACCACCAGGCGCTTGAGATAAAGCTCCGGGGCAATACGCAGATACATGTCGATATCCAACGCATTATGGTGGGTGATAAACGGACGCGCCGCCGCACCGCCAGGAATCGGCTGTAGCATCGGCGTTTCGACTTCCATGAAGCCGCGCGCTTCGAAGAAACGGCGCATGGAGCTGATCACCGCCGCGCGGGTCTCGAATACCTTGCGCGATTGCGGGTTCATGATCAGATCGACATAGCGCTGGCGGTAGCGGGCTTCCTGGTCGGTCAGGCCGTGGAATTTATCCGGCAACGGACGCAGGCTTTTGGTGAGCAGCTGCGCTTCTTTCATCATCACGTACAGATCGCCCTTGCCGGACTTGTGCACGGGGCCGTGGCCAGCGACGATGTCACCGATGTCCCAGCTTTTAACGTCTTCCAGCACCTCGGCAGGCAGGCCTTTTTTATCAACGTAGAGCTGGATCTGCCCGGCCACGTCCTGAATAACAATGAAGGGGCCTCGTTGGCGCATTACGCGACCCGCTACTGACGCGTGGTGATCCAGCTGTTCAAGCTCGGCCTTGTCTTTATCGCCAAAGGCGTTTTGCAGCTCAACGGTTAAGCTATCGCGGCGGAAATCGTTCGGGAAAGCGCTCTTGCCCTGCTCAGCCGCCTGCTCACGGCGGGCCGCGAGCTTGGCCCGGCGCTCCGCAATCAGGTGGTTTTCGTTATCGAGAGAAGACGCGTCTTGATTAGCCATCGGGCACCCTATTAATGATCAAACCCTGAAAATTACAAACCCTGCTTGAGACTGGCGACGATAAACTGGTCCAGATCGCCATCGAGCACTTTTTCACAGTTGCTGGACTGGACGTTGGTACGCAAATCCTTGATGCGCTGGTCGTCAAGCACATAGGAGCGAATCTGACTGCCCCAGCCAATGTCGGATTTGGCGTCTTCCGCCTGCTGCTTGGCCTCATTACGCCGCTGCATCTCGTGTTCCCACAGCTTCGCCTTCAACTGTTTCATGGCGAAGTCGCGGTTGGCGTGCTGGCTACGCTGGCTCTGGCATGCCACCACAATGCCGCTGGGCTCGTGGGTGATGCGCACCGCTGAGTCGGTGGTGTTAACGTGCTGACCGCCCGCACCGCTTGAACGGTAGGTATCCACGCGAATATCCGACGGGTTGATATCCACTTCGAAGCTGTCATCAATTTCCGGGGACAGAAACACTGACGCAAAGGAGGTATGGCGGCGACCGCCAGAGTCAAACGGGCTTTTGCGCACCAGGCGATGAACGCCGGTTTCGGTACGCAGCCAGCCGAAGGCGTACTCCCCCTGGATATGCAGCGACGCCGATTTTATGCCGGCCACATCGCCGGCTGAAATCTCGATGATATCCGTCTTGAAACCGTGGCTTTCTGCCCAACGCAGGTACATGCGGAGCAGGATATTCGCCCAATCCTGGGCTTCCGTACCACCCGACCCCGACTGAATATCCAGGTAGGCGTTGTTCTCGTCCATTTCGCCGGAAAACATACGGCGAAACTCGAGCTTTTCAAGGCTGGCCTGCAGGTTATCCAGCTCTTTGCGCACCTCGTCGACGGTGCCTTCGTCATCTTCCATTTCGGCAAGCTCGAGCAGGTCCCGGCTATCGCCCAGCCCCTGCTCAAGGTCGTCAATGGTGGCCACGATCGCCTCGAGGGACGCACGCTCTTTACCGAGCTTCTGCGCGTAGTCCGGGTCGCTCCAGACATTGGGGTCCTCCAGCTCGCGGGTGACCTCTTCTAGCCGATCCTGCTTCTCGGCGTAGTCAAAGATACCCCCTAAGAACCTCTGTCCGTTCAGACAGGTCCTTGATCTGGAGGTGAATCGGGTTAGTTTCCAACATGGAATACCTTGGTATTGGTCAGTAAAAGATCAGGTCAGTGAAAAGGTTCACAAGAAAGAAGCGCATTGTAACGAAACCCAGCGCTTACCGCATCCATCCTCAACATCGACCCTACGCAAAAAACCCGGCCGAGGCCGGGTTGGGGTCGCTGCTATTGACTAACGCATTAGAAGCGGTAGGTCAGCTGAGCACCGAAGCCATGGGCTTCATTTTTGTAGTCGGCGGAGTAAGTGGCGCCACCAACCGGCTGGCCACCTGTCTGCTGGCTAGCTAACAAATCCTGGCGATCTTGTTCAACAAAGGTGCCACGCTCGGACAGGTACGAGTAGGCCACATCGATGGTCAAATCATCGGTTGGGGTCCAGCCTGCACCCAACGAGAAGATACGGCGATCATCGGAAGGAATACGTACGCTTCGATCGTCATCATTGGTCGGCGTCATGTCCAGGGTTACCCCTGCACGCAGCGCCAAGGTGGGCGTCAGTTGGTACTCGCCACCGGTGGCAAACGCCCAGGCGTTGGAGTAATTCTGCTCCTCATTGGTAATCAGGCCGCCCTGATCATCCACGACGCGGATTTCCTCGAACTGGCTCCAGCGCACCCAGGAGGCGCCGAACATCAATTTCAAACGATCAGTCATCTGTTGCGTCAGGGAGAAGTTGACCGTTTCAGGCGTCGTCAGATCCAGGTTGGCGGCGCTTGAGCGAACCACATTACCCGCTGGGGCAGTAGCACTAAAGTCGCCTTCCAGCTCATAGTCCACCTTCGAGCGATAGGTTAAACCTAGAGTCGTTTCAGGCACCGGTTGATAGATCACCCCGAGGTTGTAGCCCCAGGCTTCATCTTCACCGTCAACACGGGAGTCGATATCAGCGTTGGGGTTAAAAGTTGCCTCAGAGGGAAGCTGACGACGAAGCTCCCCCTCCACTTGGTTATAAGTAATCCCGGCACCCACCGACCACTGATCATTAAACCGATAAGAAACCGTTGGTTGAGCACTTATGACAGTGACTTCGGTGTAGTCACCAAAATAACGACCTTGGAAATCATCTTCGTAATCAGTCTTGGAGCCAAAGGGTGCGTAAACACCAAAACCAAAGGCCAGTTTGTCATTGACCGGATGGGCATAAAACGCATAGGGAATGGCGGTGCCAGGCACCATATCGCCCTCGTTACCCCCAGGGATGCTGCCTACTGGAATTTGGTTGCCCGTAGGGGCTCCGCCTTGGGCGACGCCTGCATCCAAGGTGCGATTAGCTTCTACATTAGAAAGCTCACTATCAACGTTTAGATACGTTCCCCCCACTGAAATTTGCGCGCGATCCAGAAACGACATACCGGCAGGGTTGCCGAACACGATGGTCGCATCTTCGACATTGGAGCTGCGTCCCGCGTGGCCGTAGCCCTGGCCGCTGACACTCTGCTCGTTGATTTGATAGCCACCCGCCTGGGCTTGGCTGGCAAAGGCGGCAGTGGCAACGGCGACTGCCAGGGTGAGCTTGTTAAATTTATTGTGCATAGAGGGCCTCTTTTCCCAATGATCCGACGCGATGTTGCTCATCCGTCATACTTTTTTTGTACACGTCAGTTTTGGCCCAAAAGCCCGGTTGGTTCAAGGGCAAACGAGCGTTTTATTTTATTTTTGCCTTATACATTAGTCGCACGTACGTTTTAAATCATTGTTTTAACCGTTTCAGGCTATTTTCTCGCCTGGCCTTGACCTTTGTGTTACCCACAGGTTTTAGACTTATCACTAGTCATCAACACTTTCCACGGGAGCGCACAATGAAGGTCAGCGAGCTGGCAAAACGCGGTGGCGTCACCGCCGAAACGGTGCGTCATTACACACGGGAGCAATTGCTTGCACCCAAGCGACATCCCGATAACGGCTATCAGCTTTACTCCGCGACGGACCTCGAACGGCTGCTGTTTATTCAGCGGGCGCGCAAGCTCGGGTTCAGCGTGGCTGAAATTCGCGACATCCTCGCTCACGCCGACCAGGGTGACTCTCCCTGCCCATTGGTGCGCGACCTGCTGGCCAACCGGCTGCCGCAAATTCGTGCGCAGATCCAGGAGCTTGAAGCGCTTGCCCAGCGCATGGAGCAAGCTCTGGAAAGCTGGCAGCATATGCCTGACGGTACGCCGGACGGCCACAGCCTTTGCCGCTTGATCGAAAGCTTCCCTGAGAAGCAGGAGGTAAAATGAGCCAGCACATTCTGATACGCACAGTGCCCGGCATGAACTGCCAGGGATGCGTGTCGCGCATGCGTGAGGCGATTCAGCAACAGGACAGCGATGCTGACGTGGTAGGCGCACCAGGTGAAAAACGCCTTGAGGTCACCACCACGCTGGACGACACCCGCCTCGACCAGACGCTGCGCCAAGCAGGCTACCCGCCCGGTACGGCCGAGACGCCGGACGAGCAACGAGACCAGACGACTGACGCCATGCCCGCCAAAAGTGCGCCTCAGGGCAGCCAGCATCAAACCCGCCTGGCGATCAGCGGCATGACCTGTGCCAGCTGCGTGAAAAGCGTTCAGAAAGCGCTGGAGCGTACCGAGGGTGTCGACAACGCAAGCGTGAACTTTGGCACGCATACCGCGCAGATTTTTGGCGCTGCCGATCAGCAGTCCCTGATAGCGGCCGTGGAATCGGTGGGTTACGGCGCTGAGCCCATTGTCGATATGCGTGAAGCGGAAAGAACACGCTCAGAACAGGAAGCCCATGACTACAAGCGCCGCTTGAAAGGCAGCGCCTGGTCGCTGGCGCTTGCCGTTCCGCTGATGCTCAGCATGTTCGTCTATCACCCACATCCAATGGGCACCGGGCGGCTGTTCTGGCTGGTGGTCGGGCTGCTGACACTGGCTATACTCGCGTTTCCAGGTCGTCACTTTTTTGTCAACGCCTGGAAAAACCTCAAGCACCATCAAGCCAACATGGACACGCTGGTGGCCATGGGCACCGGTACCGCCTGGCTCTACTCGATGGTGGTCGTGCTGTTTGCCCCGTGGCTACCCGAGGTCGCCCGCGGCATCTATTTTGAAGCCTCTGCCATGGTGATCGGCCTGATTCTGCTGGGCAACGCCATGGAGCTTAAAGCACGCGGGCGAACCAGCGATGCGCTAAAACGGCTGCTCGACCTGCAAAGCCGCACCGCAAGGGTGATCCGGGACGGCGAAGAACGTGAGGTGGACATCGATGCGGTACGCGAAGGCGATCAGATCCGCGTTCGCCCCGGCGAGCGGCTGCCGGTGGATGGCGACGTCGTGGAAGGCGCCAGCCACATCGACGAATCCATGCTCACCGGCGAACCCGAACCGGTGAAAAAGGGCCAGGGAGATGAGGTCAGCGCCGGGACGGTGAATGGCAAAGGAGGCTTGGTGTACCGCGCCACAAGAGTGGGCGCCGACACCCGTTTGGGCCAGATCACCGAACAGGTCGCCAGCGCACAAAACTCGCGCCCGCCGATCGGCGAGCTGGCCGATAAAGTGTCGAGTATTTTCGTCCCCTCGGTGATGATCATCGCCGTGCTTACCGCACTGATATGGTTCAATGTCGGCGCCGAGCCGCGGGTCATTCACATGCTGGTGACGGCCACCACCGTGCTGATTATCGCCTGCCCCTGCGCGTTGGGCCTGGCCACGCCGATTTCTACCATGATTGGCGTGGGCAAGGCTGCTGAACACGGCGTGCTGGTGAGAAACGGCGACGCCCTGCAGACCGCCAGCAAACTGACCACGCTGGTCGTGGACAAGACCGGCACGCTCACCGAAGGCAAGCCCCGTGTCACAGAGGCGGAATTGCTGGGCGAAGAGACGGCCAAAACGCTTGGCTATATCGCTGCCCTGGAACGCGGCTCCGAGCATCCACTGGCAGCGGCATTGATGGCCTATGCCGACGAGCATGACGCTGAAGCTGCCGGGATTCAGGACTTCGACAGCGTCACCGGGGGCGGTGTCAAAGCGCAAACCACCGACGGGAAGTCACTGCTGCTCGGCAACGCACGCCTGATGGAAAATGCCGGGGTCGACCTTTCCGCACGTCAGGAAAACGCCCGCGAACTGGAAGAGAAAGCTCGCACGCTGGTGTATTTTGCTCTGGACGGGCAATTGACGGCGCTCTTCGGCATCAGCGACCCGCTGCGTGACGATGCCGTTGCCGCCGTCAAACGGCTGCAGGATGACGGTTTGAACGTGGTCATGCTGACCGGCGACAACCCCCACACGGCTGCCGCCATTGCCCGCCAGGTCGGCATCGACGATTATCGCGCCGGGTTGCTGCCCGAAGACAAGCACGCCGACATCGAGCGGCGCCAAAAGGCAGGTGAAGTGGTCGGCATGGTCGGCGACGGAATTAACGACGCTCCGGCGCTTGCGCGTGCCCATGTCGGCTTCGCGATTGGCCAGGGCACCGATGTCGCCATCGAAAGCGCCGGCATGACGCTGATGCGAGGCTCGCTGCATGGCGTCGCCGACGCCATCGAAATCAGCCGCGCCACCCTGCGCAACATCAAACAGAACCTGATCGGTGCCTTTGGCTACAACGTGCTGTGTATTCCGATTGCCGCCGGGGTGCTTTACCCGCTGACCGGTACGCTGCTTTCACCGATGATCGCGGGCGCGGCCATGTCGCTGTCGTCCATCACCGTGGTCAGTAACGCCAACCGCCTGCGGCTATGGGAAACCAGCGCCACTCAATCCAAAGGAGACACTGCATGAGCCTAATGATCAACCTTGCCGGGGTCGGCCTGATCGCGCTGATTGTTTGGTGGTTCTGGCTCAGCTAGACGTTTCTAGCTCACCCCAATATAACGCCCTGGCTTGTGGTTCAGGGCGATGATCAAGTTGAGCGTCAGCGCACCCAGCACCGAGTAGGCCACGCGGTCCAGCGGCAGTTGGGTGAGTGCTACCAGCAGGATCACCCCGTCGATACCCAGTTGCACGTAGCCTGCGCGCAGACCGTGTTTCTCCTGGAGGTAAAGCGCCAGGATATTGATGCCGCCAAGGCTGGTGCGGTGGCGAAACAGCATCAGCATGCCGATGCCCATCAGCGCACCGCCCATCAGAGCGGCATACATCGACGGCACGGCAGCAAACTGGACCCAGCCCTGGGTGAGCTCCGAAAACAGCGACACCAGGCCGATAGCCAGGAAGGTGCGTAGCGTAAAGCTCCAGCCCATGCGTTTGATGGCCAGATAATAGAACGGCAGGTTAATGGCAAAAAACCACACCCCGAAACCCCAACCGGTGATGTAATTTAACAGCAGCGCCAACCCAGCAGTGCTGCCCGTCAACAACACCGCATGGGTATAAAACGTCACCCCAAGCGCCACAAAGAAGGTGCCCAACAGCATCGCCATGACATCTTCATAGGGGCGATGCGGGTCCTTGGGAAGGTCTTCAACACGCATGGAAGCGTCCTTATTGAGGCCGTGGGTTATAGAGTGATGAGGTTAGACAGGGCTGGCGTGCTCGACCATCAACTGCAGCGTCTCACGCCCACGCCAGCGGTTACGGTTAAGCTTGTAAGCACAATGGAGCGTATCGCCGACGCTGAATGCGGGCAGCTCCCCGGGGGTCAGCGCACGAAACCAGATGGCCTTGCAGGTCACGGGGCCCATGGAAAGCTCCATCATCAGGTGCGCGCCTTCCGCACCCACCGGGCGCAGCGCTTCGACAATAAAGCGCCCTTCAAACAGTGGCGGGTCGAACTCGCGTCCGTAGGGGCCCAGTGCCTCGATATCGCCAAGCGTTGCCAGTGAGAGCTGCGTCGTGGATAGCTCGCCGTCGGTCCACAGACGCGGATAAAGTTCCTGGCCTGCCAACTGCTCTTCCACCGCCTGTAGAAACGCGGCTTTAAAGGCCTCCAACTGCCCTCGAGGAACACCCACGCCTGCTGCTCCGCTATGGCCACCAAAGCGCGGCAGCGCCTCGGGGGCTAGTTCAAAGGTGCGTTGCAAAGCGTCGCGCAGGTGCAGGCCGTCAATCGAGCGGCCGGAACCAGTGAGCATATCGGGGGCGGCCGCTCGGGTAAGTACCAGCGCCGGACGCCCATAGGCCTGCACCAGCCGCGAGGCGACAATGCCCTGCACGCCTGGGTGACCATCTTCCAGCAACACGACAACCGCCGGCTCGTTCGCCTCCAACGCGGACATGGCCAAGGCACGGGCCTCTTCCGCCATGTCGGCCTCAATGGCCTTGCGCGACTGGTTATCCTGGTCAAGCACCTCAAGCTGGCGATTGGCCACGCCTTCAGTTTCCGCGAGCATGAAGTGCAGCGCCGCGTAAGGATCGTCCAGCCGCGAGCGGGCATTGATGCGCGGCCCCATCTGGAAGGCAAGTGTTTCGGCATTGAACGGTACACTATCGGCACCCAAGCGTGTGGCCATGGCCCGCCAGCAGGCGGCCTCCATGCGGTTGATCAACGTCAGGCCATGGCTGACCACCGCCCGGTTGGCGGGGCTTCCGCCCAGCGACACGCAATCCGCTACCGTGCCCAGCGCTACGTAAGAGAGCCAGGGCGACAGCTTAGGGGTGGAGGCTGACAAGGCACCCCACTCGATCAGCACACCGCGCGCAAGCGACATCGTCAGCCACGCCACCATGCAACCGGCGATGGTTTTATCCGGGTAGTCGCAGTCATCACGGGTAGGATTGACGCAGGCGTAGGCCGAGGGGGGCGGGCCTTCCAGCGGTAACGCATGATGGTCGCTGACCACCACGTCGATACCCGCGGCTTTCAGACGGGCAATACGCGGCTCGTCCGAGCTGCCGCAGTCGGCGGTGATCACCAGGGTCGGCAGCGGCTCGAGCGCCAGAGTGCGCTCCACCAGGGGGAGGCTGATCCCGTAACCGTCGTGAATACGGTGGCCAATCAGGCTATGCAGCTTATGTTCCGGCACGCCAAATAACTCGACCAACGTACGACGGATCACCACGTGGGAGGTGATGCCGTCCACATCGTAGTCGGTGAGGATCCCGATCGGTTCGCCTTCGGCAACCGCCTGAGCAATGCGCTCGGCGGCTCGGCGACCATCAGCAAGTTTCTCAGGGTGCGCCAGATAGCGCAGACTGGGCGATACCAGCGGGGCCAGCTCGCCTTGATAGCCCGGCAGCCGTGACGCTAGCAGGCGCGCCTGCAGCTCATTCAGGCCTTCCGCCTGAGCACGTGCGTAAACGGCCTCGTCCAGCGGACGAGGCTCAAGGCGGGGACGGCTGGCAAGCTGCAGCCGCTCACCACGCTGTGCGAGAGGCGACGCGTCGATCACATCGGCCATAAGCGCTAGCGCCGGTTGTCAGCGACGAACTGCTGAACCACGCTAAGTTCGGCGGGCAACACGGTATAGCGCTCTTCACGCTCCAGCAGGTCATCCATGTGGGTAGGTAGCGGT
This sequence comes from Halomonas sp. 5021, assembly GCF_036663435.1. Lineage (NCBI taxonomy): Bacteria > Pseudomonadati > Pseudomonadota > Gammaproteobacteria > Oceanospirillales > Halomonadaceae > Halomonas > Halomonas sp. 5021. Next base: position 14,872 of record NZ_JAXOVU010000013.1, read on the forward strand.
ACTCCCTGAAACCCCGCTTTCACCACCGCTTCGGCAAACTTGGCCGGATGCGCCGTGGCCAGGGTAATCACCGGTGTGGTCTTGTCGGCGCGGGCCCGCTCGGCCGCCCGGTAGCCAGTGGCCGTATGCGGGTCGAGAAGCTCGCCGGTGCGGTGATGCGCTTCGCGGATGACTTCCAGGATTGTCGCGTCGTCGACGCTGTGGCTTGCGAACTTTTCACGCAGCTTGGCCAGCGGTGCATCGGCCAGCGCCGTGGGCTCCTGCTGAAAACGTTCCAGTAGCGCCGCCACCGCAGCACCATCCTGGTCGTAGGCATCAAACAGCAGACGCTCGAAGTTCGACGACACCACGATATCCATTGACGGGGCGAGGGTTGCGGCCAGTTCTTTCTTGGAGAAATCATTGGCGGCAAGTGTGCGGTGCAGGATGTCGTTGGCGTTGGTGGCGATGATGAACTGCTTCACCGGCAGGCCCATCTTGTAGGCCATATACCCGGCAAAGACATTTCCAAAGTTGGCCGAGGGGACGCAGAAACTCACTTCGCGCTTGGGTGCCCCCAATGCCACGCCCGCGGCAACGTAATAGACGATCTGGGCCATGATGCGCGCCCAATTGATCGAATTCACCGCCACCAGTCGTGTGCCGTTCAGGAAGTCCTGATTGGCGAAGCTGGCCTTGACCATTGCCTGGGCGTCATCAAAGTTGCCTTCGATGGCAATGTTGAACACGTTATTGGCCAGCACCGATGTCATCTGACGACGCTGCACTTCCGAGACCCGGTTGTGAGGGTGCAGGATAAAGATATCCAGGTTGTCACAGTGACGGCAGCCCTCAATGGCCGCCGATCCGGTATCACCGGAGGTGGCGCCCATGATCACGGCGCGTTCACCGCGCTTCTGCAGGAAGTGGTCGAGCAGGCGGCCCAGAAGCTGCAGGGCGACGTCCTTGAACGCCAGAGTCGGGCCATGGAACTGTTCGAGCAGGAAGTGACTGGCATCCAGCTGCTTGAGCGGCAGCACTGCATCGTGATTGAACGTCGCGTAGGCATCCGTCACGATCTGGCGGAAGGTGTCATCGTCGATCTCACCGTTGACGAACGGCTTCATGACACGAAACGCGATCTCCGCGTAAGACAAGCCAGCCATCGCTTCCAGGTCGTCCTGTGAGAACGACGGCAGCGTTTCCGGCACGTAAAGCCCGCCGTCGCTGGCCATGCCGGTCAACACCACCTCTTCAAAGGAGAGCGCGGGCGCTTGCCCGCGCGTGCTGATATAGCGCATGTAATGGGTTACTCCCCTTCGTCCAGGCTTTCCACGCGGATACGAGTGACAGGGCCCGCAATATCCGCCATGGCTTCGATTTCACGGATCGCTTCGTTCATCTGCTTCTCTTTGGTGCGATGGGTCAGCAGGATGATGGGCACCAGTTCGCCTTCGGTCGCCTCTTTCTGGATCAGCGCCTCGATGGACATGCCCTGCTCGGCAAGGATGGTCGCCACGCGCGCAAGGACACCGGGACGGTCGACGGCCAGCAGGCGCAGGTAATACGCCGTGGTAATGTCTTCCATCGGCATGATGGGCAGTTGGCTGACGTCTTCGTCAATACCGCTGAACGCCAGGTAAGGCACGCGATAGTGGTGGTCGGTGGCAATATCCCGCGCCACGTCGAGTATGTCCGCCACCACGGCCGAGGCGGTCGGCTCAGCCCCGGCGCCAGCGCCGTAGTAAAGGGTTGGCCCCACGGCGTCGCCCATCACCGCAATGGCATTCTTGACGCCGTGCACATTGGCGAGCAGGCGCTCTTTGGGGATCAGCGTGGGGTGTACCCGCAGCTCAAGCCCATGATCGGTGCGCTTGGAGATGCCAAGATGCTTGATGACGTAGCCAAGGTTATCAGCCTGTTCGACGTCTTCGGCGGTAATCCGCGAAATCCCTTCGGTAAACGCTTTCTCGAACTGAAGCGGCACGCCATAGGCGATCGAGGCCAGAATGGTCAACTTGTGCGCCGCGTCGATGCCTTCAACGTCAAAGGTCGGGTCGGATTCGGCGTAGCCCAGCGCCTGGGCTTCGGCAAGCACGTCTTCAAAGGCGCGGCCTTCATCGCGCATATGGGTCAGGATATAGTTGCCGGTACCGTTGATGATGCCCGCTACCCACTCGATGCGGTTGGCACCCAGGCCTTCGCGCAACGATTTGATCACCGGGATCCCCCCCGCGACGGCGGCTTCGAATGCCACGATCACACCTTTTTCGTGGGCCGCCTTGAAGATTTCGTTGCCGTGGACGGCGATCAGCGCCTTGTTGGCAGTGACCACGTGCTTGCCGTTTTCAATCGCGGTAAGTACCAGTTCGCGGGCAACGTCGTAACCGCCAATCAGCTCAACCAGAACATCCACGTTGGGGTTGGTGGCCACTTCAAAAACATCCGTGGTGGCATTGATACCGGTAATGTCGCAATCGGGGTGAATACTGCGATGGCCCACCTGCTCGATCACGATCGGACGCCCTGCACGGCGTGCAATATCGTCAGCGTTGCGCGTCAGCACATTAAAGGTACCACCACCGACGGTACCCAGCCCACAAATGCCTACTCTTACCGGTTTCAAAATACTTCCCCTTTCATGTTGTGCACTCAGAGGTGCAGTGTCTCAGCGTGATAATAGTTGATCAATTGGCTCATTAGCTGTTGATTCTAAGCGTCATCCAGTTCCAGCATTTCCATCATGCGGTCCGGCGGCACAAACCCTGGCACCATCTGTCCATCAGGCAGGATAATGGCGGGTGTCCCCTGGACGCCTAACGTGCGGCCCAGCTCGTACTGCTCGGCGACCGGGTTGTCGCAGCTGGCCGAACTGGAAAGCGTTTCGCCTTGCTTGGCACGCGACATGGCTTCGCTGGGGTTATCCGAACACCAGACCTGCTTCAGCGTTCTCCCCGCGTTGGCGTTAACGCCACTACGCGGAAAGGCCAGATAGTGTACCGCAATACCTCGCTCGTTGAGCTCAGGCACGGTTTCATGCAGCTTTACGCAATAAGGACAGGTTGGGTCGGTAAACACAACGATCGTCGCCTTGGGAGGCTCTTCACCACGAAACACTACCCGGTCACTTTCCGGTATCGCCGCAATGGCGTCCGCACGTTCCTGGTTGCGCGCCTGCTCGGTCAGGTTCACCAGCCCGCTGTCGGCATTCTCGTAGAGGTCGCCGACCAGAAAATGACTGCCGTCAGCATTCGAATAAAAGGATTCGCCGTTTTCCAGCCGGACATGATAAATCCCTTCCATCGGCGTTTCACGCACCTCGTCGACCGGCATTGCCTGTCCGTTGACACTCAAGGTGTCGCGGAGCGCATCGGTCGCGCTATTCGCCTGCGCTGTCATGGGTAACAACGCTCCCACCATCAGCCAGCCTATCAGCCTACGCGGCTTGCCTTGTGACGTCGTGAGTTCTGTACTTCGGCGCATCATGCAATTCAACCTCTTGGGTGATGTTCAGCATGCAGGCTTTCCAGGCGGGCCTGGGCCACATGCGTATAAATTTGCGTGGTGGATAGATCGCTATGACCTAGCAACAGCTGTACGACCCGTAAATTCGCCCCATGATTCAATAAATGGGTCGCAAACGCATGGCGAAGCGTATGTGGCGACAGGGGGCGCGTTATACCCGCCGTGATGGCGTGCACCTTGATGCGATGCCAGAAGGTCTGCCGCGTCATCGTTTTATCGCCACGGCCTGGAAACAGAGCCGGGCGCGTAGGATCCTGCATCAACATGGGGCGCGTCGCTTTCATGTACTGAGCCAGCCAGTCGGCGGCCTCCTCTCCCATCGGTATCAGGCGGTCCTTGTCGCCTTTGCCACGCACCCGGACCACCCCCTGGCGCAAATTGACCGCGTCACTGGTCAACCCCACCAGTTCCGAGACACGCAGTCCGCAGGCGTAGAGCAATTCCAGCATCGTGCGGTCACGAACGCCCAGTGGGGTATCCAGTTCCGGTGCCTGAAGCAAGCGCTCCACTTCGTCTTCTTCCAGCGTATTGGGCAGGCCGGGCTGTACACGCGGCAGGCGCACCTCAGCCAGCGGATCACTTGAAACGTGGCCATGGACGCGCGCCCAACGGTAAAAGCTGCGCAGACTCGACAGCACTCGGGCATTGCTGCGTACCTGATAGCCCGCTTCACGACGGCTGGCAAACCACGCATCCAGGCGTTCAGGCGAAGGTGACAATAATGATTCGCCATGTTCCTCCAGGTGCTGCTGCCAGGCGTTCAGGTCGCGCCGATAAGCCGCTAGCGTATGCTCACTGGCCCCGCGCTCCAGCCACAGGGCATCCAAAAAAGCATCAATGACACGCATACGCAAGCCGCCCGTAAGGATTCACATCGAATAGATAAACAAAACCCCGCCCCGCAGAGCGGTGACGGGGTTTTGGTACCCAGGCGCAAGCGCCTGCGGAAACGACTCGCCTTAGGCCAGCTTTTCCTTGATACGTGCCGATTTACCGCTGCGCTCGCGCAGGTAGTAAAGCTTGGCTTGACGCACATCACCGCGGCGCTTGACTTCAAGAGAGTCAACCAGCGGGCTGTAGGTCTGGAAGGTACGCTCAACGCCAACGCCGTGAGAAATCTTGCGCACGGTGAACGCGGAGTTCAGGCCACGGTTACGCTTACCGATAACCACACCTTCAAACGCCTGCAGACGCTCACGGTTGCCTTCTTTGACTTTCACCTGAACGACGATGGTGTCGCCCGGTGCAAAGTTCGGCACCTCTTTGGACATTTGCTCGTTTTCGAGCGCCTGGATCACCTTGTTTTTACTGCTCATCATCATGCTCCTAAATAACGTGGTGGCGAAACCGCTCAGTCATGGAAGGCGGTCGCCGTGATCCCGGCGCTCAATAACAAGCGACGCGGGAGTCGTTATGGGTGACACAGGTGCGTTGGCTACTCGCCATTACCGCCCTGCACCGCCGCTCATGCCAGCTCAGTCAAGACTTCCTAGTCAGTCTTGGCTGACGAACCGGAAAGAGCGTATTCCTCGATAAACTCGTTCAACAGCTTGCGCTGTTCGGCATCCAGCGGTCGCCCTTCCAACAAATCAGGTCGACGCTGCCAAGTGCGACCCAGGGACTGCTTCAACCGCCAGCGCTTGATCGCGGCGTGATTACCGCTCAGCAGCACATCCGGCACCTGTCGCCCGTCGATCACCTCGGGACGGGTGTAGTGCGGACAGTCTAGCAAACCGTCATTAAACGAGTCTTCGATGGCGGAATCCTGATGCCCCAACACACCGGGAATCAGCCTTGCCGCCGCGTCAATCAACACCATGGCCGGCAGCTCACCGCCGCTTAGCACATAGTCGCCAATTGACCATTCTTCATCGATGTCACTTTCCACCACCCGCTCGTCAATGCCCTCATAGCGCCCTGCGACAACAACCAACGGGCCTTTAGACGCCAGCGACGTCACGCCCTGCTGATCCAGCTTGCGACCCTGGGGTGATAGATAAATCACCGTGGGCGTCTGGCCGGTCGCATCATGCGCCTGCTGCCGGGCGTCATGAATGGCTGCGCGTAAGGTGTCGACTTTCATCAACATCCCGGGGCCCCCGCCATAGGGTCGATCATCAACGCTACGATGGCGGTCAGTGGCGTAATCACGCGGATTCCAGAACGCGAGCTCTATATGCCGTTTTTCGATCGCTCTACCGACCACGCCTTGCTGGGTGAGCGCATCGAACATCTCCGGAAACAGCGATACCACACCTATCCACATCGCGGGGTGTGAAACCTCGTTTCCAGCGCCCGACTGTTGTTCACTGTTCAAAACTCAGGATCCCAATCAACGACCATCCGGCCGTCTTCAAGACTGACTTCAACAATGACGTCGCCCGGCAAAAACGGCAGCAGGCGCTCACGCTTGTCGATCGCCTCGACATCGCCACGAACGACCATGACATCGTTGGCACCGGTTTCGAACAGGTAACTGACCTGCCCTAACCGTTCGCCGGCTTGAGTGAAAACCGCCAGGCCTTCAAGCTCATGCCAATAATACTCATCGTCGGAAAGCTCAGGAAGGTCCGCTTTGGGCATCAATATGTCCGCCTGGGCCAATGCATCGGCCGCATCGCGGTCATCAATCCCTTTAAGCTGAACCACAAGGCCTTTACCTTGCCGACGGCCCTGAACAATGGACATGTGCGTGAGGCTGTCGCCTTGGCGCACCCACCATCCGGGGTAGTCCAGAATGCTGTCCATGGGGCTGGTATAGGAATATACCTTCAGCCAGCCTTTCACTCCGTGGGAGCTTGTCAGCTTGCCGAGCACCACATGCGTGTCGTCAGTATGGCTTGTTTCAAAACGCGTCATTGACGACCTCAACGTACAACAGCACTTGCCACATCGCGAACAGGTTTAGGCCTGTTTACGCGCTTCTTTTACCAACTCAGCAACACGACCTGAAAGCTGGGCACCCTGGCTCTGCCAGTGTACGACACGGTCCAGGTCAACGCGCAGGCGTTCTTCCTGTCCACGTGCAACAGGGTTGAAGAAACCGATACGCTCAATGAAACGGCCATCACGGGCGTTACGTGAGTCAGTAACAGTCAGGTGGTAAAAGGGACGCTTCTTGGCGCCACCACGTGCCAAACGAATGGTAACCATACGATAACTATCCTTCGGTTGAGGTTACGAGAGTGCGCCTTCGCGGCGTTCGCTACCGGAAACACTCTTCATACTATAAAAGCCTTCAGCGTAGAGTATCGTCACTGCATGACCAACACCCACACAAGAAGACGCCGCATTCTACGCAAATGCGCTCGGCTTGGAAAGCCTGATAGCCAGAAAACTATCAGCCCGTCAAGCATACCACCTGGCGGCAACGGCTAGCGGCGAGGGAATCCACCCGGACCACCCATGCCGCCAGGGCCACCCATGCCACCGGGACCGCCTGGGCCGCCACCGCCGCCCATCATGCCGGACATGCCACGCATCATTTTTTCCATGCCGCCTTTTTTGCCGGCTTTCTTCATCATCTTCTGCATCTGCTTGTGCTGCTTGAGCAGACGGTTCAAGTCCGGCACCTGAAGTCCCGCACCCGCTGCAATACGGCGCTTGCGTGAGCCGTTGATGATTTCAGGCTTGTGGCGCTCTTTGGGGGTCATGGAGTTGATCAACGCCTCCAGCTTGCCGAGCTCTTTTTCGGGACCAGGCCCTTGGGCCATATCCGCCATCTGCCCCATACCCGGCAATTTGCCGAGCAAACCACCCATGCCCCCCATTTTCTTGAGTTGCTGCAGTTGCTCGCGAAAGTCTTCCAAGTCGAAGCCGTCGCCTTTCTTGACCTTTTTGGCCAATTGGTCGGCTTTGGATTTATCAACCGTGCGCTCGGCTTCCTCGATCAGCGAGAGCATGTCCCCCATGCCCAGAATCCGCGAGGCGACCCGGTCAGGGTGGAAGGGTTCCAAGGCGTCGACTTTTTCACCCACGCCCATGAACTTGATCGGCTTGCCGGTGACATGGCGCACAGAGAGCGCAGCACCGCCCCGCGCGTCACCGTCGGCTTTGGTCAGCACCACCCCGGTGAGCGGCAGAGCGTCATGGAACGCTTTTGCGGTATTGACCGCATCCTGGCCGGTCATGGCATCGACGACAAACAGGGTTTCATCCGGCGTGACGGCTTTATGCAACGCCTGAATTTCCGACATCATGGCTTCATCGATAGCCAGACGGCCTGCGGTATCGATCAATACGACGTCGTGAAACTGGATTTTGGCGTGCTTGATGGCCGCTTCGGCAATCGCCACTGGCGCCTGATCCGAGCGGGAGGGAAAGAAGTCGACTTCCACCTCTTTGGCCAGGGTTTCCAATTGATCAATCGCCGCGGGGCGGTAGACATCGGCCGAAACCACCAGGACCTTTTTCTTTTCACGTTCCCGCAGGTAACGCGCAAGTTTCGCTACCGAGGTGGTTTTACCCGCGCCCTGCAAACCCGCCATCAGCACTACGGACGGGGAGCTCTTTAATGTCAGTCCCTCGTTCGCTTCGCCCATGGTGGCTTCCAGCTCTTGCTGGACAATCTTGACGAACTGCTGACCGGGCGAAAGACTTTTGGATACCTCTTGCCCCACGGCTCGTTCGCGCACCCGCTCGACGAAGTCCTTGACCACGGGCAGCGCCACGTCTGCCTCAAGCAGCGCACGACGAACTTCTCGCAGGGTATCTTTAATATTGTCTTCGGTCAGGCGTGCCTGACCTTTGATCGATTTTAACGTCTGGGAAAGACGCTCACTAAGAGTCGAAAACATGGGGCCTCTCTGCCTCCGTCGCTGTCGCCGGGCTTGACCGGCCCTAGGCTAATGGAAGGGATTATACGCGCTCGCAGCGTGAGTCTCCATGGGCGCAAGATATAGATGGCTGTGCGTCACTGTAAGGATTCGTTATAGTAGTGACTTATCAATTCGATTTGTTTCATTACGACGCGCTGCAAGGCGCACGGATAGCATCATGCAGGCGCTCCCTTTCGCCACCATCGCCTTTATTCTCTATATAGCCGCTGCCATCTGGCAGGGTATGGCGCTGTTCCGGCGCGTGCCCCCTCGCCAGGTCATCGTGCGACTTTTAGCCGCGTTAGGCCTGTTGCTACATATCCCGGTGGTGGTTCAGCTAGTCGGGCAAACGCCAGGTTTGCTGCCAGGCTTCACCACCAGCGCCACCCTGCTGATGGCGGTCGCCGTGAACGTGGTCCTGATAGCAAGCCTGTTCAAACCCGTGCTCAACGCCGGTATTGCGCTCTTCCCGCTAGCCGGCATCGCACTAATGGCCGCCACCTGGCTACCCAGTCAAAGCGGCCACAGTGGGCTGACGCCGGGTATTTTGATGCACGCCATCAGCTCCGCGCTGGCCTTTGCGGTGCTGGCGATTGCCGCCGCACAAGCGGTGCTGGTAGGCTTGCAGAATCAGGCGTTGCGCCACCATCACATCCGCGGCATTGTCCAGTCACTCCCTCCGCTTACCACAATGGAGCGGGTGCTCTTCGAGCTAGTGTGGGTCGGCATTATATTGCTGACGCTATCAATTATCAGCGGCTTGCTGTTTCTGGATAACTTCTTTGCCCAGCACCTTGCCCACAAGACGGTACTATCGCTTCTGGCCTGGGTGATTTTCACCGCGCTCTTGATTGGCCGTTACCGGTTTGGTTGGCGCGGTATGCGTGCGGTGCGCTGGACGCTCGGCGGCTGCGCGATCCTGGTATTAGCCTATTTTGGCAGCAAGTTCGTGCTGGAAGTGGTACTTAACCGCTAACCTTGCAAGCACTGTGTGTATTGACACCTCTGTTGCAACCTCTTACAAATCGAGCTGAACACGGCATAAAGGAAATTCTGACTTGAGTGATGACTTCCCGCTGGGATTACTCTTTGGCTTGCTGGCCCTTCTCATTGCCCTCTCCGCTTTTTTCTCAAGCTCTGAAACCGGCATGATGTCGATCAACCGCTATCGGCTCAGCCACAACGCCAATAGCGGCGACCGTCGCGCCAAGCGCGTCATGCGTCTGCTGGCGCGCCCCGACCGGCTGATTGGCGTTATCCTGATCGGCAATAACTTCGTCAATAACCTTGCCGCCTCCATTGCCACGATTATTGCCATCCACTTTTTCGGCGATGTGTCAGGCCCCGCCATTTCTACTGCCCTGCTGACCATCACCATTCTGATTTTTTCCGAGGTGACGCCCAAGACCTATGCGGCCATCAAGCCCGAGCGCATTGCCTATCCAAGCTCGTACGCGCTTGAACCGCTACTCAAACTTCTCTACCCACTGGTATGGCTGGTTAACGCTGTTTCCAACGGACTGCTGCGCCTGATCGGCGTCAAGAGCGTCGAAAACGGTGGCGACAACCTCACGCGGGATGAATTGCGCACCGTGGTTCACGAAGCCGGCACGCTGATTCCCTATCGACACCGCGCCATGCTGCTATCGATTCTCGATCTGGAAAACGTCACCGTCAATGACATCATGGTGCCCCGCCATGAAGTGCTGGGCATTGATCTGGACGACTCGCTCGACGACATCCTGGCGCAGATCCGCACCAGCCAGCACACGCGGCTGCCGGTTTACAAAGGCGATATCAATAACATTATCGGCATGCTGCACTTACGCAATGCGGCACGCTTTTTATCGCGCAGCGAAGTCACCAAGGCAGCGATTGTGCAGGAAGCCCGCGAGCCCTACTTCATTCCGGAATCCACGCCGCTCCACACCCAGTTGCTCAACTTCCAGAAACAAAAGCGCCGTATCGGCATCGTGGTCGACGAGTACGGCGATGTTGAAGGACTTGTCACCCTTGAGGACATCCTTGAAGAGATTGTCGGTGAATTCACCACCGACGTCTCGGAAGACGATGAGATACATCAACAGGATGACGGCAGCCATGTCATTGAAGGCACCGCGACCATACGAGACATCAACAAGATGCTTGGCTGGCAGTTACCCACCGACGGGCCCAAAACCCTCAACGGGTTAATTCTCGAGCACTTGGAAGGATTTCCTGAAGGACCTGCCTGCCTGCAGGTCGGGGCAACACGGATGGAAATTCTGGCGATTCGAGACAACCTGATCACCTCAGCCCGCTGCTGGAAGGCGACGCGAAGCGGGCTCGGTCAATAGAACTGACTGGCACCATGTCACTGGCGTGGCACGATATCCTGGTCCGCCTCGACTTTCAGCTGCCTCACCTGCTGCTCAAGGTAGCGGCGTAGCGCCAGCTCCCCTGTATTGCTCGGATCAACAGGGTCGCCAAAGTGGAGGCTCACCGGCGCCCGAAAACGCCTGGGCCATTTCTTTAACGCCTTACCGTCGTAGTGAGATGTCCACGACCCCCAGAGTCCCGCAAGCGCGGCGGGCACCACCGGCACACAATCTCGCATTACAATCGCCTCAAGCCCGCGACGAAAGGGGTGAATGTCGCCGTCGGGCGTTAGTCGCCCTTCGGGAAACACCATCACCACTTCCCCCTGGCGCAATGCCTGGCTGACTTCCTCCAGTGCGCGACGCAACGCGCCTGGACTGCGACGCTCGGACTCGATGGGAATGGCGCCGACCAGTTGAAACCACCATCTAAGCCAGGGGGAGTCAAAGATTGGCTGATCCATGACAAAACGCAACGGGCGGGGGCTGCCGCCGCCCAGCACCAACGCATCCATAAAGCTGACGTGGTTACACACCACCAGCGCTGGCCCCTGCTTGGGAATATGGCAACGCCCCCGAACATGCAGGCGATAGCAAAGCCGCATGGCCAGAAAGATACCGCCGCGCAGCAAGTGGCGCACTGGCTTAACCAATCCCATTACTCGGATTGCTCTCGGTTGCGCAGCCCGGCAAGAACGGTACTCAACAGCTGATCAAGCAGTTCATCCACCTTGAGCTGATGCCCCTGCCAATAACCGAGGCGTTCATTCAACCCCAGTTGAACCAGCCCGTGCACACTGCCCCATAAGGTGCGTCCCAGGCGTCGCGCCTCGGCATCATCCAGCAGGGGCTGATACTGTTTGAGCGATGTTTCAACCTGGGTAAACAACGCCTCGATCAACTGGCTCTGACGCTGGTCCAACTCCCCTTCCTGCGCCAACGGATGGTCAAACAACAGTTGCCATCGGTAACAATCCTTTTCGGCAAATCGCCAATAGGCATTGGCCAGCGCACGCAGCCAGGGTTCGGGCTCATCCGACGAAAGGCTGGTAATAGTGGACTGCAAACGCGCCAGGGTTTCGACGTTGACGTACTGCAACAGAACATTAAAGCTGCCATACAGCTTGAGCAATGTACTGGGGGCGCAGCCGACCTCTCTGGCCAGGGCACGCAGCGATAAACCATGAATGGACTGTTGAGCCAACCATTCATCGCAAGCGTGCATAACCTGCGCGTGTAGTGCATCGGGCGCGTGCTGTCTGGGGCGAGCCATGGCGATCTCTTAAGGTGAACGGCAAACAGGAAGAATGCCTTATCGCGCTTTAGCGTGAACAAGGGATGCTATAGGATACCCCACATCGAACACTGTTTTCGACTCCAAACCTCGACATTTCATGCTTAATACCCTCTAAACGGGTACTGACAACGCGTTAGCGTAAAAGGAGACCTGCATGGCCGGGCGCTTACACGTGCAGCAACTGCCTCTTGCCCGCCTACTCCCAAGCCTGAAGATGGCCGAACCCTTGATTGAATCACCCAATGTGGCACCGCGACAGCCGGTATCGGCTATCCGCAAGGTTGAGGGCCAACTCTGTTTACAGTCGTTATTCTGGGGGCTGACACCGCCGTGGTTAAAAGTCCTGGATAATGCGCCCCACTGCGCTCGAGCGGAAACCCTGAACCAACGAGGAATGTTTCAGGAAGCCTATCGCTCGCGCCGCTGCCTGGTACCGGTTAGCGGCTTTTACATCTGGAAACGACTACCCCGTGCCAAGCAACCCTACCTGGTCACGCAGGTCAATCGCGGACCGCTATTATTAGCTGGACTGTGGTGTCGTTACCACACCACACTCACTACCTACAACGACTCCACCGCTCTGGTAACCGTCCCCGCAAACGCTTGTTTGTCGCACCTGACTGACCGGCTGCCTGCGGTGATCGACCCGCGGGACGCGGACGAATGGTTAAACCCCGACACGGCCCACACTCGCCTTGACCGTTTATTGACGCCCGCACCACTGGAACTGTTGGGCGCTTTTCCGGTATCAAAACAGATTAACTTTCCTACCTACCAGTCGCCGGCCTGCGCTCACCCCATCGGGCCGATGATACGCTGGACCACGTCATAGGAGCTTACATGCGTCAACTTATTGGTTTAAAACGCTTTGCACGTTGGAATATGGCGTTGCCTGGAGGCGCTCTGCTGGGCATGGCCATGGGCAGCCTTTGGTTTGCGCCCACGGCACTGGCTGCCGACGAAGAGGACATCAAGGACGTCATCACACCTCACGTCAGCCCGTATGACGAGCGCGACTACCGCGTGCTCGAACTGGAAAACGGATTGAATGTGCTACTCGTCAGCGATGACGAGGCAGATAAAGCGGCGGCGTCGATGAACGTACGGGTCGGCAGCGCCCAGGACCCTGATGACTTACAGGGACTCGCCCACTTCCTCGAGCACATGCTGTTTTTGGGCACCGAAGCTTACCCAGAGGCTGACGCCTATCAGCGCTACCTATCGCGCAACGCAGGCTCGCACAACGCCTTTACCGCCTCTCAGGATACCAATTACTTTTTCAGCATTGAGCCTTCAGCCTTCGAGGGCGCACTGGACAGATTCAGCGCTTTTTTTGTTTCACCGCTGTTTAATGCCGACAAGCTTGAAAGTGAACGTAATGTGGTGCATTCAGAGTACGTTTCACGCCGTCGGGATGAAGGAAGGCGCGAAAACGCGGTACTCAACCAGTTGCTGAACCCGGAGAACCCAACCACCCAGTTTGCCGTGGGTAACCGCGAGACGCTGGCCAATCCCCCGGAAGGTGAAGCCACCCTTCGCGAACGGGTGATGGCGTTTTATCAGCGCCACTACGACGCCAATGTGATGAACCTGGCCGTCGTGGCACCTCAGTCGCTGGATACCCTGGAAGACTGGGTGGTCGAGCGCTTTGCCGAGATTCCCGACAACGATCGGGAAGCCCCCAGCATCGACACCCCCCTCGTGGATCGCGACACGTTACCCCGTTATGTAGCACGTCATTCAATTGAAGATCGCCATCAACTACGTTTTTACTTTCCCATTGCCGACCCCACCGATGCTTATCGCCAGAAACCCACTCAACTGATTTCCCACCTGTTGGGCGATGAAAGCGATGGAAGCCTGTTCGCTGTCCTCAAGGACAGCGGACTTGCCGACGCGTTGTCGACAGGGATCAGTCGCGCCGATGGTCAGCATGCGCTTTTCACTGTCTCCATCAGCCTTACCGAGGACGGCGCGCAGCGCCTGGACGATATTGAAGCCACATTGTTTGCCGCTATCGAGCGTATTCGCCAGGGCGGTCTTGAAGAGTGGCGCTACACCGAGCAAGCCGACCTCAACGAACAGGCCTTCCGCTTTCAACAGCAGGGCGAACCCCAGCAGGAAGCGATACGGCTCTCGATGAATCTGTCTCGCTACCCGGTGGAGGACGTCCAGTATGCCGCGTACCGGATGGATGAGTTCGATGCCGAGCAACATCGGCGCTACCTGGATGCGCTGACCCAGGACAACATGCTGCGTATTTACTCAGCTCCCGACATCGAGAGCGACAAGGTGACGCCCTGGTTCGACACCGCCTGGCGGGAACAGACGCCCAGTGAAAGTGGCCAAGCCTTGAGCGGGCTGACATTACCGGCACCCAACCCTTTTATCGCCAACGACCTTAGCCTACTGGAAGGCCAGGACGAACGCCCCACCACGCTGATCGACGCGCCCTCGTTTACTGCCTGGCATATGCAGGACGCCCAGTTCAACACCCCCAAGGTGGAGTGGCGGCTAAGCTTGCAACACCCCAGTACCAGCTATTCCGCCGAGGAAGCAGTGCTCACCCGGCTGCTGGCCAACTGGCTGAACGACAGCCTCAACGAAGCGCTTTATCCTGCCTGGCTGGCAGGCCAGTCGTTCAGCGCCTATGCCCATTCACGGGGTATGACGCTGTCGTTTTCCGGCTGGCGGGACGGTCAGACCCCACTGATCGAGCAAGCACTCGACCAACTCAGCAACGCCGACATCCGTCAGCGTGACTTCGAGCGGGTGCTCAACCGTTTACAGCGTGAATGGCGCAACGCCCCCCAAGCCTCCCTGTACGCCCAAGCCAGCGGCACCCTGGGCGAAGCCCTGCTAACCCCCCAATGGTCGACCCAAGCGCTGCTTGAGGCCAGCCAGCGTCTGGCGCATGGTCACCTGATCGACTTCCGCCAACGTTTCCTTGACGGCCTCTACGTGGATGCCATGGCGGTCGGCAACCTGGGGCCTGAACGTGCCAGAGAGCAGGCAAACCTGATGCGCGGCAAGCTCACTCCCCGGCTGACGCGCGACGATATACGCAATCTCACGCCGCTCGCCGTCAACGGCGACGATACGGTCCTGCACCCCAATAGCCAGCGTGAAGAATCCATCGTACTGCGCTATCTGCAAGGGCGTGATCAAACACTGCGCGAGCAAGCCGCGACCCAGGTTCTCGCTCAGTGGCTGGAAACGCCTTTCTACCAGCAACTACGCACTGAGGAGCAGCTTGGTTACATCGTCAATGCGGGTTACTCACCGCTGCTGGACGCCCCCGGTATTGCCATGGTTGTGCAGTCACCCGACGCCGATAGCGACACAATCGCCAGGCGTATGGATGCGTTTCTGGAGGAGGCCGGCGAGCGACTTGAGCAGCTGGACGACGATGAACTGGATGCTTACCGCCAAGCAGTGAACAGCCGCTTGAGCCAACGCGACACGCGTCTGGCGCAGATGACCAACCGCTACTGGCAGGCAACCGCGCGGGAGGAGGTGCGTTTCGACCGTCGTGAGCAGCTCGCCGAGCTGGCCATGGAAGTGACGCTAGACGACCTGCAAGCTCTGTGGCCAGCGCTGCGTGAACACCAACTGGACGTGCGCTTCAACCCAGGCGACGAACCCAGCAATGTAGCGGAGATCCGCCAGCAGCTCACGCCGCTACCAGAACAGGCGAGCAAGTAACTGACAGACCAGTGGTCTTAGCCATACCGGCTCAGGCGTCAAACGCCTGTGCCGGTAACATGGCTTCAACATAGAGCACGAGCTCCTCAAGAATCTGGCGCTGGTGGTCAGTCAGCGTCTGCTGGTTATAGTTTTCGATCTCCCGGGCGAAAGCTTTCAAGGTGAAACCTGACAGCGTGGCATCGTTCAGACGTGTCCAGCGAAACGCCTCCCACTGCTCAAGTTCGTCTCCCTCGAGTGTTTCCGGGTAGCTTCGCGCACGAAAGCGGAACAGCATTTCTTCGAGTCGCGGGTCCTGAAAGGCAAACCGCTCGCCCACCAGATCCCAAGGGTCCATGGCCCTGACTCGCTCCATCTGCTTGCGGTCGGCGGCCGAGAAAAAGGCACCGGCATAGAGCATCAGGTCGGGATCCTGCGGCGCATCGTCGTAGCCTGCGCTGAAGACCTCAGCAACTTTCTGGGACACCCCAGACGCCTCGCGGAGCATTTTCCAATGACGGCGACAGGCGTTCATATCCAGTCCCAACCGGGCCACGATATCGCCATACTCGCCTTTCTGCGGGCCCTCCACGTCTTTCAACACAGTGGTGGGAAAGACCACAGGGCAGCGATTGATGTGAATGACCTTGAGCGGAATGCGGGTTTCGCCCTCCGTCAGATCCTGCTGACTGACAAAGACCCGCTCACGAATTTGCGATGCCGACATGGTCAGTAACTCGCTGGGGTCAACGCTCAGGTCATAGACGATGACCCCGTTGGGGTTGCTCGGATGCTCGGCCAGCGGCATCACAAGCGCACTACACGCCCGACTTGCCGGGTAGCGACGCGAAATATGCAAAATCGGTTTGGCGCTGGGCAGGTCGATCTGGTTGGCCACCTGCCGCTTGCCGCGAAGGCCGAGCAAATAGTCAAACAGCTTGGCATTGCGCGACTTCAGCAAGCGCGCCAGCGCAATCGTCGCACGCACGTCGGCCACCGCATCGTGGGCCCCTTCATGGGCGATACCATTGGCCGCCGTCAGGTCTTCCAGCTTGAAGCTCGGCGCACCATCGTCGCGCAGTGGCCATTCGATGCCCTCGGGCCTCAAGGCGTAAAAGGCTCTGACCACATCGATAAGATCCCAGCGCGAATTGCCGTTTTGCCACTCACGGGCGTAAGGATCGAGAAGATTACGGTAGAACAGGTGGCGCGACACTTCGTCATCGAAGCGCAGGCTGTTATACCCGACCACGCAGGTGCCCGGCTCACTCATATGGCGCTGCACTTCAGCGGCGAATTCGGCTTCGGGGAGACCGTGGCGTTGTGCCTTTTGGGGGGTAATACCGGTAATCAAGCAGGCAGCGGGATGGGGCAGATAATCGTCAGCGGGGCGACAGAACAGCTCGATCGGTTCGCCGATTTCGTTTAACTCCGCATCGGTGCGCAGAGCGGCGAACTGAGCGGGCCGATCACGACGCGGATCAGCCCCAAAGGTTTCATAGTCATGCCATAAAAAGCTGGCGGGGGCAGCATTGGGTGACGCCATGGACAAGCACTCCGCTGGGCAATGAAAAGCCCAAGCCTAGCATATCCACATCAGGTTTCGCCGCGTATTCAGAAAACCTCAGCAACCCTGGTTTCAAAAAAGCGCGGGTCAACTTTTAGGGAGCGTCACGTTCAACTCCAATACCGAGCAGTTATCCTCGCTATCCAGTGAGATCTGGATCGCATCGTCGTCCACGTGAACGTAGCGGCGAATGACCTCCAGCAACTCGCGTTCCAGCATCGGCATGTAATCGGGTTGCCCCCGTTGGCTTCGTTGATGCGCCACGATAATTTGCAGGCGTTCTTTGGCCACCGAGGCAGACTTCTTGCGCTCACGCTTCAAGAACTCCAGCAGTTTCATCGCCGACCTCCACCAAACATGCGGCTGAGCAAGCCTTTACGCTGCATTTCGTGAAAGCGCAGAGGCATGTCTTCACCGAGCAGACGCGAGACGGTATCGCTATAAGCTTGGCCCGCGTCGCTTGAAATATCGTGGGTAACCGGCACGCCCTGGTTAGAGGCCCGCAGCACTGCTTCGGACTCGGGAATCAGGCCAAGCAGATTAATCGCCAAAATTTCACGGATATCGTCCAGCGTCAGCATGTCGCCCGACGTGACGCGCTCAGGGTTGTAGCGCGTGACCAGCAGGTGCTCTTTAATCGGGTCGCTACTCTCCTCGGCACGACGTGTCTTGGATGCCAGCAGGCCAAGAATCCGATCAGAATCGCGCACAGAGGATACTTCCGGGTTCGTCACCACGATCGCCTCATCGGCAAAGTACATGGCCAACTGAGCGCCACGTTCGATACCGGCAGGCGAATCACACATGATGAAGTCGAAGTCCTCTTTCAACTTGTCGAGCACTTCGGCAACGCCTTCCTGTGTCAAGGCGTCCTTGTCGCGGGTTTGTGAGGCCGGCAGAATAAACAGGTTCTCAACCCGCTTGTCGCGGATCAGTGCTTGATTGAGCCCCGCCTCACCTTGAATCACGTTTACCAGGTCGTACACCACGCGGCGCTCGCAGCCCATGATCAGGTCAAGGTTGCGCAAGCCCACATCGAAATCGATCACCACCGTTTTCTTTCCGCGTAGCGCTAAGCCTGTCGAAATAGCGGCGGCACTGGTGGTTTTACCGACCCCCCCTTTACCCGAGGTCACTACAATAATTTTGGCCAAGAGTTACTTCCTTCTTGAAGTCGTTCATCGCAAGTGCGCCGTTAGCGCACTACGTACAACGGGAACGTCTATGTCATCTAAACCACGCGGTGACTCCGCGTGGCTGGCATTCTCAACGATTTACGCGCTCGGCGCTAATTAAGCGGCTTAATTTCCAATTGTTGTTGCGTAAAGTGCACCTCAGCAGGGGCACCCAATAGTTGAGAATCGATATCTTCCAGACGCTTGTAATTACCCGCCACTGACAGTAATTCAGCGGCCAGCTCGCGACAATAGATACCCGCCTGGGTATTGCCATGAATACCTGCTAATGCCCGTCCGCGCAATGCGCCATAAACATGAATACTGCCGGCGGCCAGAACTTCCGCTCCCGCATTGACCGCACCGATGACGACCAAATCACCTCCCGAAGCGCTCACCTGCTGCCCGGAACGCACTGTACCGCGGTAGAGACGAGTGGTTTCCGTACCGTTGCTTTCCTGCGCATCGGCTGCCTCTTTTTCGGTGTTTGCATCCGCCACGGCAACGGGGGCTGCACTTTCGCTATCACTGCCGACACTCTTGAGCATTTGCGCACGGCTTTCGTCGACCGGCGCGAACCAGCCAAGGCCGAGCGCCCACGCCGATTGACGCACCGGCTCAGTGCCCCCCCTCACTGCCACCGGGAGCAGCTTGTGGTCCCTGCAGACAGCGCAAATGCGCTCCAGCGAAAGATGGGGCTCATCAAGCTTTTCCACGCTAAGCACAACCGGTGTATGCTGAAAGAACGCAGGTGATTGAGACAGTTTGCCTGCCAGTTGACGTCGGATATGCTCTGGGTCAGCGCTGCTTAGCTCCATGACGGTCATCGGCAGCATGCCGCCTTTAAAGGTAAAGGCCACGTCGGCACTATCCACATTGAGGCTCATGGCCGAACTCCATGTCATGTTCAGGTAAGATATTAAGGTAGCGCATTTGAGCGCTTTTGGGCGGTGAGAATTAACCCTCATCGAACCCACATTATAAGTCAACGCTAAGCGACAGCGCCGACAACTGCAACCTTCTTAGGGTCGACGTCTGATTTTTTTCACGCAAAGCGCCTCACAGCAGGATGATCCATGCACGGACTGTTAAGACGCCTGTTCGCACCTCGCTGGCAACACCCCAATGCCGAGGTACGCCGCCAGGCTCTCCACCGCCTTGATCCTGACCATCGCGAACAGCGCCAGGCGCTCGCTTCGCTTGCGCAGGATCCGGATAGCGACATACAGCTTGCCGCATTACTTGCTCTTGATGACCTTGAAGGGCTCATGGCGGCTTACCCGGCCCACCAGAACGACATGGCTTGGCAAGAGGCGCTATGCCAGCGGCTCAGCGGCCAGCAAGGGCAAACGGGGCTTGGCCAGCGTGAGGCACTTGCCGAGCGTATCGACGATACCAAGATACTCAACGCTCTTGTGCATAAGGGTGACAACCTCAATTTACGGCTTACTGCGCTCGCCCGTTTGACCGATGAACGCGACTTGATCGAACACGCCTGCCATAACGGCGTCGCCGCCGTTCGTCACCAGGCAGCGGATCGCATCGTCAGTCAAGAGGGCCTGAAGCAGCTGTTGAAGCAAGCCCGCCGGGACCGCCAGGTCGTACGCATGGCCAAAGATCGGCTACAAGAACGGCGTGCCGACGCCGAGTGGAAAGAAGCCCAACAGCAAAAGCGCGAGACGCTTCTGCAGCAATTGGAACGTCACGCCCAATCCACCTGGGAACCCCTCTACGGCGGCCGGCTGCGTCATCTGCAGCGTGAATGGGATCAACTCAGCCAATCGCCTGACCCCGACCAGGAGGCACGTTACCATCAAGCCGTTCTCGCTTGCCGCAAAACGCTGCACGATCATGAAACTCACGAACAGGCGCGTCAGCAGAACAACCAGCAACGCGAAGCCACCGACCAGACCCGAGAACAGTTACTGGAAGGCCTGGAAGAAACTCTGGAAGGCCTGCGGCTTGGCAGTGGATTGACGTCTCAGGATATCGACAGCCTTCGCGCCCAGCGTCAGTTGCTTGGCCAGCGCTGGCAGCAACTGTCCGATGTGCACCCGCCCAGCGACTCGATACGCCAACGCTACACCCAGGCCCTGAAAGAGTACGAGGCCTGTATCGAAGCCTGGCAGCGCTGGCAACGCATTAGCGCTGAGCTTGAGCAAGCACTGGCCGACGCCGACCACTCCGCCATTTCATCACTGCTCGACCAATGCCGCTGGCCTGATACTCTGACCATGCCCACGCTTGCTCGCCAAGCACAGGAGGCGCTTGATGCCACCCATGAAACCGCCGATACGCAGACCGATGCCCAATCCCTCAGCGCTTACAGCAACGACCTGGACACCTTCGAACAGTTGCTTGAACGTGGTGCTTTCAAAAGCGCCAGCCGCCTACACCAACGGCTGAAGCCGCGCATTGAGGCGCTCAAGGATGACGATGCCCGACCGCTCAAAGCGAGGCTGAAACAGCTTGGCGCGCAACTCGCCGAACTACGCGACTGGCGAGGGTTTGTCGCAGGCCCCAAACGTGAACAACTGTGCGCTTCCATTGAGGTGCTTGCCGACGATCAGCACATGGCAGAACCGGCACTCGACCGGCACCACCGCCAGCTCGTCAAAGAATGGAAATCCCTTGGGGATGCAGCGGCTGACCGAGAGTTGTCCGCACGCTTTCGTGCTGCTTCGGACCGTATCCACGAGCGCCTAGCCCCCTGGCGAGAGCGGCTAACCCAACAGCGGGAGGCTAACTTGCGTGCCCGCGAAGCACTCTGTGAGCAGCTCGAGACCCTGCTGGCCCAGCCAGCACAGGACGCCGACCCGGATGTACTGCGCGAAATTCGCGATAAAGCACGCCAACAGTGGCGCCACCACTCTCCCGTACCGCGCGAACAGGCAGAAGCCATTGGTCGCCGGTTTGGCCGCGCTCGCCATCAGCTACAAAGCTTGATCGATACCCGTGCCGAGCATATTGCCGACCAGAAGAAAGCCCTGATCAGCAGTGTTCAGGCGCTTCACCAGGACGAACGTCCGCTCGCCGAGCGCATTGAAGATGCCAAGCAGCTACAGCAGCAGTGGCGTCAATTGGGGCGGGCGCCTAAAGGGGAAGAACAAACGCTCTGGAAGGCCTTCCGCCACGAATGCGACCAGTTGTTCGCCAGACGCGACGCGCATAAACAAGAGCAGCTTGCCCAGCAGCAACGCCAGCTCGACAGCCTGCAAGCACTGGTCGACGAAATGGACAGCTGGCAACCTCAAGATGCCAGCGACCACGCCAAGCTGGACGCCTTCATTGAACAGGCAACGCGTTTGGAACCCCTGCCACGTAGCCGCCGAAGCGAAGGCATGCAGCGGCGTCTAAGCGGCATTATTCGTGCCCGGCGTGAGCGTCTTAACCGCCTTGAAGTCGCGGGCACGGTCACCGCCTGGCAGCAGCTGACGCCGCTTATCGAAGCTCACTTGCGCGCAGACCAACGCAGGCTTGTCGACGAACAGGCAGACACGGTAGACGCACAAGCGGTGCTGGGCGAAACGAGCTTGAAAGCGCCTTTTGAGCAGGCCCACCATCAGCGCAATCAACGACGCATGGAGGGGCTCCCCAACGCCCACGAAGCCAACCTGAAGGATCAGCTTGCCCGGCTTCGCGTTCACTTATCACTGCTGGCCATGGGGCGTGTACATCAGCAAGATGAACCCCTGCGGCTGGCCATCCAGGTGGAACGCCTCAACGAGGGGCTTCAAAAAGAGCGTAGCCGCGCGCAGGAGGTTAGCGAGGTGCTTGCAGATCTCATTGCCCTTGGGCCCATGCCCAGATCGCTGTGGGATCAAGAAGTCGACGAGCTGGATGAACTGCTTACCCGGCTCGCTCAAACACCTACGCCTTGAGCCATCACAAAAGCCAGCGAGGGATACTCGCTGGCTTTTTGATCAATGAGCAAAATGAACGACGAGATCAGCCCATGAACTGACCACCATTGATGTCGAAGTTCGCCCCAGTAATGAACCCGGACTCCTCATCGGCGATGAAGGTCACGAGCCGGCCAATTTCCTCTGGCGTACCATAGCGCTTGACGGGGATCGTCTCACGGATCGCCTCGCGCACCTTTTCTGGAATGTTCATGATCATGTCGGTGGCAATGTAGCCGGGCGACACAGTGTTCACGGTAATGCCCTTCGTGGCGGTTTCCTGGGCAAGCGACATGGTCAACCCGTGCATCCCCGCTTTTGCCGCCGCGTAGTTCGCTTGGCCGAACTGCCCTTTGCGACCGTTGATGGATGAAATATTGATAATCCGCCCATAACCGTGTTCAAGCATCATTTCAATCACACTGCGGCAGGTATTGAAGACACTGTTCAGGTTGGTATCGATCACCTCATACCATTGCTCGTATGACATTTTCTTCATGGTGCCGTCACGGGTGATCCCTGCACAGTTAACCAACACACTGATGGGACCATGCTGCTCCTGAATTTGCTGGGCACCTTTTAGGCAGGCCTGATGGTCGGCAAGGTCGACACCGGACAGCGCAATGTTGTTATAGCCATCGGCTTGCTGCGATGCCAGCCAGGTTTTGGCCTTTTCGGGGTTGTGATAACCCGCTACGACCAGATAACCCGCATCCGCCAGCGAACGACAAATCGCCGTGCCGATACCACCAGTTCCACCAGTTACCCAGGCGACGGGGGCTTGATTGGCCATTGACTACCTCCCTGATATGACGAATGGCTTGGGCGTTGCAGAATTGACACCGCAAGCCATTGTGAAAAGCGCCTTGGCGCTTAAGTACCAACGGCAAATCGCAATACAGATGCGCGACTTACCGAGAGTCAGCATTGTTCTTGTTGCACTAACCTCAGCATAGCGCTACTCGGCTCATGTTGCAGCACGAAGCCCACCAACGGCTATAGGGAAAACGTTTTAAAACGCCTATTGACGAAACGTAAAAAAAGCGTAGAATACGCCACACGTTGATGCGGGGTGGAGCAGTCTGGTAGCTCGTCGGGCTCATAACCCGAAGGTCATCGGTTCAAATCCGGTCCCCGCTACCAATATTTCGAGAGGCAGATCAGTAACTTACTGGTCTGCCTTTTTTTGTGCTTACCGTTCACAATAGCCTTGGGCCCAGGCTGGGCGCAAACTGCATTTCTGCTTTCCCCCCAAAACACAAGTTATTGTTAGGCTCCAGACACGCCTTTCATCGACTCAGCGACTTCAACGCGTACTAGAGATGTCAGACGGCAACTGCTGGGGCCAGGGATTCTGGTTCAGCCACGCGATCCCCGCCCATGAATTCGAACAGCGGCTGAGCAAGCAGTCTGAGGCGTGATTGAACCTGGATCGTGCCGGGTTATATAAAAACCGCAAATTCAGCCTATTTCGCATCGTCATGCCAATTCCCGATAATCACGCCATCCTTTTGATAAGCTGAACCCCTCCATACAGGCAAGCAGGAGCGATGCCTCCTGACGGACCATGCCCTGGCCATTATTCATTTTTATAATAAGGAGGCTGCGCTTGGAAATACTTCAATATGCCCTGGGCAGTGCGGGCCTGCTGCTGTCGCGAACGTTAGAGCACATTGCCCTTGTCGGTGTTGCCGTGGGCATAGCGACATTGACGGGCGTGCCGATCGGCATCGCGATCACCAAAAACGAGCGCTTGGCTCAAGGGGTGCTGTATCTGGCCTCGATTATCGTCACCATCCCTTCAATCGCACTGTTTGGCATCATGATTCCGGTGCTATCGCTGATTGGGCACGGCATCGGCTACGTACCTGCCGTTATTGCGGTACTGCTCTATTCCCAGTTGCCCATCATTCGTAATACCTACACAGCGATAAACAACGTGAACCCCGCGTTGCGGGAAGCGGCCAGAGGCATCGGCATGAGCCCCAATCAACGCCTCCGTTTAGTCGAGATCCCGCTCGCCATACCGGTCATCATGGCCGGGGTTCGTACGGCCGTGGTGCTTAATATCGGCGTGATGGCGATTGCGGCCTATATTGGCGCAGGTGGCTTGGGCACCTTCATCAGCCGTGGCATTTCACAGTCAGACCCCCGTCAGCTGATCGTCGGCGCGGTTGCCGTCAGCGTACTGGCGATTATCGTTGACTATTCACTGTTGTATGTCCAAAAGCGCCTGACGCCCAAGGGAATGAGCCGCCAGGCCGACGCGACCTGAGGCCGCTTTTCTGATGTCATTTCTACTATAAGAGACACCCCTATGATTCGACTTGACAGCCTGACCAAGGTGTTCGATACGCCAAAAGGCGCGGTGGTGGCCGCTGACCATATCGATATGGAAGTGCCTGAGGGCGAAATATGCGTCCTGTTGGGGCCATCGGGCTGCGGCAAGACCACGACACTGAAAATGATCAACCGGATCGTAAAACCCACTTCTGGAAAAGTGTTTATCAATGGCGACGATACGACCGGCCTCGATACCCAGACACTGCGACGCAATATCGGCTACGTGATCCAGCAGATCGGCCTGTTTCCCAACATGACCATTGAGGAAAACATCACCATCGTGCCCAAGCTGCTGGGCTGGGACAAGGCCAAATACAAGGCGCGTGCCCGCGAGATGATGGCAATGATCGCGCTGGAACCCGATGCCTTTCTGAAACGCTTCCCAAGTGAGTTGTCGGGTGGCCAGCAGCAACGCATTGGTGTCGCCCGCGCGCTGGCCGCTGACCCGCCGGTCATGTTGATGGACGAGCCGTTTGGGGCCATCGACCCGATCAACCGGGCCGTCATTCAAGACGAGTTCCTGAAGATGCAACAAGAACTCAACAAGACCATCATGTTCGTTAGTCACGATATTGATGAAGCCATCAAAATGGGTGACCGCGTGGCGGTCTTCCGGGAAGGGAAGCTGGTTCAGTACTCCACGCCCGATGATTTGCTGGCAGCGCCCAAAAACACCTTTGTGGAATCGTTCCTGGGCGAAGACCGGGCGCTCAAGCGTTTGAACCTGGTTAAAGTGCGCGAGATTGTCACCGACGAAATCGGCACGGTATCGCCCGGTGATACGCTGGAAGCCGCGCTGGCCAAAATCGACAACTATGGCTACCAAAACGCCATTCTGATGGTCAATGACCGCAAGCAGCCCGCCGGGATTGTCAGCCGCTCCGTCGCGCGCACCACAAAGGGCTACTGCCGTGATCATTTCCAGGCCGTCCCGGCCGTTGTGGGTCTCGACGACGACCTGCGTAAAGCCGCATCCCTGATGTTTGCCCACGACCAGACCTGGCTCCCCTGTGTCAACGACGAAGGGACGGTGTGCGGGCAAATTACCCAGCGCGCCATGACCAGCCACTTAGGCGCGAGATATCGCGCTCGCCAGGGGGATGACCGCACGCCATCGCCGGCCATCAAGGAGTAACCATGCCGATTCGATCCATGAAAGGGGCGCTTAAGGCACTGGTGCTGGTGGCTATTTTTTTCGCCGGTGTATGGAGTCAGTCCAGTGGCGTCATCGATGACTTTATCTGGTATCTGCCCGATGTTCAGTATCTGGCGGTTCAGCACATCTGGCTGACGGCCATGTCAGGCAGTCTGGCCATTCTCGTTGCCATCCCGCTCGGTATTGTGCTCTCTCGCCCGAGTATGGCCCGAGTGGCCGAATCATTGATGCAGATACTCAACGTGGGCACCACGATCCCTACCCTGGCCGTCCTTGCGCTATCGATGAGCTTTCTGGGCATTGGCACAGTGCCAGCCGTTTTTGGTCTGTTTGTGGCCACGCTGCTGCCGATAACCCGGAATACTTATGCCGGCTTAAAGGGCGTTAACCCGGCACTGATGGAAGCGGCGGCAGGCATTGGCATGTCCCCCATGCAACGGCTTTTCAAAGTCGAACTACCCAATGCTCTCTACGTCATTTTTGCCGGCATGCGCACCGCACTCACCATCAATGTGGGCACGGTGCCACTGGCGTTCCTGATTGGCGCGGGCGGCCTTGGCGAGCTGATCTTTACCGGCATTGATCTGTACGACCCGGTCATGATGCTGTCGGGCGCCATTCCGACCGCGCTATTGGCGATCGTGGTCGATGCGCTGATTGCGATCATTGCCTTCCTCGTTGTCCCCCGCGGGGTCAACCCCGGCCGCGCTTGATGATCACCGTGACTGACGCTTCACTAACAAAAGAAGGAATCGATGATGAAAACATTAACTACCGCACTGACCAGTATTGCCCTTGCCAGCGGCATCTCGCTGGCTAATGCCAACGAAATCAGCGTTGGCGGCAAGAACTTTACCGAGCAGCAGATTCTCTCCACCATGACGACCCAGTACCTGAATAACTTGGGCTACGACGTCGATAACCGCTCCGGCATGGGCTCCGCCGTTTTGCGTCAAGCACAGGAAAACGGCCAGATCGATCTTTACTGGGAATACACCGGCACGTCCCTGATCAACTATAACGACATCACTGAAAGCCTGAGCCCTGAAGATACCTACCAGCGGGTGAAAGAACTCGATGCCGAAAAAGGCCTGACCTGGCTTGAACCGTCGGATGCCAATAACACCTATGCGCTCGCTATGCGCGAGGATGACGCCGAAGAACGCGGCATCGAAACGCTCTCCGACCTGGCCGACGCCGTCAACAATGAAGAAGGCCTGACCTTTGCGCTTAACGCCGAGTTCTACGCCCGTGAAGACGGCTGGCGGCCGCTCATGGAAGCCTATGACTTTCGCGTGGGTCGCAGCGACGTGAGCCGCATGGATACCGGTTTGGTCTATCAAGCGCTGCGCGATGAAGAAGTCGACGTCGGCCTCGTATTCGCCACCGACGGGCGTATCCCCGCCTTTAACTTTCACGTCCTCAAAGACGACCAGGGCTTCTTCCCGGCCTACGCCCTTGCCCCGGTGGTACGCACCGAAACCCTTGAAGCGAACCCTGAACTAGCCGACCAGATGAACCGCCTGTCGGCGCTGTTAAACGACGCCACCATGGCCGAGCTGAACGCCCGTGTCGATGTCGAGCGCGTGTCGATTGAAGACGTGGCAGAAAGCTTTCTCGAAGAGAATGATCTGCTCTAGTCGCTCGTGGGTAGCATTGGCATAATGCCGATTGCCATTACAGCAAAGCCGCTCCTATGGAGCGGCTTTTTCAATGGGGAAGCCCAATGCATTATCAAAACACCCTTCGCGTCGGCGCCGCCCAGATCAATACCACGCTTGGCGAGGTGAATGACAACCTTGAGCGCCATTTGGCACTGATTGCCGACGCCCAGCACGACGATGTCGAACTGCTGGTGTTTCCCGAGCTTTCACTGACGGGCTATCGCCTGGCAAACCACGTGATGCAGGTGGCAATGCCGCTGGAAGACCCGCGCCTGCAAACACTGGCCCGCGCCTGCGGCCCGATGCAGGTCGTCGTCGGTTTCGTGGAAGAGGCAAGCCCCGGTGAATATTACAACGCGCTGGCCATCTTTCAGCATGGCCAGCTTATCGCCGTGCACCGCAAACTGAACCTGCCCACCTATGGCGGACTTGAGGAAGGCAAATGGTTCACCCATGGGAGTGAACTCACTCACACGGATATCTGCCCGGGTTGGTCAGCCACCCAGCTGATTTGCGCCGACTTATGGAACCCGGCGCTTGTGCATGCAGCCCTGCTCGCCCGCCCCACGGTGCTTTGTGCGCCGATCAACTCCGCCAGCGGCATCGTCAGCGACGACTTTTCCAACGAAGAAAACTGGGCGCTGAATACACGCTTTTATGCCATGACGTACGGCACGCCCGTGATCATGGCGAACCGCTTCGGGCCGGAAGGCGACAGCCACTTCTGGGGCGGCTCGCGCATTCTCGGGCCAAGTGGCGAGACACTGGTACAGGCCGATGATGAAGAAGCGCTGATTGTCGCGGATCTATCACGCACCGCGATTGCCAAGGCGCGCTTTGAACTGCCCACCCACCGCGACGCCGACACACCGCTGGTGAGAGAGTTGATGGCGGGATACCGCTAGCGACGTTGAGGCGTCGCCAGCGGCTGGATCAAGCGACTACACTTCTCGGTTCAACAACACGTCGTTAAACGGATAGCGGGAAAGCCGCTCAATGCCGGTCTCGGTGATCAGCACCTCTTCTTCCAGCTTGACGCCGTCGGCTGCCCCGACTTCGCCAATATAGCTTTCTACCGACACCACCATGCCAGGCTCCAGGATACCGTCCTTGGAGAAACGGTCGAAATCCATGTGGTGGGCGACCAGCGGCGTCTCGCCGTGCATGCCTACCCCGTGAATGATCGACGGGTAACGGCGGTCGATAAAGCGCTCGGGGATTTTCCATGCCTGCTCGGCAATTTCCCGGTAGCTGATACCCGGCTTGAGCAAGCCCATATTATGTTGCACCTGGTCGTAGGCCATACCATAAAGCTCGCGCTGATAGGCCGTCGGCTTGCCGGGCCCGACATGGAAAGTGCGCGAAAAATCCGAGTAGTAGCCATGGCAACCGATGGTGTCCGTATCCAGCGCCACCAATTCACCCGGGCGAATCTTGCGGTCGCTGGCTTCGTTAAACCAGGGGTTCGTGCGCGGCCCTGAGGAAAGCAGACGGGTCTCGATAAACTCACCGCCGCCTCTGATCACCTCGCCGTACATGATCGCGAACAGCTCGTTTTCGGTAACCCCCGGTTTAATCGCCGCTTCGACTTCGGCGACAGCGGCTTCACTGGCGGCCATCGATTGCGCCAGGCAGGCGATTTCCTCGGGCGTTTTGATGCGTCGACAGTGCAGTGTGTCCTGCATACAGTCATACACATCGAGCCCTTGGGCTTCCAATGCCCGCGCCAGATTCAATGCACAGCGATCCAGACCGACCTTTTTGTTGCCTTTGCCATGCTCTTCAATCAGCTCAGCAATCTCCACCCCAAAGGGGTCGGATGACATACCATCACGCTGGTTCACCGCCGACCATACTACCTTGGAGGTTCGCGCCTCATCGATGGTTTCAAGCCAGGTGGATACATGCGCGCTGCCAGGATATTCGAACAGAATAATGGGCCCTTCCAGCGGCACGTAGACGTAACGCGTGGAGTTGCGCAAAAAGTAACCAAACATATTGCGCGATCCCGTCGCATAACGCTGGTTGTTCGGGTCAAACAGTACCAGCGCTGCATACCCTTCTTCCGCCATCATGGCGCGCAAGCGCTCAAGACGTCCGGCGCGCAGCTGCTTGGGGTCAAACGCCGTGGGGATACTGTCGCCGTTGGCCATGGGCGCCGAAGGCACGACGGGAATGTGGTCCGGCTCGTTATCAGTCAGACTTTCGCTTTCGACAATGCTCATGAATATCTCGCGTTGGGAGTGGTATCAGGAACGGAATGAGCGCCGGGCGGCCTTAATCCGCCAGGCTATCGCTGCGCTGCATGCCGTCTTTAAGAATCTGCTCATGGACCGGCGCCATGCGGCCGAAGATGCGCTGTGCACGTTCGGGACGACCCACGAAACCAGGCTCCTTGGCATAGGCGAAAATCACCGTATGGCGCTCTTTGTCACCCACCACGGGTGTCACCCTGTGGAGCGAATAGCGGCCAAAGAAAATCTGCAAATCACCAGGCTGAAGATCCAGCGCTTTCAAGCGTGAGCGATCACCATCGATCACCTTTTCCACCTCAGCAAAGTTTTCACCCTCGGGGTTGCGAATCCCCGGCGCATATTCAAAGCGCCCACCGCTGTGGGACTGCCGCGTCATCATGGTGACGATGAACTCATTGGTGTCGTAGTGCCAGGGGTGCTGACAGCCTTCGCGCAACACGTTCACCACCAGATCGGCCAGGGGATCGGCGTATTGGTGGATCTCATCGATACCCACAACCGCACCAATAAACCGCTGAAATTCGGGATTCTCGTACACCTGGCGGATAATGGTGTCATGGTCGATGCGGTCGCCGGCGACAAAGCCGTTAGTCCGATCATCAAAGCGGTTTTTGGGGTGTGTGTCAGGTAGCGATGCGTCACCGTCGCTGTTGTACGGATTGGTCTCGGTCTGGTTGTAGTGGGCGTCTGGCGATAGTCGTTCAGTTTCACGCTCAAGCCGAGCTAATGCGGCTTCAGGAACAAAGTTTTTAAGCACCACACAGCCATCTTCTTCGAGTTGGCGACGGCAATCGGCGATAAACGTTTTTCCTGCCGGCGATGACAACTCATTGAGCGGGTAGCGCTCAAGGTCGATCAGCCCTTCGAGGGCATTCACGGGTTGTTTAGCGGCGGTTATTGTCATGGGGTCACGCTCCTGTCGCGTTGGAAGCTTATCTGGACAGGCTAGTGAAGGCTCTTCCATAATAGAAATGAATAGTTAAGATAACACCCATTTAAATGGCTCATTCATCATGGACACAGACTTACTACGTGCGTTTGTCACCGTCGCCGAATGCCAAGGGTTTAGCGCAGCAGGGAAGGTGCTGCATCGAACTCAATCGGCGATGAGCCTGCAAATCAAGCGGCTTGAAGACCAGATGCATCAAGCGCTTTTTGAGCGCACCAGCCGCAGCGTTCTGTTGACGGCCGCCGGGGAACACCTGCTTCCCTATGCGCGCCATATGCTCAAGCTCGAAGATGAGGCCAAGGATCTTTTGAAGGGCGGAATGCATGGCGAGCTTATTCGGCTGGGCACTTCGGAAGAACAGGCCGCTACCTACCTGCCCGACTTGCTGCCACGCTTTGCGGCCCAGTTTCCGCAAATTCAGTTAGAAGTGCATTGCGATATCAGCGACACCCTGGTCAAGCGGTTTCAGGAAGGGCTGTTAGACGTGGTGCTCTCGGTAAGGCACAAGCCCACTCAATCCGGTCACTTGCTTGGCTGGGAGCCGATGGTGTGGGTCATGGCCGACCACGTCTCACTTTCGCAATGGCAAACACTGCCGTTGGCCCTTAATCCCGAGGGCTGCATTTTCAGGGCGCATGCGTTATCTGCGCTGGGCCGCGATGAGACCCGTTGGGAGCTTCGCTACGTCAGCCAATCCCCGACAGGTATCAACGTGCCGGTGCAAAATGGACTGGCGATAACCGTTAAAACCCCACGCAGCGTGCCGCCAGGCTGCCGGATAGTGACCGAAGAAGAAGGCCTCCCCAACCTGGGACATGTCGAAATTGAACTCCACCAACGCCCCGGACACTCCAGCGAGGCGTTTCAAGCGTTATGCAAATCCCTTGAAAGCGTGGTCGCCGAACACGAGTCGATTGCCTGCCTTGGGGGCAGGGAAGCACCTTAGTACGTCGCTGGTTTTTATTGACCTGGATATCAAGTTACGCACAGCGGCTTGAGCAAATGAGCTGAGATTGATTGGGCCTGGTATAGAGCCAGCCGCGCAATTCGGTGTGACAAAGATATAAAGTCACTGCTGGCTCTAAACCTGGGTGCTACTGAAGATGGAATGATGTCGGTCCAAGGGGAACTGGACCTTGGTATGCCCCCATTAATTCCACTTTTTATATCGCTTGAATAAATAGCTTGGTAAAGCAGGCGCCTTTAGCTCAATGATGGAAACCTGCTTTCTCCTCGCTTTTCGGAGAAGACAAAGCAAACCTGATCGGCGTTAATTTTTTCGCTTCAGACGAGGAAGAAAACATCATCCACACAGCGGGGATCATGACGACTATGACCACGCCAATTGGCACTAGCCCCAAAAAACTACCGATGCCGATTAAGAAGGCGGCTAAACCTGCCAACATCACCCTTGTGGAACCTCTGCTCGTGACCTTCTCGACATTGTCTAAATGAGCCGCAAGAGTCGTGTGCTGTTCTTCGCTTAACTCCCCCTGATGGTTGCACTGGGGGCAAGCCGACAAGCGTTCATCTTGAATTGCTTTGGCCTTTTTCCAATTAGCCGACCATTGATGGCCACATTGCTCACACGTTAGAACGGCCATCGTGTCCAACGGCCACTTTTCCTTTTGCATCATGATGTCCTTATCTGGGTTCGCTTATGGCTCATGTCAGTCGTGCGTTTTATCTAAAGGGCAGAGTGGGGTAAGACGCATGAGGTGCCTTAGGCACGTCTACCCCAAAGCGTTTCTCGATATCCCCCATCTCCACAAACTTTTCGCCGCGCTGGTAAGCGGCGCGCAAGTGCTCGCTCAGTTCAGTCACGGCTTGGGAAGGCTTAGCCCATTGGGATTTGGGTAAGGGCTTCGACCACTCAGCTAGCCAGTCACGGGGCACGGCTTTAGGCAGGATGTGCTTCATGCGGTACTCGGTGTACCAGTGGGCGAAGCGAGCATGCTCCCATAGCCGCTTGCGCCGAAAGCGCCGCCATCGGGCGCTGTCATTCGTACGCTCGCATTCGGCTTTTTCACGGGCCACGTAGGCGTCGTACCACTCCACGCCCCACTCCCGGGCGGCAGTAGTGGTGGCATCGACGCCTTCTTCCATAAAGCGGCGAATATACTCCCACTGGGACAACGCCCCCGGCAGCCCGCCCACGCTGACGATGATGCCCGCCCCTGGCAAGGTGTAGCCGGGGCGCTCTGGGTCAGGCGGCAGCAGCGCGAAATTCCAGCCAAAACCGGTAATCGCCCCCGGCCCCAGGCTAGGGTTGAAACCACACACAGCTACCACGTCTTCCCAGGGCACCAGCACCGTGCGGCGCTCGCGCTTGCAGAGTCGGCAGATGAGATCGTAAAGAGGGGGATAAACGAAGAAAAAGGCAAACCCACCCACGTGCATCAGCAAAAAGCCGACGGGAAAACTCTCGCGAGCACCGCGAAGCCACTCGCCTATTTCAATGAGCCCCATGAATCCAGAAGCACTTAAAGCAAGCCCAACAGTAGAAATCAGCCAAAGGTTGTGAGGGACGGGCAACCAAAAGCGACCTGGGGGATCGACCACAAAGGCCACTTCACGTCGCTGGCGGTGCAACCGAATAGGCGGCATGCGTTGTAATACTGAGTTAACCGCGACGATACCAGCGACAAACGTAAAAAGAACGACGAAATAGAGCCCCCCCCATGCGGCTGCTAACTGCGGGTCAGGAGGGAATCCCCCGATACCTACCCATACAACAAGGAAAAAAGCCATCATGGCTACGACGCCTACGCTCAGCATATGCCCCGCCGTCATCATGCTATCCGGACTGGCACCCTGGCGAATATCCATGGTGACGTCATCGTGACGCACATCGATATGGGCCAAATCCACTGCGTATTCGCTGTCTGTAGGCAGTGGTAAGGGGCTTAAACAGTACTGTTCGCCCCCGGCGCGGCTTTCCCGCCCGTCTGCGCGCATGGGCGGTAGCGCGTTTTGGGGAGTCGTTTTAAACATACGGCGATTATGCCCGTTCCGCCTTCGACCGGAACGGATATGACGGATAAGGGGCCTGTACGGCAGTTGGGGCCGCTACCCCAAAGCGTTTCTCGATATCCCCCATCTCCACGAACTTTTCGCCGCGCTGGTAAGCGGCACGGAGGTGCTCGCTCAGTTCAGTCACTGCCTGGGAAGGCTTAGCCCATTGGGATTTGGGTAAGGGCTTCGACCACTCAGCTAGCCAGTCACGGGGCACGGCTTTAGGCAGGATGTGCTTCATGCGGTACTCGGTGTACCAGTGGGCGAAGCGAGCATGCTCCCATAGCCGCTTGCGCCGAAAGCGCCGCCATCGGGCGCTGTCATTCGTACGCTCGCATTCGGCTTTTTCACGGGCCACGTAGGCGTCGTACCACTCCACGCCCCACTCCCGGGCGGCAGTAGTGGTGGCATCGACGCCTTCTTCCATAAAGCGGCGAATATACTCCCACTGGGCCAACGCCCCCGGCAGCCCGCCCACACTGACGATAATGCCCGCCCCAGGCAGAGTGTAGCCAGGGCGCTCCGGGTCGGGCGGCAGCAGCGCAAAGTTCCAGCCAAAGCCAGTGACCGCCCCAGGCCCCAGGTTGGGGTTAAACCCACAGACTGCGACGACATCTTCCCAAGGCACCAGCACCGTGCGCCGCTCGCGCTTGCAGAGTCGGCAGATGAGATCGTAAAGAGGGGGATAAACGAAGAAAAAGGCAAACCCACCCACATGCATCAGCAAAAAGCCAAAGGGAAAACTCTCGCGAGCACCGCGCAGCCACTCGCCTATTTCGATGGAGCCCATTAACCCAGAGGCAGTCACTGCCAGACTAGCCGTCGAGGCGAGCCAAAGATTGTGGGGGGCAGGCAGCCAGAAGCGACCTAGTGGATCTACTACAAAAGCCACTTCCCGGCGCTGGCGATTAAAGCGAATGGGGGGCATTCGCTTGATTAACGTATTGAGCCAGAGAATTGCCAGTGTAAATACAAATAGAAATCCTGCATAAAGCCCCCCTCCCCATGCGGCTGCAAACTGGGGATCGGGAGGGAACCCACCGATGCCCACCCAGATGATAAGAAACATGATCATTATAGCGGTGACACCTACACTCAGCATGTGCCCTGCTGTCATCATGCTATCTGGGC
This sequence comes from Halomonas sp. 5021, assembly GCF_036663435.1. Classification (NCBI taxonomy): domain Bacteria; kingdom Pseudomonadati; phylum Pseudomonadota; class Gammaproteobacteria; order Oceanospirillales; family Halomonadaceae; genus Halomonas; species Halomonas sp. 5021. The sequence goes on from NZ_JAXOVU010000013.1 coordinate 49,688, forward strand.
TAGCGCCCTGGCGAATATCCAGGGTGGCTTCATCGTGGCGCACATCAATATGGGCTACATCGACGGCGCACTCGCTATTTACCGGTAACGGCAATGGGCTCAGGCAGTACTGCTCGCCCCCGGCGCGGCTTTCCCGTTCACCCGCGCGCATGGGGGGAAGCGCTTTGTTGGGCGTAGTTTTAAACATGCTCCATCCTTGTTCAGGGTGACCAGGGGGTCAGCGGCATGCTGGGCCAGGTACCTAATTTAACGCTACTGAAAAAACCGTCCGTCAGGGCTTCCACGCGATGCCAATCGCTGGAAATGGAACGGCCACGGCGATGCAACTCGTAAACCTGGGTGGAGGATTCGCCGTTGAGCCGTAAGCGCACCACCAGCCGCACAAAGTAAAACTGGCTCAGTGCTTCGGGCGCAAAGTGATAAGTGCCCCCTGCACCTTCCTTTTCAGAAGCCTGATGGGAATAGGACAAAACATCCTGAGTAAGTTCTTCATGATCACCGCTCATGGGTACGCCCCAAAGGCCAAACGAGAAATTTTCCTCATCGGGCAGTTGGCCGCCCGGCAGGGTCACCCGAAATGCGAGATCGCTGGGGGCGGGGCCAGGCCCCGGGCCTGCATGGGCTGCGGCTACTCCTTGACGCTCTACCACGGGATCACTACCGCTCAGTTTGCCCAGCGCCTGCTCATGTTCTTCCAAGCTTGCATATTCGCTGCTCAACCCCCAGTAGGAGCGCTGGCACCATTGCTGCACCGGGCTCAACGAGAAGCGGCTGGCCAATAAATCCCCCACCACCAGCAGCAAAGTGCTGGCCGCAACGAACCAGCCAACAGGCCCGGCAAACTTCAGCAATAACAGCCGCCACTGTGCCGCAGGGGCACCCAATATTTTGCCAACAAGCCCCATACCGCCCAAGAAGGTGCCACCTAAGGCTGTCCCTGACGCTCCTACCAGCGCTACTTGAGAGGCTAAGCGCTCGGCCTGCGTCTCGGCGCGGCCCACCTTTTGAGCCTGCCTAATAGCTTCAAACAACCCAGCAAAGCCCCCTAACCAAGCAACAGCCCCCATAGCCTTGTTGGCCACTCGCGCCCACCGTTCTAACTGCGCAGGACTACCCGCTGTCGCCCTCAGTTCAGTCTGGGCAACTTGCTGGAAGGCACGCCCTTCATAGAGTTTGCGATGGCGGGCATCGACTAGCATTTCCCTCATTGCCATCATGGCCGCTGCAGTAGCAAAGCCTTGAGAAACAGTATTACCAAGATACTCTAGAAACCGATCATGGCCGCGGCCTGCTTCAATCAATTCTTTCATCGCCACACATGCCGCGATAGCGCCTAAAGCTGACAAACTACCATTCACCAAGACACCCATCGCACGGGCTACCGATACGTCGTTCTGCTCGTTACGTATCAGGGTATCCAGCGTGCTGCGCATCGTCTCACGGGGCTGGTTGGTTATCTCTTTGAAAGCAGTGCGCTCGGCCAGCGCGGCTCGCGTCGCCGCCTGACTCAAACCGCCCACTTTTAGCGCATGCGAACCGTTTTCACTGGCAGGAAAACTATGTTCTGCCAGGTCATCCAACGCCTCGCTGACCAACTGCTTTTGCTGTTTGATTTCCGAGGCTTTGTTGCGGATATTGTTGGCGTGGTATTGATCAGCAGCGCGGCGATGGCTTTGGCTTGTTCCTCGCCTGGAAGCTTGTTTTATCTCTGCCTCCCGCTCCTGGTAATAGCGCTCCAATTCCTGCTCCAACCGCCGAAGCTGTGATAAGGAGCGTTCTGCCTTGGTGATGGCTTGCTGTAACTTCCCTAGCACCGTTTGGTCGGGTATGTCCCAGCCCATTTCCAGCAGCCCCAGGCGCTCAACAAACATCAGCCGCTGGCCTTCGGGTAACATGCCGGCCATATTGGCAAAGCGTTGTGGTAGTTCCATTTGCTGCGCATCATCCAGCAATGTCTTGATCACCGCTTCACCGAGCATCTTTTCTTTGAAATAGACCTCTCCGGCAATATCTGCAGCGACTTCGTCGCTAAGACCCGCGATGCTACGAAAACGCAGACCTGTTTGCTGCTCGATAGTGCCCTGCCATGCTTGGTAGTTTCCTAACGCGCCAGCGGCGGCCATCAGTGCCGCCGCCTGCGTTAAGGCTTTTTGCGGGCCTCCCAGCTCAGTCAGAAAGGTCTCAATAAAGGTGTCAGTCGGCTGAAAGTGGAGCAGATGGGCCGTGGTGGGAACATCCCCCATATAGTGTTGAGACAGGAAGTCTCCTTGCCCACACAGGGCCAGGGTTTCCACCGCGCAATGTTCCAGCTTACTGGTGAAGCTGATGTGTAATTCGTCTTCTCGATCCAGCAGCAGTGCATAGTTGTGCCATACAGGTAATAAGCCAGCCAAATCCTGCCCTATCTCCCGATAAGCGGTTTGCCAACCCTCTTCAAGCCCGTTGGCATACGTTAGAAAGTCTTGCAATTCCTGCTGACGAATAACATCGACAATGCCATTGGGGGCTAAAGCGTAGTTTCCGCCAATCACTTCGTTAAAGTGGGCCTGTTCGCTTTGCTCGACAAACGCTTTTACCGCTTCAGACTCCGTGCCAAGCCGTTCGGCAAGGTGTTCGCTCAGGGCATCAATATCTTCGTCAATAGGTTGTAATGCGCCCCCGATAAAACCGGGGTGCCCGCCCGAACTTGCAGCAACTTCTTCTTCCCTTTCACGGCGCTTTTCATATAGATCTGCCAATTCGCGTAGATCAGCTTGGTCATCATTCTCGGCATTGCCTAACCATTCAGGAATATTGCCTTGGCCCGCATTAGCGGCATGTGGAGAAAAATCCAGGCGCATAAAACCATCAATCGTGCGCGCAGCAAAGTTTTCGGTTTGGTAGTTATCATGCCAGTTCCCTTGCTGCTCGGCATGGCATGCCCACGCCTGCGATAAATCTTTTAACCGCCCGGGGATATCTTCAACGATTAAACAAGCGCTATCTTGCTTATACTCGCTCGTTATAGCCTCCACTATGCTACTGGCCCCTGCAAGCTGCCATTCTTTATCGCTTCCCTCAGCCTCGCACCATGCATAGCTACCTGTATCCAACTGGTTTTGCTCACCTGATGGCTCGGGGGCCTCCGGGGTACGTCGATGGTCGCCGACGTCATCGGCTAAAGCACTCGCTATATCGTCAGGGTTGAGTAGGTGTGACGTACCATTCCCTGGGCAATAAGCGCCCACATTTACGCGGGTCATGACCAAGTCGCGAAATGCCTCCTGGCGCAACATGGAAACATGCAGAGGTGTCAGTTCAAGAGGGCTATAGAGCACCTGTACCGAGCCTTCTCGCTTGATGACGACGGGGTCGCCACTTCCGTCTGGCTCTACCTTGAACACCTGTACTTCATCGGGCATTAGGCTGTGGACAAGATAAAGCCAGCCACTGCGAATGGGTCGAATACCTGAGCGGCGAAACGTACCCTCATGGGTTGGAGAAAACCCTGGTAGCGCAGCCGCAAGATCCGCTTCATCGGCTTCGGCAATCGCGTATCGCACAGGTACCAATTGAAGATCGGTGCGCGTTAATGGACATTGCCCCTGCGCCTGGCCTGGATCATTGTCTGGCTGGCTTTCCGCAACGCGCTGCGCTTCCGTCATGGAGTCGCTCATACTTGTTTCTCCGTATTCATGAGCCGCGAAGACGCCTCCGCTGCGGCTTTCAATCGTTCCATTGGCGCTCGTTGGTCAGGTCGTTGAAGTAAGGCCGCCATATCAGGCATGACATGATCATCCAGTGCCTGCTCTCCATGCGCGCCCAGAATATTGGCCATGTAGTAATGTGCTCGCCGACCCGTAAATCCCAATTCTCTCGTCAGGTGGATAACTCTTTCTGCGGCAAGGTGGGAGCCACCATGCGCACTCAAAAACACGCCAGAGGAAAAAAAGGTGTCGAGGTGAGTAGACAGCTCTTCAGCAAAGCGCTCCCAAGCAATGTGGCTTAGCGCATCTAGGTGTGCCTGCTGCAGTTGAAAGCTTGCCTCGCGCTGAGAACGCTCCGTACGCTCATTGGCAACCTCATACCAGCTCACCTCGCCATGCTTATTCACCGGGAACCAAGCGGTTTCCATATCTCCCAGTAATTCACTTTGCTGGGGTGACATTTCCGCACTGAGAAGAAGCCTCATGACATCCGCCGACGCCACTCGCAGGATTTTTTCCCCTTCCAATGGGTGTTCAACGAAGAGTAACCATCGTAAGTGCTGTAGCAGCTCGTCAAACCCGGCTGAGCTTGCGAACCCCCATCCCCACTTTCCCTCCACGCCACTCTCCAGAAAGCGCTTCCAGAGAGGATCGTTATCCTGAAGTTGAACCAAACACGGCGAAATGCCCCGGCACCCCTCCAGCGGCGTACCCAAATAAAGCGGTTCGTAAGTAGGGGACTCAACCTGCTCATAAAGCCATCTTTCCAACGGCTCCAGCTGGAGGCCGTCCAGTACCAGATAACGATTTAGCCAGTGATCGTTGACATGCACTGGAGACGAAATGGCCCGCAACCCTTCCATGCCTTACTCCTGGTTATCCAGAGGCGTGCAGGGCTGAGTTAATGCCATTTCCTGTCTAAGTGCGGCGTCCTGTCGTGGCGGCTCAACTCTGGTGAACTGAGGAGCGGCCTCCACCTCCTCCGGCAACCGCGGCCCCTGCGCAGCTTGCCCGCTACCACTGCCTGGGCTGCCGCCGGAGTTGATCTTGACCTGTGGACCTACAATGGTGACGCCGCTGGGGTCGATTTTCAGAAAGCTGCCGCCGGCTTTGAGGGTGATTTCCGCGCCTGCTTCGATCACTACCTTCATGCCTGCCTTGTGGTGCACTTCCTGCCCGGCTTCCATCAGGTGCGCTCGGCCGATCTTTTCGTGGCGGGTGCCGTCGATCATCAGGTGGTCGTCGCCGTCGACCTTCGTATGGCGGTTGTTATGCACCGTGTGGTGATCGTCGTTATCGATCTCGCTGATGCGGTCGTTGTGCACCTTGAGGTGGCTGTCGCGGCGGATTTCTTCGGTGCGATCATTGAGCGTCAGTAGCTCCAGGTCTTTCTGGGCGTGGAGCCAGATCTGCTCTTCGCCCGCTTCGTCTTCAAAGCGCAGCTCGTTGAAGCCTTCTGCCTTGTGGCTTTGGGTGCGCAGCACCGTGCGGGTCTTGTGCTCGGGGAGTGGGTACGGCGCGGTATTGACCGCGTGGTAGGTGCGTCCGGTGACCAGCGGCTGGTCGGGGTCGCCTTCCAGGAAGGAGACAATCACTTCGTGGCCGATGCGCGGAATGGCAATACTGCCGTAGCCGCCGCCTGCCCAGCCCTGAGCGACCCGTACCCAACAGCTTGCCGTTTCATTGGGTTCAGCGTAGCGATCCCAGGGGAACTGGACCTTGACCCGGCCGTGTTCGTCGCAGTGAATCTCTTCGCCGTCGGGGCCGACCACAAAGGCGACCTGAGGGCCATCGACGCGGGGTTTGGGGTTGGGGGTGGCCCGCCAGGGCGCATCGCCGGGGATCAGCGTTACCTGATTATGGTAGCGGGTCATACCGGCAGCGTCACCCTGGGTGATGCCATCTTCTTCCAGCGCCTGGGGCTGTTCGCCGTGGTGAAGAACACTGATGGCCTGCCAGTCGCGGTTGAGGCTATCAGTATCGTGATCCGTCAGCGTAAAGCGCAGGCCGGGGGCGAGTTCGGACAGGTCACTTTCGGCGCTAGCGGTGATGGATTCCCGGCGTAGCTGTTCCAGGCGGATACGGGTAAAGGGCTCGCCGGAGGCGTCCTGCTTGTAGCGGCCGGGGTAGTCGTAGTGTTCGTAATCCACTTGCTGGCCGTGCTGCTCGACGTCCCGCCCCAGGTGGTCGTGCAATTGAGCGTAGGCGGGATTTTTAAAGCTGTAATCCTTGAGCGTGGCGGACGAACTCGCCACCCGGGCGGTGTGGCTAAGCTTGCGTACATGGCGCGTGGGCGCAGTGCCCCCGGCACGGCTGTGGTACGTGCGCTCGCCGAGATGGGTCAGTACCTGCGGGTCATCGGCAAACACCAGCCGATGGGCGCCGTTGGCACTATCTTCGAACTCATGAAAGTAAAACAGGCCTTCTTCGGCGGCCAGGCGCTCGATAAAGGCAAGGTCGGTCTCACGGTACTGCACGCAGTACTCGCGCTCGGCAAGCTCGCGGGTGACCGCAAAGACCACGCCGCGAATGCCTCGCTCATCGCAAAGGGTATTGATGATGGTGAGCGGGTCGACTTTCTGGAAGATGCGCGAGTTGTGGCGCAGTGAAAGCCGCCAAAGAGCGGGGCGCAGTACCAGGGAGTAGAAGGTACGCCGGTGGCCGCGGTCACCCCGGCCAAACTCGCTGACGATACCGTGCACCCGGCGTAGCGGTTCGCCGTCCTGCCAGATGGTCAGGGTGGCTTCGCGATCCAGGAGGTCGGCGGCATCCAGGCTGCCATCGCGGCTGGCCAGGTTGAGCGCCAGCTCGAAAGGCTGGGAGAGCGCTTCGCGGTGGGTAAAGTCAATCACCGCGATGTCGTCAACACCGGGGAGCGTTAGGGTGAATTGCAGACCTGTGCTTGTCATATCAACTGCCCTCCCCTGAGCCAGAGCCAATCACCACGCCGCCGCAATCCACCGCGTGGCCCGTCAGTGAAGCCGGTTTGCCATCGATTAAAATAGTGCTTGAACCCTGTGCGATGGCCCGTGGGTGTGGCGGATGGTCGGGTTTGTCATGTGGTGCCAGAGGGTCACCCACGCGGGCGATTGGTTTGCCGTCCATCACCACCGTGCCACTGCCTGCAGTGACCGGTGTCGGTGGAAAGCCATCGTGGTCGGTCCCCATGTCACCGACGAGTACAAATTTCTGGCCCATTGCGCTACTCCTTTTGCAATCCTGCTTATTCGTGCTTGGTCGCCCTGCTCATTTATCCCGCTCATTCATCCCACATGGCAGGCGCTTCATAGCTGGCGACGTCGAAGGCATCTACGTATTGGCGGCTGAACCCCGCTGCCTCGAGGCTATCGATGGCCGAGTGGCAAGAAACCGGCAGGCGTGTTTGCAGCGGTACGCCATTCAAGCTGCGGCGTACGGCTCTCAATAGCCGCGTGCCATGACCACTGCCTTTCCACTCCTGGCTGATGTAGAAAAACCGCAGCTGCCAAGCGGCCTCATCATCGGGCCGGCAGGCAAGTACCATACCCAGCGGGGGGCCCTCGCCAAGATGCAGTGCTAGCAGGCGCCCCTGCCAATGCACCACTTGGCCCTCCACTTGCTGGAGCCATAGGCCACGGTGAACGGTGAATTCCAGTGCGCGGCGCAATGTTTCAAGCACGCTGTTATCACGTAGCACCCAGGGCGAATGCCCCTTGGCATCTGCCTGGTAGACCGCTTCGAGAAACTTATCGATATCCTCATCGCGCGCCGACTCTAACGGGCGGGCACGCTTCACACCTTGACGCGCAGGGTGCGAAGCGGGCCGGGTATTACCCGAGGTAAACAGCTGCTTAAGTTGCTTAAGCATCGTTATCTCGCTCCGCATAGAGTGCTGACGGCAGTTGGAAGCCTGTCACCTGTGAGCGCGTAAAGGGATTGGGCGCCCCGTTGGCAAACAGGCGATAGCGCATCGTGCCGCCGTCAACGTTGAAGCGCAGTTCCAGCTCTCGCTCGCCAACGTTGGTGATATCGGCCTGTTCCAGCAGGCGGAACCATGCCCAGGCGCCATCCCGTGTCATGCTGCGAGGCGAGCGGTTGACCTCACTGGGCACCATCGTGACACGGCTCTCCGTTCCACCCCGCAGCGAGTTGGGCCATACCATCGACACGCGCTGGCTGGGGCTATGGGCATACTCGATCAGTTGGCCATCCACGCTAATCACGCTTCGCCGTTTATCGGGGCTCAGGCTGATGGGTTCGAGGGCAAACTCAACGTCCAGGGCACCATCCCGGCTGAAGTAAGCACGCCGAATCTGCTCGGCCTGGTCAACCGCGCTATGCACGCTGTCACGCAGTATCGAATTACCCTGGGCGTCCACTAGATGCTCGGGGGCGCCCTCAATGAAAGGCTTGAGGTTATCTTGATAGAACGCATCCAAGGTGCCGTCGGGCGCAAAGAAGTCCTCGAAATCGCTCAGCGACACGTCCCGGCTTGCATTGGGTACCAGGGGATAACGCCCGGCCAGGCGCTCCTGGTAGGGTGCCACGACATCATCAAGCCATTGGCGTTCGAGGTGGCGAGTGGCGCTGGCCATCAATAGCTGCCAGCTTTGGTCGGCCAAATCTTGCAGCATGCCACCCACCGGCTGAGGCGTGTTTTCGGCTATTTTTTCCAGGTTATTGATGGGGTCATCACCACGCAGCGATAGACGATCACGCACGTTCACAAAGGCAGCACGACCGGCGTCACCGGATTCTTCAATATCCAGCAGATAGTCGCGTAGCTCAGTGACCGCCGCCTTGATTTCCTCTAGTGAAGACGGATTATCATCGCGGGCTTCGCTGAGTTGATTGATGGGTGTGAAAGGCTGTTCAATCTGGGCAGCGAGTTCATAGCGCGGGGAGTGCCTTAATGCCTCACGCGCTTTTTCATCGTCTTCTGGAAGCTCTGGATAAAGGCTTGTGTTGTGCTCAACGGCCGATAGCAAACGATCCAGTGGACGCTTGGCACCCACCAGGGCGTCGGCCACCACAATGGCTTGATGAATATCCGGCAGGGGAACCAGTTGGGTATCGCGCAGAGCATCGCGCCAGCTGACATGGTAGTCACTGACATAGTGCTCACGCAGGGCGGTTTTCAACTGCTGTTTATCAGCGTCGCTGAAGTTGATGTCGTCCCGCTGACCCAGCGTCCACGCATCGATGAGCGCTAACTCAGTCGCATGCTCCAACTCTTGTAAAAAGTAGTTCTCAAAACCCTCACGCGTGAGCAAATACGGTAGCGTCACATGGTCCGGGTTGTCGTTGCGAGCCATGAAAACGGTATCAAACAGCGTGCCCACACGCCGCCGTAGATCCAAGGGGTCACCTTCACGACTTCCCGCTGTTTTCAATGCCTCATACACGCGCTCATCGATCGGCTGGCGTGACAGTTCCTCCTGAGCGGCGACCAGGCTGCCCCTGAGTGGCTCCATCGCCTGCTTGGCTCGCTGGCTGCCATCCGCGATATGCCCTTCCAGATCGGTATGGGCCATGGCGAAGTCAAGGTGATCAAGGAGGCGCTCCTGGATCGCACCCTGCTGGGGGAAGTCGCCTTGCCAGCGCCGCGCCATGAAACGCATCACCCGGTCTGGCTGACGACCGCTGGCGTCGGACATCATGCGCAGCACGCGCAGCAGGGCGAGTTTTTCATTGCTGCCTGCCTCGGCGCGGTTCATGTCATCCATGATGCCGATCATCAAGGCGGGCAGGAATTGATGCTCAAGCATCGCCACGTAGGCACGCTCTACCTGAGCACCGATGACATGCCCCTGATACAGCCCCATGTCTGCCAGGTACGGGGTATGGGTACGGTATTCATCGAAGGTTTCCAGCGCGCTGCGTAAACGATCAAGCGGCTCCAGCAGTTCATAACCGGTGGGATCATCACTTCTGAAAGCCTCAGGATCAGTGGCCAGAAAGGTTTCGGCACGGGCTTCCACGGCAGATAAGGAGACGCTGTTTTTCTGATAAAAATGCGTCCAGCCCCCCACCAGGACCACGCCCATGATCAGGCAGGCCGCCAGGCTTATATTGCGCGTGCGGCGACGCTGCCGGGTCACGCGGGCATTGTCACCCGCCAGCCCCGCTTCGGGATAAATGATATTTTCGAACAGTTCCTCGGTAAAATAGAGGGCGCTGCGCGTCGCCCGGTGAGCGGGCTGAACGCTTTCATCCATGCCATAGCGGCGAGCAGCGGCACCCACGAAGGGGTCTTCGGGCACTCCCTGCTGATAGACCGAGGTAAAGTAGGTACCGCGCACCATGGCGGCCGTCGAGAAACGATCGCTGGAAAGCGACTCGGTCAAAAAGCCCAGCAGCACATCGCGAAGCCCGGCCAGTTGACGCACGAAACGGAATACGGACTCGCGCTCTTCCCGGTCTCGGCATTCCGACAACATGGTGGGCAGTTGCTTGTTCAGACGCGCAAGCATTTCGTCGTACTCGGCTTCGAATTCGGCTTCCCACTTCCCTTGGGTTTCCATTGAGGCAGGGGTAAACGTAAAACCCAGCGGAGCTTTGCGGGCGGCGCGGGAGTAATGCCGGAAAAAGTCGTCAAAACCATGCAGCAAATCCATTTTACTGAAGGTGACATACACCGGCAGTCGCGTGCCGTGACGTTCCATGAGTTCACGCAGCCGGGTGCGCAACAGTGCCGCATAGGCCTTGCGCACGGCGACCTGGGCATGGCTTAAACGAGCGAGATCGAGCACCAGAACAACGCCATCGAGTGGCCGCTGGGCACGATTACGTTCCAACCACTCCACAAAGTGGTCCCACAACCGACTCTGAAGCGCTTGGGGCTCGCCGCCTTCCATCGCGCCCTGGGTGAGCAATTCACCGTCAGGATCGATCAGTACGGCTTGGTCACCGATCCACCAGTCAAAGCCAAGATGCCCTTGTTTGGTGCTTTGACCCGAGGCTTTCATCACATGGGTCAACGCAAAGTTCTGGCCAGAGCGGTTGATAAGGCTGGTTTTGCCGGCATTCTCTACCCCCATGACCAGATACCAGGGCAAGCGGTATCGGCTACTGTCACCCCCGCCCAGGTTGGCGGTAATTTCACTCAGAACGTTGTTGAGTGCCGTTTCCTGACGCTCCACCTGGAGCATCACCGGGTCTTGCTGGCGAGCCTCTTCCTGCTCACGCTCGTCATTCAACGAGCGTAACCGCCGTGCAAGGCGTACCCCCCAGATCACGACGACCACGGTGACGATGGCCAACGTCGCCAGCAAGCGGTTGGTCAGCGGGGCCAGGGGCGTTACGCCAAAGACCTCCCAGCGTGGCCCCAGCCACCAAATGGCAATCAATAACGCCACCACCAGCAGCGCCCAAAGCAGCGTTGAAAGCCGTAACAGTCCTTTTGCCTTGTTGCTCTTGGCCTTGGCACTATTGTGCGCGGTCTGTGCTCTCGATAGGCCCGGCACCCAGCGGCCCAGCTTTGATTTTAACGTTGACCACATTAGCCTTTATCCCTCGTCCCTTGTATTAACGATATCGTCAGTGCGATGCATTGAGTGCGGCTTCCAGCCGCGAGACCAATGTCGGCTCCCACTGCTCTAGCGCCAGCGCCGTGACTGTTTGGTGAAGCGTTCGGTAGTGCTGCTGAGCCAGACTTTCCAGTCCCGCTTCATGTAACAAATCTGCGCTTGCCAAACGCCAATAGGCGCTATCACGTGGCGAGCGGGCACGACTCAATCCTTGATCAAGCACTTTTAACGCGGCTCCGACATTGCCATCCGCCATGGCATCGCGAGCCTCTTGCAAGCCTGCCTGCCAAGCTTCCCCACCGTCGCTCGATGATCCCGCACCCTGCGAACTGCTGAACAACCACCGTTTTGTTTCATCATCAATAAATGCCACCCCGTTATTAAAGGCCAGGGTGTCGATACCCGATAACCGCTCCAAAAAGCGCTGGGCTTCCTCACGAATCGCCTCGGCGCAGCGGGGGTGCCCTAACTGTTTCGCAACCCCTGCGCTCAAGCGATGGCCTTCCAGCCAATAAGGGCTCAACGTCAGACTGTTCTCAATGCGCTCCCACAGGTCGTGATCGCTTCCCCGCGCAATCGCGTCGCGGTAATCGGCAACCCGGTCAGCTGAAACAGGCGCCAGTTCGGTTTTACCGTCCTCCCTGGCATTGGGAAGTGCCTGAATCGCGCCCCAGATCGCGAAACGACGCAATCGATAGGCCAAAGGTTCACCAGGGGTTTGCTCGAGCAGGAAATCGGCCATCTTCAACAAGCTTTGGCGATTCGAGCGCTCGTTTCCGGCTTCCATGCGCAGCTCAGGCGCTTTGGCTGAAGAGGGCTGCGTTGTCGTAGCCGACTGTCTATTCGCATCAGGCTGGTCAGGCAGCGTGTTGTCCGACGGCGTTGTCTCGGCAGCGGACGTTGATGCTGTCGGCCGTTGGGCAAGCAATTGTCGGCTCAGCTCATCCAGATTCTGCCCGGGCAACGCGTTCGCTTCTGCTTGCTGCTGGAGCTCTTCAAGCGATGCCCGACAGGCCTCAAATTCATCCTCTGCGTTGTGAAAATCGAGGCTCGACACCAACTTCACGCTGCGCTGGGTGAACTGCTGAAATAAACGGGTACGTAGCTTGGCACCCCGGCTGCCCGAGAACGGGTAAGCCTGTGACCACCAGGGCTGGTCAACGCTGCGGGCAAGCAGCCGCAGCGAAAGCGCAAATCGCACGCCATTCCCGCCGTGCTGCAGGCAATGCACTAAGTGCCCCAACACCTTTAGGTCCTTGCCTTTGTCGCTCAGCATCCGCACGGCAAGGGTTTCAGCGGTGTCCCAGTCAACGTGGGCATGCTGCAATGAGCCTACCTTCATCATTTCTTCATCGAGCGCCAGATAGTCATTGGTGTCTTCCAGCGGCTCGCCGACGGGGTGCCCTTCATCGTTAACGTCCAGCGGAGCCAATACGGGCGTTAGATGATCTTCAACGGTGATGCGCATTGAGTGACTCCTTTACCAGCGACACGCATTGCGCAGTGGTTGAATATCCTCACGAAGGCCTGATACATCAAAGCGCAGCCCGTCCAAGGCACTCTCATCACTGCGTAATGTCAGTTCCTCTGCACTAAGTAATTGGCGAAGGGTATCGATGGCAGGCAAACCGCGGCCGCCGCTAATCACCTGCCCACCGTCACGAACCCGCCACTGCTGCTCAATAACGCCTCCATGACCGGTAAGCTCAAGCGTCACTCGGGCGCTATCTATGGCTACCGGCATATGCAGTTGAAACCGGGTAATCAGCTTTTCACAGGCCATCACCATGATGGGCCTGGGCGGTGTGGTGCCTAATGCGGGCACACTGATCAGCACGTCGCTGCCCGCTTCGCGTATGATCAACCCCATGTCGTCGCCGGCGCGCGCCGCCTCCTGGCGTTCAATGGCGTGCCATAACGCGGGCAATTCGCTGGTGTCGACGCTTGGCGTTGGCGTTTTAAACAGCGCGTCGTAGCAGTTCAGGCGCTCTAAACGGGAGGACTCCTCGGCGCATGCCCGAGCATTTTCCAGCAACGCTGTGGACCCTTCCGCGCGGGAGGGGTGGCTTAATAGCGTCAATAGCAAAAGCAAACCACCGGCTAAGACGTGGCGGTTTAACAACATCGTGTTCATTTGGTATCCAGTTCTAATAGCTGGCATTTATGGGCCAGGGTTCGCTTGGGTAAACCGAGGCTTTCTGCTACCTGGGCACGATTGCCCCCGAACCGCCGCAAGCGTTGACGGATAATGGCGGACTCGACATCGCGCAGGGCTTGGCGCAGGTCATCAATGTCATCAGGTAGTGCGAACCCAGCGTCTTCCGTCACCTCCGATGCCGATGAGGTTTGATCGCTTTGTTCACCCGGCAACAGGTAAGCGTCGATATCGGCCCCCTGAGGCGTCATGGCGCAGGCATAATCAATCACGTTTTTTAGTTCGCGGACGTTGCCCGGGTAATCGCGGCGATACAGCAGGCGCAGTGCGGCGGGGGTAATGCCCATTTCGTCCCGTCCTTCGCGTTCACAAAAGTCGCGAATAAAGGACTGGGCTAACGTGGCAATATCGTCGCGCCGTTCGCAAAGTGGTGGCAATTCAAGAGGGAACTGGCCTAACCGGTAGTAAAGGTCTGCGCGAAACCGCTGCTCACGAATCTGTTCACGCAGCGGTTGATGCGTGGCCGCCACCAGGCGCAAATTCGCGCAGCGTTCCTCACTGGCCCCGAGCGGTCGGTAGCGGCCGCTTTCCAGCACACGCAACAGTTTGGCTTGCAGGGCTAACGGCATATCACCAATTTCATCAAGGAATAACGTGCCTCCATCCGCTTGGCTGATGAGTCCTTCGCGGGCCTGGTCGGCCCCGGAAAAAGCCCCCTTGGCATGGCCAAAAAGCTCTGACTCAAGCAGCGCTTCGGGAATGGCGGCACAGTTAATCGCCATGAAGGGACCTTTTGACCGTCCTGAAAGCTGATGGATAGCCCGAGCCACCCGGTCTTTGCCCGTGCCAGTTTCACCCTGGAGGAGGACTGCCAGATTTGTTTCGGCCGCACGCACCACATGCCGGCGCAGTGCTTGCATGGCTGACGACTGACCCAGCAGGTCGTCGGCGAGCTGATCAGCCAGTGCCTGGCGACGGGCACCATCGTTCAGTTTGGCAAGCGAATCTTGCAGCAAGCGTGAGCGCTGACGCTCCCCCTGCTCCCGGGCCAATCGGGCCCATACACGGCACAACAAGGCATCAAACGCCACCATGCCGGGGTCTTCCGTCAGGCTGCGTACCCTTGACTGGGTGCCTACCAATACCATCACCCCCAGCCATTCGCGGCCTTTGTCCGCCGCCCGCAGGGGGCGGATGTGCAGGTACGAGCCTGCGCCAAGTGCGGCCACCTGTTGCTGGAAAGTGGCATCATCCAGGCGTGTGCGTGCATCGGCGACGCTAAGGGTCAACGCTTTGCCGCTGCGAATGACGTGGGCATAGGGGTGATTGAAATCGCTGCAATCAAACTGCCCCTCATCGCCATCTCGCCCCAGCCAGCGGCCGCTGCCATCGATATACAGGCATTCGGCCGATGCCAGCCCCAGTTGGTCTTGCAGCAGTTGGGCTGCTCGCTGGCGCAACATCGACGTTGAGCGACTTTCCACCAGCATCAATGCCAATGGCATAGCCGCCAGTTCAGCTGATAACGCACTCTTGGCAGTGGATGTGGCATCGGCAGCAGACGTCATGGTGTCAGGCTACCTCCGCCGTAAAGCTGCCGTGATCAGGATCGACTCCCAACACAACGCTAGCCACGCTTTCACGACGCGCCATCCGCTCAAGCAGTGCACGGGAAAGCGGCGGTAACAACTCGCCGTCGATCACCGACTCCAGCATGCGGGCCCCATTTTCACTGCGCGTTGCCCGAGCACAGATCGCCTCGACCAGCGCATCATCCAGTGTCACGTCTGCCTGACGGTGGCGTTCGCGGATGCGCGCCGCCAGGGTGGCAAGCTTGGCATTGACGATAGCACGGAGGGTATCGCCCTCTAGTGGTAAGTAAGTCACCACTTCCATACGTGCCAGCAAGGCCGGCTTGAAGAAGTCGGCCAGCTGCGGATAGAGCGCATCGTCGAGTGCCGTGGGGTTATCACGGTGAGCGACGATGGTTTCATAACCCAGATTGGACGTGAGGAAGAAAAGCACGTTCTTACAGTCGATCAACCGGCCTTCCCCATCCGCCAGCTCGCCTTTATCAAACGCCTGGTAAAACAGATTGAGCACATCAGGGTGGGCTTTTTCCACTTCGTCCAGCAGAACGACCGAATAAGGGCGCTGACGAATCGCCTCTGTCAGCAGCCCACCTTCACCAAAACCGACATAACCGGGCGGCGAACCAATAAGGCGGGATACTGTGTGCTTTTCCTGGTACTCGGACATGTTGATCGTCGTAAGAAACTGGCGACCGCCATACAGCTGGTCGGCGATCTGTACCACGGTTTCGGTCTTGCCGACCCCGCTGGGGCCAACGAGCAGGAAAGCACCCAGCGGCCGCCCAGGGCGACGCAGGTCGGCACGCGCGGTCAGTAGATGACGGTGGATACGTTCAATGGCAGCGTCTTGCCCCTGAATCATGTCACCAAGGTAGGCAGGTAGCGCGGTCAAACGCGTTAATTCATCGCTTGTCATCCGCTCAACCGGCACGCCGGTCCAGTCGCCAATCACCTGGGCAACTTGCGCTTCTTCAACGCTCGGGTTGACCAGGGTAAAGGTCTGCTGCAATTGGGCTAGCTGCTGTTCACGCGCCGCCAGCTCGGCGTGCAGGGAAGAGGAAAGCGGGTCTTCAGCATGACTGCCGTCATCGAGTAGTTGGCGGTGCAAGGCGACGATGGCATCGACACATTCACGCTGCTCGCCCCAGGCCGCTTCCAGCGTCGCCAGTTCATCGTCGAGGTTGGCTAAACGCTCGTCGAGTTCCTGACGGCGTGATACGTCGACGTCTCGGCCCAGCAGCGTTTCACGGGCTAGCTGATCACGTTCGCGCAGCGCTGCGGTATGCTCGCTTTGCAAATGGCTAAGCTTTCGCGGCGGTGTATCAAGCGTTTGTGCCAGGCGCGTGCAGGCAGTATCCAGCACGTCGATCGCCTTATCCGGCAATTGCCGACCGGCCAGGTAGCGAGCGGACAGGGCCGCTGCCGCTCTTAGGCCACTGTCGCCAATCAGTACGCCGTGGGCCTGTTCATAGACATCCCGTAAGCCCCGCAGAATCACCAGGGCTTGATCGACGCTGGGCTCAGACAGCGTAACGGGTTGAAAGCGCCGCGAGAGCGCCGGGTCTTTTTCAAAGTATTTCTTGTACTCCCGCCAGGTAGTGGCGGCGATGGTGCGCAGCACCCCTCGCGCCAGCGCTGGCTTGAGCAAATTGGCCGCATCACCACCGCCTTCCTGGTTACCCGCACCAATCAGGGTATGCGCCTCATCAATAAACAACAGCGTGGGGCGCGCCGCGTTCTTAACCTCGTCAATGACAGCTTTAAGCCGTTTTTCAAACTCACCTTTGACAGCCGCCCCTGCTTGCAGGGCCCCAAGGTCGAGCGTGAGCAGCTCGACATCGGCAAGCGCCGCAGGCACCTGGCCGGCCACAATGCGCGACGCGAGACCTTCAACGACAGCACTTTTGCCGACCCCGGCATCGCCAATTACGATGGGGTTGTTTTTGCGTCGACGCCCCAGGATATCGAGCATCTGGTCGATCTCAGGGTCGCGCCCCAATACAGGGTCGAGCGTGCCTTGTCGCGCCTGCTCGGTGAGTGAGGTAGCGAAGCGTGCCAGCGCACTGTCGTCAGCGTCAGCGGGTACTTGGCGTGGAAACCCCGTTGCCTCGTCCTGGGGAGCTTCGGCTGAATCCGCGGTTATCGGATCCAGGTGGCGGCGCAGGTTTTCCCGGTTGATGTCAGCCAGCAGCCTTACCGCACCTGCTCCCAGGTAGCGTTCCGGGTTATGCAGCAGCGCGGTAAATACAGCGCCGCTTCGCAGGGTTGGGTGCTGATACTCGGTGGAGGCAAGTAACCAGGCATCTTGAAGCAGCTCGACCAAAAGCGGTGAAAAGCTCGGCGTTGCCACCTCTACCTCGCGGGGTGGGCGTGTTTCTTCCGCCAACTGCGCACGTAACGGTGCGATATCCATATCCAGGTGTTCACATATGATGCGCACATCGCACAGCGGCTGATCCAGCATGGCTTGCAACAAATGCCCCACCGTCACCTCGGGCGCCTGCTGTTGCGCACACAGCAACGCGGCTTGCTCTAGCCCTTGGCGAGCAATCGTATTAAGACGGCCAATGAGCGCTGGTAGCTCTACCCTGAGCATGGTTTCTCCTAACGGTAAAGTTGATTAAGTAGCGAGGTAATTTGTGCCGCCTGTTGGTCCAGCGACCAGGAAAAGCCCCAATAAACGCCGACCATGGCGATACCAAACAACGCAAAGATGCCCCAGGTAGGGAAATGCGTTGAACGGCGTTGATGCCCCTGCACGACATTATCGAGGGGGTGAGTTAGCGCTTCTTCACCTGGCTCCTCGAGGCTGTTTAGCTGGTCACCCAAGGCCCTGACAACTTGCTCGTACTCTTCACGACCGTGAGACATCACCCGGTATCGACCTTCAAAGCCAAGGCACAGGCACAGGTAAATGAACGCCAGCATGTCTCGGTAGCGTTGGGGTTCTTGCTGGAGGCGGGCAAGAATCGAAAACACTTTTTCACCGCCCCAGGTTTCGTTATGAAAGCGGGTCAACAGCGAGTGTTCGGCCCATTTACTTTGCCGCCCCCAGGGCATGCCCATCACGGCCTCATCGATAAACGAACACAGCACGTAGCGATAGGCGAGCAGCGTGGCTCGGTCATAACCCTGCTCGGTCAGCTCGATTTCAATGGCAGCGATTTCATCGACAACCTGACGGTAAAGGCGCTCAATATCGCCCGCTTCATCCAGTTGCCGCACCCTGACCACCATGCCCAGCAGGCTGCTGGCCGCATCAACCAAAGGATTCAGGTTATGCCCGCGCAAGCGGAACCAATAATCCTCATCGGCATCAAGCTGCTCGGCGTGGCTATGAATCAAATGCTCCAAACCACGCTCGTTAATTAGATCCTCATGACGCACGCTGTCATTAGGTGCCTGGGAACGGCTCAAGCTGTGCGAATCGGTGGCAAGCTGCTGCATGGTTTAACTCCTGATAGCCCAGAACTGCATTTCCAGCCCTGGAAATTCACCGGCGACGTGAAAAGCAAAGCCGCTGGCACCGTTGAGCATGCCCCACGCCTCGCTTTGGCGGTCGAGCTGGAAATAGCTATAGCCAGCGTGATAGGGCAGTTCGCGGGGAGCCACCGGTAACGGCTCAAGCGGAATGCCGGGTAGCTGAAGGCTGATGAGATCGCGGATTCGCTCGACGCTCGCCACCTTGGTTTGCTGTAAAAACAGCTTGCGTAGCCGTTCATTGGGCATGTCGGCGCGCACGGCGAGGATGAATTCCGCAGATTCGATCAGGCTAAGGTCAGACAGCGGCGCCACTAGCAGGCCATAGCGTCGTGTCTGCAGCTGGATAGCCACGGCACGGGGTTCGAGCACCGTCGACAGCGCCTGGCGAAGCATTTTCATCAACGGATGAAAGGCGCCTTCCGGGTGATCGTGGTCGTAGGCAGGACACTCTGGGGGCAGCCGTGATTCGTCAGTGAAGGTGACAAGTTCACAGGCCACTTCATGCATGGTGTCGTAAAGTCGCTCAGGGTGCAGTTGACCCAACCGAGCGAGGTGCTGAAAACGCGGCTGGGCGCGGTTAAGCAGTTGCAGCAACATAAAATCGGAGACGTCAGCGACGCCCGCCTGATGCGGGGTTGACAGGCGCTGGGCAATGTTACGCGCGCGCTCACGCATCAACCCGGCCATCTCGCCCACAAAGCGCTGCAACCCAGGTGCCGCTTGCACATTGAGCAGCGT
Source organism: Halomonas sp. 5021 (assembly GCF_036663435.1). Lineage (NCBI taxonomy): Bacteria > Pseudomonadati > Pseudomonadota > Gammaproteobacteria > Oceanospirillales > Halomonadaceae > Halomonas > Halomonas sp. 5021. The sequence goes on from NZ_JAXOVU010000013.1 coordinate 68,850, forward strand.
TGGCAAGAACTGCTCATCAAGCACCAGGCTGCCGTCAGGGCGACGCTCTACAATGCGCGCAACGGCGAGGCAGGCGTAGCCGCTACGGTCATCGCGTTCGAGCAGCAAGCGGGGCGACACCCGAGCGACATTGATATCGGTGGACACGCCCTCCTGTGAGTGAAGATCACGCACGCTGCGCGACAATAACCGGTAGCGCGCCGGCAAGTTGTCTTCAGGCCAACGCACTTCGCCAATACCATCGGTTGCCAGCGGCAAGCCTAGGTACACGACCTGATTGGTAATACTGGCGTCACTAATTTCCAGCGGCGCGGGCTCAACGTCATCGCCTGGCAGGTGAAACGCCACGCCGTCGGGCATGACGCCACTTGCCCGACTGATGGCGATGCGGCCAAAACTGAGGAATTCATTATTGAGTTCCAGCGAGAGAAAGCCGTATAAATAATGGCTTACCCCCTTTAAGCGCGTATCCAACATCCCTTCCAGGCTGCGCTGCTGTTGCTGGAAGTGCTGAGGCTTAATGAATAAGCCCTCGCTCCACACCACACGATTCCGGCTGGCCATTATCCCTCCTTCCTTAACTCAACTTCGCTGTCACGGAGGTGAACCAGCAGGTGATAGTGCTCGCCACGGCTTTTCACCTTGACGACCTTCTTCCATTCCGCCTCATTGGGAGAGGCGTAATACGCAATCAGCCCGATATAGCGAGTGTTTTCATCAACCTCGAAGGGCGCGTAGAACTTCCACTGCTCCGGCAGCAACGTAAAGTCGTCGTGGGCCAGGTAATTCGTGCCAAGGGTTTCTTCCAGGTCGCTTTCCAGCTGACCTAAATCCGCTGCCATTAGCATTGAATCATCTTTCAACTGCAGGACTTGAAAGCGAAGCGGTGTCCCCTCGCCTTCCACGTTAGGGTTCACGTCAGGTTCCGCCAGCATGCTGAGGTCAACCTTGGTAGGCTGATCACCGGGATAACCCACCGGGATGTCGGGGTCCTTCATGACCTGCCAGGCTTTACTGGTAGCTTCCCGAGTCGACGCGCAGCTTGTCAGCAGCAAGGTGAGGCAGAGCAGTCCGACAAGCCTTGCGATACCAGGCGCAATCATGCGTCCTCCCGCTGCTGGCGACGCACAGACTGGTCGTAGGCTTGCTCAAACACCTCCCAAAACAGCTTTTGAAACCCTTGCTGCCGGTCAGAATTCAGTTCTCGGTAATAGTGGTCATACATTTCCCACGCCCAGCCACTTTCGTTATCGATACGATTTCCGGCGCCGCGATAGGCATGAAAGCGTTTAAGCAACGCCTCGGGGGAAAAGGCGTCCAGAATGGCGCTCAATGCATGGCCAATGGCGTCTTCGACCGCCGCTTGATGCTGGCCTTGGTGACGCAGACTCTCGGCCACGGCTTCCGGAGCTGATAGGTGTACTGGACTGCGGGACGCCGACAGCATGGTTTCAGCCGTTTCCTCGAATGACTGCCCTAATCGCAGCGGATTGTCTTCGATCGGTTGCAGGCGCCGGTCACGTAGCGGGTACTTACTGTCATTTTGGGTCTGTTGTAATACCCGCAGCCCGTCGATGGCAGCACGCAGGGTTTGGCCGGCTTCTTCCAGGAAAGCTTGTTGCTCTTCACTGTCCCGAAAAGGCAGGTCAATCCCCAATCCCCGCAGCAATGGGTCAGCACCAACATGGCTTAGCGAGCGCGTCGTCGGTTTTTGCCAACGGTCTTCCAATTGCTCACCCACCGAGCGTTCCAGGTCATCTAATTGCCGCTCATCCATGTTATTGCTCCTGTGCGTTTTTTGGCCGTTAAGAGAGGGTATGTCTGGCAGGCTCACCGCTTCGTGGCGGCGCTCTTGTTGAGCCCATTGCTGATATTCATGGCGCTGGGAAACGGGCAGTGTATCGACCGATTCCAACATGGCCGGTCTGGGAGCATCGTCTTCCAGTGCCACCATCGGGTCGTGCTGCAACGATCCAGGGATGACACCGCCCAGCGCTTCAATAGGATCTTCGCGTTGTGGTTGCTCACGACTGGGACCGTGGCTCCCCACCGGCGACGCATACCCATGGACGGTGACGTCTTCGTGCTCCTCGTCAACCAGAGTCGCGAGCGAGTGCGCGCCAGGCTGCCAGGACTGACGATCGCCAAGATGCACTTTCAAGCGGTACTCACCGATCAGCAGCTCGTCACCGTCACGCAGTGCTGCTTTCCGGCCACGCCCCAAAGGCAAGGTCGAGCGGTTGATGAAGGTTTGCCCACTGCTATCGATGAGGCAAAATTTCCCGTCAATTCTGGTAATGTCGGCGTGGCCGGGCCGAATACGCCCTCTATGGTCTTGCAGTAGCCAGTTATCGTGCGTGCCGCTGCCCAAGGTGCCACCGCCGCCACGGAAGACGAAACTGCTCGTCGAGCGCCCTTCGAGCGCTTCACTGTTGACAACCACCAAGGTGATGGCATCGGTCTGAATGGCATTCATGGTTTAACTCGTCATTTGGATGCGCACGCGGCGACGACTTGGGTTATCAACGCTTTCTGGGTCGACAAAGGTGGTCCAGCCAAGCTGACACGAACCACCATCCCCCAGACGCATGGGTTTGACAGCGCTGGGCAACAGTTCAAGTTCAAGGTCATAGGCCAGCGGCTCACGCAGCACAAAACTCACCAGTGTTTTCAATGAATTATGCTCCTCACCATCGGGCAAAAAGTCTCTAAAACGAGAGAGGCTCAAGCCCCGCAAGCAAAGCGCGAATTTGCCCTTGACGTCGGCAACACGCTCCCCGGCCACCACGTCCTCGCCCAAGGTCATACCGGCAAGGCCCGCGCGGCTTCGTTGGTCGGGGGGTATGTCGACCCAACGCAACACCCACTCATCAACCTCTACCTGATCCAGGTCAAAACAATGACCGACAATGCCGCATACCACGTCGGGAGAGCGCGAGCGGCCCGCCAGCAGACCTGCGTAGGCCAGCATCTTGCTCCAGTTGATCGGCGTCTCGCCGCGCAGATCACCGTCGGCTAGTCCCACCAACGCAAAAATCGCCGCTGAAAACCCGTCCTTGGCATCATCCTGGTAACGCACGTAGTGGCGGTATTTACGCCAATTACGGTGCATCAGGGTCAGCAGGCGATGATTAAAAAAATCCAGAAAATCGCCTGCCGCCCCTTCCTGATGCGCTGACTCATGGGCCAGCGCTTCAAGGTAATAGCTCGGGAGCGGCGACTGGGCGCCCTGCAGCCCCATAAAGCTGACCTTCATCTCGTACTGGCCACTTTCGTTCATCGCCAGGGTCAGCACATCGCTACCGGGGAAGCCCAGTGAAGCCGATGCCTTGAAGCGGACGCGCTGCAGTGAGGGCACGCTACCGCCAGGCCCCTGCTCTAAATCATCGCCATGATGACGGTGCAGGAGCTCAACCAACTGGAAAAACTCGTAACGTCTCGCCTCTTTCATGAGAGGCGTTAGCGCTACATCAGGGGCTGCTGCCCCGCCTGTAAACTCCATGTGTAGCGCTCTTGGTTATGTCGATTAACAACATGCAACTCATGAAAAGAGTTGATGCTGGCGTAAAGAGAGAAAAACCGCGCCAGCACACTGCCAAACAGGTACAAACTGCCTTCATCACCAAAGGCGTCCTGGTCCAACGTCATCACTGAGCGAAGGCCACGTATGGGCATGCCTTTGCGCAGTCGATCAACCGACTGTGTTTCGATATCCACGATGCCTGCCCATCTTTTTTGAGCGATGCGTTCTGCTTGACGATCGACAAGCGCGCGAAAGTCATAAGCTCGCAGCACTGAACACAGGGCATCACGCTCCAGTAACGAGAGGTAGTTGAGGGACAGGTTGGAGATCAGCATCCAGAGCAGCCCATCATCCAGTGCGGGTCGCAGCACGGGCGTCGGCCGGGTGATATTGCGAAAGTCGGCATAGGCAGGGCTGTTCTCAGTTGGCACGCAAACATCACCCACCGTCAGTTGCTCTGGCAATTCACGATTGCTGCAAGTCAGCTGCAATGAGATTGTTTCACGGCTTTCAAGGTGTGCCTGCTCGTCGCCCCGCATAAAGGCAATATCGTGGTCAAAGCCATCACTACGCAGGCTGTCACGCACTCGTAAACGGTAATAGAGGGCTTCACGCCCCCGGTCGCGCTCAATTTGATGCTGAAAACTTTCAAAGGGAACGTAACGCCGAGGCTCGCCCTGCCGGTCTGTCTCTGCTCGCCCTACCCAACCGTGAACATTGTCGACGCTGAACACTTCATAATGTGACGGTGAGCGTGTACTGGGCCGCAGGCGATACTCGCTTCGCTCACCGCTCAGGTCGATCGGCTCGGCATCGTGGCTGAACAAGTTAATCGCGGGCGTGCAATAAAGCGCCAGGTGCTCATCCTGAACCCGCACATCCGTCGGCAGAGTGCGAGAAAACTCAAAGCGCAACGTGACCCTTTCCGCGGGTTTTGACGGTAAGTACTGGTTCAGCCTTGTGACATCGAAGAAATGAAACGCCTCGGGAAAGCAGAGGTACTCTTGTAAAATTCGGTAGCCCTGATGCACATTACGGGGGTAAGGCAATAGCGCCTGATCGCGCTCAAAACCTACCGCTTGAAGTGCATTGGTGGGCAGGGATTGCTGCCAGCCGTCAACGTCCAGCTCGACGCGGGTCAGGTAGTGATTAAGCCATAGGTACAACGTTCTTGCCGTATAGGCATCGCCGCCCAGATGCAGCCGCAACGACTCAATCCCCATGGCGTCCATCGGCTGGTCGCTATGCACATCCATCGCCAGCTCGACCACCGAGGTTTCACGGGTATGGCGCGCGCTCACACCACTATGAGCTAGCGGGTATAGCGTTACATCGTGACAAGTGCGGAATAAACAGGCGGTCTTTTCCACGGGCGTACTGGCAAGTGATGTGCCTCTTGCAACGGGCTGCTGATGGCTTAACGCATGCCACGCTGGGGTAAATTGCACGACCGTCATGCTGGGTACGGGCCGCAGGTAGTTCGGCCACAGCATGCTGATAAGCGAATGGGTGAGCTCAGGAAACTCGTCTTCCACTTTCTCACGCATACGACCGGTTAAAAAGGCAAACCCTTCCAGCAGGCGCTCGACATCCGGGTCGGTACTGCGCTCAGACAGGAAGCGACTCAGGCCTGGATTTGCTTGTGCAAACTCCCGTCCCTGACGCTTCAGAAAGTTGAGTTCATCTCGATAATAGCGATTGAGCATGCGTGCCCCTCAGCCCATCAGTTGAGACACTGATAACGCTTGTTGTTAAGCAACAGATCGATGGTGGTTTGGGCACTCGCCTTCCCAAGCGCAACGGTGGCATGGACTTGAAAACGCAGTTGCAATGGATCGCCTGCACTGGGCAACGCCTCAACATCCACGCGCTTTACCCGCGGTTCAAAGTGCTCAATGCATTGCCGGATCGCCTGCTGGACGCTGAGCTCCAGATCGAGTACGCCGATCGTGGCATCGTTAAAATCCAGCAGCCCCAATTCCGGTGCGCAGGTGCAGTTTCCAGGATGACTGTTCAGCAACTCCACCAGATGGCGCTTGATCGACTCAACTACATCTTCAAGCCGATCATTTTCTTCTTGCCTCACCGGTTGATGAGGTGCAGCAAGGCGCTCGAACAAGCGAGTGCCTAATACCCCGTTGCTGTTAGCTGCCATCGACCTGCCGTCCCTATTATTCCTTGTCGAGACGCCCGACGAGTGATAGCTCGAAGTTAGCTCCCATGTATTTAAAATGCGGCCGAACCGCCATTGAGACCTGATACCAGCCCGGATCGCCCTCTACATCTGACACCTGAATAGAGGCCGCACGGAGCGGGCGTCGACTACGCACATCAGCCGGCGGGTTCTCTTGATCAGCGACGTACTGGCGAATCCAGGTGTTGAGCTCACGTTCAAGGTCCTGACGCTCTTTCCAGGAGCCGATCTGCTCGCGCTGAAGCACCTTCACGTAGTGTGCCAGGCGGTTGATAATGAACATGTAAGGCAGCTGAGTGCCTAACTTGAAGTTGGTTTCTGCCTCTTTGCCTTCGGCGGTATTAGGGAACACCTTGGGCTTTTGCACAGAATTCGCCGAGAAGAAAGCTGCATTGTCGCTACCTTTTCGCATGGTCAGCGAAATAAAACCCTCTTCAGCCATTTCAAATTCACGCCGATCCGTGATCAGCACTTCCGTGGGGATTTTGGCCTGCAGTTGACCAAATGCTTCATAGGTGTGAACCGGGAGGTTTTCGACGGCTCCTCCACTTTGCGGGCCAATGATATTGGGGCACCAACGGTATTTAGCGAAGCTGTCAGTCAAGCGCTCGGCAAGTAGGTAGGCGGTATTACCCCAAAGGTAATGATCATGGTCTTCACTTACCGTTTCCCGGTAATTAAATGTTTTAACAGGGTTTTCAACGGGATCGTAAGGCGTACGCAACAGGAAGCGTGGCGCCGTCAACCCTAGATACCGCGCATCTTCAGACTCACGCAAGCTGCGCCAGCGCGCATATTTGGGGCCTTCAAAGATGGCTTTGAAATCTTTAATGTTCGGCAGTTCTTCAAAGCTTTCAATACCGAAGAATGACGGTGCCACCGATGACATAAAGGGGGCGTGCGCCATGGCACCCACCGCAGCAGTGTGCTGCAGCAACTTCATGTCAGGGGTGGACGGCGAAAAATCGTAATGCCCGATAATCCCCGCTACCGGCTCGCCACCAAACTGGCCATAACCGGCGTTGTACACATGGTGGTAGAGGCCGCTCTGACTGATTTCGGGCGCGAACTCGAAGTCTTCCAGCAGCTCTTGCTTGGTGGCGTGCAACACATCAAGCTTAATGTTTTCACGAAAGTCAGTCCGGTCAACAAGCAGTTTCAGGCCGCGCCACGCCGATTCCAACTGCTGGAATCCAGGCTCATGCAAAATTTCATCAACTTGATGGCTGATCTTGCGATCCAGCTCAACGATCATGTTATCGACCAGCGACTTATTGACACTGGGTGTTGTTTCACTGCCTTTAAGCAACTCTGATATAAACGCTGCAACACCCTGCTTGGCGACGTCATACCCCTCATCGGCTGGCGCCATGCGGGTTTGGGCCATCACCTGATCGAGAAGCGAAACATCCTCTGACTCTGTCTCTGCCGTCGTTGTCTGCTGCTTTGCTGCTTTACTCATCATTCCGCCCCGAATTCGCTGAAACGCACGCTTGAAAAATCCACCTGACTAATGCGCTACTCACCCTTGCCCTGGGTATCGAGCAGCGCCAGCTCATCCAGCAGTTGCTGTCGGGCCTCATCGCTTTCCAACAACTTTTGCAAACGATCACGGAAGGCGGGGACATTGCCCAGCGGCCCTTTCAAGGCCACCAGAGCTTCACGCAACTCGACCAACTGGCGCAATTCAGGCACCTGCTTGGCGATCGAGTCAGGGGAGAAATCGCTGAGCGATTTGAAGGACAGGTCCACCGCCATGTCGCCCGGCTCTTCGCTCTCTTCGGCGAGACGGTTAGGCACCGACGCCTGCAAGGTGAGTCCCGCTTCGCGCATGACTGACTGAAAGTTGTTTTTATCAACAGAAACGGCTTGACGCTCTTCTATCGGCGCTTCTTCCTCGTTGCCTTTAAAATCTCCCACAACCAGCAGCTTAAGCGGCAACTCAGTCTCCGCCTGCTGGTCACCTGTCGCCGGTACATACTTGATATTGATGCGCTCTTTTGGCGCGACGGTGCCTTGTTTAGCCATGGTGGTTCGCTCTGCCCCGAAGCCCAGCAAAAGGCTTCCTACAACTGTGAATGGTTATCAATCCCGGGAATGTAGCGAACTTAGCAACTACCCGCCAACCCGGGGACCAGGTAACGACAAGCCACCTTTGCTTAGCAGGATTACAAACATTGATTGTTTTTACCGAACTTCGACGCTTTTAGCCTCTAATTTGACTTTAAAACACCAAGCCGAAATTTCCATGTAAGAAATATCTTACAAACGAATCGGCAATCTCTTATAAAAATGAACCGCTTTTTCTTACAAACCAACTTATCTTTTATCGCGTAAAGCTCAATCTGATCGCTAATTAGAAACAAACAACACAACAAAAAAGCACCAAGGAAAGACCGAGCAAGATACCGCCAGAGGAAGCAAAGACTTGCTTAAAACCAGGCAAAAAATTGCCTAATTTAAAATAGCCTTACATATAGATTAAAATAAATATATGAAATAAAACAAAAATATAGTTTAGGCACGATAGTTGCTGTCTTATAGCACCCACACTGGGTTTTTCTTTTATTTATTCCGTCTAGGAGCAGTTTTATGCCAACTCCATGTTATATCAGCATCGAAGGACAGTCTCAGGGCAACATTACGGCAGGCGCATTCACACCGGACTCGGTCGGCAACATTTATGTCGAGGGTCACGAAGATGAAATGCTGGTGCAGGAATTCAAGCATGTGGTAACGGTTCCCACCGATCCACAATCTGGCCAGCCTTCCGGTCAGCGCGCCCACAAACCCTTTGTGTTTACCGTGGCGCTGAACAAGGCCGTTCCGTTGATGTATAACGCGCTGGCATCAGGCGAAATGCTGCCCAACGTCGAGCTCAAGTGGTACCGCACGTCGGTTGAAGGCAAGCAAGAGCATTTCTTTACTACGGCACTAACCGACGCCACCATCGTGGATATCAATCTGCGCATGCCGCACGCCCAAGACGTTACCAAGTCTGAGTTTACTCAGTTGATGGACGTATCCCTGTCTTACCGCAAGATTGATTGGGAGCATACCGTCGCAGGCACATCAGGCTCTGACGACTGGCGCGCACCCATCGAGAGTTAATCTCTTCACCATGCGTCGCCTTCAGGCGACGCATGGGTTCATATCGATAGCTCAACCGCCTCAGTGAGCCTCATCCCAGTTGTTACCGCTTTCGGCTTCCACAATGAGGGGCACACTCAGTTTGACGGCGCCCTGCATGCGCGTCTGCACCTCTTCAATGAAGGCCTTCACCTGGTCCTCGGCGACTTCAAACACCAGCTCGTCGTGCACCTGCATGACCATTAGCGCGTCAAACTCGCCCTCTGCAAGCCAGGCATCCACATCGATCATCGCCTGCTTGATGATATCCGCCGCGGTGCCCTGCATGGGCGCGTTGATCGCGGTACGCTCGGCCCCCTGCCGACGGTTACGGTTTTGCGAGTGGATTTCCGGTAAGTAGAGACGGCGCCCTCTTACGGTTTCCACATAGCCGTCCTCTGCCGCCTGACTGCGAATACGATCCATGTAGCGCGCCACCCCTGGGTAGCGATCAAAGTAGCGGTCGATATAGGTTTGCGCCTGGTTACGCTCGATGTGCAGCTGGCGCGACAGGCCCCAGGCGCTCATGCCGTAGATCAAGCCAAAGTTGATGGCCTTGGCACTACGCCGCTGATCGCCGGAGACGTTCTCAAGCGACGTACCAAACACCTCCGCCGCGGTGGCCGTGTGGATATCGCGCCCTTCGGCAAAGGCTTCAAGCAGGCCCTTGTCTTCCGACAGGTGCGCCATGATGCGCAGCTCGATCTGTGAGTAGTCGGCCGCCACAATACGGTAACCGGGACGAGCCACAAACGCCTGGCGAATCTTGCGGCCTTCTTCGGTGCGGATGGGGATGTTCTGCAGGTTGGGGTCGGACGATGACAGCCGACCCGTAGCCGTGACCGCCTGATGGTAGCTAGTGTGAACGCGTCCGGTGGCTTTGTTCAAAAGACGCGGTAGCTTGTCGGTGTAGGTGGACTTCAGCTTGGCAAGCCCACGGTGCTGCATAATCACCTTGGGCAGCGGGTAATCCAGCGCCAGCTCTTCCAGCACCGCTTCTGCGGTCGAAGGAGCACCTTTGGGGGTCTTTTTGAGGACCGGAATTTTCTGTTCTTCAAACAGAATCTGCCCCAACTGCTTGGGTGAACCCAGATTGAATTCGCGCCCAGCCAGTTCATACGCCTGGCTTTCCAGCTCACGGATGCGGGTTTCCAACTGCTGGCTGTGCTCATGAAGGCGTTCTGCATCCAACGCCACGCCATTGCGTTCGATGCGCGATAGCACGCTCACCAGCGGTAGCTCCAGATGATCCAGTACCTCAGCGAGGCGGCCTTCGCGCTCGACCTGAGGGCGCAGGGTTTCCTGCAACCGCAGGGTAATATCCACATCTTCACAGGCGTACGGGGTCGCCTGCTCCAGAGCGACTTGATTGAAGGTCAACTGTTTGGCGCCTTTACCAGCGATGTCTTCAAACGAAATGGTGCTTTCACCCAGATACTTCAGCGCCAGGGAGTCCATGTCGTGTCGCGTGGCGGTAGAATTCAGCACGTAGGAGGCCAGCATGGTGTCAGCCAGCGGTCCCGCCACGGCAATATCATAGTTGGCCAGCACGGAAATATCGTACTTGAGGTTCTGGCCAATTTTGGTTTTATGGATGTCTTCCAACAGCGGTTTCAGCGCGGTCAATACCGCTTTGCGGTCAAGCTGCGCCGGGGCATCCAGGTAATCATGGGCCACCGGAATATAGGCGGCTTCACCAGCCTCAAGCGCCAGGCCAATGCCGACAATTTCGGCGTCCATGTAGTTGAGGCTGGTGGTTTCCAGGTCGAAGCAGAAGCGCTCAGCGTTATGCAAGCGTTCCAGCCATGTATCCAGCTCACTTTGCTCTACGATCACATGATCGCGTCGCTCGCTGGGGGCGGCAACGCTATCATCGGCGGTGGCGCTGGCGGGCGCGGGCTCGCCGCTCTTGACGTCATCAACGCCTTCATCCTGGCCTTCAAGAAGCTCACCCAGCCACTGCTTGAACTCCATCTCTTTGTAGAGCTCTACCAGCGCTTCACGATCTGGGTGTGCGATGTCCAGGTCGTCCAGCCCCACGGGCAACTCACAATCGATCTTGATGGTAGCAAGTTGATAAGAAAGAAACGCCTGCTCACGGTGTTCTTCCAGTTTTTTGGGCAACGTTTTGGCACCCCGGAATGACAAGGTTTTAACCCGGTCCAGATCTCCATAAATGGTATCCAACCCCCCGCCCATGCCCTGAAGCAAGCCAATGGCAGTTTTTTCCCCGACCCCTGGCACGCCGGGAATGTTATCGACCTTGTCGCCCATCAAGGCGAGAAAATCGATGACCAATGCGGGCGGCAGACCGAATTTCTGCTCAACGCCTGCCTCATCCAGCGTCTCATCCTTCATGGTATTGACCAGCGTGATATGGGCATTGACCAGTTGCGCCATGTCCTTATCGCCAGTAGAGATCACCGCGTCGCGCCCTGCCTGAGTGGCATGGTGGGCCAGGGTGCCAATCACGTCGTCAGCTTCAACACCTTCAATACACAGCAGCGGCAGGCCGAGAGCTTTCACGCACTCGTGCAGTGGCTTGACCTGACTGCGCAGGTCGTCGGGCATCGGCGGCCGATGGGCCTTGTAGTCGCTGTACAGGTCATCGCGAAAGGTCTTACCCGGCGCGTCAAAAACGACGGCCATGGGGCTTTCGGGATAATCCTTGATCAGCCGTTTGAGCATGTTCAGCACCCCCTTCACGGCGCCCGTAGGCTGGCCATTGGAGGTGGTTAGCGGCGGCAGCGCATGAAACGCGCGGTACAGGTAAGAGGAGCCATCGACAAGCACGATCGGAGCACGGGCCATAACCAAATTCCATTGTTGGCAAACAGTAAGACATCGACTTTCCATGATACGCGTTCGGCGCCAACACTGCAGACCCAAGATGATGGTATGTGTTATTCAACATGACACAACGCTGCCAACTGATGCATCAAGCCGCTACAATAATGGGCTTAGCAACCTGGGCGAGATTCTCATGGCTGTATTCACTCCGCTTAGCGACGCACAGGTCGCTACGTTTTTAGAAAAATTTGATGTTGGCAGCTTCGTTTCCCTTCAGGGCGTCGCGGCGGGCACAGAAAATTCGACGTTCTTTGTGACCACCGACCATCGCGAACTGGTATTGACCCTGTTCGAACAGGGCGAGCATGCCGAGCTGCCGTTTTTTGTCGAGTTATTGGACTACCTGGATGAGCACCGTCTGCCCGTCCCCGGCACAGTTCACGACCGCGATGGCGTTGCGCTTCACAGCTTGGCCGGCAAGCCCGCGCTAATGTTTCCGCGCTTGCGGGGTCGTCACCCAGAGGCACCCAATCTGGCCCAATGCCATGCGCTGGGCGATACCCTTGGGCGAATGCACGTGGTGTCCAAGCACTTTCCCGGGCATCGCCCCAATCCGCGGGACCTGCATTGGCTACATGCCATGCATCACAGGGTGCTGACTTACCTGAGTCCTGATGACCAGACGCTGATGAAAGACGAGGTCGATGACTTCGAAAGTGCCTTCGCCCAACACGATGAGTTGCCCCAGGGCGCGCTTCATGGCGACCTTTTCCGCGACAACACGCTGTTTGAAGGCGACGAGCTTGGCGGCATTATCGACTTTTACAATGGCTGCACCGGTGACTTGCTGTTTGACCTCGCCATTGTCATTAACGACTGGGCTTCCAATGGGGACGGTACGCTGAACAGCGAACGCTATGCGGCCATCCTTAGTGCGTATCAGGCCCGCCGTCCATTAACGGCGGATGAGCAAGCACTGTGGCCGACCATGCTGCGCATGACAGCGCTGCGCTACTGGCTCTCGCGCCTGCTGGTGGTTTACGTGGACCCACCCGCCCACGACTTGACCCCCCATGACCCCGACCGTTTCCGAACCATCCTGAAAGCGCGCATCACCCATGGTGCATTACCACTACCCGAGGCATCTTCATGAGCGAAGCGTCCACCACCCGTTCAGCCCAGCGTGCTCGTCGCACCTGGAACATTGACCAGTGGGGGAGTGGCTACTTCGATGTGGATGACCAGGGCCAGGCACTGGTGAGGCCATTAGGCAACGCGGCCGAGGGGCCGGCACTGCCGCTGAGCAGCCTCGTGCGCCAACTTCAGAAAACCGGGTTACGCCTACCGGTACTGGTGCGTTTCAGCGACATCCTTCACGATCGCGTTGAGCAACTTTGCGGCGCTTTTGACGTCGCCATGCAAGAGCTCGACTATGCGGGCGGCTATACGGCGGTTTACCCTATCAAGGTCAACCAGCAACGACGCGTGGTGGAGGAAATCCTGGCCACCGCCGAACGCGGCCGCGGTCGTGTCGGCCTGGAAGCCGGCAGCAAGCCCGAATTGCTGGCAGTGCTTGCCCTCTCGGAGGGCGGCTCTTCGCTGATCGTGTGTAACGGCTATAAAGATCGTGAGTACATCCGACTGGCATTGCTGGGCGAGAAACTCGGCCACCGGGTTTACCTGGTAGTCGAAAAACTCTCAGAGCTCGACGTCATTCTTGAAGAGGCTCGTGAGCTGGACGTGACGCCGCGTATCGGCTTGCGCGCTCGGCTTGCTTCCGTCGGCAAAGGCAAGTGGCAAAATACCGGCGGCGAAAAATCCAAGTTTGGCCTTACCGCCAGCCAGATTCTGTCCGTCGTGGAGACTCTGCGTACTCAGAAAGCCCTCGATAGCCTGCAGCTTGTGCACTTCCATCTGGGTTCTCAGATTGCCAATATCCGCGATATTCAGCGTGGTCTGCGTGAGTGTGCCCGCTTCTATCAAAACCTGATTACCCTGGGTGCCCCGATTGATACCGTCGATGTGGGCGGTGGCCTGGGTATCGATTATGAAGGCACCCGGTCGCGCAGCGACTGCTCGGCCAACTATTCAATGCGCGAGTATGCCCGCAACGTGGTCAGTGCCTTTGCCCAGCTCTGCCAGGATGCCAAGCTGCCCCAGCCGCACCTGATCAGCGAGTCCGGCCGGGCACTAACCGCCCATCATGCCGTGCTGATTACCAATGTGATTGGCGATGAGCGTATCGACGACACGCCGCCCGAGCGTTCCCAACAGGATGATCTGCAAGTAGCCGCGTTATGGCGCGTCTTTGAGCAGTTGGCAGAACCCCAGGAACCTCGCGTGCTGGTCGAGGCGTGGCATGATTTGTTCCAGGCGGTCAGCGAATTACAGGACCGCTTCGTGCTGGGGCTCAGCGATATCAATGCCCGCGCCGAAGGCGAGCGCCTGTATATGGCCGCGTGCGCAAGACTGCGCAGCCAACTGGATACGCGCAACCGGGCGCATCGCGACATCATGGATGAGCTCGCGGAGAAGCTGGCCGACAAACTCTTCGTCAACTTCTCGCTGTTCCAGTCAGTGCCCGATGTCTGGGGCATCGAGCAGATTTTCCCGGTACTGCCGTTAAGCGGGCTGGATCAACCTCCGACGCGTCGAGCGATTATCCAGGACATCACCTGCGACTCCGATGGCCGCATCGATAGCTATGTGGACGGCCAGGGCGTTGAAAGCACCTTGCCGATTCCTGAGTGGGCAACCGAGGATGAGCGCTGGCTGGGCTTTTTCCTGGTGGGGGCTTATCAGGAAATTCTCGGTGACTTGCACAACCTTTTCGGCGATACCGACTCAGTGGATGCGGCTCTGGGCCCCGACGGTGAGTGGCAGCTGTCCAATGCTCAGGCCGGGGATACGGTGGCGGAGGTGCTCGCCTACGTGAACTTCGATGCCCGGGTATTGAAGCAAAAGCTCACTGAACAGTTGGCTACCAGTGGTTTTTCCGCCAGCGAGCAGGCACGTTTTGCCGCCAGCTTGAGCGACGGATTGGAAGGCTACACCTACCTGGAATAGCGTTGGCTTACCCGCCTTTGTCAAAACTAAGGCCACCGACGCTGTCGGTGGCCTTTTACTGTCAGCGGCTCACTCAACCACGCTGGTGGTAATATCCAAACCACCGGTCAGCGTCATGTGCAGCGTGGCGCCACGTGGCAGCTCACCCACTCCCGAGGGCGTCCCGGTTAAAATGACGTCTCCTGCTTCCAGGGTGAAATGACGGCTCATCTCTGCGACCAGGGTAGGGATGGTGAAAATCATGTCCGCCCCCTCACCGTGCTGGCGTTCTTCACCGTCAATCTCCAGCTTGAAGGACAGCGCGTTCCAATTTGGTTCGCGGCTCAATGGTAGAAACGGCGACAGCGGGCAGGCACCGTCAAATGCCTTGGCAACCTCCCAGGGATGTCCTTTGTCTTTCAGTTCGGTTTGAACATCGCGCAGCGTTAAATCAAGCGCCAGCCCCAGCCCGACAATCGCTGCACTGGCTTCATCCGGCGTCGCATCACTGATGGTTTTGCCGACTAACAGGGCCAGTTCAGTCTCGTAGTGAACATCGCCACGTTGAAAGGGAGGTGACAACGGCTGCTGAATATCCACGACGCTGGTCGCCGGTTTGATAAACAGCAGTGGCTGGGTGGGAACCGGATTATCCAGCTCTTTAGCGTGGTCAGCATAGTTGCGCCCAACACACACAACCTTGCCCAGCTCGTAGGGAAACGCTTGACCATCGGTAAATTGGGGAACAAAACGCATGATGGGGTGACTCCTTATGATGCACACACAGTAGCAAGCGCACCAGTCTACCCCAGCCATGCGATTGTTCCACACCTGAGTGGTTACCGGGTTAATTTACCGGGATGGCGCTGTTAACGACTGGACGTCGTCATCAGGTTCGTGGGCAAGAAAGCCAGGACGCGATGCTGGTGCTGCATAAGGCTCGCGGCAACGGTTATCCGGACGGTTAAACACAAAAAAAACGTTGCTGCGCGGATCTGGCGACAGGTTGGCATTGGAAGCATGCAGCGTGTTGCAGTCAAACAGCAACAGGCCACCTGCCTGACCCTTGGGCGCCTCAATACCATGCTCGGCGACCAGTTCCGTCAGTGCTTCTTTGCTTGGCACGCCAACTTCCTGCGCTTTAAGTGAGCTTTTGTAGTTGTCTCCTGGCGTTTCCCCCAGACACGGCACGAATTTCTTGTGCGACCCTGGGATCAACATCAAAGGGCCATTAAATTCGTGGTTTTCTGTCAGAATCAGTGAGGCGCTCACGGCATGCATGTTGGGCATCCCGTCTTCAGCGTGCCAGGTTTCAAAGTCGGAGTGCCAGTTGAAACCTTTGCCGGCAAACCCAGGCTTATAATTGATGCGCGACTGATGCACATAGGGCTCGGCGCCGATCAGTTGCCGCGCAGCCCCCGCCAGGCGCTCATCCCGGGCGAGCTCACCCATGCGCTGCGAGAGAAGATGCACGGCAAACAGCGAACGGATCTCCTGACTTTCCGGCTCGGTAACGCTATACGGTTTATCCCGATAGGCATCATGATTCATTAGTGCCCGCAACTCCCGACGCAGCTCATCAAGCTCTGAACCGACGATCAGGTCAGGGATAAACAGAAACCCTTTGCGTTCGAACTCGTCGAGTTGCGCCTGGCTGAGAGGGCCAGACAAGTGCCGACCTTTCACCACTGACTCCTGGCGCGGTTGCCAGAGTGACGCTGGGGCGTTAGCCAGCCGCGATGGATAGGGATCCTTGACCATCGAAAACTGAGCAGACGGCATGTCTGTCATTTCGCTATATTGCTTGTGTGTGTTAACAACATTGAGAGGTGTGTTGCTGACTGTCATCTAATCCACTCCTTGTATGATTAAATTTCAGATCAATTTCAGGTAACTCATCTTGCAGTGCACAAGGTAGACAACCTCAGCTTCCCTGCAAGTCGTACATGCGCACCCCATAACATGGGTTACGTGAAAAAAATTCACTCTTTTGCGCCTGTACATCCAGGGAAGGTCTTACAGTGTATACAGTCCGATTCAGCCCATTCAAGACAGTACCTACCACCCCCACACGCACCGGTAGTTTTCAGCCTATCCATTACAAAATCGATACCATATAAACTACAAGTAAAATATCTGTATACTTTATGATCCATCGTTTTGCGGGCAACAGGAGACCCCATGCTGGTCCTGCATCAGGTACACAAAACCTTCAGCACCCCGCAGGGGACATTGCCAGTCCTCAACGGTATCAACCTGACGCTCCAACAGGGCGATAGCCTGGCCTTGATGGGCGAATCGGGCAGTGGCAAATCCACGCTGCTGCATTTGGCGGCAGGCCTGGATCTGCCCAGTGACGGCGAGATCTGCATTGACGGTCATGCGCTCTCCTCCCTGGATGAGCCTGCTCGCGCCAGACTGCGTCGCCAGTCGCTGGGGCTCGTGTTTCAGCAGTTCCATCTGGTGCCCAGCCTGAGCGTCATCGATAACCTGCGACTCCAGGCGCGCCTGGCGGGCCGCGAGGACGCAGAATGGACTGCCCACCTGATGGCGCGTCTGGGGCTTTCCGGTCGCGAGACCTACTATCCCGAGCAGCTGTCGGGTGGTCAACAGCAGCGTCTGGCGATTGGTCGCGCGCTGGCCGCTCGTCCCCGCCTGTTGCTAGCGGATGAGCCCACCGGCAACCTGGACGAGCAAAGCGCGGATACGGTCCTCGGGCTATTGCTCGATCTGGTGAAAGAGACGCACTGTGCGTTATTGATGGTGACGCACAGCGCTCGCGTCGCGGCACCGCTCGACCGCCTGGTACACCTCCACCTGGGGCGCCTGGAGGATAACGCTTCATGATCCTGCGCGTGCTGGCGACATTACTGGCCCACTACCGGCGCCATCCAGGGCAGCTAGCCATGCTATTGCTGGGTCTGTGGGTCGCAAGCGCCCTGTGGAGCAGCGTCCAGGCCGTTAACGCCACCGCCAAGGACAGCTATGCCCGTGCCAATGCACTGTTCAGTGCCAACCTTGACGAGCTGTCGCGGCGCGATGGCCAACCACTCACCCGCGAGGACTACCTGAGACTGCGTCGAGAAGGCTTCCCCGTCTCTCCGATGCTGGAAGGCACCCTGGAAATCGATGGGGAACGCCTGACCATCGTCGGCATTGAGCCGCTCACCTTGCCAAGCAGCAACACGCTGGGCGCCAGCGGTGCCGCGTTAACGGCCTTTATCACGCCACCCTGGCAAACCCGGCTCGCTCCCGACACGCTCGACTTGCTGGGGCTTTCTCGACAGCAGGCGCCAGGCATGACACCTGCTGTCGATAGTGCTGGAGACAGAGCTGGAGATAGTGCTGGAGATAGTGCTGGAGATAGTGCTGGAGATAGCGGCCAGCGCCTTCCGCCACTGGCGCTGCGCACCGACCTTCCGCCGAACACCCTGGTGATGGACATCGCCGCAGCCGCCCTCTTGCTAGACCGCGATAACACCTTGAGCCAACTGGTCACCGCCCCGGGTGCGCTATCCACAGCGCCCGAAGGCTATCGGCTCACCCGCGCCGCTACACTGGCATCCCCAGAGCAGCTCACCGAAAGCTTCCATCTCAACCTCACCGCCCTGGCACTGCTGTCATTAGTCGTCGGCCTGTTTATCGTCCAGGCCGCACTGGGACTTGCCATGGAACAGCGCCTCACCACACTAAGAACGCTGCGCGCCCTGGGCGTCCCCGCCACCACGCTCGTCATGGCCATTCTGCTTGAATTGCTGGTATTCGGCGTCCTGGGCGCAGCGCTTGGGCTCGCCAGCGGCATTTGGCTGGCAGGCCAGCTACTCCCTGATGTCGCCACGACGCTGTCGTCACTTTATCAAGCCGACGTCAATCGCAGCCTGGTGCTGCCGTGGCACTACTGGGTGGGCAGCCTGGCGATTACCTTCGGCGGCCTGCTGCTGGCGGGCAGCGGTGTGCTTTGGCGGGCGGCTCGCCTCAATGTGTTGGCACTGGGCCAATCCCAGGCATGGCGACTAGCCTACCAGCGCCAGCTAAAACGCATGACACTGGGTGCCGCCGCGGTGGCCGTTCTCGCCTTGGGGTTAGTACTGTGGCTTAGTCTACTGCCGCCCGGCCAGGGTGTGCTGATAAGCTTTGGGTTTGTTGCCGCGCTACTGCTGAGCAGCGCGCTATGCCTGCCGCCGCTGATAAATGGGGTGCTCCATCTCCTGCAGCGATGGCTCCGCCGTCACCCGCTTGCCCACTGGGCGGTCGCCGATATTCAGCTACAGCTGCCGCGACTTTCCCTGGCCATGATGGCGTTGCTGATTGCGCTTGCCACCAACCTGGGCGTCAGCAGCATGGTCGGTGGCTTTCGCCTTACCTTCCTGGACTGGCTGGACCAACGGTTGGCCGCCCCGTTATATGTCAATGCCTCGCCATCGACCTTGGCACCCATGCTGGATTGGCTCGATGCGCGACCTGACGTTGCTGAAACACTGCCCACCGCTCGCGGCAGCGTCGACCTGCTGGCGATGGACGACGCACAAGAACAGGGTACCCGCAAGCGCATTGCGCTGTTCGGCATTACCCCTGCACCCACCATCACCGACCGCTGGCCGCTGCTTGATACAACCGAAGGAAGACCCACTGCATGGGCAGCGTTATCGGCGAATAGCGTGTTTATCAACGAGCAGATGGCCGTGGCACAACAACTCGTACCGGGTGACGCGGTCACGCTGGATACCCCGCAAGGGGCGAGGCCATTTGAGATTGCCGCGGTTTACCCTGACTACGGCAACCCACGCCAGCAGATCCTGGTACCCACCGAAGTGCTGATTCAGCGCTTCGGCGGCGAAGTTGCCTCGATAGGGCTGGTGGTCAACGACCGCGCCGACCGCCAGGCATTGCGACAGGCAATGACTGATCGCTTTGACGTATCCACGGAGGCGATGGTCGATCAACAGGAAATCAAACGGCTGGCGACGCAAATTTTCGAACGTACCTTTACCATCACCCGCGCATTGAACGGTCTCACCCTGGGCGTGGCGGCATTAGCGCTGCTCGCCACGTTGCTGGCCCAGGCGCGAGAACGACGGCGCCAGCTGGCTTCGCTATGGGCACTCGGCGTGCCGCGCAAAACGCTGACCTTCCTGCCGCTTTTTCAACTCGGCGGGCTGGCACTGTTTACCGGGGTGGTGGCGATTCCGCTGGGCATGGCCATCACCTGGACGCTCGTGGCAATCATCAACGCTGCGGCATTTGGCTGGCGGCTACCGCTCTACCTTTTCCCATGGGACATACTCATCACGCTGATCACCGCGTTGGGCGTGGCCTTGGCCGCCGCCGCCCTGCCATCAATTCAGCTGTGGCGTACCTCTCCCCAGGCGATGCTAAACCAGGGGGCCACATGAATTATTTCCGGTTATCGACTGCGCTCGTGGCGATGGCATGTGCCACCCTCATCGGCTGCCAGGAATCCCCTTCCGATGCGGCGCCCCAGGGGTTTGCGGGTCTGGGTGAAAACGCAGAGGAATTTGCTCAGGCGGATGCGTCCACGCCATTGAGCTTCCCCCAGGATCACGGGTCGCACCCCGACTACCGCATCGAATGGTGGTACCTGACCGCCAACCTTGAAGACGACAAGGGCGAGCCGCTCGGTCTTCAATGGACGCTGTTTCGCCAGGCGCTGACACCCCCTGACGAGCGCCCTGAGCCGTCGCCATGGGCAGCCGACCAGGTATGGATGGCGCACCTGGGGATTTCCCGGGGAGAAACGCACGTTGCCGCCGAGCGCTTTGCGCGCAGCCACAGTGAACACACCAATGGGCAGGCAGGCGCCGAAGCTGCGCCGTTTCAGGCCTGGATTGATGACTGGTTACTCGAAAGCCCGCCCGGCGCCAACTTCGAGGATTTTACGCTACAAGCCTACAGCGGTGAGGGCGCAGACCGGTTCGGTTACACGCTTACCCTCAGCGCTCAAGGCCCATTGGTCTGGCACGGAGAAAATGGGTTTAATGCGAAAACCGTCGAGGGTCAGGGATCACGCTACTACAGCCAGCCGTTTTTAAGCATCACCGGCCGTGTCACGCTCAACGGCGAAACCCGCGAGGTCAGCGGCCAAGGCTGGCTGGACCGCGAATGGAGCAGCCAATTGCTCTCCCAGGAACAAACCGGCTGGGACTGGTTTTCGCTGCACCTGGACGATGGGCGCAAGCTGATGGCCTATCGGTTAAGAGGCGGCGGCGAAGCCGGGGGCGACTATGTCTTTGCCCATTTAATCTCGGTGGATGGGCAGACCCAGCTCATCGGCGCCGACCGCGTCACGCTGACGCCGCTGGAAACCCAGACCGTAGCCAACCGAGACATCCCTACGCGCTGGTCGCTCACGCTGCCCGATGCTGGGTTACAACTTATCGTAGAGGCACGCCACCCCAATCGCTGGATGCCCACTTCGGTACCCTACTGGGAAGGCGATGTCGTGGTTCGCCAGGCAGAAACGCAGGAAAATGTTGGTGTCGGCTATTTGGAGATGACCGGGTATTGATCACACCAACGAGCGGATGAAACAAGCCGCCAAGCCATCCCATTGGCAATGTCTACGCTGTGGACACTTTGTAGACACCCACAAAAAAGCCGCCCTAGAAGGCGGCCTTTAAAATTCTATAACGTGCTATTTTTAAACCACTTTTAGTGGTGCCGACACCAGGAGTCGAACCCGGGACCTACTGATTACAAGTCAGTTGCTCTACCAACTGAGCTATGTCGGCTACACGTAAAGTCGACAATGGCTGGGGTACCAGGATTCGAACCTGGGAATGCCGCTACCAAAAAGCGGTGCCTTACCACTTGGCGATACCCCAGCAGTGTGGTGGCCAGAGACGGAATCGAACCGCCGACACGGGGATTTTCAATCCCCTGCTCTACCGACTGAGCTATCTGGCCGCTGCCAACGGTGCGTATTAAACAAGAATCTCGGCTTTTCGTCAACTCCTTTATAAAACTTTCCGTTTTGTCGGCAAGTTATGTGGCTTGTGTCGGCGGCACGTAACCTTCGGCCTGGTCGGTTTCCTGGTTATCGAAAAAGCGCTGCATCTGCTCCATCAGGTAGGCGCGAGCCTCGGGGTCTAACATGTTGAGGTGTTTTTCATTGATCAAGCGCGTTTGCAATGCCTGCCAGTCTTCCCAGGCCTGCTTGGAAACGGTTGCCTGGATTTCCTGGCCCTGCTTCCCCGGCAGGGGTGGAAATGGCAGGGCTTCCAGCTCTTGTTGATACTTGCGGCAAAATACGGTCTGCGGCATGAGATGGCTCCTAGACTTAGCGGCTACTCAGGGTCAAGCGTGCCCTGGCGTCGACGTCAGTGTGAAAGGGGTAAGTTGATTGATCAGCGACTTTACGGGGGCGGCCAGGCCGAGCTCAGCCGGTTGGCTGGGGTCGTACCAGACACCTCCTTCGCGCACGCCCTTCAGCCTATCGCAACTGACTGGCTGCGGGGTAATCGCCAGACGAAAATGGCTGAAGGTATGCTGAAAACAGGCCAGAGGTGGCAAACGCTCAGGCCCCAGCACATGGTCATCCAACCATGAGGCCAGTTGGCTTTGGCTGTCAAACTGCGGCAGGCTCCAAAGCCCACCCCAAAGCCCGCTTTCCGGACGTTGCTCAAGCCACACCCGTCCGTCTGGGTCGTAAAGCATCAACATGATGGTTTCCCGTGTGGGCAAGGGTTTCTTGGGCTTGGATTCAGGATAGCGCTTGGTCTCGCCTTGCGCGTAGGCCAGGCAGACATCATTGAAAGGACAATGCCCGCAAAGCGGGGTACTGCGCTTACATAGCGTGGCACCAAAATCCATCATGGCCTGGGTGTAATCCGCCACGCGGGAATCGGGCGTGTAGTAGTCAGCGAGGGCCCACAGTTTGCGTTCTACGGCAGGTTTACCCGGCCAGCCCGCCACCGCATGCAAGCGCGTCAGCGAACGCTTGACGTTGCCATCCAGGATAGCAGCACGCCGCCCGGTGCTCTGGGCGATAATCGCTCCCGCCGTCGAACGGCCGATGCCAGGCAGCGCCATGAGCCCCTCGACGCTGTCGGTGGGTAGTTCCCCGTTGTGGGCCTCAAGCGCCACTTGCGCGGCTTTATGCAGATTACGCGCTCGGGCGTAGTAACCTAGCCCGGTCCACAGGTGTAGCACTTCATCCTGAGGCGCCTCGGCCAGTGCCTCCAGCGTCGGAAAACGCGCCATAAAGCGCTCAAAATAGGCAATGACCGTGGCCACCTGGGTCTGTTGCAGCATGATTTCAGAGACCCAAACGCGGTAGGCGCTGCGCGGTGATTGCCAGGGCAGATCATGGCGACCGTAGCGGTCAAACCAGTCTAGCAAACGCTGTTGAAACACCTCAGCGGCCAGCCGCGGCGCGGGCATGTCCGTCATGCAAACTCCTTAATCAAGCATTGCGCTGATATAAAAAAACAGCGCCGATTCAAGACCGGCGCTGTTCGGGCTGATGGCCACTAATCAAATAAACGCTGCAGCCCCTCACGCAAGGCATTGCCACTGCCTTCACCCAGACGTTCGTCAAGTGAATCAAGCGATTCGCCCAGGCGTTCCTCAAGGGCTTTGCTTACCTGCCCACCGGCTTCTTCCTGAATGAGCTCGACAACAGCACCCTGAAAAGCATCACGATCAAAACGACACCACTCGCCACGGGCGTCGCTGATATGGCCCTCGCAACGCAATGGCAACGGCAGTGCTTCAAGACGGGGATTCACATCGCACGCGGCATCTGCGGTATCCACAAGCCCGGCATTGGCATGCGTATCAAACCGTTGGCTGGTGAGGTCGTATTCGCCCTCGCCCTTTACCTCGATCCCCGGCACGGTGATGATCAAATCGTCGCTGCGCACCACGCCGTCTCGAATCTGCAGCGTTGCGGCAAACTCATCGAAGGCGGTATCGCTTGACCAGTCACGCTGGACTTCCTCGCCTTCCAGCCGGGCAGCAAGCTCGCACATCTCTTGAGAGACATTAATGTCGAGAATGGCGCCCTCCGTTAACCGGGCCTTCAGGTCGCCATTCAGGTGGCGCAGCAATGCCTCGCGCTGATTACCGCGCGTTGTGAGATCTCCGCTCAGATTAAGTCGCCCCCTCAGCGGAGACGCCTCATCACCCTCGCTCAACGTCTCGATAAGCGGCGCTACCTGAACATTTTGCATGGTGGGTGAAAGCGCCCACTGCAGTTCATCCTGAGTGGCGTCTATGCGCCCGCTCGCGGTCAATTCGCCTTCGTAAAAGCCCGCTTCAAAATTGCTTAGCTGATGCAGCCCCTGATCGCCCTGCATCTGGAGGCGCGCATCGCTGAACGCCATGCCCGCCAGCTCAAGCGACTCGATATTCAGGCTGCCATTCACGCTTGACGACGCCAACCACGCCTGGGGCAGGAGCTCAGCCGGGCCGTCGGCAACGGCGGCCTTGATAACCTCCAAGCTTGCTTGCTGTTCGGTTTCTTGGCGCGGCAGATAACGGTCCAGGTTGAGCACGTCACCTTGAAGATCAAAGTCGACACGCGACCCGTCCAGTCGCGACGCGATATTGCCAGTAAAAGTACTGTCATCCACTACCAGCGAGAGGCTGGGTAGCGATACTTTCTGCAAGTCCCCTTCAATGGGGCTGGTCATGGCAACATCGCTGAGTGCCGCTTCACTTGCCGTCTCAAGCACCACACCCGACCGAGCCAACCACGGGCGCAAGGTGAATGGCGCGACGGTTAACTGACCTTGGTATTCCGGCGCATCGCGGAATTGCGACACGTTAAGGTGACCGCTGACACGCAGGTTATCAGGCCCGGTCAGTTGCAGTTCTTTTAACCGTGCGGTTTGCGCTTGCCAGTCTCCATCCAGACCAAACGCAAGCGCCAGCGCCAGCCCACCATCCCAGTTTTCCGGATGGCGAAGAGTGGTTTCCAGCTTTCCATCGCGAATGCTCAGTTGCTGCTCAGCGAGCCGGACAATGGCTTCAGTCGCTGATACGTCGAACTGCTGCGGTTCGCCTTCAGCCTCAAACCGTGTGCGCGTACTAAGTTGGGTGTTTTCCAGCACAAACTTCTGTTCTGACAAGCCAAGTTGCATGCGTGTTTCAAGGCCGATATCGCTTGATATATTGGGCGCTCGCTCCAATGCCTCAGCGTCCAGGTTATTGTGCTTGGTCAAGGTGAACATGGCCTTAAGCGGAAAGGCACGAACAGGATTGACGTTACTACCAGAGACATTCAGGTCTCGCACATGCCACAGCGCTTGGGCCTGCTCATCCCGGAAACGGATATTGGCCCCGCTGATATTGACATTGGCAATACTCAACACGACTTCCAGGCTGCCAGCATCCACGTTGGGACCCGCACTCGCTGGCGCCAGCACGGTTTCGGCTTCTTCGCTTTGCTCTACAAGCCTGTCCAGAAGCGGCTCCCAGTTGCCCTCGCCGTCGGCATTGCGCTGCAGATTTAAACGCACGCCGTTCAGGGTCAAGCCATCAACGGCTATTTCACCGCGTAACAAGGGCGCAAAAGCGACGCTGACCTCGGCACGGTCGACCGCCGCAAACGCCGTGTCTTCTTCATCTTGACTGGGAAGCCTGGCATTGGCCGCCTCTACGCTGACGCCAATACGCGGATAAAACGACCAGTTGATCGGTCCATCCAGATCCAGGTTCAGTCCTGTTTGTTCTTCGACCACGGCAGTGAGGCGAGGCTTAAAGTCCTCCGGGTCTAAAAATGTCGTTACGTACACGACAGCCGCGACAGCCACAATCGCCAAAATACCAATTGCAGCGAGTACAATGCGTAATAATTGTCTCATTACCCTTTCCTTGTGGGTTTAATTCAACGAGGGTCTAATTCAACAAAATCGCTGGTTACCGGGGCCTCTAAAGACGGCTTTTCAGTATTTGCGACAGGCCGGTACCCCAGTTTTGACAACAAGACGCGGTCGGCCAACGGTAGCGACGACGTGGCGATGCGCAAGACACGCCCATCCTGCTTGGCTTTTTCACCGAGTAACGCCATCAAACGGGACCCTACGCCCCGGCGCCGGGTAGTCTTGCGAACACACAAATCTGATAGCCACCAGGCACCGTCTTGACCCTGTTTGATCGCGACAGCCCCCAATAAGCGGTCATTGAAATGGGCGCAGCCGAAAAAATGCTGCTGCAAATGCTGCTCGATAAAAGGCTCGACCGTTTGGCTGGGCATTCGGTCCTGTGGCGCATCATAATAGATGCGTATCAGATCAAGGCGCACTTGCTCATCGGCTTGCCACCGGGCTTGGTCGACGTAATGCAGTGTCACCGGCATGGAGTATTCCTCTTCACCAACGCAGCAAGGCTGCTTTTTCTTCACAATGGAAGGCGGTTACCTTTTAAGCATTGTAGCGGATGGGGGCACCGATTCACTATAATGGCCGCTTTGCAGAAGGCTTTATCCTTCTCGCTCGGTGGTATGTTCATTTGGGCCATCGGCTTTCTTCTAGAGTGCGCAACAGCGCAGGAGTTGCATGATGTCAGCGCGAATCGCCACGGTAAGCCGTGACACCAACGAAACGCAGATCAGCGTCAGCGTCAACCTTGACGGCGAAGGTCACCTGTCTGGACAGTCCGGCGTACCGTTTCTCGATCACATGCTCGACCAGATAGCACGTCATGGCATGATAGACCTCGACATCAATGCCAAGGGCGACCTGCACATCGATGACCACCACACCGTTGAGGATTTGGGCATCACGCTTGGCCAGGCATTTGCCGAAGCCGTGGGCGACAAGCGCGGCATTTATCGCTACGGCCATGCCTATGTCCCGCTGGATGAAGCATTATCCCGTGTCGTGGTGGATTTCTCGGGTCGCCCCGGTTTGTATATGAAGGCAGACTTTACACGCGACACCATCGGCCACTTCGAAACCCAACTGGTTGCCGAGTTTTTCCAAGGATTCGTCAATCATGCACGTGTTACGTTGCACATCGATAACCTGAAGGGCCTGAACGCTCACCACCAGGTCGAGACCATTTTCAAAGCCTTCGGCCGGGCACTGCGCATGGCGGTTAGCGAAGATCCGCGCATGGCGGGGCAAATGCCCTCGACCAAGGGAAGCTTATAAGGAGCGCTTAATGACCATCGCTGTCATCGACTATGGCATGGGTAATCTGCACTCGGTCGCCAAGGCACTCGAGCATGTTACTCATGAAAACGTGGTCATTACCCGTGACCCACGACGCATTTTAGGGGCCACCCGGCTGGTCTTGCCTGGCCAGGGGGCGATCCGCGATTGCGTCGGCGAACTGGAGCGGACTGAACTACGCGGATTGGTCGACGACATCCTGACGCGCCAGGCCAAGCCGCTTTTGGGTATCTGCGTAGGCCAGCAGATGCTGTTGGAACGCAGTGACGAAAACGGTGGCGTTGATTGTCTGGGCTTTTTCCCTGGCAACGTGAAGCGCTTTCCCGCCACCATGCGCGACCAGCACGACCAGCGCTTGAAAGTGCCACATATGGGCTGGAACTTGTTACATCAGCGTCAGCCGCACCCGCTATGGGAAGGCATCGAGCAGCATGAACATTTCTACTTTGTGCATAGCTACTATGTGGAAGCGGCGGATGACGCTCACGTATTCGGTACAACGGACTATGGCAGTGTGAATGCTCATGTCGCCATCGGCCGCGACAGCACCTTCGCCGTGCAGTTTCACCCCGAGAAAAGTGCCCGCGCGGGTCTACGCCTGCTGGAAAACTTTGTCACCTGGACGCCTTAAGAGGTTTGGTTATGTTGGTAATTCCCGCGATTGATCTCAAAGACGGCCAGTGTGTCCGTTTGAAGCAAGGCCGAATGGACGATGCCACCTCCTATGGCGATGACCCCGTTGCCATGGCCGCCCGTTGGGTGGAAGCGGGGGCACGCCGCCTGCATCTGGTGGATTTGAACGGTGCGTTTGAAGGCAAGCCGGTCAATGGCGACGCAGTGACGGCCATTGCGCGGGCTTATCCGGACCTCCCCATTCAGATTGGCGGCGGCATCCGCTCGGCCGAGACCATTGAGCACTACCTCAAGGCAGGCGTTTCTTATGTCATCATCGGCACCAAAGCGGTGAAAGAGCCGGATTTCGTCACTGATATGTGCCGCGCTTTCCCGGGCCATATCATTGTCGGTCTCGATGCAAAGGAAGGCTTTGTGGCCACCGACGGCTGGGCAGAGGTCTCCACGCTCAAGGCCACCGATCTGGCCAAACGCTTCGCCGACGACGGTGTATCGAGCATTGTTTACACCGACATCGCCCGAGACGGCATGATGCAAGGCGTCAATATCGAGGCGACTGCGGAGCTTGCCCGAGAAGGCGGCCTACCGGTCATCGCCTCAGGTGGTGTGACTAATCTTGACGATATCCAAGCCCTTTGCAAGGTCGCTGATAGCGGCATCCTGGGCGCCATCACCGGACGCGCTATTTATGAAGGCAGCCTGGACCTTGCCGACGCCCAGCGCCTGAGCGATCAACTGACGGGAGGCCGTAAATGAGTCTCGCCAAACGCATTATTCCCTGCCTGGATGTCGATGCAGGCAGGGTGGTCAAAGGCGTGAATTTCGTGGGTATCCGCGATGCCGGTGACCCGGTGGAAATCGCCAAGCGCTACAACCAGCAGGGCGCCGATGAGATCACCTTTCTGGACATCACCGCGAGCCATGAAGACCGCGCCACCACGGTGGAAATGGTGGAGCGTATTGCGGGAGAAGTGTTTATTCCGCTTACCGTGGGCGGCGGTATCCGCAGCTGCGACGATATTCGCACCATGCTGAATGCCGGCGCCGATAAAGTCTCCATCAACACGGCAGCGGTCACCAACCCCGACTTCGTCTTTGAGGCGGCTGAGCGCTTCGGCAGTCAATGCATTGTGGTGGCCATTGATGCCAAAAAGGTATCCGGCGAGGGTGAACCGCCACGCTGGGAGATTTTCACCCACGGTGGACGCCGCCCGACAGGGCTGGATGCCATCGAGTGGGCAAAAAAGATGGTGGACCTCGGTGCAGGCGAGCTACTCCTCACCAGCATGGACCGCGACGGCACCAAGTCAGGCTTTGACCTGGGGGTGACCCACGCGATTGCAGAAGCGGTCAGCGTGCCGGTGATTGCGTCGGGCGGGGTAGGCAACTTGGACCACCTCGTTGACGGGGTACTGAAAGGCGGCGCTGACGCCGTCTTGGCCGCCAGCATTTTCCACTTCGGTGAATACACCATTCCTGAAGCGAAGCGTTACATGGCCGAACGCGGTATCGACATGCGCTTGTGACCCGCTCAAAGCCGTCGACTTGTCCGGCGGCGGCCAGCGTTATGCCTCGTCCAGCGATAATCCCAAGTTACTGACGCCGCCATTACGGCCAAGCTGGCGAATATCTTTCAGGGTGTCTTTGGTCAGCGGCTGCGACACTTCTTCTAAAACAGCGTCCTGGAAGTTATTTTCGTCTTCCGTCAATGGATGGTCACGGATGAGGAGCGCCAGCGCGTTGGCGTCTTCTTCGCCTTCGGTCAGCTCGATAAAGGCGCGTACCCCGGCGCGTGAGGTGCGGCTGACATCCAGCACGGCTTCCGGCGACTCGCCCTGCAGCGTATCCAGCAATGCCGATATCGACACGACCGCATCCAGAGCCCGACGCGCGCCAAAGCTTTCGTCGCCTTCGGGCGGCTCACATTCGGCCAGTTTTTCTGCCTGACGGGCAAAATCGATGCTCGCGCCGGGCACGCTGAGGCGCTCCCAGACCAGGTTGAGCACCGCCCGCAGCGTATGCCCATCGCCATGCCCGGTGGTCTGTTCATAAAGCGCATAGTTGGGCAGTAGTCGCTCACAGAGTGCGGCCATAAATGCTTGCTGAGCGGCTAGCGGCAACTGTTGTAGCCGTTGATAAAAGCCGGGGGGATTGGTGGACGCCATACGCTATTCCTGGATTGAGTGACTCAAGTTATTGGTGAACGCCGGACAATACGTTATCGTCGCCATCGTGTCGGCAGCCTCTGTTGGCAAATTGCCGCAAGGCCGGCGAGGAGATTACCATGCATATTCATCTGCTACAGCACGGCCCTGACCATGGACCCGCCCGATTAACCGACTGGCTAACCAGTATGGGGCACAGCTTCACCATTTTTCATCTCTATGATCATGAGTTGGTCCCACGCGCCAGCGATAGTGACGCCCTTATCGTTCTGGACGGGCCAGACCGCTTCATCGAACAGCCACCGGCCTGGTTCAAGGCCGAAAACAAGCTGATTAATCGCTATCTGGATGGCCAGAAGCCTTTACTGGGTATTGGCCTGGGAGCGTTATGGATCGCCGACGCGCTCGGCAGCGTGGTCGCCCTCGGCACCTACCCCGAATCAGGCTGGCACACCATCCACCTGGCACCGGAAAGTCCCATCGACCTGCCCGAGCAGTTCGATGCCTTCATGTGGCATCGCTATGTCTTCAGCCTGCCCGATGGTGCCTTACCCTGTGGGGGGAGCGAAGCGGCACCGCTTCAGGGCTTCAGTTGGGACGCAGGCCGCGTGGTCGGGCTGCTATGCCACCTTGAAGTCACTCAAGAAAGTATCGAGCCGCTATTGGCGCGCCATCCTCTCGAGGCAGAACGCCGCGACTTCCTGCAGACCGAGGCGGATATACGCCAGAGCCCCAAGCGCTTTGACACACTGGCGGCACTGCTTGACCGCTTGCTGAGTCAGTGGCTTCGCCCCGCATCGCTCTAACCATCTCGATTGCTTAGCGAGCAGTTGTCTGGTCGAGGCTCCATTGGCGGGCCGCCGCCAGGCAGCTTTCCCAGTCCCCCGCGTGGTATTCAGGTACACCAGCGTCACGCTGGCGTTCCAGATGATAGCGATACATGGGGTCGTAATATTCCGTGAGCAGCGGGGCTAGCCAAGCCTCGTGCGCTTGTGTATTGCCCTGCTCATGCGCCGTAAAAGCCAGTGCTTGCAGCCTCTGCAACCGCTGCAACCTCGCGTTGCCCAGTCGCTTCTTCAACCGCAACAAGGCGTTACTTAGCTGCCGACACATTCGCTGCCACCCTTCTTCAGGCCCGTAACGGAGCCGGTAGGCGTGCTCGAGATCGAGAATATAGTCGCGCCGCAGCTGCTCCAGACGCCAGTCCAGGGGCATCTCGACGCGTAAACGCGGCGCGTGTTCCATCGCACCCCAAAAGCTTAACGGCACATTCACTTCACCTATTTGCCGCGACTCGTCTTCCACCACCAGAGGACCGGGAAGCGCAAGCAAGCGCTTTGACAATCGGTGTTCAAAGTCGATCTGGCAAGGTGGAGGCTCAGGCGAACGACCAAAGGCGGAGCCTTTGTGCTTGGCAAAGCCTTCCAGATCGACGCCATTGGCTAAGCGATTGACCAGCACCGTTTTAGCGCAGCCCGTCAAACCGCCCACTATCAGCAGTGGCTGTTGAGCCGCCACGTCTATATGGGCGATCAGGCGTTGGCGCAGCGCTTTCCAGCCTCCCTCGATACGTGGCCTGACCACGCCTGACTCGGCAAGCCACTGCTGAACAATTTGCGAGCGCAAGCCACCTCGAAAACAGTAAATCACGGCTTCGGGGTGACGGGTCAAATAATCCCGCCAAGCTGCCATACGGGCCTCCTTGACGGCCCCGCTGACCAGCTCGTTGCCCAGTGCAATCGCCGCTTGCTGGCCCTGTTCCTTGTACGCAATGCCGACGCGGCGGCGTTCTTCATCTTCCATCAGTGGCAAGTTGACAGCACCGGGCAAGGCCCCCTTGGCAAACTCAACAGGCGCGCGTACATCAATCAATGGATGGCCCTGACGAATAAGCTGAAGATCGGCAGACACCGTTGGCAATATCACCCGATAACCTCAATCAGTGACTCGCCCTGGGGCTTTTTGAGCTTCCCAAACGGCTGCAACGTCAGCCCGAACGTACGTCCAATGCGTTCGACATCGTCTTCCCACGCCGGATCGACCGCCAGCAGCAAGCCACCTGAGGTTTGTGGATCACACAGCCATTGCCAGTGGGCTTCATCCATATCGGGTAGCGCACTGCCCAGCGCATCGCGATTGCGTTGCGTACCACCAGGCACCGCCCCTTGCCGACGATAGCTTTCCGCTTCAGCCAGGCGCGGCAAGCGACGAAAATCAATTTGTGCCATGACACCACTGGCTCGGCACATCTCGGACAGATGGCCAGCCAAGCCGAACCCGGTGACATCCGTCATGGCATTCACGCCTTTTATCTCAGCCAGCGGCACCCCAATACGATTCGATTGCAGCATGGTTTCGCGTGCCAACCCATGATGGCCCGCGGCTAGCAGGCCACGTTTTTCCGCCGTCGTGAGCATGCCAACGCCAATCGGTTTGGTAAGGAACAGCAGGTCACCGGGCTTGGCATGGGAATTTAGCTTCAATTTATCAAGCTCCACCAGGCCATTCACCGACAGCCCAAATATCGGCTCGGGCGCGTCGATGGAGTGGCCTCCCGCCAGAGACACGCCAAGTTCACGACAGACGGCCTGGGCCCCGGCCACCACATCACCGGCGACGTCGGCACTTAATTTATCCAGGGGCCAGCCCAGAATCCCCAACGCCATGACCGGGGTGCCGCCCATGGCGTAGACGTCGCTGATCGCATTGGTGGCGGCAATACGCCCAAAATCAAACGGATCGTCGACAATGGGCATAAAGAAATCAGTGGTGGCAATCATGCCGCGGCCGTCACCCAGGTCATAAACAGCCGCGTCTTCACGCCCCTGATTACCGACGACAAGCCGCTTATTCTTGGCCGCGGGACCTGCCTTGGCAAGAATATGATCCAAGACATCGGGCGCAATTTTGCAGCCACAGCCAGCACCATGACTGTATTGCGTTAATCGAATGGAACTCATGGTGTCTCTCCTTGGCTCATTGATATCAATTCAGTGTAACCCAATCGCAACCGGTTAGAGGGCATCGAGCGCATCGCTCAATTTATCCACGGCGATGACCTCCATCCCCTTTGGTGGCTGTTTCGGGGCGTTGGCGCGTGGCACAATGGCTCGCTGAAAGCCATGCTTTGCCGCCTCGGTAATCCGCTCCTGTCCGCTCGGCACCGGACGTATTTCGCCCGACAGGCCGACTTCACCAAACACCACCAGTTCTCGTGGTAAAGCACGGTTTTGCAGGCTGGAAACAACTGCCAAAAGCACGGCCAGGTCCGCGCTGGTTTCGAGTACCTTGACGCCCCCCACGACGTTTAAAAACACGTCCTGGTCGCCGGTAAACAAGCCGCCATGGCGGTTAAGAACAGCCAATAGCATGGCGAGTCGGTTCTGATCCACGCCCACCGCCACCCGCCGTGGATTACCCAGCGCCGACTCATCCACCAGCGCCTGCACTTCTACCAATATAGGTCGCGTGCCTTCCCAGACCACCATTACCAGGCTGCCCGGCGCTTGCTCTTCCTGCCGGGACAAGAAAATCGCACTGGGATTTTTGACCTCTTTCAAGCCCTGCTCGAGCATGGCGAACACGCCCAGTTCGTTGACAGCGCCAAAGCGGTTTTTCTGGCCGCGCAGGGTACGAAAACGGGAGTCGGCCCCACCTTCAAGTAACAGCGAGGCATCAATCATATGCTCAAGTACTTTCGGCCCTGCCAGCGTGCCATCTTTGGTGACATGCCCCACCAATAGCAGAACGGTATTCGTTTGCTTGGCAAAACGAGTGAGAGCCGCGGCCGACTCACGTACCTGGGCAACCCCACCCGGTGCCGAGGCGATATCTTCAAGGTGCATGGTCTGAATCGAATCGATCACCAGAACCTCGGGGTTTTCCCGTTCGGCTACTGCCAGAATGGTCTCCACACTGGTTTCCGCCAGCATCTTCAAGCCTTGGGTGGGGAGCTGCAGTCGATGGGCACGCATGGCCACCTGAGAAAGCGACTCCTCTCCCGTCACGTAGACGATACGTCGTTGCTGGGCCAGCTTGCAGGCGGTTTGCAGCAGTAGCGTCGACTTCCCTGCTCCAGGGTTACCACCCAACAACACCGCAGAACCTGGCACTAGGCCACCGCCCAGCACACGGTCAAATTCGGCAAAGGTCGACGTTAGCCTCGGGACTTCGCTGAGATCAACCTGGCCAAGGTCTACAATCTGTCGAGAGTGATCCCCCGCATAGCCTGCCCGCCCGGTGCCACCAGCTCCACTGCCGGGGCGGGCACTGGCCAGACGCACCTCGCTTAGCGTGTTCCATTCCTGGCAACTGGAACATTGCCCCTGCCATTTCCGGTATTCCGCACCGCATTCGGTGCAAACGAAAGCGCTTTTGGCTTTTGCCACCGCAGTGAGCCTCCATTTCATTCATTACATACACAAAAGGCGGCCAATGGCCGCCTTTACATGTGCAACATGTGCCGTTACTGGCGGGTAAGCTGCAGCGTTTCACCATTTTCAAAGCGACGACGCTCGGGGTCGATCAACTCCAAGGTGCTTTCATCGATGCGTAAAAAGTAATAGATCTGACCATCGCCGTTGGGCGTCAGCTCGTAAACAGTGGCATCGGGATTCGATGGTGTTCCACTGAGAACTTCCCAATTACCTTGATAGTTTTCATCCGGTGGATTTTGCGGATGGTTGCGATAGGACGCATTCAGCGTGAAGGTGCGTTCTTCTGCAGCACTCATTTCTTCACCCATCATGGTGACATCCAGATCGATACCGTCGCAGTTACGGCAAGGCAGTGAGCCCTGATAAGTCGCCTGTGCGGTCGCTTCCTCTTCTTGCGGCTGTTCCATTGGGCCGCTCGCGCAGCCAGCTAGAAGTGCCAACATAGCCGAACCGGCTAGCAAACTCCTGAGTTGCATTGGGTCTCTCCTTATCGTGTTGGACATTTTCTTTGTTACGCGCACTTGTGACAGCATAACGCCTACAAGGTGCGACGCCCACCCCTGAGAGCTGAATGCTTGCGCTCAGTTAGCCTTCAAGCGACCATGGGCTATCTTGCAAGGATAATCAGGTTACCCCCATGAGCCAATACTGGAGTCCGGCCGTTCGCGAACTTACGCCATACGTGCCCGGTGAGCAGCCACGTGAGCAGCTTGTAAAGCTCAATACCAATGAAAACCCTTACCCGCCTGCCCCTGGTGTCGGCAACGCGCTCCGCGATTATGCAACCGATCATCTGCGTCTCTATCCGGACCCAACCTCTACAGCGCTGCGTGAGGCGCTCGCCGAGACGTTTAAGGTAGCCAGCAGCCAGGTGTTTGTCGGTAATGGTTCCGATGAAGTGCTCGCCCTTGCCTTTCAGGCGTTTTTCCGCCATGGCGCGCCGCTAGACGTTCCCTCGATTACCTACAGCTTCTATCCCGTTTACGCCAATCTTTATGGCGTTGAGTTGCGTAAGCACCCACTCAATAAGCAGTGGGAAGTCGATATCGATGCGTTGACGGCGGAAACTCATCGAAGCGGCGTTATCTTTGCCAACCCGAATGCACCTACCGGCCACGCACACTCGCTGGAGGTCATTGAGTCGCTGCTTAACCGGGTCCCGGATCGTGTGGTATTGGTGGATGAAGCCTATGTCGATTTCGGCGCTGAGAGCGCTGTAGCGTTGATTGACCGCTACCCCAACCTGCTCGTTACCGGGACATTCTCCAAATCCCGCAGCCTGGCAGGCCTGCGCCTTGGCTATGCGGTAGGTTCGGAGGAATTGATTGATGGCTTGCTGCGGGTAAAGGATTCCTTTAACTCTTATCCCGTGGATAGTCTGGCCAGCCTGGTGGGCATCGCCGCACTGAAGGATGTCGAGCATTTTGAAGCCTGTCGCGAGCATGTGATTACCACCCGTGAGCGTACCCGTCAGCGCCTTGAAGTGCTGGGATTTGAGGTATTGCCCTCCAAGGCTAACTTTGTTCTTGCCCAGCACCCTGATTATGCAGGGGCTCAGATATTTGCTGACTTACGTGAACGCGGCATCCTGGTCCGTCATTTCAATACCCCGGAACTCAACAACTTCCTGCGCATCACCATCGGCACCGATGACGAGATGGACAGCTTGATTGAAGCGCTGGAAGTGATCTGCGGTTAATGACCAGCATCGTTTTTAAGGGCGGCGCAAGCCGCCTTTTCAATAGCGGTTTTCTTCCACGCACACAAAAACCCCCGAGCACGATGTGCTCGGGGGTTTCTGCGGTATAGGTGCCTGACGATGATC